>NZ_JASOKT010000025.1 GCF_030216305.1 Actinotignum timonense | reverse complement strand
CGAAGAAAATGGTAGGCCCCGTGGGATTCGAACCCACAACCCTTGGATTAAAAGTCCAGTGCTCTGACCGTTGGAGCTAGAGGCCCACGAAGTAGTGTAGCGCGCTTTGGCCCGCTGGTAAAAAATCGGGGCGAATCTGTGTGGAAAACCGCACTTGCGCGCTGTCGCTCATCCCGCAACTCCTTTACGTAATCGGCGGAAAACAGCTCAAAGCCGCACTAAGGCCCGCCCTGAGGTGCGACAATGGAAGAGTGAGCGAGCGCACTGGCGCGCCCCGAGCGAGTGGAGGAAAAATTATGGCTAGTAGTTTTCGCCGTCCGGCCCAGATGAAACCGGACCAGCTCGAGTCCATCGAAGGTGAAGCGGACGTCGCCTACCACAGCGAGCTCGCCCACACCGCGGCCCAGGCCCTCCTGCCCGGCGCCGGTTACCACACCGAGGACCCGGAGGTGCGCGCCCGCGTGCTGGACCTCGTCGCCACCGAAGGCATCGATGTCATCGCCGAAGCCTGGGCGCGTTCCCCGGAAAGCACTCTCCCCGGAATGCTGTGGCGCGGCTACTTGCTGCGCGAATGGTTGCGGCGTTTCCCGAACGACGCCGCCGCGCGGCTCACTGCCGCGCGGGAAAAGCTCGGCTCCCAAGGAGCTGACGGCGCGGAGAAACTGGAGAAAACCCCCACTCTCGGGGAAGTGCAATCCAGTTGGGATGAGGTGTTTGCCGGTTCCTTCAGCGGGGACTTCGCGGAGGTGCTGGCCAGCTCTGCCCGCCTGTGTGACACCCTTGCCGAAGTGGATCCGCTCTGGATCCCCAGTGATGAGCACCCGCTGGCCACGCCGGTCACGCGCCGCGATGCGGCGCTGCTGGAAACGGCGCGGGAATTCCGCGCTGCCGGGGCTCGGGCGGTGCGCGGCACGCTTTCGTAGCGGTTTCGTAGCGGAGCGGGGCCGTTCCTGGAGGAGCGCCGGCCGACACTTGCGGGAAGGCTTGCCCGTTCCGGTAGCGGCGCCAGCCGGCTCGAAATTCACGGTATCGGGGAGGAAGCCCTTGGCTGAGGGGAACTGCGCCGTCGTTCGTTTGCTTGGACGTAACTTTTCTGTCGTAGTCATCGACTACGGTTAAGAGGTAGCAGGAAAAAGGAGCCCTCCTATGAGTATCGTTGCCGGAACACCGCAGCCGGATCAGGCCGCGCTTTTTAACCAGCTCGCCCAAGAATGCTTCGCGGCGGATGGCGTCGCGCCGTTCAGCGAGCAAACGCTTCTGGATATTGCCGCGGGCGCGGAAAGTTCGCGGGTGTGGACTCTCGGGGATCCCGTGGTCGGGGTGGCTCATTCCGGGCGCACCGGGGATGTGGAATTGGCCGTGCGTCCGGAAGCCCGCGGCAAGGGTGCCGGTACGGAATTGCTGCGCACCGTTCTGGATGCGGGGGAAACCGCAGTATGGGCGCACGGGGATTTGCCGGCCGCCCAGGAACTCGCGGCATCATCCCAGCTCTACCCAGGGCGCACCCTCCTCGTGTTGGAGCGCCCGGTTACGGAAGAAAATCCTGCCCCGGCCCTGTGGACTCTGCCGGGAATCGTGCTGGCTCCGGTGGATCCGGCCGCGGATTTGGAGGATATTGCGCGTCTCAACGCGGAAGCTTTTGCGGATCTGCCCGATCAGGGCCAGCTCACCGCGGAGGATCTGCGCGAACGCATGGAAGCGCCCTGGTTCACTCCGGAGCTCCTGGTAACCGCGCGCTGCCAAGGTGAACTCGTTGGCTTTGTGTGGCTCAAGCCGAATGTGCTTGGGGGTGCCACGGCTGAATCCGGTGCGGGCAGCGAATCCGGCGCAGCCGAAGTGAACGCGGCCAGTGATCCCGGCGCAGCCAGCGAACCGAGCGAAGCGAATGTGCTGGAACTCTACGTGCTCGCGGTGGCCCCGGAACACCGCGGCAAGGGCATCGGGAAACTGCTGACGGCCTGGGCGCTTGTCACCACCGGCTCGCGGGGTTTCTCGCGCTGCATCCTCTATGTTGATGCCGCGAATTCCGCCGCGGTGCATGTCTACGGGAAGGCCGGTTTCACGCAGGCCGAACGGCATGTCCGCTATGAACTGCAACCCGAACCAGCCGTTTCGGCTACCCGCGCCCGCCTGGCGGCCCGGGAGGGCGCCAGTGCCGTGGAACCCACCCCGCATGAAACTTTCTTGCAGGCGGTGCGGCTCGGTTCGCCGGTCTCCACCAAATCCCTCACGGATATGGCCAAGGAATCGCGCAAACTCGCCAAGCGTTCCGCGAAAGCCCCGGAAGAATCCCAGCTTCCCGAAGGGCGCTTCGCGGATCGGGAACTCTCCTGGTTGGCTTTCAATGAGCGAGTGCTGGAACAGGCGGAAGATGAAACCCTGCCGCTCCTGGAACGTGCTTGGTTCCTCTCCATTTTCTCCTCGAACCTCGATGAGTTCTTCATGGTGCGGGTGGCCGGCCTCAAGCGCCGTATTGATACCGGCATCGGAGTGGTGGCAGCATCCGGCCTCACCCCGCGCCAGGTCATGAAGGGTATCGCGGAACGCACCCATGAACTCACCGCGCGCCAAGCCAAGGTCTACTCGGAAGATATCAAGCCCAAGCTTGAAGGCCAGGGCGTTTTTATCCGCCGCTGGAATGAGCTGGATGCGCAGGTGCAGCAGCGCTTCTCCAAGCTCTTCAAGGATGAGATTTTCCCCGTCCTCACCCCGCTCGCCGTGGATCCTTCCCATCCCTTCCCTTATATTTCCGGGCTTTCTCTCAACCTCGCCGTGGTCCTCAAAGATCGGCGCGGTTCTTCCGCTTTCGCGCGGGTGAAAGTGCCGGATCTGCTCCCGCGATTCCTCATGATCGGGGAAGATGGCACCGCCTACAGCCCGGAAAACGTTCCGGTGGAAGCCGGCAGTGATATTGAATTCCTGCCCCTGGAGGAACTCATCGGGCACCACCTGGGTGAACTCTTCCCCGGGATGGATGTGCAAAGCTACGCCACCTTCCGCGTCACCCGCAATGAGGACCTAGAAGTCGAAGAAGACGACGCAGAAAACCTCCTCACCGCCCTGGAACGCGAACTGCTTCGGCGCCGCTTCGGGCCGGTGGTGCGCCTGGAAGTAGATGAGGATATGGATGATGCCACCCTCAGCTTCCTCCAGAAGGAAATGAGCGTGAGCCCTTCGGATACCTACCGGCTGCCCGCGCCTCTGGACCTGCAATCCCTCGAGCAACTCCACGATCTGGACCGGCCCGGGCTCAAATACCCGAAGTATGTGCCCGTCACGCCCACCGGGCTCACGGATGCCGAATCAGCCAAACCGGCTGATTTCTTCGCGAAGCTGCGCGATCATGATGTGCTGCTCCACCACCCCTACGAATCCTTCTCCACCTCGGTGCAGCAATTCATTGCCCAGGCGGCCGCGGATCCGCAGGTCCTCGCCATCAAACAAACCCTCTACCGCACTTCGGGGGATTCCCCCATCGTGAACTCGCTTATCCGGGCGGCCCGGGCCGGCAAACAGGTCCTCGCCATCGTGGAAATCAAGGCGCGTTTCGATGAGCAGCGCAATATCGAATGGGCGCGCAAACTCGAGCGGGCCGGGGTACATGTGGTCTACGGAATGATCGGGCTGAAAACCCACTGCAAGCTCGCGCTGGTGGTTCGCCAAGAATCCGACGGCCTGCGCCGCTACTGCCACGTGGGCACCGGCAACTACAACCCGAAAACCGCCCGCGGCTATGAAGACCTGGGCCTGCTCACCTCCAACCGGGATGTGGGCCAGGATCTCACCCGGCTCTTCAACCAGCTCTCTGGCTACTCTCGGCAGGAACGCTTCCACCGGCTCCTCGTGGCGCCCACCGGCATCCGCTCCGGACTCATCGACCGGATCGAACGCGAAATTGAAAACAAGAACGCTGGCAAACCCGCCTGGGTGAAATTCAAAGTCAATTCCATCGTGGACGAAGCCACCATCGACGCCCTCTACCGGGCCAGCCAAGCCGGCGTGAAAGTCAGCATCCAGGTGCGCGGTATTTGCGCCCTACGCGCCGGCATCCCCGGGCTTTCCGATAACATCAAAGCTCGTTCCATCTTGGGTCGCTACCTCGAACACTCGCGTATCTACGCTTTTTGTAACGACGGCGACGCAGATGTCTTCATCGGCTCTGCCGATCTCATGCATCGCAACCTGGATCGGCGCATCGAAGCCCTCATCAAGATCACGGACCCGGATATGGTGGACCGCCTGGTGGAACTGGTGGATGTGGCCACCGCGGATACCACTAGCTCGTGGCACCTGGGCCCGGACGGATGGGTACGCCACAACCTCAGCCCCAAGGGCCGCCCGCTCGTCGATATCCAGGAGCTGCTCATGAAACAAGCACGCTCCCGCGTGGCAGGAGGGGACTAGGAAGCCCGGGCCGGGCAAACCGGGGCCAGCACATATCCGTACCAACTATGCCGAAGGGGGAGTGATGAGCAGCGTTCATGCTGCGGGCGCCGTTGTGTGGCGCAAAAAAGGTGGCGAATTCCAGGTGCTACTCGTACGCCGGGATAGCTACAAAGACTGGTCCTTCCCCAAGGGCAAATACAAGCCCGGCGAAGGCCCGCGCATGGCAGCCGTGCGGGAAGTCTACGAAGAAACCGGCGAGCATATCGCCCTGCAGCGGCCCCTGCCCTCCATCGGCTACACCCTCTCCTCGGGTAAGAAAAAACGAGTTTTTTACTGGGTGGCCCGCCCGCTCACCCCGCGCTCGCGGCCGGTTGCCGCCCGCCCCGAATTCCCCACAGCCCACCCCGGGGAAATCACCCGGTCGCGCTGGATGAACGCGGAAACCGCCCTCGAAAAACTCAGCTATAAAGACGAACGCACCATGCTCAAACGCGTCCTGAAATATTGGGAACGCGGGGAACTCACCACCCGTGCGGTGCTGCTAGTTCGCCACGCCCGCGCCCAAAAACGTTCGGCGTGGAACGGAAGTGAAAAAACCCGGCCCCTCACCCCGCACGGCGCCTCCCGGGCTCGCACCATCAGCTCGGTGCTCAGCGTCTACGGCGTGGACCGCCTCGTATCCTCCCCCTGGCAGCGCTGCACCGCCACCATCGCCCCCTACGCGCAAGCCTCCGGAGTTTCCCTTACCTGCGTCGCTGCCCTCACCGAACACTCCCACGCGAAGAACCCCGCCGGAGTACGTAAAACCATCGAGGCTGTCCTGACCGATGCCGGAGCTCCCACGGCGGTCAGCTTGCATCGCCCCACCCTGGGTACCGTTATCGACGTCGTTAAAAAACACGGTGGCCACCACGTGAAAGAAAAGCTCCCCGACGGCGACCCCTACCTCAAAACCGGAGAAATCCTCGTCGTCCATATGAAAGGCGACCACGCGGTGGATGTCGAACGCTTCCGTCCCGTCCACACCGAACACTAGCGGCCCGTGACCAGCGGCCGCATCCTGTGAGACATGCTACAAGCCCGTTAACCTTCTGTTTACCTCCGGTGTGGGCCACCGTAACCCTCGCTTCCTAGGCTCGAACCAGCGAGCGCCGAAACGGGCGTTCCTGAACACGCAAGGATTAAACAGTGAAGACCATGAAGATCTCGGCACTTGCTGGTGCCACCGCTCTTGCTCTGACCCTTTCCGCCTGTGGTGGGGACGCAACGACTTCTGCCACCACCGAAGCTGCCAAGGGTGACGCCACCACCCAGGCCGCGGACAGCGGCTCGAACCTCTCGGGCACCATCTCCGGCTCCGGTGCTTCCTCGCAGCAGAAGGCCCAGCAGGCCTGGCGCGATAACTTCACCATCGCGAACTCGGGCGTGACCGTGAACTACGAGCCCACCGGCTCCGGCACCGGCCGCCAGCAGTTCCTCTCCGGCCAGGTGCAGTACGCCGGTACGGACTCGGCCCTCAAGTCGGAAGAACTCGCCCAGGTCTCCAATACCTGCAAGACCGACGTTGCCGTGGAACTGCCCGTCTACATTTCCCCCATTGCGATCGCCGTGAACCTCGAAGGTGTCAAGGAGCTCAAGCTCGACGCTCCCACCATCGCGAAGATCTTCTCCGGCCAGATCGAAAAGTGGAACGACCCGGCCATTGCCGCCACCAACTCCGGCGTCAAGCTCCCGGACGAAACCATTATCCCGATCCACCGCGCGGAAAAGTCCGGCACCACCGGTAACTTCCAGTCCTACCTGGAAGAAGCCGCCCCCGAGGTCTGGACCTACGGCTCGGAAGAAACCTGGCCGATCCAGGGCGGTCAGTCCGCAGAATCCACCTCCGGTGTGGTCCAGCTGGCCCTCTCCACCCCGAACTCCATCATCTACGCCGACTACTCCCAGATCGAAACCCTCACCCCGGTGAAGGTCAAGGTTGGCGATGAGTTCATCGGCCCCGAACCGGAAGCCGCCGCCCGCGTGGTGGATGACTCCCCGGCCGCCGAAGGCGCCACGGACACCCTCCTCAACAAGGACCTCAAGCGCGATGGCTCCGTCAAGGGTGCCTACCCGGTCGTCATGCTTTCCTACCTCATCGGCTGCCAGGAATACAAGGATGCCTCCACCGGTGAACTGGTCAAGGCCTTCTTCACCTACGTCGTCTCCGAAGAAGGCCAGAAGGCCGCCTTCGCGGCCAACGGTGGTAACGCTCCGATCTCGGACACCCTGCGCAAGCAGGCCATGGCCGTCATCGATACCATCAAGTAAACCAGCGGTTAGACAACCGAATACCCCTATCTGAAAGTCGATATGACTGAACGAGATAACGCAGCCGGGGAGGTTCTTGAGCGTACCGCTCAGGAAACCTCCCCGGAGGTGGGTCAGACTGCAGTGCCGGCCCGCCCGACCAAACGCGCGCGTCGCCGCGTTGCAGACACTACCTTCAACGGCCTAGCCATCGGAGCTGGAGCATTCATCATCCTCATCCTGGGCGCCGTTTTCATCTTCCTGCTCCTCGAGTCATATCCGGCATTCATTGCCGGTAAGGAAGAAATCTCCGGGACAGCAGATTTCACGAAGGGCATGGGCTTCTGGCAGTACGCCGGGGCGGCCCTCTTCGGGACCGTGCTCTCCGCACTCCTGGCCCTGGCCCTCGCCGTACCCTTCGCGGTAGCGATTGCGCTGTTCATCTCGCATTTCGCGCACCGGCGTTTCGCCTCCGTCCTCGGCTACATTATTGACCTGCTCGCGGCCATCCCCTCCGTGGTCTTCGGCCTGTGGGGTATTCGCACCCTCGAACCGATTGTGCGCCCCGTTTTCGAATGGGTCTCCAATGTGCTCACTCCGCCGCTCCAGTGGTGGGTGGATCACGTTCCGTTCATGGGTGAAGAAGGCGGACTGGCCCAATTCGATTGGTGGCCCCTCCAGCCCAGCCTGGTGGCCTTCACGCCGCCGGCCCGAAACATCATGATGGGCGGCCTGGTGCTGGCCATTATGATCCTGCCGATTATCACCTCGCTGTGCCGCGAAGTATTCCTCCAGACCCCGAAGCTGCTGGAAGAAGCAGCCCTCGGCCTGGGCGCCACCCGCTGGGAAATGATTAAGATGACCGTGCTCCCGGTGGGCCGTTCCGGTATCGTCTCCGCGGCCATGCTGGGCCTGGGGCGCGCCCTGGGCGAAACGATGGCACTTCTCATGGTGCTCTCGGCCGGCCTGCAGGTGAACTTCAACCTCTTCTCCCCGGGGCAGCACTCCACCATCGCCTCGCAGATCGCCCTGAACTTCCCTGAAGCTCATCCCGGTCTGCAGCGCCAGGTCCTTATCGGTATCGGCCTCATGCTCTTTGCCCTGACCTTCGTGGTCAATTGGTTGGCGCGGCGCGTTCTGGCCCGGTACGCAGAATTCTCAGGAGCGAATGCCTAATGAGTACTGACGTAACACAGACCCCCGCCGGCCAGCCCGACGGCGGCGCGCACGCACTGCCCGGTAGCGGCACGCTGCCCGGCGGCAATGGCGGCAACGGCGGCAACGGCGGCAACGGCGGCAACGCCCGCGCCGGCAGCACGGACACCGTCACCGAAGGCACCCCGATCTTCGCCTCTGAATACGGCCGCCTGCCCAAGTTCTTCAACTGGGCCGTGCTCGTGGTGTGCATGCTGGCCTCCTGGCTGCTCTTCCACTTCGGCTTCAAAGCGGATTCGCTTTTCGGCGCGGTCCTGGTGGGCTTGCTCGTCTTCTTCCTCGTGATTCGGATCGTCGGGTACGCGGTGGAAGGCCCGCGCCGCGGCGCCAACCGCATGGCCACCGTGCTCATCACCAGTGCTTTCGTGCTCGCGGTGCTCCCGCTGCTCTCGCTGCTCTACACCGTGATCGTGGAAGCCCTCCCGATCCTCAGCTACTCGTTCCTCAATAACTCCACCCTCGGCATGTCCCTGCCCGGCGCTCAGCCCGGCCTCGGCCACGCCATCGTAGGTACGCTCATTATCACCGGCATCACGGCGCTCATCGCCATCCCGCTCGGTATTCTGACGGCCATCTACCTGGTGGAATACAACAGGGGTGGCTGGTTCGGCCGCTCGGTGACCTTCCTGGTCGATATTATGACGGGCATCCCCTCCATCGTGGCCGGCCTCTTCGCCGCCGCGATTGTCCCGGTGCTCGCCCCCGCGCTCGGGTTCCGCAATGGCATCATGGGCGCCGTCGCCCTTGTTGTTCTGATGACGCCGATTGTGGTCCGCAATACCGAAGAAATGCTGCGCATCGTCTCCAATGAATTGCGCGAAGCTTCCTACGCGCTCGGCGTGACGAAGTCTCGCACCATCATCAAGGTGGTGCTGCGGACCGCGCTGCCGGGTATCGTTTCCGGTTGCGTGATCGCCATCGCCCGCGTGATCGGCGAATCGGCCCCGCTGATGATTACCGCCTCCGTCTCGGATACGTTCAACTACTCCTTGTTCAACGGCCCGATGATGACGCTCCCGGTGTTCGTCTACTCGCAGTTCAAGGCCAATAACCTCGACCTGGCCTGGGGCGGCGCGCTCGTCTTGGTGTTTATCGTGCTGGTATTCAACTTGCTGGCGCGCTTGATTGCTCATATCTTCGCCCCGAAGGGCCGCTAACGCGGCAGCCGAAAGGAAAAACAGTGCCTCAGGGAATTAGTGTTCGTAACGAGAACATTTACTACGGTGATTTTCTCGCCGTGGAGAACGTTAATGTGGATATCAAACCGAATTCGGTGACCGCGCTGATCGGCCCGTCCGGTTGCGGCAAATCCACGTTCCTGCGTTCCCTCAACCGTATGCATGAAGTGATCGACGGCGCCTACGTGACCGGCGACGTCTTCATCGACGGCAATAATATTTACGGCCCCGGGGTGGACCCGGTGACCGTCCGCCAGCACGTGGGCATGGTCTTCCAGCGTGCCAATCCCTTCCCCACCATGTCCATTCGCGACAATGTGCTGGCGGGGATGCGGCTCAATTCACAGAAGATCAAGAAGTCCGACGCGGAGGAAATCGTGGAGCGCTCGCTGCGCGGCTCCAACCTCTGGGAGGAAGTGAAGGACCGCCTCGATAAGCCGGGCTCCTCACTTTCCGGCGGGCAGCAGCAGCGCCTGTGCATCGCCCGCGCCATCGCGGTCAAGCCCGAGGTGCTCCTCATGGACGAACCGTGCTCGGCCCTCGACCCGATCTCCACCCTCGCGATTGAGGACCTCATGAACAGCCTCAAAGAGGAATACACGATCGTGATCGTGACGCACAATATGCAGCAGGCGGCGCGCGTCTCGGAAATGACCGGCTTCTTCAATATCGCCGGGACCGGCAAGCCCGGCCACCTCGTGGAATTCGACCAGACGGAAAAGATTTTCTCCAACCCGACCCATAAGGAAACCGAAGATTACGTCTCCGGGCGCTTCGGCTAAACCGGTTAACAGCTCCGCTGTTTACCTTGCGAACTGTGCCGCGCGGGAACGATCCTGCGCGGCACAGTTGTGTTGTGGATGCTATATGAGTACGACGACGCCGCACCGGCCCGCCGCCGCATTTCGAAGCAGCGTGCGGGTAGCGGGTAATCGGCTTAGATAAGAACCAGGCGCAGCAGCCAGGTGGCCACTGCTGCCAGGGCGCCGGCCGCCGGGATTGTGAGAATCCAGGCGGTGGCAATATTGCCGGCCACGGACCAGCGCACCGCCGAACGCCGCTTCGTGGCCCCGACCCCCATGATCGCGCAGGTAATGGTATGCGTTGTCGAAATCGGGGCGGCCCACACAAACGCCGTCGTATAAAGAACACTCGCGGCCACGCTTTCCGCAACGAAACCGCGGGCCGGATCCAAATCAATAATTTTCGATCCGAGCGTTTTCATAATGCGGAAGCCACCGGTCGCGGTTCCCAAAGAAATCGCGGCGGCCGCGGCCAGTTTCACCCAGGTGGGGATGCCGTCTTCAAGATTGTGGAAGCCACCGGCGGTGAGGGCCAGCACGATCACACCCATGGTTTTCTGGGCGTCCTGGAGGCCGTGCCCGAGGGCCACCATCGCGGCGGAAACCGTTTGAGCGTAGCGGAAACGGTGCATGGTGGTGTGGTAGGGCGCCTCTGTGAGCAGGCGCAACACCACTTTCATAATGAGGTAGGCGAGCAGGAAACCAACCGCGGGGGAAACAACCATCGGCACCACCACGCGGTCGAAAATAACCGCCCAGTGCACGGTGGCCAGGGAAGCGATACCCGCCCCGGCCAGCCCGCCAATCAGCGCGTGCGAAGAAGACGAGGGCAGCCCGCGCCACCAGGTAATAAGATTCCAGCCAATCGCGCCGGCCAGCCCGCCAAGCACCAGGGTGAGGCCGGTTATTTTCTCCAGCTCGGTAATATCAACGATGCCCGAGCCGATTGTTTCGGCCACTTTGGTGCCGAGCATCGCGCCGAGGAAGTTCATGACGGCCGCCATCGCGAGGGCCACCCCCGGGGTCAGCGCGCGGGTGGCTACCGAGGTGGCGATGGCATTTGCGGCGTCGTGAAAACCGTTAGTGAAGTCAAAAATGAGGCTAATGACGACGACGGTGCCCACCAAAAAGAGCAACTCGGACAAAATCAGGACTCCTTGAGGGCAATGCGCTCGACCACGGCGGCGAGCGTCTCGAAAGCATCGACGGTGTCCTCGAGGGTGTCCACAACCAGTTTGACCCGCAGCAATTCAATGGCGTCGGTGGCGTTTTCAAAAAGCGCGGCGAGGGTGGAACGGTAGAGGGAATCGCCCTTGTTTTCCAGCTGGTTAATTTCCACCCAGTATTCGCGGGTATCCGGGGAAGTGGGGTTGAAATGCGCGAGGATATCCGAGGAAAGCCGAGCGCAGCTCTTGAGAATATCCACCACCGTGGGCACGCTATCGGGGAGGGTGAGCGGGCGCATGAACGCTACGTTTTCCCCGACCTCGTCCATGAGGTCCACACAATTATCAACTGCGGTGGTCAGGGCATAAAGATCCTCCCTGTCGAAAGGGAGGACAAAAGACCTATTTACCACTTTGAGGAGCGCGTGATTTGACTCATCTGCATTGTTTTCGATGGTATGCAACTGCTGCTGCAACTCCGCGCGCTCATGAACCGGTGCGGTCATCAGCTGCGCGAGGCCCGCGGCGGCGATAGGAAGATGCGCCGCCTGGGCGCCAATTAGGTCGAAAACCCGCGTGGAACGCGAGAATTTAGAGAATAACCCCACGTGAATTCCTCGTTTCGGGGACATGAACAATCGATGAACGACTCTCCTCAAGGATAGTTCATTATGGGGCGAAACGTGTATGACAGCGCGGTGAGATCGGGCAAGCGCGCGGCGGTGGAGCGCGGGCGGTGAGGCGTTCGCGGTGGCGGCGATGACGCGCACGCAGCGGTAGAAAAGTGGCGGGAAAGTAACGAGTGGCGGGAAAAGGGTGCCGGACCTGAGAGCGCCTGACGGCGCGAATGCCGCTCGTAGCGGCGCTAGTTGGAGCCCGGGGCTTTCAAGGTCCGGCACCGTGGCTTCAGAATAACAAGAG
>NZ_JASOKT010000024.1 GCF_030216305.1 Actinotignum timonense | reverse complement strand
CGCCATTGACTATTATCTTTTCTGTTGCAAATTCCCGCATAGCTCAATGGCAGAGCATTCGACTGTTAATCGAACGGTTGCTGGTTCGAGTCCAGCTGCGGGAGCGAACGAACGGCGGTGAGCGTAGGCTTGCCGCCGTTCTGCTCTGTCCGGCACCCGCGGCGGCCCTGTAAGCCATAGGCCTAAGCCGCGGCGCCTGGGCAGCCCTAATGTGAGAAATCTTACCAAAGGAGTTCGCGATGGCATTCCGGGAGATTCGCGTGGTGGGGGACCCGGTCCTGCGCACCCCCTGCGATCCGATTCGGGAGATCACCCCGGGCATCGTGCGCCTGGTCGAAGACCTCCTCGAAAACGTGAACGACGACGCCCGGGCGGGCCTAGCAGCCAACCAAATCGGGGTCTCCCTGCGCGCCTTCTCCTGGCATATCGACGGCGAGATCGATTACATCCTCAACCCCGTGATCGTGGCCCTCTCCGAAGATGAATACCAGGACGGCGAGGAAGGCTGCCTATCCGTCCCGGACCTGTACTACCCGACCAAGCGCGCCTGGTACGCCCGCGCGGAAGGTATCGACCTGGACGGCAAGAAGAAAATCGTGGAAGGGGAGGGGCTCCTCGGGCGCTGCATCCAGCACGAATGCGATCACCTGGACGGCCACCTCTACCTCGACCGCCTGGAGCGGGAGGTCCGTAAACAAGCGATGCGCGATATTCGCCAGCTGCGCGTCTCTTCTGCGCTACAATCGCTCTAGTAGCTCCTCCGCGTGGGTAGCACGGGGAAAGCCACCCAAGCGCAGGAGGAATGCTATGGCACACAAATACGCCACTCGCGGCGTCATATTCATTCACTCTGTTATGCCGGCCGTTCAACCCCACGTTGAATGGGCGGTTACAAGCGTGCTCGGATATGAACCGCATTTTGAGTGGACGAAACAACCCGCCGCCCCGCATATGAATCGGGCAGAGGCCTCGTGGACGGGGGAAGTGGGAACCGGAGCCATGCTCGCCTCCGCGCTCAACGGCTGGGAGCATTTGCGTTTTGAGATCACCGAGGATGCCAGCCCGGTATCCGAAGGAGGCCGCTGGTCCGCCACCCCCGGCCTCGGTATTTTCTACGCCCAAACAGATCTGACCGGCAATGTGGTGATTCCGGAAAACCGGGTGCGGGCCGCCCTGGAAAACGCGGGGAACGACGCCGCAGAAATGCGCCGGCTCCTCGATATTGCCCTCGGTCAAGCCTGGGATGATGAGCTTGAGCCCTTCCGCTATGCCGGCGCGGGCGCACCGGTACGCTGGCTGCACCGGGTGGGCTAAAGCTCGGGAAATAGCGGGCTAAAGCCCGAGGGCAGCCCGCAAATCCTCCGCGGACAGCGGGACATTTTCATCCTGCCCCTCCGGCTTCTCAGGACTTGCCCCCGTATCATCCGCGCTTGTGGCAGCGGGAGTGGGGCGGGTCGCGGCTGCGCCGTCGTGCTGAGAAGAAGAAGTGGTGATACTGAGGTCCGCGCCCGGGCAGCTGAGCCGCACTAGATCCCCGAGGGTGCGCGCCGCGCAGATCTCGCTATCGGGCACCACCACGCCGCTGGCGTCTTCCAGGGTGACCGCAATTGCCCAGCGTGTCACGTTATCCACGCGGCTCAGCTCGAAAGTCTCGGTGGCATCCGGGTAGCCTTCGCGCTCCAGAACATCCGCGCCCAGCGACATGAGTTGCGCTACCTCCATCGCACGACCTCCCTATTTTCGGTACGCTCGCATCATGGCATTCCTCGATTTGATGCAGCAACTCTTCCAGCATACCCGGGCTCCGGAAGCCGGTACCGCCACCGCGCAGGCGCTGCGTGATCGGCTTGCTGAGGACCCGAACGACGTCGAGGCTTTTACCCAGCTCGTCGCCCTGGCACGCGAGGCCGAAGGTGAACTCCCGCCCGCAGATCCGCTCACCGCGGAGCTCACCGGAACCGGAAGCATCCTTTCTGCGGACCTGGCGATTTATGCCCTGGCCGAAGAACTATCCAGCTCACCGGCCTCCTGGTATCCGCAGCTGCATATGGCGCGCCTCGCGGTGGAGTCCGATCCCGAGCGGGCCCTGCGGCTCCTCACCACCGCCACGGATCGCAATCCGGATGGGCACATCCTCGCCCGGGCCATGGCAATTCTGCGCGATGCCGGGCACCCGGATCAGGCCCTCAGTTTGGGGCTGGCCCATTGGGATCCGGCCACCCACAGTTTCGAGGCCGGGGAAGCGTTGGTTCGCACCGCACTGGCGGCCGGGCGCACCAATGAAGCCCGCGCCTACCTGCGGGAAATGGAACCCTATGCGAAGGCGGATGAGCTCGCGGAGCTGCGGGAGGCGGTGAGCACGGTGGAGTAGAGCCGCGCTGCTGAGTGAACGGGCGCCGCGGCTACGTGGCCCATACCGCGCCCGCGCACACAACCGCAGCTTCTCCGTGTCGCAGCCTCGACTAGACTAGGGGCTATGGCTACCTTCATTGATATTCATCCTGAGGATCCGCAACCGCGGCTCGTCACCAAAGTGGTGGATCGGCTGCGCCGCGGTGAGGTGGTGGCCCTGCCCACCGATTCCGGTTACGCCATTGTGTGCCAGATGGGCAATAAGGAGGGCCTGGAGCGGATTCGCAGCATCCGGCAGGTCGGTGATAAACACCATTTCACCCTGCTATGCCACGATTTCGCGCAGCTCGGGCAGCTCGTGATCGTAGATAATCCCGATTTTCGGCTCATCAAAAGCCTCACGCCCGGGCCCTACACCTTCATTCTCAAGGGCACCAAAGAAGTGCCGCGCATGACCCTCAACCCGAAGAAACACACGGTTGGCGTGCGTATCCCCGACCACCGCATCACCCAGGCCGTGGTCACGGAAATGGGCGAACCGCTGCTCTCTTCCACGCTCATTCTTCCTGGCGCGGAAGAACCCCTCGAAGAGGGCTGGATTGTGGAAGATGAACTGGGCCATGCCCTGGATGTGGTGGTGAACGGGCCCGTGGGGCGCGGTCCCACCACCGTACTTGACCTGGTAACTAACGAAATCGCGAGACAAGGAGCAGGCGATACCGCCGGACTTGACCTGTGAACCCTATCCTCATTGATCTGGACGGAACCTTCCACGATTCCGCTGCTATCGTCAAAGAAACTTTCCGAGCCACCCTGCGCGAAGAAATGGGGGAGGACCACCCCGAAGAATTCTTCGTGCAGTTCATCGGCCCGCCGCTCATCGATACCTTCACGAAGCTCGGCGCGGCCGACCCGGTGGAGATGGTGCGCCGCTACCGGGTGCGTTACGAACAGCGCATGCTCGACACCCCGATTTTCCCCGGGATGCGCGAATTGGTCGAGGAACTGGATGCGGCCGGGGTGCCGCTGGCCATTGCGACGTCGAAAAACGAAAAGAATGCCCGCGCGATTCTGGAACACCAGGGCGTGGCGCAGCACTTCCGCTATATTGCCGGGGATCCCGAAGATATCCCCGGGTATGGGAAAGCTGAGGTGGTGGGGGCCGCGTTGCGCGAATTGCGGGCGCAAGGCATCGATACCTCGCGTGCCCTCATGGTGGGGGATCGTATTCACGATGTCGACGGCGCGGGCCAGCACGGCCTTCCCACGGTGCTTGTGGAGTGGGGGACTGCACCGCGTTCCGAATGGGAGCTGGCCTGGCGGCACGTGGGAACCGCCCGCGAGCTCGGTGAGATCCTGTGGGATTTCGCCGGGGTGCAGCGGTCACACTCCCATTAACATCAGACACGGTCATATTAACATAGGGTCACAGCAGCATTAAGTCTGGATACAATTTGATTAAGATCTGAGCAGCGAGGCCTGCGGCCGTATACATCCACCTGAGGCGTCGTTAGACTCCCACATAAGATCGTCACCGCGGCGGTTGAATACCTAATTCAACGGAGGGATCTGATCATGAACGCGTATACGGCTGGAAAAATTGCGGCGGGAGCCGCGGTTCTCGGCGGTTTTCTTGGTTATCCGCTTCTCTACATCAATGCCTTGGATATGTTGCAATGGGCACCGGAATTTAGCCTTGCTATGTGGACCTGTACCTGTTTTGGGATGCTCTGGGTTGCGCTCGGCCAGGTTTATTTCCTGGGGGTCTACCAGTGGTTTGGGCTGCTGGAACAACCCCGGCGCTCGGCACCGGCGTGGCTGCGCCCCACCATGCAGGCCATCCCGGTGGTCGCGGCTGCCCTCGGAGTAATCCTCCTGGTCTTCCTCATTATTAAGGATGCCGGGCACCCGAGCATTCTCATTCTCATGGCTGCCCTGTGGGTGCTCAGCCTGGGTGCCAGCGCGGTATCGCGGCTCATGTCCGGGTATCTAGCCGGCCGGGAAAATTCAGTCGAGGAGAAGCTCGCGGTCCCGGTCGCGTAGATCGCCACTTTGAGGCCAGCGGCTCTAGCTTAGGTGCACCTCGGTAGTGCACCCCGGGGTAGCCTTGGCTCGCTGCTCGTTTAGGCCCACTGGCTTTCGTAGAGGCGGGCGTAGGCGCCGCCGGCCGCCAGCAGTTCCTCGTGGGTGCCGCTTTCTACCACGTCCCCGGCTTCCATAACCAGGATCGTGGTGGCATTACGGACGGTGGAGAGCCGGTGCGCAATGATGAAGGAGGTGCGCCCTTCGCGCAGCCGCTCCATCGCATCCTGGATAAGCGCCTCGGTGCGGGTATCCACCGAACTGGTGGCCTCATCCAAAATAAGCACATCGGGATTGGCCAGGTAGGCCCGCGCGATGGTGATGAGCTGTTTCTCCCCGGCGGAAACATTCTCGCCCTCATCCCCAATATGGGTATCAAAACCGTGGGGGAGGGTCTCAAGAAGATCATCAATGCCCAGGGCGGCCGCGGCGGCAATGGCGTCGTCGCGCGTAGCACCGTCCTTCCCGAAAGCGATGTTTTCCCAGACCGTGCCGTCAAAAAGCCAGGTGTCTTGCAGGACCATGCCGAAATGTTCCCGTAGGGATTCTTTCGTGAAGGAATCGATGGGCGCGCCGTCCACGGTAATCGCCCCGCCGTCCACTTCATAAAAGCGCATGAGCAAATTGACGAGCGTGGTTTTCCCGGCGCCGGTGGGCCCCACAATCGCCACGGAATGCCCCGGCTCCACCCGTAGCGAGAGATCGCGGATCACCGGAGTATCGGGCTCGTAGGCAAAACGCACGTGCGAGAATTCGATGGTGCCGCGCCGCGCCTCGGGGGCCACCACCTCGCGATAGCTGGAACTCGCATCCGGGGCCATCTCTTCCTGGGCCAGGTAATCGAAAATGCGTTCCGCGGAAGCCGCCGCCGATTGAATAAGATTCGCGGTGGAAGCCAGGGACTGGAGCGGATGGGAGAGCTGGCGAGTGTATTGCATCATCGCCTGCAGCCCTCCAATCGTCATGGTGCCGGCCATCGCCTGAATACTGCCCAGGAGCGTGACGATGGCAAAAGAACCGTTCTGTACCAGCATCATAAGCGGCTGGGACATTTGCGCGATTGCCTGCGCGCGGAAAGAAGCATCGTAGAGCTGCGCATTCGCGCTATCAAACTGCCCTTGGAATTCATCTTCCAGCCCGTAAGCGGCCACCACATCCAGCCCGGTGAAACTTTCCTCCACCACCGCGGACACATCACCCGTGAGGCGCCACTGATCACGGAAATACGGGCGGGAGCGGCGCAGCAGCAGGAGGATCCCAATAATCCCCACCGGGATGACCACCAGCGAGGCGAGGGCCACCGACCAGGACAAATAGACCATCACCGCCACGATCCCGATGATCTGGTAGATCGCGGAGAGCACTTCGGAAAGAGTTTGCAGCAGGGACTGGGTCACGTTATCAACGTCGTTCGTGACCCGCGAGAGCACATCGCCGCGCTGCTGCTTATCCAGCACGGATAGCGGCATCCGATCAATTTTCTGCTGGCAATCCCGCCGCATCTCATAGCCGAGATCCTGAATAATAAGGCGAATAATATAACCGAACCAGAAACGCAGCAGCGCCGAGAGAATATAGCACCCGGCCGCCAGGCTCAGCACCCGCGCCAACCCCGGGAAATCGACGCCGCCGGAACGGATTCCATCCACCACCACATTGGTGCCCTGCCCGAGTAGGAAGGGAGCGGCCACCACGGCCGCGGTGGAGATAAGCGAAAGCAGCAGCACCGCCACGATCCGCCCCACGTAATGGCGCAGGTAGTGGCGAATAAGGGTGAGAAGCGCCCCGCGGATATCGCGGGCTTCGTCAATATTTCCGGCACCTCTCATGCCCGCGCCTCCTCACCCGTTGCGGCCGCTGTGCCGCTTGGTTCCGCACCGCTTCCCGCCGTTCCGCGTTCCGTACCCTTCGCTTCCGTTCCGCGTTCCGCGCTGCCTTCCGGCCCGCGCTCTTGGGAGCGCACAATCGAGCGGTACATATCATTTGTTTCCATCAGTTCGGCGTGCGTGCCGCAGCCTACTACCTCGCCGCAATCCAGTACGACGACGCAATCAGCGCTACGGGTAGTTGAAATACGTTGGGCGATGATGACCACCGCGGCATCCCGGATCCGCTCCTTGAGGTTGGCTCGCAGCTGGGCATCGGTGGCGTAATCGAGGGCGGAGAAAGAATCATCGAAAACCACCAGGTCAGCCCCGGCCCGCCCGGAGCTATCGGGCAGGGCCCGGTAGAGGGCCCGCGCGATGGTCAGGCGCTGGCGCTGCCCGCCGGAAAGATTAGTTCCCCCGGTTTCCACCGGCATCTCCAGCCCGCCCCCGGCCTGAACAAAATCCCAGGCCTGGGCGCAGCGCAGTGCATCAATGACCCGCTCCTGGTTAATATCGCGGGTGGAGCCGGCAACATTGCTGGCCACCGTGCCACTAAACAGGAAAGCCCGCTGGGGTACAAGGGCCACCCGGCGGCGGAAATCAGCGAGTCGAATATCGCGCACATCCACTTCACCGGCCCCGGCGCTGCCTTCCACGGTGAAGCGCCCGGCGGTCACATCCACGAGGCGCGGCAGTATTTTCACCAGCGATGATTTGCCCGAGCCCGAGGCGCCGATAATCGCCGTCGTCGTTCCAGGCTTGAAACACAAAGAAATGCCGCGCAAGGCAGGCTCGTCCGCATCCGCGTAGGTGAGGGAAATATCGCGCAAGCGGAAGGTGACCGGACCGGGCGGCATCTCCCGCGCATCCGGCGCGTCCGTAATAGAAGGAACGGTGGTATTGACCTCGATGACGCGTTCGGCGGAAACGTTCCCGCGCGGAACCACCATAATAATCATGCCGAGCATCATGACCGCGCCCAGAATCATCATGAGGTAGGTGATAAACGCGGCCAGCGCACCCACCGGCATGGAGCCTCCGGCAATTCGATGCCCGCCAATCCACACGATCAGCGCGGAAGCTAGCCCGATGACCGCGCTCATGGCCGGCAGCAGCGCGGACCAAATCGTGCCGATCTGGAGCATAATCGAGCGGAAATTGCGGTTATGAACCTCGAATTCCCCGGCCATGGCTTCTTCGCGGCGGAAGGCCCGAATTACCCGCACCCCGGAGAGCTGGGAGCGCAGCGCATCGTTAATGGCGTCCACGCGCCGCTGGAGAGTTTCGTAGCGTGTGGCGAGCATCGCGGTACACACCAGAATAATTGCGGTGAGCACCGGGATAATCACGAGGAGGGTGAGGGAGAGGACTACGTCTTGCCCGATGGCCATGAGCACCCCGCCCACGCCCATAATCGGGGCCGTCACCATAATGGTGAGGGACATGAGCGTGACCATCTGGATTTGGTTGACGTCGTTCGTGGTGCGGGTGACCAGGGTGGAGGCTCCGAAACGCTGTTGGTCCGCGGGGGAGAAGCGTTGCACATGCGCGAAAGTTTCGCGGCGCAGCTCCCGGCCCAGGTGGGTGGAGACCAGCGCCCCGTAATAGATCGCCCCGATAGCGCAGAGCACCTGCGCGAGGGTGAAGAGGCCCATGAGCAGTCCGCGCGACCAAATATAGGAGCTATTGCGTTCCAGAATGCCGTAATCGATAACGTTAGCGCCCAGCGCGGGGAGGGTGAGCCCGAGGAGCACCTGCGCGATCTGTAGCACAGCAATCGCGAGGAGCTGGAATTTGCGGTCGCGCAGATGCCTCCACGCCAGTCGATAAACGGTCAATCACTAGCCTCCATATATGTGTGGCGGTCCGAAAGCTCAGCTCGCGATAATTATTCACGGGTGAGAAAGGACCGTCACACTATGCTACGTGTGAGAGCACGGATGCTCAAACACTATTCAATTAGTTACGACGACGCCGGGCCTGCGCCGCTGCCGGTGCAGCGCCCGAGCGTCGTAGCCTGGGCGTGCCGGGAATCCCGGTGATGCCGGGAGAGCCGGCGTGGCCCGGGCCGCTTTACTCCGGGTCGTTATCGGGAACCGGTTCGGCGGCTGCCGGGTTATGCAGATCGTACTTCTCGATTGCCTGGCGGACAACCGAGCGGTCGATCTTGCCGGCCTTGGCCAGCGCGTACAGGGCCCGCACCACCATGGTGGCGTCGTCGATCTTGAAGTAGCGCCGGGCGGCCGGGCGGGTATCGGAAATACCAATGCCCTTGGCGCCGAGCGTCTCATAATCACCGGGGATCCATTCGCGGATGGAATCCTGGACCTGGTGCTCAAAATCGGAGGTGGCGATGAAGGGACCTTCTTCGCCTTCCAGCTTCGCGGTCACGTAGGCCTTACGCGGTTCTTCCTCCGGGTGGAGGTAGTTGTATTCGTTGGTGGCCAAGCCGTCTTTACGCAGCTCATACCAGGAGGTCACCGAGTAGACGGTGGCATCCACGCCCCAGTCATCGCGCAGCATGCGCTTGGCTTCGCGGGCCCAGCGCACCCCCACGCCCGAGGAGAGCAGATTGACGCGCGGGCCGCCCAGGCCATCGGCCTCATCGAGCTTGTAGATACCGCGGATAATGCCATCCACGTCCACATTCTCCGGTTCGGCGGGCTGGTGGATGGGCTCGTTGTAGACCGTGAGGTAGTACATGACGTTCTGCTCACGCCCGTCAGATCCATCCCCGTACATACGCTTCAGGCCATCCTTGAAGATATGGCCGAGTTCATAAGCGTAGGCCGCATCGTAAATAATCATGCCCGGGTTGGTGGAGGCCAGCACGGGGGAATGCCCGTCCATATGCTGGGAGCCTTCACCCGTGAGGGTGGTGCGCCCGGCGGTGCCACCGATAATGAAGCCGCGTGCCAGCTGGTCGTAGGCCGCCCAGAACTGATCCCCGGTGCGCTGGAACCCGAACATCGAGTAGAAGATGTAGAAAGGCACCATCGGGGTGTTATGGGTGGCATACGAGGTTCCGGCCGCCACGAAAGCGGAGAGGGAACCGGCTTCGGTAATACCGGTGTGGAGCAGCTGGCCCTGAGTGGATTCCTTGTAGGACAGCAGCATATCGTGGTCCACCGCGGTGTACTGCTGGCCCTGGGTATTGAAGATCTTGGCGGAGGGGAACATGGAATCCATGCCGAAGGTACGCGCTTCGTCCGGAACGATCGGCACCATGCGGAAGCCGAATTCCTTATCGCGCATAATGTCCTTGAGCAGGCGAACCAGGGCCATCGTGGTGGCCACCTTTTGCTTGCCCGAACCCTTCTTCATGGACTGGAAGGGCTTATCGGCCGGCAGTGCGATCCCACCCTGGTGGGTGCGGCGCTGGGGGAGGTAGCCGCCGAGTGCTTCGCGCCGCTCGCGCATATGCTTCATGGCCGGGTGATCTTCAGCCGGCTTGTAGTAGGGCGCGTTATAGGGATCTTCCAGCTCGGAATCATCAATGGGGATACGCAGGGTATCGCGCAGCAATTTGAGATCATTGCTATTGAGCTTCTTCATCTGGTGGGTGGCATTACGCCCGGCGAAGTTCGAGCCGAGGTCATAACCCTTGACCGTCTGCGCCAGAATCACGGTGGGCTGGCCCTTATGGGCCAGGGCTGCCCGGTAGGCAGCGTAGATCTTGTGGTGATCGTGGCCGCCGCGGCGCAGCGCCCAAATCTCATCATCGGACCAATCTTCCACCATGGCCTTCGTGCGCGGATCGCGCCCGAAGAAGTTATTGCGCACGTAGGAACCGTCATTCGCCTTGAAGCCCTGGTAGTCACCGTCCGGGGTAGAGGTCATGAGATCCACGAGGGCGTGGTCCTTATCCTGGGCGAGGAGCTTATCCCAACCCGAACCCCACAGCACCTTGATGACATTCCAGCCCGCGCCCTTAAAGAAGGATTCGAGTTCCTGCACGATATTGCCGTTGCCGCGCACCGGGCCGTCCAGGCGCTGGAGGTTGCAATTGACTACCCAGGTGAGGTTATCCAACTTTTGGGAGGCGGCCAGCTGAAGCATACCGCGCGATTCGGGTTCGTCCATTTCGCCATCGCCCAGGAAGGCCCATACGTGCGAATCCGAGGTGTCCTTAATGCCGCGTTCGCTCAGGTAGCGATTGAACCAAGCCTGGTAGATGGAGTTCGTGGCGCCCAGCCCGAGGGACACGGTGGGGAACTGCCAGAAGTCCGGCATCTGGTGGGGATGCGGGTAGGAGGGCAGGCCGCGCCCGCCGGAAATACGGGAGGCTTCCTGGCGGAAGGAATCCAGATCGGCTTCCGTCAGGCGCCCTTCCAGGTAGGCACGCGCGTAATTACCGGGGGAGGAGTGGCCCTGGAAGAAGATTTGGTCCCCGCCACCGGGAGCATCCGGGCCGCGGAAGAAGTGGTTGAAGCCCACTTCGTAAAGGGTAGCCTGGGCGGCGTAGGAGGAAATATGGCCGCCTACCCCCACGCCGGGGCGCTGGGCGCGCGTGACCATCACGGCCGCATTCCACCGGGTCCAGCTGCGGAATTGGTGTTCGAGTTCCTCTTCTTCCGGGGTGCCCGGGTACGGAGGTTCTTCTTCCGCCGGAATCGTATTGATATAGGGCGTGACGAGATCAGGGGAGACCGAAACTCCCTTGGCGCGCGCGTGTTCATCCACGCTGGCGAGGATAAACCGCGCCCGATCCGCACCATTTGTTTCAATCAGATCATCCACGGACGCGAGCCATTCGCGGGTTTCTTCCGGATCAACATCCGGGATCTGGCTGAGCTGGCCGGACACCATGCGATCATCAGAATCTTGTGAAGCCACGGAATCTCCTCCATTGCTTGAGTGGTTGTAGTTCTTAGGGACGTGTCAAGGCTACCCGTTCGCGGCTTTGGTCCCAGAACGGCTGTGGTACCTCTTACACATACACTCGTATATTACCGCGTTGTTGAGAGCCATCGCACAGGCATGAGCGGAATTAAGCTAAGCGGTGGACGGGGCGCATGGCCGGTGCCTTTCGCGGCGCCCGGGAAGCGGGCGCCGTGCGTTGTCGTACGGTAATGATCACCAAAATCACGGGCGACGCGGCTGAGATTAACTTGAAAAAATGCCGGCGATCAGATGAGCTTAAGCCATGAGTTCGTTTGGTTTCCAGAAAGGGAACATCATCCAAGAATTTGGCTACGACGACGACGTAGCCGCCCAGGTCCGCGCGCAGATCGAAGAAACTATCGGAAGCGCGCTGGTGGACGAAGATTCGCGCGATATCGTGGACGGCGCCATCGCTTGGTGGCGCGCGGACGACGGAGACGTCGATGACCTCACCGATTTGCTCCTGGATATCAAGGCTAATTTCGATGACGAAAATGCTATCTGCTGGCTCTTCGTGCCCACCGGGCGAGTGTCGAATGCGGTGCCGCATAACGATATTGAAGAGGCTGCTGATACCGCGGGCATGCAACCAACCACATCCGTGGCCCTCGGGGAGTCCTGGACGGGCGTGCGCCTAACCAATAAGGGCCTGCGCTACTAGAGCCGGCGGGAGCTGCGCGCGGAGCCGGGCGGTAAGCCGGGCCGGTAGCGCCGGCGGACAGTCGCAACGGAAGCGCTGCCGGTATTTTCGGCGCGAAGGTGCGCGCGGGCCGCGCATCGGGTAGGATCATCCGAGTGCGCAGCGCGCGGGCCCGTAGCTCAGTTGGTCAGAGCACCTGGTTTACACCCAGGGTGTCATCGGTTCGAATCCGGTCGGGCCCACT
>NZ_JASOKT010000023.1 GCF_030216305.1 Actinotignum timonense | reverse complement strand
CACCCACCAACGAGACAAAACCCCAGGCCACAACGTCAATATGAATCACATCACGCCAAAATGAGCCAAGTCAGGTCAAATTGCCAATAGCATATTCCTCTCCCGGGGCGGAGGGAAATTTTTTCGGCGTGAAACGGGTCTCAGTCGGATAGTGCCCATTAAGAGGTACGACGACGGCGGGGGTGGTACATCGCAGTGCGATGTACCACACCCGTGAGCTGGCGCAGGGCGCGCTTAGCGCTCGATGCGGATGCGGCGCCAGGCCAGGATCCCGAGGCCCGCCACGAGCGCGGTGGCTGCGAGGGCCGCTCCGGAACGAGCGTCGCTACCGGTGCGCACAATCCGCGGCGGATTCGCCGGAGGGGTGCTCGGCGGGGTGCTGGCCGGTGGAGTTACCGGAGGCGTGCTCGGCGGCGCCGGGGGAGTGGTCGGCGGCGCCGGCGGCTCCGTGGTGGGTGGCGGCGGTGTATGAGTATTCGTGATGACGTACCCGCTGGCCGCATCCCCGCTGATTACGCTTGTGTATCCAGGAACCTGCACTTCGCGTACTGAGTACACCGCCTTGCGGCCCTCGCGGTACACCGGGAGATCCGTGAACTTCCCGGTCCATTCACTCGCGGCGCTCAGCTCCAAGCTCTGACCCACCGGCTGGCCCGCATCCAGGAGTTCCACCGTGACCTTATCGGGGCGCAGCCCGGCAGGCGCGGCGTCGTCGTTCCATTTCTTCGCCACCGAAACCTCGGTGGACATGGTGTTGGTGAGTGCCACCGTGTAGAGCTTCGCGCCGTCGTCCGCCGTGGTGGCGGTGGTGCGCAGCGTGTACGGGGAGTTTTCCGCGCCGTGTTCGCGGAATTCGATGGGGAGTTGCTTGCCGGTGGCCGCGTCGATGAGCGTGGCCGGGTTGGGGAAGTTCGCGATCTCGGCCGTCCACTGCTGCGCGGCCGTGAGGGTGATTTCCTGGAGTTTGTGCCCGCCGACCAGCACGTCCAGCGTGATGGACTCGGGGCGGGTGGCGGCGTCGTCGCCCTCCCAGGCCTTCATGACGCGCAGGGTCCAGATGTCATCCTCACCGAAAATCAGCTCGCCGTTATTGGCGATGCCGCCGCCGCTAATGCCAATGCCGGTGGCGCGATTGTTTTCGATAATAACGCTAGCTAGCTGCCCAGCCAGGGCTTTTGCCTCCGCGCTCGGCACCGACTTGAAAGCCTTATTGTCACTAATGGGTTGGCCGAAGGGAACCGGGGTATTTTGCCCGCCTTCCTGGTAACGCAGCAGCTGTTTCTCCGCGGGCCAATTAGTGTGAATGCCGTAGGCGGAGCCATCCTGGAACCAGGCGCGCGGGGAACCGCCGAGCATCCGCTCGCTTACTACAACCGGCTGGCCCGCAACGGGCGTCGGGTTATCGAATTCGTGTTTGGCAACGCTGAAGAAGTCATCGCCGGCGCCCTTGTATTGCTGCTGGGTACCAGCATTCGGCGCAGAATTATCGAAAATAGCCACGCCTCGGGTGATATTCATGGTGGTTCGGCCGGTGGGGCAGTTCCACACCCCGCCGCCCTGCGGGCTCGGCGGGCGGTTGCCAGCTCCGACCAGCCGCATTTCCGCGATCTCATTATTGCGGATAACCGCGTTGTGGATGGTGAGAGTGGAGCCTTTTTCATTGTAAATACCAGCACCGCCCCAGAAGCCGCGGGACGTATTTCCGCTAATAAGCCCGGCCGTGAGAGTGACCCGGCTATTCGACCGGAATGCGAGCGCACCACCGGATTCGCCGGAGATGTTATTCGTGAACGAGGTCCCGGCCAAAGTGACAGTGGCTTGAGATGTATGCAGACCTCCGCCGGCTACGGTGGACTCATTTCCGGTGATGATTCCACCGGTGAACTTCGCCTCACCACCGGTGATATGAATACCGCCACCCTGGCCCCTGAATATGCCATTGGAATTCCCGCGGATCTCGCCGCCGCTCATGGTGAAGGGGGAGTGCATAAGCGCCATAGCCCCGCCGATTTCTGTGACGTTGTCGCTCAGGGTGCCGCCGCTGAGCTCCACGGTGGCACCTTCGGTGAAGACCGCTCCACCGAAACCGTTGGACTCCGGGTTGCTCACCGTATTTTTGCTGAGTGTGCCCCCGCTGATCACGAGCTTCGCGGGCTGCTCCGGGCTGCCCCATACCCCGATAGCTCCGCCGAGTTGCAGGCCGGAATTTTCGGCGAGGGTGCCGCCGCTGATGGTGACAGACCCGCCGTAGGCGGTAATCGGTGCATATTTTCCGGCGACGACGCCGCTCGGCCCGAGCGTGCCACCCTGCGGCGCACTGGAATTACGCGAGAAATCAGCGGTTCCACTGATATTGAGTTCCCCGCCCTTGACGAAAATAACCGGGCCGGTCAGGGCCGTATCGTGAATCGAGCCGGCACTCACCGTGAGCGTGCCCTCCACCACGAATTGGGTCTTGGTAAATGAAGGACCGGCCAGGGTGAGAGAACCACCCTTCTCTACCTGCACGGCCGGTAGGTCCGCACCGGTAACCTCGCCGCTGCCGGTGAGGGTGAGCTGGGTGCCGGCCGGAACTCGCAGCACCGGCGCATCCGCGCTGAGACTCAACTTATGGGAAAGAGTCGCGCTTATAGCGCCCGATTGGGAAGCGGTGGTGACCAGTTCGTCCCACGTGGATGCGGTGGTTCCGCCCGGCGGATTTGGCTCCCCGAGCGCGGTCGGCAAGGGCGCGATGGCCGCGAGCAAGCCAAAAATAAGAGCGATGAGGGCGCCGGAGATTTTTCTGGTCACAGGTTCCTTCTTCGGTACGATTGTGGCGCAACACCACCATTGGCGCGAGCGATTGAAAATCGATACAGATTTAGGCTACCCGTTTCGCGGCGCTTGCGCAAGCGCTGTGGCGTGCTTCGCGGCTCGGCGCATTTCCGCTTTGTGGCTCGGTGCATTTCCGCATTGCGTGCCGCCCGATGCAGGCTTCCGCAATGGTCGTGAATCCACCCCACCACGTCCGCAATTCACCCGTATTTCACACGTCCTATTGACGCACGCTCAGATCGCGCTACAGTTAATCCCCGAAAGTTCAAGTTAGGGTGCCCTAATCCGCCCTGATTCGTTCTCACTACTTCGTTCAGGAGTGACTCACCGTGAAAACTAAAGACTTTATTAACATTGGCGTTTTTACCGCCATCTACTTCGTTGTTGTTTTCGGCTTCGGGATGCTGGGCGTGATCAACCCGGCGATGATGTTCGTGGGCTACGCGCTAGGGATCATCGCCAACGGCGTCGTCGTTTTCCTCTTCAAAGCACGCGCCCCGAAATTCGGGACCCTCGGACTCATGGCGCTGCTCGTGGGTGCACTTATGGTGCTCACCGGTCACCCGTGGGTGACCGTGCTGCTCACCTTCGGCCTGGGGCTGCTGGGCGATTACCTCTTCACCCGCGGCAAGCGTTACCTCAAGATCCTCGGCTACGCGCTGATGTCGCTGTGGTATGTCGCCCCGTGGTTCCCGGTCCTCACCGACGCGGAAGGCTACTACCAGTACATCGCCGGCTCCATGGGCACCGAGTACGCCGACGGCCTGCGCTGGTTCCTCTCCCCGACCATGATTGCCATCTGGGGCGTGGCCGTGTTCGTGCTCGGAATCATCGGCGGTTTCTTCGGCGATTCGGTGCTGCGCCGCCATTTCCGCACGTCCGGTATCGCGCGCTAGCTGCGAGGTTCCGGTGGATTCCACAATTTTTAACGACGACGCCGCGGGCCCGCGTGCTCGCGGCCCGCTCGCTTCCCCTACCGGTGTGCCAGCTCAGCCCGGCAGCAGCGCGCCCGGCAGCGGCGTGCCCGCGGTGCTTGATGCCGGCGCGATTCTCAGCTTGGATGAGCGCCGGCGCTGGCGCCCGGACCCGCGCACCGTCCTCCTCCTGGTGCTGGTGGGCAATGCGCTGGTCATGACCCGTGGCAGTTTCCTGCTCGCGGTCATTGTGGTGCTGGTTGCCGCACTCGCGCTCGTGAGTAACGGGCGGGTGAAACTGGCCCTCGGCATCATCGTCGTGGAATCCTTCTGGATGTTCCTTATTTTCCTCCCGAGCCTCACCGGGGCCTCCGCTTTGGGTGCCTTTTTCGTGGCCTTCGGGTTCTGGATGTTCAAATTATGCGCGGCGGCCGCCCTGGCCGGGTATGCCCTCACGGTGCTGGTGCCCGGCGAGCTGGTGGCCGCGCTGCGCGCCCTGCGTATCCCGGTGGCGGTGACCGCGCCGGTCACCGTGCTGCTGCGTTTCTTGCCTATTGTGGTCTCCGAATACCGGGCGGTGCGCGAGGCGATGGCGCTGCGCGGCCTGGCCATGGGCTGGAGCGCCGTGTTCCATCCCTTGCGCTACCTGGAATTTATCCTGGTCCCGCTGCTGTCCTCCTGCGCCCGCATTGCCGATGACATGACGGCGGCGGGAACCCTGCGCGGCCTCGGCTCGCGCACCCGCCCCACCTCGCTGCATCGCCTGCGTTTCTCCTGGGTGGATGCGCTGTGGCTCGCGGTCATCGCGGCCCTCATTGTGGCGCGCTACTACCTCGCCAATATCAGCTTCACCCCGGGAGGAGTACGATGAGCGCGCCCGATCAGCAAACACCCGATACTTACCTGCGCGGCGTCACCTTCACCTACCAGAGCGATCCCGAGCTACCCACCACCGAGTGCGGCGTGCGCGATATCGACCTCGACCTCCCGGAAGGCTCGTGCACCCTCATCACCGGGCCGTCCGGTTCCGGGAAATCCACGATCCTCAAACTCCTCAACGGCCTCATCCCCGAGCTCTACCCCGGCGAGCTGCACGGCGAGGTCCGCCTGGCCGGGCGCGTCACCACCGCCACCCCGATCCAGGAGCTCGGGCGCGCGGCCGGCACCGTTTTCCAAAACCCGCGCGCGCAATTCTTCACCGCGAAAGTCCTTGAGGAGCTCGCCTTCGCCGGCGAAAACGCCGGGGACGCCCCTGAGGTCATCGCCGAACGCATCGCCCACGCTGCCACCACCTGGAATATTGAGCGTTTCCTCCCGCGCCGCCTCGCCCAGCTTTCCGGGGGCGAATTGCAATTAGTGGCGAGCGCCGCCGCACTGGTCGGCCCGCACCGCATCCTCCTCTTCGACGAACCAACTTCCAACCTCAGCCCCGAGATGGTCGGGCATTTCGCGCAGGTCGTACGCGCCCTCAAAGCCCGCGGCTGGACCACGATCATCGCCGAACACCGCCTCTACCCGCTGCGTGGCGTAGCGGATCGCGTCGTCGTGATGCACGGCGGGCGCATCACCGGGCGCTACGCCGCCGCGGATTTCTTCGCGATGGACGAAACCGAACGCATCGGCCTGGGCCTGCGGACCTTGCGGGTACCCGAACGTGCGGCGCGCGTTCCCGCCACCGTGCATAAGGGCGACGACGCCGGCACCCCGGCCAGTGCGCCCACCACCCCGGGCGTGGTGGCCGAGGCGGTGCGTTTTGCCTACGGGCCCCACGAGGTGCTTAATCTGGAGCGGGTGGAGCTCCCGGCCGGGCAGGTCACCGCGCTGACGGGGCCCAACGGCGCAGGGAAAACCACCCTGGCCCGGGTGCTCATCGGCCTGGCGCATCCGGAATCTGGTGCGCGAATTTCCTTCGGCGGGAAAGTGTGCCGGGGGCGCGAGCGGCTGCGCCATTCCAGCTTGGTCATGCAGGATGTCACCCGCCAGCTTTTCGCGGAAACCGTGCGCGGGGAAGTGGCGCTGGGGAATGCCGGGGTGAGCGCGGAACGGATCGACCAGGTCTTGGCCGACCTCGGATTAGGCGAGGTAGCGGACCGGCATCCGGCTACTCTATCGGGCGGGCAGAAGCAGCGCCTCGTCGTCGCCAATGCAACGGTGGCGCATGCCGACTTTTATGTCTTTGACGAACCGACCTCCGGGGTGGATTATCGGCACCTTCGCTCCATCTCCACTCACATCCGCGCGCTTGCAGCGCGCGGAGCCACGGTCCTGGTGATCAGCCACGATCCGGAATTCATTAACGAGGTGGCCGATAATGAGCTGCATCTGGAGCCGCGGGATCCGGAAAGTGGAACGCAGCGCGCCGAACTATTCGGCCTGCTAAAGTGACGGGTATGGATACGGGTTGTGCAAAGCTTGCGGCGCTGGGCGCCGGCTGGCGTCGATGGCGCGCCTAATTTTTCTTCCCCGCACGCGCGTGCTTCGCGCGTACGTGCCCTCAGGGATCAACGTCACCCCATAATCAAGACCCCCGCACTGTTATCACAAAGGATAATTATGCAGTTTTACCCTGCCCTCGCTGAGCTGAGCGCCTTCAGAACCGAGCACTGCGTTGCGCCCGAGCATCACTCTGCATCCGAGCATCACTCTGCATCCGAGCATCACTCCGCTCCTGAGTTCCGTGCCGTGCCTGAGTACCGTGCCGCGCCCGTCGCCACCGAAATTCTTTCCGATTCCCTCACGCCCGTCACCGCCCTGAAAATCCTCAAAAACGTTTCCGATCATGTCTATATGCTCGAATCGGCCGGCCAGGATCAGACCTGGGGGCGATATACTTTCCTCGGTTACGATCCGAAACTTGAAATTACCGCCGTGGACGGGCAGGTGCGGATTAATGATCAGCCGGCCGCCTATGATTCCCCTTCGGATGCGATCCGTGAGGTGCTCGCCCGTTACCGCAGCCCGAAAATCCCGGGGATGCCGCCTTTCGCCGGTGGGCTGGTGGGATATTTTTCCTATGACTACGTGAAATATGCCGAACCCACCCTGCGCCTCGATGCCCCGAACGAGGAGGGATTTAATGATGTCGATCTTATGCTTTTTGACACCGTTATTGCCTTCGATAACTTCCGCCAAAAAATCATATTAATCAAGGTGGTGGGCCTCGATAACCTGGAGGAAGAATACCCGCGGGCTACGGAAGAATTACGCGAACTGGCCCAGTTGCTGCTCCACGGGGAGCCGGTGGCGGATACTACCGGGCGCTTGACCGGCCCAATTACCCCGGTCCTCAACGAGGCGGAATTCGTGGCGATGGTGGAGCGCGCCAAGCACTATATTCACGAGGGTGATATTTTCCAGATCGTGCTCTCTAATTGCTTGCGAGCAGAATTCACCGGGTCTCTTATTGATACTTATCGGGTGTTACGTACTATTAATCCTTCCCCGTATATGTTCTATTTCAGCGGGCATAATATTGAGGTGGCGGGGGCCTCCCCGGAAACCCTGGTGAAATTGGAGGATGGCACCCTCTTCACCTTCCCGCTGGCCGGCACGCGGCCGCGCGGGGCCACTCCCGCGGAGGACGCTCGCCTGGAAGAAGAGCTGCTGGCCGACCCGAAGGAGCTGGCCGAACATAATATGCTCGTGGATTTGGGGCGTAATGATATTGGCCGCCTGGCGCAATTCGGCACCGTGAACGTGGATCGCTTCCATGACGTGGTGCGTTTCTCCCACGTCATGCATATTGGTTCCACGGTGAGTGGGAAAATTCGCCCCGAGTGCGATGCCCTGGATGCCGTTGCTTCGATTCTGCCCGCGGGTACCTTGAGCGGGGCGCCGAAGATTCGCGCCTGCCAGCTCATTAATGATCTCGAAGGAAATAAACGTGGTATTTATGGCGGGGCGATCGGCTACCTCGATTTTTCCGGGAACCTCGATACCTGCATCGGTATCCGCATCGCCTACAAGATCGGGAACACGGTCTACGCGCGCAGCGGCGCGGGTATCGTTCAAGATTCCGTTGCCGCCACCGAATACCAAGAAACCCTAAATAAGGCCGCGGCCGTCCTGGAAGCTTTGCACGACGCCGCCCAGCTGGAGGAATGCTCATGATCCTCATCATTGATAACTACGATTCTTTCACCTACAACCTGGTGCAGCTGGTCGGAACTTTCCGCCCGGATGTCAAGGTGGTTCGTAATGATGCCCTGAGCGTGGCGGAGATTGATGCGCTGGCCCCGGATGGCATTATTATTTCCCCCGGCCCGGGCTTCCCCCGCGACGCCGGTGTGTCCATGCCGCTGGTGGAGCAACTGGCCGGAAAATACCCCATCCTCGGGGTATGCCTGGGCCACCAGGCGATCTGCGAGGCCTTCGGCGCTACTGTGACCTATGCGGCGGAGGTGGTGCACGGCATCGCCCGCCCGGCCCGCATGGATACCTCCAGCACCCTCTTCGCGGGATGCGCGGATGAAGAAATGGTGGCCCGCTACCATTCCCTCGCGGTGCGCAACGATACCCTAGGCAATGATCTGGTGGTGACTTCGCGCTGCGTGGGGGATGGGGAGGTCATGGCGGTGGAGCATCGCCGCTTCCCCGTCTTCGGGGTGCAATTCCATCCCGAATCGATCCTCACCCCCTGCGGGCGCACGATCATGAAGAATTTCCTCGCGCGCTGCCGGTAGCTGCGTCGTCGTACCCTTATCGTGGTACGACGACGCGCACTAGAATCGCGGCATGACTAACGACGCGTCTGCACCCGCGCAGCTCCCCATGCCTGAGCGGCCACTATGGCGAGCTCGCGGGCTCGGCGCGGCTGCCGTTCTGGTGCTTTCCTGGGTGGCTGTTGTGTGGACTGTGCGTCAGTCCCTGGTGCTGAACTCGTACGCAGATGGCGCGTGGTGTAGCTGGAATGCGACACGGCAGTGCCGGGTGACTCCTTTTCCTTGGGACTATTTGCTTATTATGCTGGCCGGGATCGCGGTGGGGATAGGTGCTTGGATTGCTCTGGGGCGTTCACTGCCGCGAGCTTCGAGTAAGTTTGGCGGTGCCCGCGGCCCGCGCAAGCAGGTACGTTACCTGGCGATAGCGGTGGAAGTGCTGGGCACGCTCGCGGTCGTGGCGGTGGCAATACTCGGAAGCCTGGCCGCGCTCTTCGGTGGTGTGCCTGAGGGAGCCGTGGCCGGGGTGGGTCTGCTCGGGTTCGGAACGGGAATGCTCTTTTCCCTTACCCTCGCGGTGGGAACAGGTGCCTGCCGCGCGGCGTGGATGAACGGCGGAGCGGTGGCTGTGGCCGGGGCTGGCGCGGGCGTGTTGATGGCTCCTAGCCTGGTCACCGCGGGGCCACTGGGCTTGATCATTGTGGTTATCGTTTCTTGTGGGGTGATGCTGGGTGGTCTTGTTTTTGCGCGTGAAAACTGCCGGACAGAAGTCGGTAAGGCAGCCGAAAATGCGGCCGGAGATGCTGGCGGATCACCGGGTTTTCTCCTGAAACTTAGCCTGGGCGTTACCGCCGCGGCTGTGGTGCTTTCCGCCTTAGGTTGGTGGCTGCTTCCTTCGCCGGCGGATCGCAGCTTTATGAAGGGCGAGTCGGTAACGTTCCCGCGAGAAGTGGAAGATTCCCGGGATTCTTCGGGGGCGTCCGTACCGCAAACTACGCCTACGGGGGAGGTTTCGCCCGTGCCGGAACCTTCGCCTATTTCTGGAGGGCCGTCCAGGTCTACACGAGATCCGCGCCCGGGCGCAATTTCGGCGCCGTGTACGTCCGAGCAGGTGGATATGAGCCGGAGCTCGGTGGATGGTGCTCTTGGTGCGCGGCAGGTGCGAATCACACTCACCAATCGCAGCGCGACCGCGTGCTCGGTGCGGGGCATGACCGGGGTGTGGCTCTCCGATGCGGGAGGCCAGAGCGATAGCTTTCCCGGCACCGAGCTCGCGACCACCGAGCTCAGAACCACGGAAATCACCGGCGCGGACTCCAGCGCCTATGAACGTGGAGTTGAGCTTCCTCCGGGGGACAGTGCCACGATGGAGATTGAGTGGCGGGTAAGTAACTCCGGGGATGCTGGCGAGCAGCAGCAATTAGGGCTCCAACTGAGTCCCGGTGGTGAAGTGATCCCCGTACCCGCGCGGAAAGGCGAGGAGACGTGGTTCGACGGCGATATTACGCTGCCCATCCGGGTAGGGGCCTGGCACTAACGTAATCATTCTCATTGGTGCGTTACTCGGACTGAGCTACCCAATCAGCGAGGTAATTGGCCTGGTTCGTGAGAAACATTGTGCCGAGGTAGAGCCGGAAAAGGATTCGGGAAAACACGCTAAGTTCACCGAAACTCTCCGTGAGCGTAACAAAGCATCCTTCGCCGGTAGCACTCGACACGGCTTCAGGGTCATCTTCTGCAAGCAGGGCGAAACGGCGAGATTGCTGTGTGGCAGCATCGTGTTGGCCGGAGAATTCCCATACTGTGGGGCGGCCTTCCGCGCCCGGGTAGCGGAGCACCCAGCCGGCGCCTCCCTCGGAAATATCGGCGAAGTTGGCGGCGGCGAATTCCGGGGACGCCGCGTATTCGCGTACCGCGCTGGCGCTGGTTGGCAGGTAGATCCGCAGCCGCGCGGTGCGCTTGATCCGGCGGGGCTGGGTGAGGGGTTCAGCGGCGGCAAGCGCAACGATAAGCTGCTTGCGGTCAATCCCTGCGCGCTCCACAATCGCGCGGCACGAGGCCTCGTTGTGGAGCAAACGCATAGCTACGCCGCAGTGATAATCACGGCCCGGGAATTTCCCGCTGAGGAATTTCTGCAGGTCTGCAGGTGGGGCGAGCTCGGCGGCGTCGTCGAAAATCTCAACGCGGGTGCGTTCACGTAACTGCACGGGCGGTAACCCAAATTCTTCGAGGCGTTCCGCGTGGAGCTGGTCAACGTGCTCACGCGCAACCCGCAGCGTGAGGCCGGCGCGGGCGCAGACGCGGCTGGCGCTGCCCCCACACGCGAGCAAGGCGACGAAAACATCGACGAGGCTGATCTCTTCGCGCCAGGCGCGGCGCGCTTCGAAAGCAGAATTCTGGATGAGCTGCAGGGCAGCGGCGGCGGGCATTTTCATGACGGGTTCCTTAGGTCGCGCGGCAGCCCCGCCGCGTATTTGCGATGGGCTGATTGCTTGGTTACCTCCAGGCAACGGCCAATATCGCTCCAGGACATGCCCGCGCGCACCGCTTCCTCGACGTAGTACTTCGTGATGCGATCAGCCTCCACGCGCATGGCGTGGGCGGCGCGCAGCTTCTCCGCAATCACCGCTGGATCTAGCCTCGCTTGCTGCTTCTTCGTCATCACGCCGTCAGTATATGCTGACGCACTTCTGTGAGGCAAGGGCCATTACGCGTCCGGCGTGGTGGCCCCGGGCCGAGTGGAGCGGCAGGCGCGGAGTGCAGCGGCACATATTCCCAGGGATCCGCCTATCCACGCTGCGGCGCCGATGAGGTTGAGTGTTTCGGGGCCGCTCGCCCTCCATAGCGAAACGACCCCTACGCTGACCGCCACCGCGCATAATGCGTAGGCGATGCTCGCCCGAGTCCAGCCGGCAAGCCGGTACGTGCAGCCGGTTCCGACGGCGGCCAGCACCACCGTGGCAGCCACAAAAATCGCGGGCGTGGCGGTTCCGGGCGTGAAGTGCCAGGTGTCCGTCAGGTTGAGAGCCAGAGCGCCGAGGCACATTGCGAGTAAAACGAAAGAACTGGTGAGCGATCCGTAGCGAGCCACGATATGCATGGTAGCGAAACCTCCTCGTTGAGATATTTTGGCGGTGCGGGTGCGGAGACGGGTGTGAATGCAACGCTCCCCGGGAACGGTCGATATTTCGTCCAATCCCGGGGAGCATTAGTTGTTGTCTCGGCGTAATCGTACGATCACGTTCCGAAACTTTTTAGCGGCGACGACGCCCAGCGGTCAGGGCCCCACCGGCAGCCACCGCGGCGGCCGCGGCCAAGAGCCCAAGCGTCACATCAGCACCGGTGTGCTGCAGCTTCTTGACCTTCTTGACCTTGGTGGGCTTGGAAGCGTCTGGCTTGTCACCCTTGTTGCCCTTGTCAGCATTGCCGTTATCAGCCGGGGTGAGCAGCTTTACGGTCTTGTCGGCCGGGATTTGGCTCGTGGAACCATCCGGGAACGTTACCGTGACGGTTCCATCCTTGCTGACGGTGATCTGTGTGTTCTCCGGGAGATCCGGGTTGGCCTTCTTGACCTTGTCCTTGACCTGTTCACGTTCCTGATCGGTGACGTTGGTCAGGTCCACAACTCCAGTGAGCTCGGGATCCTTGAGGGTGATCTTCTCGTTGTCCTTGAGCTTGCGGACGGTCTTGTCGGCCGGGATCTGGGTCTCAGAGCCATCCGGGAAGGTAACCGTGACGGTCCCGTCCTTGCCGACGGTGACCTGGGTGTTTTCGGGCAGGTCGGGGTTGGCCTTCTTGACCTTGTCCTTGACCTGCTCACGTTCCGGATCGGTGACGTTGGTCAGGTCCACAACTCCAGTGAGCTCGGGATCCTTGAGGGTGATCTTCTCGTTGTCCTTGAGC
>NZ_JASOKT010000022.1 GCF_030216305.1 Actinotignum timonense | reverse complement strand
GACGTAACGTGGTGGCGAGGCGCTCGGGGGCGCCCGGGACAAAGAGCTCCATGCCATAACAGTAAACTGCCCGGCCGTGTTGAGGAAAGCCCCGGGCGCAGAAGCGGGAGCTGGCTGTACGGCTAGCGCGCTGGTCTTTGGTTTCCGGCGCCATGGCCTTCGGTGCTTTGGACCGCAGCTCTTGAGACCGCATTGCTTTGGCCCGCAACGCTTCGACTTCCAGCGTTACGACCTCGAGCTCTTTGGCCTTCAGCGCTCCATCGGGCACACTACACATATGCGCCTCCTTTCCCTTCTTGAAGAATCCGCCACCGCGGGACAGTTGGTAGCGCTGCGCAAACAAGACGCCCGCCCCGCGCGGGTGGCCGGGTGGCCCGCGTGGGTCAACCCGCAGGTCAAGGACGCCTGCGCTAGCCACGGCGTCCCGCACCTGTGGGAGCACCAAGTCCGCGCCGCGAACCTCATTCACGCGGGTACCCACACAGTGGTGGCGACCGGGACCGGTTCGGGTAAATCTTTGGCGGCGTGGGTGCCCGCGCTCACCGAGATGCTGAGCCCGCGTGGCTCGGGTAGTTTGGCGCGGGTGAGCGCCCCACCAACCGTGCTGTATCTTTCCCCGACCAAAGCTCTGGCGGCGGACCAATACACTTCGCTGCGGGCCCTGGCCCGGGATGTGGACTCCCGAATCACGGTGGCTACCGCGGACGGGGATGCTGACCCGGAGGAGAAAACTTTCGCGCGCGACCACGCCGATATTGTGCTGACCAACCCTGATTTCGTGCATCACGCGATGTTGCCTCAGAAAGACCGGTGGCAGCGGATATGGCGTGGGCTGCGGATGATCGTCGTCGACGAATTTCATTCGTATAAGGGTCTGTTCGGGGCGCATGTGGGCCATGTGGTGCGCCGGATTTTGCGTATCGCGGCGCTGTACGGCGCCCACCCCACCGTTGTTTTCCTGTCGGCAACCGCCGGCGCACCGCAGGAAACCGCCACCAGATTTATCGGAACAGCTTTCGGCACCGTCGAAGCGGTCACGGATGATGCCTCGCCGCGCGGCGAACGTACCGTTGCCTTGTGGCAGTGTTCTCCTATCGACGACGACGCGACCGGCCACGTTCCTCCCGGGGAAGAACCGGGAGCCGCGGAGGATACCGCGCGCCGTTCGGCCATGGTAGAGGCGGCTGATCTCACCGCTCGCTTCGTAGCCGAAGGCGCGCGCGTCCTCACCTTTGTGCGTTCGCGGGCCGGAACCGAACGGGTTGCCGAGCTGACCCAGGAGTTTTTGCGCGAGGAGCACAATCCGCTTGCCAAGGCTGTGGCGGCTTATCGCGGCGGGTATCTTCCTGAGGAGCGCCGCGATCTGGAGCAGCGGCTGCGCTCGGGGGATCTGCGAGCCGTGGCAACAACGAATGCCCTGGAATTGGGGATTGATATTTCCGGGCTGGACGCGGTTATTCTCACCGGGTGGCCGGGCACCACCGCCTCTTTTAACCAGCAGGCGGGGCGTGCCGGGCGGGCGGGTAGTTCCGGTTTGGCCGTCTTTATTGGAACCTCGAATCCGCTGGACCAGTATCTTCTGGCCCATCCGGATACGATCCTGAGCGCAGGTGCGGAAGCCAGCGTTTTCGATCCGCTCAATCCGAATGTGTTGACCGGGCAGCTGTGTGCGGCCGCGGCCGAACGTCCCCTCACCGCGGCAGATGCCGCAATTTTCGGGCTTCCTGACACCTCGCTTTTCGACGAGCTGAGCGAGCAGGGGCTCTTGCGGCGCCGCCCCGGCGGGTGGTTCTGGGGGCATGCGGGGATTAGCGCCCATGATCTGGTGGACCTGCGCGGCGAGGCAAGCACCGTATCCATTGTTGATGAGGAAGATGGAACCATCTTGGGGACGGTGGATGCCGCGCGGGCGGATACCACCGTGTACCCGGGTGCTATCTACGTGCATCAGGGTGTTCCTTTCGATGTGCTGACGTGTGATGGCGACGAGGCGATTGTGCGGCATCGGTTGAAGGATGATCTGCGGACTTTTGCCTCGGAAGAGACAACCGTGAAGATCCTCCGTACGCGCGCCAGTACCGCAACCCGGTTTGGGACCTGGACCTGGGGTGATGTGGAAGTATTCAACCGGGTTATCGGATACCACCTGCGCCGAGCCCGCGATGGCATGTACCTCGGGTTTCACCCCATTACTCCGCGCGAGCGCAGCATGGAAACGTGCGGGACCTGGTGGACGATGTCATCGCAGGATTTGGAGGCGCTCGGTATCCCTGCCGCGGATGTTCCCGGGGCCCTGCATGCCGCCGAGCATGCGGCCATCGGGATGCTTCCCCTCTTCGCGATCTGCGATCGGTGGGATGTGGGAGGGCTATCTACCGCGTACCACTTGGATACCGGGGCGGCTACCGTGATTGTCCACGATGCTGCTGCCGGTGGTTCGGGCTGTGCCGAACGGGGGTATCGGGCCGGCCGGGAGTGGATCCGCGCCACCCGCGATGCCGTGGCCGGCTGCCCGTGCCAGAGCGGGTGCCCGCGCTGCGTCCAGTCGCCGAAGTGCGGTAATAACAATGATCCGCTGTGGAAAGAGGGCGCGGTGCTGGTACTCAGCGCTTTGAGCTGCGCGCTTGATGAGTTGGAGACCGCTGAACTGGAATCGTGACCCCGATCAATGGGCCCGGCCCGCGATGTCATCCGGACCGTTACCGGCACCGCGCGGGCGCGGGTGCGTACCCGAATCGAAAATATTTCTTCAGCTTCGCTGCATTCTTCGACGACGGCGCCGCTGCGCTGCGCGCTGCGTTCGCTCTTGGTGCAGGCGTCGGCCAGCGACCAGCCCTGGTTGATCACCCGCTCCGCGGTTTGCACAGCGATGACGTCAGCCGTGGCACGGGCCTCCATTCGCGCGATCACCACGGTGACCGCGGTGAGCACTGCCCCGGTCAGGACAAGCACCAGGGCTATCACCCCAATCGCGAGCACCGTTCCTGCTCCCCGCTCGCAGGCTCGAAGTGGATCCCGGGGCCGGGCGGGGCGCGGCTTCCAGTGCCGGACGCGCAGTGGCTCCCAATGCCGGGCACTGGGCGGTTCCCGGCGCCGGACTCGGCTTTCCCTCCGGCATAGTAGATAGAGCCGATGCCATTCGCGCCAGCTATCCCGCCAGGAGGTACGCTGCTGCACGAGCGCAGTCCGCTGCCCAAGCACAGTTCGCTGCCCAAGCACGGGCGCGCCCCGGCTCCTCGCTGAGACCCTCATGTTCCGAGCACTCCGGGTTCCAGATCTACCGAGGTACTGGCTTCCATGGTGATACCCAGGGCCCGCAGCGGGCCGACTGCCTGGGCTCGCACCACCACGTTCACGTGGTCTTCCGCGCGTTGCAGGTGCAGCTTGGCGCGGGGCGGGAGTTCGCGAGCGCGCAATGCCTCCTCGCTTTCCCCGCGTGCGGCAAGAACCGCAATATCGTGGGACGCGCCGCGTAAGGAGATGTATTGGGCGCCGGCGCTCAGCGCCCCGAGTGCGAGCAGCACAATAATGAGCACGCTAACAATCCCGAGCGCCACTTCCACGGTGACCATGCCCGCTTCCCGGTTCTCCACGCCGTAGGGCCGGCGCAAAATACGCGAAAGCTTGCGCGAGCGGATCTCGCGGCGGCGGCAGGCACAGGGAATTGCTATATGCCCGCGCGCCTCAATAACCTCGTGGCATTGGGCACACAGGCGCCGGCGTTCCCGGGACCGGTGGGCCCGCTGGCCGGGCAGGCCGGCGAGCAGGGCTCCCTCGCCGTCCGTGCCCCGCGGGAGAGAAGGAAACTCCTGGCATTGCTCAGGGGATTGCTTGGGTATCATGACGGGTCTTTCTCTTTCTCGGGAGCCGCGAGCACCCCACCGGCACCGGCGGGGCACCCGGGGCTTATATGGGTCAGGCGATATTGAGTCCGCGCCGGAAAATCCCGGCGATGAGTTCACGCATCCAGTCCTGCTGGGAGAGCCAGTAGAGGATTCCAGCAATAGCGCAAGCGCCGAGGGTTCCCACGGCGTATTCGGTGGTGGTCATCCCCGCTTCCGGGTGGCATTTCCCCTCGAGGAAGGTACCGCCCGGATGCGCGGGGAGAGCTGGTCGAACGGGGCTGAGTGCTGTGGTCATGATGCTTCCTTTCTTATCTGTAACAAACTGTGTCGTGATTATTGGCGGGTGGTGCCGGACCTTGCTACCCGCCGCTCAGAGGCTGGGCTGCGGGCTGCTCGGAACGTGCTCGGTCCGGCTCTGTCAGTCTCCCGCGCCTTGCACCCTCCCGCATCCGACCCCTCGTCATCTGTGGATAACCATCCCGTTTCGCTTACCTGGGGATAAAAGTGAATAAAGCAGGGTTCGGCAGGATAGGCCGGTGCCGCCCGGTTACGTTCGCCCGGATTTAGTGGAAAAGACCGGTGGCGGCGCCAGCTACCGCCGGAACGATTCCGACGAGGATAAATGCCGGTAGGAAACACACCCCTAAAGGCACGACGAGGCTATTGCCGAGTTCGGCCGCCGCCCGGCGTGCTTCTCTAGAACGACGACGCCGGTAGCTGCGGGCTGCCGTGCCAAGCAGGGCGAGCGGGGCTACCCCGTTTTCCCAGGCTGGCTGGAGGGCCTCCCGCAGCAGGTGGGCGCGTGGATGTATTCCCTCCCATGCTTCGGCCCAAGGTGCGCCCAGCAGAAGGAGCTGCGCCGTCGTACCTATATCGAGGTGAGCGTGTTCTTCGGCGACGGCGAAAGATACCGCTTCCAGTGCGGCGGGCAGGGAAGCCCCGGAGGAGAGCGCCACCCGCGCGAGGTCGGCGAGGAACGCCGGATCGGAGGGAGGCAGGCGCCGCTCTGCTCGATGCGCTGCGCCCGGCGGATGAAGGTCATCTTGCCGGCATGCACTGCGCCCGGTGGCGGGCCTCCACGTCCAAGCGAGCAGAAGAACCAGGAGGCACAGGGCTAGCCCCATTGTTCGGCTTTCCGTACGAGGCGGCGCATCCATAGGATCCCGGCCACTTCGCAGATGAGCGCGAGGGCAAGGCAGCACCGCCCGATGAGGGTGCCAACAAGGAAAGTCACGGGATTACCTCCGAAAAATGAGCCGAGGAGCATGCCGAATAACGGCATGGCGGCCAGCATTTTCACGGCTGAACGCGGGCCGGCTAGGGCGATGCGGCGCTCGCCGAGCGCATCACTGGATTCGGAGAGCGCTGCCGCGCAGTTCTCGAGGATGCGGGCGGCCGAGGCGCCGGTGTGGTGGGTGAGGCGGCATACCGCGATAAGTGCGGGGATGCCGAGGAGGCCTCGGGCGCGGCGCGGATTTCGGGGCGCCCGCTCCCATAGTTCTCGCAGGAGCACGGGAACTCCCACGTCGTCGATCTGGCCGGTGGGGTCGCCCCGGGGTTCGCTCCCGGGCCCGCTCCTAGAATCGCCCGCGCCACCGAGTGCGCCCCCGAGTGCCGCATTTTCTATACGCGGCTGGAAACGGGCGAGTGCGGCGAGCCAGGCGCGGCGGTGATCGGCACCCGAATCAATGCGAGCCGCGACTTCCACCGCGAGCAGGCCGGCGTCGAAACTAGGCGGGGAAGCGCGCATTTTTCTACGCAGCACCCCGCGCCCGGGCGATGTGCTGCCCGGCGAGCGCATCAAGCGACGTGGCGTACCACGAGCGCGGCCCCGCGGCCGGCTTGCATGAGCTCGGCGCCGGGGCAGGCCCGCGTACGCGTATACGCTCAGCAAGATTCCGAGAATAACCAGCATTACCATGTTCCCTCCAGCCCTAGTCGCGGGCCCAGGGTGGCCCACCCGGGACCGGCACGGATGGTGCCGTCAGCCCCGATCGTCAAAGCATCCAGAGCCTCAAGCTCGCCATTGCGGCTGTGGAGGATAGCCACGTGGGTGATGCGCCGGGTCGGCCCGTGGCGCTCGATGGAAATAATGGCGTCGAGGGCCGCTACCGCTTGGGCGGCAACCACCGCGGCAGACATTCCGGCCAGTGCCCCGAGGGCCACGAGCCGGGCGGGAACATCGCGTGCCGAATTGGCGTGGATGGTGGCCCATCCGCCTTCGTGCCCGGTATTGAGGGCGGTGAGAACCTCCCGCACTTCTTCACCGCGGCACTCCCCCACCACTATTCGATCCGGGCGCATCCGCAAGGCGGCCCGCACCAATTGGCTCATGGTGATTTCGCCGTGGCCTTCCACATTGGGGCGCCGGATTTGCAGGTGCAGCACATGAGGATGCGCGGGGCGTAATTCCGCGGCTTCCTCAATAATGATGAGCCGTTCGGTGGCCGGTACGCAGCTGAGCAGGGATGCCAATAATGTGGTTTTCCCCGAGCCGGTAGCTCCGGCCACCATAACATTGGCACGCCGCTCCACCAGGGCTGTCAATACCGGGGTGAGGGCAGCAGGAAACGTGCCGGCAGCCTCGAGCTCGGCGAGCGTGAAAGTGCGGGCCCGTTGGGTACGCAGTGAGATAGCGGCACCTTCTGCGGCCAGTGGGGCGAGGACCGCGTGCAGGCGCGTTCCATTGGAGAAGGTGCCGTCGGCGATAGGGGCGGCGTCGTCCAAACGTTGGCCGGCGCTGGCAGCTAAACGCACCGCGAGTGCGCGCACCTCCCCCGCGTCGGAAAGCAGGGCGCTCAAGGCTTCGTCACGTTCCAGTCCGGTTCCGCGATCCAGCCATACCCCGGTGCCACCGTTGATTAAAATATCGGTGACGGTAGGGTCCTCAATCACGCGCCGCAGGTGCGGGCCCCAGCCGCGGGCCACCGCGTTAATATCGCGGGCCGCTCCCAGCACATGTTTGATTTCTATCGCGTGGGGCGCCACCGCGGAGAGCACCTTGGGCACACTGACGCCGCGGGCTAATTCCCTGCGGGTACGGGCCAGGTCACCGCGGTTGCGGGCCACACCCGCGCGGGTCCCGGCCACACCCCCGCGGTTGCGTATCTCATCCGCGCGGGCACCGGCCAGTTTTCCGCGGGCACCGGCTAAAACCCCGCGGGCCCGAAGCACACCTAATTCGCGCGGGCTATCCATATATCCACCCCTTACCCGCCTGCCAGTACCGCATCGAGATGCGCGGCGAGCTGCGTGATATCACGCGCCGCAACGGAGCGGCGCTGCTCACCCACCGCAACGCCGTGGGAGAGGTCTTCATCCATTCCGCGCAGGCGCCGCACCGGGAACACCTCCTGGCCAATATCCACACCGAAGGCCTGCGCCTCGACTTTGTGGGAGCATCGCGCCGCGATGACCACGGGCGTGTTCTCCCCCAGGTCGCGCAGGATTCTGGGGATGGCCTGAGCATCGCGGTCGGTTACCCCAGTCACGAGGACCACCGCATCGCACCAGGCCCGCCAGCTGGCCGGCCCGGTGCCCGGCAGCAAGGAGCTGCGCGGAAGATCCACATAGGTGGTGTCGTTCGCTTGGGAGAGCGCGTCAATGGCGTGCGGCACCGACTCTCCGTTCGGTGGCGCTCCGCCGCGAACGTCCGCGCTCAGCAAGCTCAGCTGCCCGCGCGAGGGCAGGGCCGCCCGGAGCCGCTGCGGGATCAGCGTGCCCTCCGCCTGGGCAATATCCGCCCAGCGCACCCCGCGTTTATCCCGGAAACCCATGAGAATTTCAAGCCCGGCCGAAAGCGGATCCGCATCCACCACGGCGGTACGAGTAATGCTCAGCGAGGCGAGCCAGGCTGTGATCATCGATACCCCGAGTCCGCCGCGCACCCCGGCAAGCCCGATAATGCGCCCGCGCCGAGTTTGCCCGGCCGCCAGCACAAGCTCGAGGAGATCTTCGGCTTGGCGCGGGAGTTCCAGGACCACCGATCCGCGCGGAAAATAGCTGGCCAACACCGGGTGGAAACGCGCGCGAACCGTGGGCAGGGCCGCAGGCAGTTCCTCCAATTCGAGAACGGCCGGCGGCGCAGCTACCTCCGGTGAGCCGCGCGCCACCTGTATTCCGGCCAGCTCCGTGACCGCCTCCACCTCCCGCACAACCTCCTCATGCTCGCAGATGAGGGAGACGAGCTCGCGCGGGACCGCGGAGATGAGGGGCGCGGGCGAAGCACCGCCGGAAACAGCAGCACCAGCAGCCGAAACACCAGGAGACAAAACACGAGAAGAAGTCATACCCCGAGCTTGCCGCGCCTCGCACACCTCCGCGGCCGGGTGGTGCGCCGCTGTGGATAAGCCCCTACACGAACGGTTCTGTGGATACGTACGCCCGATTTGCGTCACACCGCCGGCTTACGGCACACCGCTCGCGCCGGCGGCCACCCCGGTGTGCACCGCACCACCCACGTTGTGACACACCGCCCGGTTTATGGCACACCGCCGAAATTCTCCACATCCGCGTGATTTCTGGCATATCTTTGAGAAAGAACTATCAAGGGAGGACCCATGTCTACGCCAAATGACCCGTACAATACCGCGTCGCGCCGGCCACTGGATGATGACGATATTCTCGAGCCCATTGCCGAGGACCATCTCGCGGACCAAGAAACCGCTTACCTCCCCACCGCGCAGCCTCCCGCTCCCGCCCCCGTTTTTTCGAACGACGACGCCGCTCCCTTCCCGCCGGCTCCCCCCGCTGCGGAAGCCGCTAGCGAGCCCTCCCCTCTGAGTGATTCCGCTCCGGCAAGCACCGCCGTGAACGAACCCGAAGGCGAATCCGCGCACCAGCCCGAGCTCACGCCCGAATCCACGGACCAACCGGCTCCGGCTCAGCCCGCTCCGGAACAAGGCGAGGCTGAACAGCCAGCCGGTGCGGAATCCGCCGGTACCGCTACTCCCGCCGCCTCCCTCGGGGAATCCACCGGGACCACCACTCCGGAAGCACTCGCACCGGAAGAATCCACCCCGGAGCCAGCCGCGCCGCGTCGTCGTTCCGTTTCTGAATCGCTGGCGGCAGGCGCTTTCGATGATGGCTACCACACGGGAACCTCCCCCGCTCCGGATCGCGAATACGCGAACCTCGCGCAGGCAGCCGGCGTAACCGCAACCGTTCCCGCAGCGCCCGCAGGCCCGGAATCCAGCGCCACCGCGGCTGTTGATCCCTACGCCACCACCAACACAGACCCGTACGCCTCCGGGGAAGCAACCGCAACCGCGCTCTACCCGCAGGCCGGTGAGCTCGGTGCACCCGCCGCAGAACCGGCAACAGCGCCCACCGCAGCCCCCGCCGCGGCGTTCGACGGCCCGGTCTTTCCGGCCGTACGTGAGGAAAGCCTGGAAGATCAGCGCACCTGGGGAGACATCGCGGAAGTGGAGCCAATTCCCGACGCTCCGAAGGGCCGGGTCTGGACCCATATCTGGACCTCGGTGGTCACGTTGCTCCTGCTTCCACTGATCTGGTATCTCATTTCGGACGCGGTGGCACGCCTGCACCTGGCTCGCCCCTTCGCGCTAGAAACAGGCCAGGTCAATGTGGCGGCGCTGGTGGAAATGGCCGGCGGCGTCGCCCTGCTCGTCGTTATTGCACTGCTCGCGCGGCTCTCCTCCCTGGGGGCGCAGCTGTGGGGCTGCGCTCTGGTGCTCGCCGGTTTCGTGGGGCTCGCGTTTCCCGCTGTGGCGCTGCGCGGGGTGCACTGGGTGGATTCGCTTATCGGCGGCTACAAGCCGATTACGGATAATATCGTGCACCATTTCGCCTACGATCTTGCTTTCGGCGGGTTCATCGTGCTGGGCGCGATCCTCGCGACTATTGGCTTCGCGGCGCACGGGGCACGCTCCCTCGGTTCGCGGCGCGCCCGGGCTTTCACGGTGCGCGAATACCGCCTCCCCGAGGGCGACGAATAAAAACCGGAGCGTAACAAGGTATCGCATGAGCTCACTTCCCGCCGATAATTCCTGCGTCTGGATCCCCGGGCCGTGGGAGCATCGTCTCGTGACCGCCAACGGTGCGCAATTCCACCTGGCCTATGCCGGGAGTCACTCGACTCGCACCCCGCTGGTGCTGTTCGTGCATAGTTACCCGGAATACTGGTACGCCTGGCGCCACCAGATCGAACCCGTGGCGCAGGCCGGTTACGAAGTTGCCGCCGTCGACCTGCGCGGGGTGGGTGGAAGCGATAAAACTCCGTCGGTGCAATCCGGGCCGGAACTCGCCCAGGATCTTATTTCGCTCACCGAATCCCTGGGAGCAAGCTCGGCGGTGATCGTGGCGGCCGGCTCCAATGTGGCCCTCGGGTGGGCGGCGGCGGCGATGGCCCCCGATATTATTACCGGACTCGTGACGGTGGCCAGCCCACACCCGCTCGGGCTGCGGCATTTTGGGCGTGGTATCCGCCCGCGCGGCCTGCTCGGTTTACTCACCTCGCGGTTGGGGAATCGCTCCCCGCGCGCGCTCGGGGATGTGCGCAATATGCGCCGTTTGCTCCTGGAATGGTCCGCCCCGCACAGCCACGGCGCGGCGGAGGAGTCCGAACAGTACGCCGCTGCGATGCGGCTCCCGGAAGCCGCGGCGAGCGCCGTTGAACAATTACGCTGGACCGCCACGTGGCGGCGCCGCCCCTCCGGGAAGGCCTGGCGCGATATCCTCTCCACTCCCGTGGACGCACCTGTCTGGGCGGTGCGCGGCCTGGCTGATCGCATGATTAATGAACGGGCCTGGGCGGATGACCGTTCTTTCGCCACCGGCTCCTACCGGCTCATCGCCGTGCCGGGCGCCGGGCATTTTATCCCCGAAGAGTCCCCGCGTGAATTTACGAATATCGTGCTGGATTTCCTTTCCCAGCTTGAAAGGTCCGCACGGCGCTAGGCCGCCGCTAGACATATACAGCCCAGGTATGAGACATTTTCCGTGAATAATGGCAAAATGTGACATGAGACTACTTCAGGAATATTCTGAATACATCGGAGGAAGGCTAGAGATGGATACCAGCGTTTTACGAACCGTGCCCCTTTTCAAGGACATGGATGAGGAAAGTCTCGCCGCTCTCGGCGCGATGATGAGCGACACGTCCCTTAAGCGGGGCGAGTCGCTTTTCCACGAAGGCGACCAGGGTGATCGCCTTTATATTGTTACCGACGGCAAGGTGAAGCTCAGTCACACGTCTGACGACGGGCGTGAAAACCTGCTCGCCGTGCTCGGCCCCGGGGAAATCATCGGAGAACTTTCGCTCTTTGACCTGGGGGCTCGTTCTTCCACGGTCACCGCTATCGCGCCGACGCATCTGCTTTCCCTCGCGCATCGCGATATGAAGAATTTCATCGAAGAGCACCCCGCGCTCGCCATGTCGATGCTCCGTGAAATGGCGCGTCGCCTGCGCAATACCAATGAGAATCTTGCCGACCTGGTGTTCTCCGATGTTCCCGGCCGCGTGGCGAAGGCGCTGCTCGACCTAGCCAATCGTTTCGGTGAGCGCACCCCCGAAGGCATGTACGTTGCGCACGATCTCACGCAGGAAGAACTCGCGCATCTGGTGGGAGCTTCGCGCGAAACGGTCAATAAGTCTCTCGCTGATTTCGTTTCCCGCGGGTGGATTCGGCTCGAAGGTCGCGCCGTACTGCTCCTGGAGATTGGCCGCTTGCAGCGCCGCGCCCACTAGTCTCTACGTTTTATACTCACGTTTAACGCGTGACGCGGGTGGTTGGGCCCTGTCTTGGGTTCCGACCGCCCGCGTTCGCGTGCCTTCCGGGCCCGTTTCCTTACGGTTTGGTACGACGGCGCAGCTATCGGCCATCATGAACCTCAACAGTCACACCAGCACCTGGCGAGGGGGCATGTGTTGTCGGAGCTGTACTTCGCATGTACAACATCTGCAGTACACCTCGGAAAAACAACCCGGCCCCGCCTCCGCCAGCCGGAAAAGCTGAGCGCCGAAGGAATGCCGCAGGATGCAAATTGGGAACCATTGCGGTCGCGTAGTGCAAGTCCATAACAGAAATCCGGCCAAAATAGTGCGTGAACTTGCACCCTGTTGCGGACCCACTGTTAAACCTTCACACGCAACCAGAACCCGCTTCTTTACGGGGCTGCGGGAGTGTTGACCTACCCGACGTACGGAATGCCTCCCAGCCGGCCATCCTGCGGCCGCTCTTCCAGGTAAGCCCTGATAATCGCTCTTGTGACGGGGGTTTCTCCGGATCGCTTCGCGGTGAGTGTCACCGAGATATGAGAAAATCCCGCGTCACAGGCGGACCTATGACGCGGGACATCACATGGTCGGGGTAGCGGGATTTGAACCCACGGCCTCTTCGTCCCGAACGAAGCGCGCTACCAAGCTGCGCCATACCCCGTGCTTTGGCAACTCAATAATAATAGCCCTCCGCAGCGGAAAAAGCTAAATCCGATCTAGTGATCTGGCGTACAACCAGGCCAGTACGCTATGCGCCTCACAGGTCAGCGGGACACCTTACCCGCGGGAACTTCCCCGCGTCACCCGCGCCCCGCCCAGCGCCTATCCGATCAGCACGTTCACTCCGCGCCGCCGCGCACCCGCAGCACAATCGCTTCGGGTGGCCGGAGGAACCTGACCGGCGTATACGGCGACGTCCCCAGGCCAGCAGACACATTCACCGCCATACCGCCGCGGAGCACGCGCACGCCATCACCGCGCAGGGGCAGGCGCTCCTCGGCCCGGTCGCCTCCCGCAGCGCGGCCCGCGCCCGCGTCACCCGCGCCCCGCTCAGTACCGACCTCATCACCACAAGGCCAATCGAAAAGCCCGGAATCATAGCGCAGCGGGAGATCACAATTCGTGGTCAAAGCGCCGAATCCGGGCACCGCCAGCTGCCCTCCGTGGGTGTGGCCGGCCAGCGTCAGAACTGCGCCGTCGTTCATTAAGGCGTTGAGAGCGGCGCAATACGGTGCGTGCACGACGCCGAGACGCAGATACCCACGCCCAGCGTTCGTGCGCCGCTCACGTTCCGCGCCCGCACTTTCATCCGGGGCCGCGGCGCCTCCCACGGTATCGGTAACCTCGCCGGGCCGGGGCATCCGGGCCCGGCCGATATGCGGGTCGTCCATGCCGACCGCGTCGATGTCCCAGGCCGCCGCGCGCAGCCGCGCCCGTCGATTATTGAGATCGATCCAGCCGAAAGCTTCCAGCCCGGCGGTCATTTCCTCCCAGGGCAAATCCGGTTCGTCCTTCTCGGCGAGCGGCGGGAAGAGCCCCGGCGCCACGTAGCGCAAGGGATTCTTGAGCACCGGCGCGAAATAATCATTCGAGCCGTACACGAAAAGCCCCGGAATATCAGCGAGCGGCGCCAGCGCCTCGAGGAGAGGGCCGACGGCGCGCGCTTCGGACAGATGGTCGCCCGTCAGGACTACGAGATCCGGGCGGCAGCGCTCGGCGAGGTCGCTCAAGAATTGCCGCTTGGCCCGGTGGCGGCGCAGCAGGTGCATATCCGAGAGGTGGAGAATGCGCAGCTCACCGGCCGTGCTCGCAACTTGCGGCAGCACCAGCACCCGCTCGCGCAGGGTGTAGCGGTGTGCTTCGTGCAGCGCCCAACCCAGGCACCCGGCGCCCGCGGCCGCGCCCGCTGCCACGCCGGCACCCAGGGCCTTGAGCGCGGTGCGCGGGACTCGGTGCTTATCAGCTTCGCTCACGGTATCCGCCTTCCTTTTCGCGCGTCCTACGGTTTCTGGAATGCCACCGGCCCTGATAACCCGGCCCGCCTAGCACACACGGCCAGGGTTTCACGCCGCGCAGCCCTAGCCGTGAAGCCCAGGCCGCGCAGCATCGGCTACTCTTCCACGACCTCGACTTCTTCGTATTCTTCGTTGCTCTCGCCTTCGTGAACGGCCTCGGGCGGAACCGCGCCCTGCTCCCCCGGCGCGGGTTGCGCGGGCGCCGGCGCGGGCGTGGGAGATGGCGAGGGCGTGGCCGGCTCCCGCGTGGCGGGTGCCGGGCGCCGCATCGGGGTGGTGGGCTGCGGGAAGGGCACCGCCGGCTGACCGGCCAACGCAGCGTTCATATAATCAGAGAACATCATCGCGGGGAATAGCCCACCGTAGACTTCCGAGTGCCACTGACCCTTAATAACGGCGTCGAACATGGAAATATTGCCTTCCATGTGGCCCTGCCAGGTCACAGTGGCAAGCTGCGGGGTGTAACCCATAAACCACGCGTGCCAGTCCTTATCGGAGGTACCGGTTTTCCCGGCCACCTGGCGCCCACGCAGCGCCGCTTTCTCACCGGTCGCCCCGGGTTCTACCACGTGCTGAAGCACCGCATTCGTTTTGCGCGCAGTTTCCTTGGAAATAGCCTGCTGGCACTGCGGTTTGCGTTCGGAAATAACCGTGCCATCGTGTTCTTCGATGGAGGTATAGGACATCGGATCGCAACGAATACCGTCATTGGCGAGGGTAGCTCCGGCCGTCGCCATGGAAAGCGGGGTGACGTTATTCGTACCCAGAATCATCGGGGGAACAATAGTAAAGGGCTCGTGATCCCCGCGCTCCACGCCCATAGCCTGGGCTTTATTCGCGATCTGGCACAGATCCAGCTTCTGGGCCATATGCGCGAAGGTGCCGTTAGTGGACATGCGAGTACCTTCTAGCACCGTGCGCGGGCGGTTGGATTGCCCCAGGTTCCCCACCGGCCAGGGTTCACCCGCCAGATTCGTACACGAAGCCTGGAATGAGCTCTGTGGCAGCAAGCCTTCGCTACTATCCACCACGTCATAGGCACTGCGCCCGGAATCCAGCCATTCCACCAGGGTAAATATCTTGAATGTTGATCCGGACTGGAAGCCGGCACCGCCACCCATATCCTGCGGTGCCGTGACGTTCACCTGCGTCATGCGGGTATCCGTTTCATTCGGAACCCCGAAGCGGGTATTTTGCACCATCGAAACAATATGCCCGCTCCCCGGCTCCACCGATACCAGCGCGGCATCAATTCCGGAAGCGTCATCCACGGGCTGGTGATAAACCACCGAGTCATAGGCGTGCTGCTGGCGTGCCGAATCCAGGGTGGTGCGGATGACTTTGCCGCCGCGGTAGAGCTGGCGGGTACGCTCGGCGCGGGTGGCACCTAGCGCCTTGTCATTGAGCAAATCCTTGACCACGTACTCGCAGAAGTAGGCGCTAATACCCACCGAACCGCAGCCGGCCGATTGCTCGGAAACGTGCATATACGATTCAATCGGAGTGGCCTGAGCTTCCTTCATTTCCGCTTCGGTAATGAAACCGGAGCGGTACATTTCGCCCAACACCACATTGCGGCGCTCGGTATTCGCTTCCGGATGGCGTACCGGATCCCATTGGGCCGGATTCTGGGTGATCCCGGCCATGGTGGCCGCTTCCACCACCGTCAAATCCTTCGCGGACTTGGAGAAGTAGCGCTGCGCGGCAGTTTCCACCCCGTATTGCGAGGGGCCGAATTGCGCAAGATTGAGATAGCCGGTGAGAATCTCATCTTTCGTCATCGTTTTTTCAACGGCGATAGCGTAGCGAGCTTCGTTGATTTTACGCGCGATGGTCTGTTCGGTAGCCCGCTTGATTTTCTCATTATCATCAGCGATACGCCCCTCTTCCAGGAGCGCATTTTTCACGTACTGCTGGGTGATGGACGAACCGCCCGAAAGCCCGCCCGAGGTGAGATTGGAGACCAGCGCGCTGACGGTACCCTGCACGTCAATGCCGTGGTGCTCGTAAAAACGCCTATCCTCAATTGCTACGACGGCGTTTTTCATATGCTGCGAGATCTGATCGGAGCGCACGTTGATCCGGTTTTCAATATAGAACCGGGCCAGCACCGATCCGTCTTTGGCCAGCAGAACCGTCTGCTCCGAAGGTTCGGTAAAGCCTAAGTCCTCCGGCACGTCGTCGAAAATACCGGTCACCGCATTGGCCGTGGTTCCCATCGTCATAACGAAAGGCAGCGCAATCCCGGCCATGAGGGCGCCCCCGCCGCACAGAGCCAGGATCAGCGCCAGCACGAACGTTCCGATTTGGCGTCCGGTCGCTTGTTTTTTCGGGCTAGAACTCGACATACCCCTAAGAATACTGACCCGGCGCGGCGAAAGAAACGAGACATACGCTTCCCCGGGGTTCCCCGCGCTTCCCCAGGCTTACCCAAGCTCCACCTCTCCACAAGGCGGACCAAAGTAGCGCACGTCATAAAACGCTAATATTATGATCGTAAAACAGTAAAGAACTGTACCGTTTAACACCACCACGCCGGAGTGAGGGGGATAGATGACCACAACACTAGCCCTGTATCCGCACTGGGCAGATGCTGCCGCCTGCACCGATATCGATCCCGATTCTCTTTTCGTGCGCGGCGCCGCCCAGCGCCAGGCCCGCTCAATTTGTTTTCGCTGCCCGGTGCGCCTGCACTGCCTGGCTGATTCGCTGGACGCGGAAATGATGTTCGGGGTGTGGGGCGGGATGACGGAACGCGAACGCCGCGCCCTGCTGCGCCGCCACCCGGAAGAACGCAATTGGAGGCGTCGCATTTTTGAGGGGCGCGACCCCCTGGCCCGCTCCCTGCGCGAGGGGGACGGCTAAGCACGCCCACCGGAAATGTAGCCCGCGGGCAGCTGGCTGCGCCGTCGTTCCACCAGAGACGCCGCAACTTCGCGCAGCCGTAACCTTCGCGCTAACCTATGACCAGGCGCGGTATTCCGCGCGCTCACACTCAACGATTCCGCGAGAGGCCTACGCATGGACACTATCAGCACCCGTTTGACCAGCCTGGGTATCACCCTTCCCCCGGTTGCCGCTCCTGTTGCAGCTTATATTCCCGCCAAGCGGCACGGGGATACGGTGCGAACCTCCGGGCAGCTGCCTTTCGTGGACGGCCAGCTGCCGGCCACCGGGAAGCTCGGCGCGGAGATCACCGCGGAGGACGGCTATTCTTACGCGCGTATCGCCGGGATTAACGCCCTCGCGGCGGCCGCGGAGGTTGCGGGCGGCGTCGATAATATCCTCAGCATTTCGCACGTCACCGTTTTTGTGGCGTCCGACCCGAGTTTCACCGCACAACCCCAGGTCGCGAACGGTGCCAGCGAACTTTTCGGGGAGATTTTTGGCGGCGACGGCGCACATACGCGCTCAGCCGTCGGCGTGAGCGTGCTCCCGCTGGACGCCCCTGTCGAGGTCGAAATCGAAGTGCTGCTGCGCTAAAACACTAGGCCGTGAGCTCCTGGCGCGGCTGAGCCTCCAGGAATTCGCGTACCTCAGCGCTGGGGATCTCGCGCGCGTAACTGCCGCCCGCGAAGGTTTCCATCGCGCCAATGCCGCGCTGGAAAACAAAACGAATGGCTCCGCCCAGCGATTTTTTATCGTGGCCCATGGCACGCATAATATCCGCCACGCTCGCCCCGGCGGGTAGCTCGGTGGGCAGGCCGATGGCGCGCAGCAGGGTATCCACCCGCTGGGCGTCCTCCGCGGTGAGGTAGCCGTAGCGCAGCCCGAGCCGGCATTGCAGATTCAGCCCAATCGCTACGCATTCCCCGTGCGGGAGAGCGTAATCCAGCGCGGCCTCCAGGGCCCGCCCGATGGTGTGGCCGAGGTTGAGGGCCATGCGGCGGTTGCCTTCGTGCACATCGGATTGCACCACCTCCACCTTGATTTCCGCATTGCGGCGGGCGATATAGCCGCTGAGTTCGGTATCGCCCACCATCTCCCGCACACCCCGACCGCGCTGCACGAAGTGTTCTTCCAGGGTCTCGAAGAAGTTGTGGTCGGCCAGGCAGGCGTGCTTGACGGTTTCGCCCATGCCGTCGCGCAGTTGTGAGTCGGTGAGCGTTGCCCAGCGCGCCACGTCGATGAGGACGGCGCGCGGCTGGTGGAATGCCCCGATGAGGTTGGTGGCGGCCGGGGTATCCACCGCGGTTTTACCTCCGATGGCGGCATCCGCCGCGCCCACGAGCGTCGTCGTCATGGTGATATACGGGACGCCGCGGGTGAAGGTAGCGGCCACGAAACCGGCCAGGTCGGAGACCACCCCGCCGCCCAGGGCCACCACCACGGTGTCGCGGTTGAAGCCGGCGGCGAGCATGGCGTCTTCCAGCTGTTCTTTGGTGGCGCGGGTTTTGTTTTCTTCCCCGGCCGGGAAAACGAAGAGCTGCGGGGAGCGGGATTGCGCGCTCTGCGATTGCGCGGCGCCGCTGAGCACCTCCATGACCTGCGCGCCAATGAGTTCATTGACGGTGCTATCGGTAATAACCGCCACCCGGGAGCGGCCTAGCCCGGCCGCTTCCAGCACGCCGGGTAGCTCGCCGGCCAGATCGGTGCCGATAAGCAGCGGGTACGACTCATCAACGGTGCGAGTCAATTCAACATTGAGGCGGGTAACCACGTGCTCCTCCTGGGTTAGTGGTTGGTTACGGGTGTGGGATTGGAAGTATGAGCGCAATTGGCAGCGTTGTCGGGATGTGCGCTACGCGCATGCTGCGTCACCCACCAGTGCATGGCGATGGCCGCGGCCGCGGCCACGTTGAGGGAACGGGTGGAGCCATCCTGGGTGATTTCCACCGCGCCGTCGCAGCGCTCAAGCAAATCGGGGGAGATCCCAGCGGATTCCTGCCCGAAAACCAGCAGGCAATTCTCCGGAAGTTCGGACTGCTCCAGGGGCACCGCGCCCTCCTGGTTATCGATGGCGATGAGCTGGTACTTATGCTCGCGCGCCCATTCTTCCAGGTCAGCCGGGGTGGGATGGTAGTACATCGTGAGGTAGCGGTCGGTGACGAGCGCCCCGCGCTTATTCCACTTGTGCCGCCCCACGATATGCACGCCACCGAAATTAAAGGCATTGGCGCTGCGCACAATCGACCCGATATTGAGGTCGTGCTGGAGATTCTCAATGGCGATATGGGCGCTGACCGCCCGGCTTGCCATATCGGCCTTGATCGCTTCCACGCTCCAATAACGATATGCGTCGACGACGTTACGGTGGTCACCTTCCGCTAAAAGCTGCGGGTCCAGGCGGGGGTCGTCCGGCCAAGGCAGCGGGTGCGGCCCCACCCCGACCGTGCGTTTTTCACCGTAGGGCGAGCCGCCCGGTTCTGGAATGCGGTGCGCGGGCAGCTCAGCGGCCTCATCCGCGAGCACGGCGGGATCGCCAGCGCCTGCGGTAGGCGCAGCATCAACGGCAGGCACGGCCTCGTCCGCGGGCGCGCTGATATCATCACGAGAATCACAAGACTGGGAAGAATCTGTCACTCTCCCAGTCTACCGGCGCGCCCGCCCCGACCATGGGGAAGCGCCATATTTACCCGCGGGCCACCGAGGCCCGTGTTTCGCTGGCGCCGTCGGCCTTGTACAGTGGTACACGTAAGCGCAATAAACGATTCGCCACCCCAGGCCCGGGTGCGGGAAACCCCAAGAAGTGGAGCAGCGATGACGAAGATGTGGAAACCTCTCGCGGTGGTAGCCGCCGGTGCCCTGATCCTGAGCGGGTGCGCGAATAATGCGCTGGTCACCCCGGAAGCTAAGCCCGGCCCGTTGATGAGCGAAGGGCACGGCCAGGGCGGCTCGGGCGGCGCTCCTCTCTTTGACGAAAGCATCTCGAAAACCGGGCAATTCACGCCGGTGGCTGATAACGCTCAGGCCCGTGAGATTATTAAGCGCGCCATCGCCAAACAGGATGAGGTTATTGCGAAAAGCTCGCAGGATTTCTTCGGCACCTCCCTGGGGCTTGATATGTCCATGGAGATTTCCGCGGACGTGCCCGGCACCGGCCCCGGGGTTGCCACGATCGATATTGATATCGATGTGGATTCCGGCACCCGCCTCATGGCCATGCAGATGGATATTGACGCCTCCGGGATTCCCGGGGCGGAAGCGGAAGGTATGCCCAGTAAGATATCCACCGCGATCTGGATCGGGGAAAGCCCGAAGCCGGATACCGTCACGGTGTATACCAATATGGCCGGCATCTGGAGTAAAACCGAGGAAAGCATGGCCGATATCATGGATTCCGGGGATGCTCCCACCTCGCCCGGCTCCTACCGCGGGGAAGATATTTTCCCGGATATTGATAGCACCCAAGTCTTTGAGGACGCGGAGAACTACCTTATTGTTGGCCCGCTCTCCGGTGCGATGGCGCAGGAAATGCAGGGGGCATCCCCCGGTTTGGAACTGGACGATTCCGCGAACCTGCAGGTGCGCATCGATAAGAAAACGTACGAGGTGCGGGGAATGGCCATCGTGGCTCCGGCCTACTTCCAGGGCCTACCCACCGAAACGCGGGTGCGCTGGGATTACCGCCAGGCCAAGCCTCTCCAGCTACCAGATGAAGCCCGCAAGGCTCCCGCTGGCAGCGGTAGTTTCTAATCCTGGGCGCGCCCGGCAGCTTGTCACAAGCCGCCGGGCCGCTTGCTTTTTTGCCGGGTAGTTTTTTGCTACGTAGCCGGGTGGTTTTTGCTACGTAGCCGGGTGGTTTTTGCTACGTAGCCGGGTGGTTTTTGCTACG
>NZ_JASOKT010000021.1 GCF_030216305.1 Actinotignum timonense | reverse complement strand
GCGGCCCCCAGGTGCGTGGCGTTTAGCCTTGAGTTACCTAGAACTTTGGGTTACTTCGCACGCCGGCGCAGGGCGTAGCCGGTGGGCAGCAGCACGGCCATAGCGGCCAGGGCTCCCGTAGCGGCCAGGCCAGTGTGGGCGAGTTGCCGCGTCGGTGCCTTGCTTGGGGCAGGAGCCGGCTTGTTAGCCTCGGGCTTCGGCGCAGGTTTAGGAGCCGGTTGGGGATTCGGGCCCTGCGGTTGCGACGGAGAAGTGGGATCCGCGGGTTGCGGTTGCGGATTGGGCGCCGGATCTGGATCGGGGTGCGGCTGAGGGTTAGGGTCCGGAACAGGGGCCGGTGCCGGTTGAGGATCAGGCTCGGGATCAGGAACCGGATCTGGCTCGGGTTCAGGCTCAGGTGCCGGCTCGGTCACATTTACCCGGACCACCGCGGAATACAGCGGCTTACCGGTGGCCGTATCATTCGCCATCATAATGACGCGGGTGGAACCCGGGGCAACCCCGGTCACCGTGCCATCGGCAAAGGTCACGATGGAGCTGGTGAGGGCGGGCTCGGCTGCGCCGTCGTCCCAATAATACGCACCCCACGTGAGCCCGCGACCGCTGAGATCGCCGTTCACATCAGAAATCCGCGCGAGTGTGAGCGTGCCGTGTGCGGGCACCGTGGCATCGGCGAGCTCCTGCTGCGCGAAAGCCGGGCTGCTATTGCCGGCGCTGCTGCCGGGCACCACCGGGAAAACGGCGTTGTTATACGTGCCGGCCAAGCGCACCGTGGAAATATGATTATTTTGGAAAGCGCTCCAGGCGACCTCGGTGATCGAGGCGGGCAGCGTGACCTCCGTGAGCGCATTGGCCTGGAACGCCGCCGGCCCAATCTTCTGCATCCCCGCCGGGAACTCCACCGCGGAAATTGCATTGCGATCCAGGAAACCGTAACTCACCTCCGTGAGCGTGGCCGGCAGCGTAATGCCGGTGATTCCCTTGCTGTGCATATTCCCCGTCCGGCCATTCGGTCCGGTCATCGCGGTCACGCCCTCCGGAATAACCACGTGCTTGAGGCTCGCAATTTTCTGTAGGCCGGTATCGCTCAAACCGCGCAGCGTTGTGGTAGCGCCCTCGGTTTCGATAGTGAAATCCGCGGCATCCCACGTGGCAGCGGGAGCGGCGGTGGCTGCCGGCACCATCGCCGCCAGCCCCATCATCAATGCCGTGCACAGTGCACCCACCGTGCCGACGAGTCCCTTTTTCATCCGATATCCTTTCGTGGTGCGGCTCGGGAGAGCCCAGAGAAACTGGGGTTACTCATCGCCACCGTACCGCGAAACGCGCGGAAATTCATCAGAAAATGAACCGGATTGCGTAGAAAATATTATTATCGCAGCTTGCGGCTGTGCGGGGCGCTTGTGATATTTAACGACGACGGCGCCAGCGTTAACGCGCCAACAGCACCTCGAGGAGGGTAGCTACGCCGTCGTCCCATACCGGATCGGTCACGGTACGCGCGTGCGCACGGACGTAATCGAGCGCCTGGCCCATCGCGACCCCCACGCCGGCCCACTTGAGCATCTGGATGTCGTTCCCGCCATCGCCCACGGCCACCGTTCCCCCGCGCGCGATGCCGAAATCGCGGCGGAGTACCTCAAGTGCGCTCGCCTTGGAGATCCCGGCGCGTCCGGCATCCACCCAGCCCGAGCCGGAGGAGGAAGACGCCGCCCAATCCACCCCGGGCATATCGAGGCGGGAAAGGCGCGCCATGAGCTCGGCGGCTTCCATGCGCGGGACCACCATAATGAGGCGCAGGGCGTCCGGGACCACGAGGTCTTTGAATTTCACCCAGATGGCATTGGGTTCCAGGCGTTCGGTGGCGTACCCGTGCGCCACCCGCCGCGGGCCTTCCACCGGCTCCACCGCGAAATAGGCGCCCGGGAATTCGCGGCGCATCGCATCGAGGGCCCGGGCCAGGTCGGCTTCCTCCATGGTGAAAAGGTGGGCGAGGCGCACCGGCACCACGTCCCCGCGATCCGTCATGGAGCGGACCGTACGCACCTGCACCCCGGGAAGCTGCGCGTTACCGAGCAGCACCGTTTCGTTGCCGTTCGAGCACACCATAATGGTTTCGCTCACCCGCAGCATATCGAGCACGGGAATGGCCGATTCGCGCCCACGCCCGGTGGCCACTACCAGGTGGGTTCCCCGGCGCAGGTGCTCCTGGAAAGCGGCGTCCACCCGTTCGGCGATAATGCCGTCCGGGCGGAGCGTGGTGCCATCCAGATCCAGGCAGACCATGAGCTCCGGCCCGGCCGGCGGGGTCCCGGCGGCATCGAATGCGGCCCGCAAGCGCGCCGCCGTCGATTCCTCCTGGATTTTCACATCGCCGCCTTCGTTACGCTGGTCGTTGCTCTGTTCGGAGCGCCGAGCTGTTCAGCCTTCGCGCCCCGGATAGGTCACCGGATACTTCACAGGTTACTTCACCGACTACTTCACCGGCTCGATGAATTCGCGCCCGGCCAGTCCGGCGCCCAGGTAGGGCCGCAGCGCCTCGGGCACGTACAGCGAGCCGTCCTTCTGCTGGTGGTTCTCGAAAAGCGCCACCAGCCAGCGGGTGGTGGCCAGGGTCCCGTTGAGGGTGGCCACCGCGCGGGTTTTCCCGTCCACGCGCTCGCGCACATTGAGCCGCCGCGCCTGGTAGGTGGTGCAATTGGAGGTCGAGGTGACTTCCATATAGCGGTGCTGGGTGGGCAGCCACGCCTCGCAATCGAATTTCTGCGCCGCGGAAGAACCCAGATCACCGGCCGCCACATTAATAATGCGGTAGGGCAGTTCCATCTTCCCGATCATTTCGCGTTCCATCGCGAGCAGCGCGCGGTGTTCTTCCTCGGATTGCTCCACCGGGCAGTAGGAGAACATTTCCACCTTATTGAATTGGTGCACGCGAATAATCCCGCGGGTGTCCTTCCCGTAGGAGCCGGCCTCACGCCGGTAGCAGGCCGAATACCCGCAGTAGCGCCGTGGCTTGCCGTCCAGCTCCAGAATCTCATCCTTGTGGTAGCCGGCCAGCGGCACTTCCGAGGTGCCTACCAGGTACTGGTCATCGGCACCCAGGTAGTAAATCTCATCGGAATGCTCCCCGAGGAAGCCGGTGCCGGACATAATATCCGGGTTCACAATCGTGGGCGTGGTCATGAGCGTGAAGCCGTGTTCGGCTGCCTGATCGATGGCCATGCGGAACATCGCCATTTCCAGGTGCGCGCCCACTCCCTTGAGATAGTAGAAGCGCGATCCGGAGACCTTCACACCGCGGTCCATATCCAAGGCCCCCAGGCCCTCCGCAATATCGAGGTGGTCTTTGGGGGTGAAGCCTTCCGCCTCAAAATCGCGCGGGGTGCCGATGACTTCCAGCACCTCGTAGTCATCTTCGCCGCCCGCGGGCACCCCTGCGAGCACCGGGTTCTCAATCGCGCGATTGGCGGCCAGGTAGGTTTCTTCGGCTTCCGCCGCGGCCGCGTCCAGCGCCTTGACCTTTTCGGCCAGCTCCTTGGCGTGGGCGAGCACGGCGGGGCGCTCCTCCGGGGAGGCTTTCCCCACGGATCGCGACACCTCTTTTTGTTCGGCCCGGGCGGCTTCGAACTCTTGCAGGGTGGTGCGGCGCGCATCGTCGGCGGCGAGCAGGGCATCGACGGTAGCGGGATCATTCCCGCGGCGGCGCTGGGACTCACGGATGGCTTCCGGATTCTCGCGAACAGAACGCATATCAAGCATGGATCCAGCTTAGCGCGCGGCGGGCGCGCCCGCGATCCGGCGGGCCGTGGTGGCCCGGTGCCATATATGGCCGACGTCGCGTGCCACTCGCAGTAGCCGCCCAATATCGCTTTCATTGCTGGCCTCGCGTTCGCCGCTTCCGGCACTGGGCTTTCCGCTGCCGGCTCCGGGCTTGCTAGTGCCGGTGCCGCTCTCCGCGGGCCAGGTTCCTCCAGCCTCGCGGTAGCCGCGCGCCGCGGCCTCGTCCAGTTCCGGATGGGTCTGCCATAATGCCCGCAGTTCCAGGAGGTCCGCGGCGGCCGGGCGCCACCCGAAGCGCCCAAAATCAATGACCCGCAGCTGGCCAGCGGGCTCATCCCACAACCAATTGCGCGCCTGCCAATCCCCGTGGGTGGGATGTACGACGACGCTGCCCGGCTGGTAGCTCGCCAGGAAATCCTCCGATTCGGCGAGCTTCTCATCCAGAGCAGCGGGCAGCGGTTCGCCAGGGAAAGTAGCAGGCAGTGCGCCACCCGGAGCGAGGGCGCGAATCTCCGCGATCCGCGCCCGGGTGCGGGTGAGGGCACCCTTGGCGAAGCCGTGATCAAGGCGTGCCCCCGCTCCGTGGAGCAGCGCGAGGGCGGCTCCGGCCTGATAATGCACCCGCGGGCATAATTCCCACGGGCTACCCAGAACGTCACATCCGGGTAAATAGTCGAGGATGGCCAGCGGGGCGGCGTCGTCGTACCAGAGCAAGCGAGCCACGGTGCCGCGCGCCTCCAAAAGGCCGGTCCACGCGCGTGCGCGGGCTTCGCGCCCCACGCTGTAAGCAGTGTTCCCGGCGGTTTTGAGAATCCAGGACACCCCGGGGCCGCTGAGGTGGAGAACGGTGCTCTCGCGTTCGGGCCAGGAAAGATCGCGCACCCGCACGGCATCCGGGCTGGTCAGCGCGCCGCCGCTAAGCGAGCCGCCGGAACGCCCGTCACCTAGGGCGCCGCAGCTAAGCGAGCCACTGCCGGGCGCCAAGCCACCACGCAGCTCCGCCCACGCGGCCGTAAACGCCGCATACTGCCGCTCGGTAAGCAGTGTTCGCAGTGTGAGCGGTGTGTGCAGCGGGTCCATGGCGCCTCGATGAATACCGGTGACTATCGCGGGCAAGCGCTTCCGTTAGCGGGTGACCCGGCTGAGCAGCGAGGCGACCCAGGTGCGCGCGGCACCGAAATCTTCGTCGGAAGTCCCGGCGTGTAGGCGCGTGACCTGCCGATCCGCGCGCGCGTAACTACCCAGGAAGGTCACCTCCGGGCAGATGCGATGCAGCCCGACCAGCGCGGCCTGCACCCGCTCGTCGTGAATGTGACCCTCAGCATCCAGGGAGAACGCGTAACGGCCCAGCTGGTCACCGGCCGGGCGCGATTCGATACGCGATAAATTAACGCCAACCGCGGCGAATTGTTGGAGCATCTCCAGCAGCGCGCCGGGCTTCTCCGAGGCCAGCCGCACCATCAGCGTTGTTTTATCCGAGCCCGTCGCCGGGGGAATCTCCCCGGGTTTACTCACTTTAATGAAGCGCGTGACGGCATTGCGGTTATCGGCGATCTCATCGGACAGCGAGACGAGCCCGTACACGCCGGTGGTGGGCACCGCGCAAATCGCCGCATCAAAATCCGCATCCGGATTTTCCGCCAGTTCGCGCGCGGCGGCGGCCGTGGAGGTGGCCGGCACGTGCACGGCATCGGTCAGGTGCTCGGCGATCCAGGTGCGGCACTGCGCCCACGCGTGCGGATGGGTGGCGACCCGGCGAATATCCGCGGCGCGCGTGCCGGGCCGCACCGCCAGCGAGAACGCAATCGGAACCAGCATTTCCCCGCGAATTTCCAGCGGCGAGCCGGCGGTGAGGGAATCGAGAGTGGCATTCACCCCACCCTCCACAGAGTTTTCGATGGGCACCACGGCGGCGTCGGTCTGCCCGGCGCGCACCATCCGCAGCGCCGAGGGCACATCCACGGCGGGCACGAAGGTCGCGGTGTCCTCGCTGGCTACCTGCTGCAATGCGGCAAAGCAAAACGTGCCGCGCGGGCCGAGGAAAGAATAGCGGACCGGTTCGGTAGCGGGCGAGGATTGCATGGTGTCCTTTCGTGCGTGGAGATTGCGTGAAGAAAAGGTACGACGGCGCAGCTGGGCGGCGGTGCACCTGCCCGCGCTGTCGCCTGGTTATTGTATCCCGCCCCGGGGTGGGGTGTTCGGAGCGTCCGAAAGAGTAGGTGCGCGGGGTGTGCTCGCAGTGCACAGTGCGCGGGGGTGTTCGGGGCGTCTAAAAGTGTCGTAAGCCCCGAGTAGGCTGGTCCCATGCGGATTTCTCACGGTAATAGTCGCGGCGGGCGCGTGATGCGGCTGGCCGGGCTCTGGGCTGCTGTGCTTGCTGTTGTGATGGTGGCTTTCGGGGCCACGCTGAGTGCGGCACCTGCGTCCGCGCGCGCGGTGAGCTTGCCGGAAGTTCAGGGTGCGGCGGCGGTGCCGCTCGGCTCGGCAGCGCAAGCGGCGCCGGAGCGAGTGCGCCCCACGGTGGTGATCGGGGTGGCCGGGTTGCGCTGGGAAGATGTCGGTGAGGAAAGCGCCCCGCGGCTCAGTGCGGCTTTGGCAGGTTCGGGCACGGAAAGTTCGGGCGGTTACGGCGCTGCGCTCGCCAATATTTCCGTGCGCACGGCCGCGCCCACCACCTGCGCGGCGGATGGCTGGGTGAGCCTCGGGGCCGGTGCCCGCGCGGCGGTCACCCCTGCCGGTAGCAGCTGTGTAGCGCCGGAATCCCTGGTTACCCAGGATGGTACGGTGCGCGATGTGGAGCAGATAAGTGAAGAAAGCAGCGCCGCCCACTACCCGGTGGTTATGGGTGCGCTAGCGCAGGCCGCTGCTCCGGAGCGGGCGCTCGCGGTGGGCCCGGGCGCTGCCCTCGCTCTCAAGCGCCAAGCAGAATCACGCATCGCCTACCGTGATCTCGCGGATGTGCTAGCGGATGGCTCGGTGCTCGCCGGGCGGGGCCTCACCGTCATTGACGCGGGAAGTTTCGATGCGGTGAACACTGCGGCGGAAAGTGACGATACGGGAAGTGCTGATGCGGAAAGCGCTGGTGCGGAGAATGCCTCCGCCGGGAGCTTGGCCGGGCTCGATGAACGCCTCGGGGATATCATCGCTCTTGTTACCGCGCACCAACCGCAGGCCCGAATCGTTATCACCACTGTGGCCGACCGTGCCGAGCGGGCTGAACTCGGCTTCTTCGCGTTGCTGGAGCCCGGCGGAAAAACGGCGCTCGCTCGCTCCGCAACCACCCGCACCGCTGGCCTCGTTCAGCTCATTGACCTGGCGCCCAGCGTGCTCGCCTGGCACAACGGCGCCCCCGCGCCGCTCACGGTAGATAACGGCGGGAAAACCACACTGGCCACGGCCAATGCCACCCTGCACAACCAAGCGCTGCGCGCAGATCTAACTGCGCAGCTGAGCCCGCAGTTCTACCTCCTGCTCGCCGGCCTCGGGCTGGTGTGCTTCGGCGTTATTGCCGCCCATCTGGTTCGTTTCCATCGTTTCCCACCCGCAATAGTGGCAGCGGCTGCTGGCAGCTCTGCCGGCACCTCAGTTTCGCAGGCTGCTACCGCACCCGCGCAGCCTACCCGGGCCGCTGTCCGCCGCGCCCGTCCCACCGGTTTTGCCCAACTCTTGGCCTGGCTCGCGGCCCTGCCCGTGAGCGCGCTCCTTATCGGGATTATTCCGTGGTGGTCCTTCTCTCGCCCGCTACTTGGCTGGTGGAGCAGCCTGGCCGTTCTCGCCGCGCTTCTTGCTACCTGGGCGCTAGCGGGCCCCCGCCGCCGCGCCCCGGTAGGGGAGCGCTGGATCGCCGTGCCGCTAGCACGGCTGGGAACACTCAGCGCCACCGTGATCGCGGCGGACGTCCTCGTCAGCACCTTGGGCGGGGGATACTCCCTCGCCAACACCTCGGTTATGGGATCCCTCCCCACCGTTGCTGGGCGCTTCTTCGGCTTTAATAACTCGGTCTTCGCTATCTTCGCTGTTGGCGCGCTTGCCGCAGCAGCTGCCCTCGCCGCACGCATACGCAGGGCCGGCGGCTCGGCCGCACCCAACAACCGGGCAACCCGTATGGCTGGCTTCGCCGTACTCGCGGTGGGGGCGTGCGCCATCGCCCTGGATGGGCTTCCCGTTTTCGGTGCGGATGCCGGCGGGCCGCCGGCCCTCACCCTCGGCTTCGCCTACCTCGCCTGGCACACCTGGGGAAAGCGCTGGACCTGGTGGCACACCGCGTTCGCGGCCATCGCCGGGGTGGCTGTTTCGGCCGGCCTGGCTATGCTTGACCGCGCGGTGGGATCCACCACCCACCTAGGTAACTTTGTAGGCAGGGTGGAACATGGCGGGGCTGGCGCCGTCGTCGCCCGAAAACTATCCCAAGCATTCTTCGGCCTGCCGCCCCTGGTGGCCGGCGCGCTGGGCGCCACTCTCCTCGCGGGAGTATGCGTGGTGGTGTGGCTAGTGACCTCGGGGCGCTGGGATCTGCGGGCCCGGCCGGCAACCGCGCAAGTACACGCGTGTGTTACGGCCCATCCGCACCTGGCCGCTGCGGCGGCCGCGGGCTTCCTCGCCCTCGGCTACGCCTCCCTTATTAACGACTCCGGCCTGGTCATCCTCGGAGTCGGAGTCGCACTACTCGCCCCCACCTTTGCCCTCGGGCTCATGCGGGCCGGGGCGAGCAGCGCGGAATATCTTGAAGATATTAATGGGCAAAAGCCGGGTGCAGCTGCGCCCAGCAACGCCTAGGAATCTGAGTCAGAAGACTTTGCCTCTTCCTCTTCTTTAGCACGGAGATACTCGTCGGTAATTTCCTTCACCTTGGCTGCAACTTCGTTCTGATCGTCGGTACTTAGGTTGCTCGCAAGATTTGCTAGACGTTCTACCGCTTTGTCGAGAATCGGATCAATGGCCATATCGGGTCCTCCTTTTTGGTTAATCTTCGGTTTCCTGTGCCATCCACCTTACCTGAGTTGTGTGACGCGAATCGGTAGAGTTCCCCAATAACCACAAGAAAAACCGGCTGGCAGATAGCAGCCAGCCGGAAAGAAAATTCGCGGGATTGATCATATGGAGGGATGAGCGCTCAGGAATGCTCCAGCACTAGCGCGCGATAAGGAGCGAAATGCTCGATGCCGCTGGAACTGGCAGCGCCGCGAGACTCCGCGGGCACCTTGACGCCGTGGAAGCGGCGCGACCACACCGCCCGGAAAACATCACGATACTGCCCGGCCCGATGCAAAGTCCCAGCCACATCATTCCCGGTGGCGCGATGGCGAATATCGCACGGAATCTCCTGGAGAGTCAGGCCAGCCACCAGCATGTCGATGGTCATCCCCACCTCAACGCCCCAGCCCTTCGCGAGCGGACGTGCTGCATCAAAAGCCGCCGCCGTCATACAGCGCTGCCCGGACAGTGGCTGAAGCGGAGACCACCCCGTAGCCCGCTCAATCGCACGGCGCCCCAAACGAGTCACAAAACCGTGACCGCCCGCCCCCTCCTGCGGAGGCAAAGCTGCAATCGCGCAATCCACCCGGCCATCCACAACCGGCCCGATAAGCGGAGCGCACTCAATAGCCGAATCGCCCAGATCCGCGTCAAGGAAAAGTAAATGGCGGGGCGGGCGACCCTCAACATCGCGCATGCGGACCACCTTCGCCCCGGTCTCCATCGCCGAAGCCTTCCCGCGATTCACCGAATGGCGCACCACCGTAGCCCCGGAAGCGCGGGCAATAGCCTGGGTTTCGTCATCCGACCCGTCGTCAACAACCACCACGAGGTCCACACCCGGAAGCGCATATGCTGCGCGCACAGTACGCCCTACGTACTGCTCCTCGTCCTTCGCGGGCACGACCACCGCGACCTGACCGACTTTACTCACGGCATAAGTGTATAGGGAAAAACGGGGCCTTTGCTTACCATTTCTATAAACTGGTGGAAGTTCACTAAAGACGGCCGGCTGAGCGCGAGGCTACCCAAGGCGAGGCGTTGGTGCTGCTGACCGCAAGGTCCCCCAAGCCCGGCGCGTGCCCGCGCCGCCTAACGCAAGGTCACCTGGCGGGAAACCAACCCCGAGCGCGCCCGCTTTTCTTCCGAGGTGAGCGGCTCGGTCGAAGCAATAGCCGCACTCAACTTTTCCGCGAACTTCGCCAGCGGCTCTTCCAATTCCTCCGCTTCGGTGCCGCGCGCCAATTCCCACACCGGGACCGACAATCCGTAGGCACGGAACGCACCGATGAAGCGGGCGTCGTCGTCCCAACGCTCCTCACCGGAAACGCGCAAACGCGCCAAACCGTCCAATACCGCATCGCGCGGCTCGGGGCGCACCCAGCGCAAAAACTCGCGCGACATCCGGCACCAGTAAGCACCGTTCACGGATTCGATGCGCGCGGCGGGAACCATATCCGCGCGGGCATCACGCAAAGCCGCCTGCGATTCGGGGGTGGCGGCTTCCTCTTCCGTCATCCAGAAAGCCGGATCTTCTTGCAGTTCCAGCTCGGAGAACGAGGCCACAATATCCTGCAAACGCGGGGAACCGGCCTCCGGCTGCGTGCCACCCGGGTAGCTTTCGCCCGGCTTGAGCTCCAGACCGGCGAGCACACGCGTGGCAATATCCAAAGAAGCGTCGCCAGAATTCATAACCGTCTGCATCGCGACGAGGAGCTGGCCGTCCGTGCGCCGCAGCGCGCCGACCATATTCGGCAGTAGCGTGCCAAAAATAACCTTTTCGCTGCCGTATTCCTCGGTGAGGGTGACGGTCATGGTCGCCAGCGGCAGCAGATCGCGCATTGCCACCAGCTCCGCCTCGGCATCCAGCCCCTCAAAAGGCCGCTCAACGAAAGGAATAATCGCGCGCTTCTTCTTCGGGGTCGCCGAATCCTTCTTGCGGTTCTTCTTAGCCATAAGTCCTCGTCTTCTCGCTTCTATGCAGGATGATGCCGTTTACCCTCGAGATTCTACGTGAGATGCGGCCCGCGGGCGATGGTCACGTTAGAGTTGCGTTATGGATCTGCTCATAACGACGACGCCGCAGCTTGCCGGCCTCACCGCATCTCCGGCCCTCACCGCATCCCTGGCGGGCGAGCTCCTCGCCGCGCCCGCCGCGGATCCGACGGCGGTATCCATTATCCGCTGGGTGGGAATCGCGGCGGTTGCCGTGGGTGTTGCCGTCATTATTTGGCGCTGGTGGGCGAATCGCGACTAAGGGCGCTGCGATAGAGTGACGCTGTGCTTGCCTGCGGAGTTGGAATTGCTGTCGGTTTCGTTGTTGGCCTGCTCGGGGCCGGCGGCGGCATCCTCACCATCCCTATTCTCCTCACCATTTTCGGGCATGGCGCGCACCAAGCTTCCGCCGAATCCATCATTATCGTGGGGGTCACGTCGTTAGTCGGCATGATCTCCGCGGCCCTGGCCCGGCGCGTGCGCTGGGGAACCGGCCTGATATTCGCCCTGGTGGGCATCCCGGGAACCCTGGCAGGAGCTTTCCTCGCCGGCGCGGTATCCGGGCAAGTCCTGGTGTGGTCGCTGAGCGCTCTGCTCGTGGTGGTGGCGCTGAGCATGTTCTGGCGCGCCGCGCGCTCGGGCCGCGAATCGGGTGCGGGCACCGCAACGGAAACTCCGCCTGCCCCCGCCCCGCGCTGGCGCACCTACCTCATCACCGTCCTGGGAGCTTTCGGCGCTGGAGCGCTCTCCGGTTTCTTCGGGGTGGGTGGCGGCTTCGTGGTAGTTCCCGCCCTCATCTTGCTGCTGCGCATGCCCGCCCGCTACGCCAGCGCCACCTCGCTGCTCGTCATGAGCATCAATATGGCGGTGGCCGGGCTCGGTCGCATCCCGCAATTCGCGGCCGGCCTCAGTGTGGACTGGCTGGTCGTCGCGCTTTTCACCGCCGGCTCGGCGCTGGGAAGCATTGGCGGGGAGGCCGCTGGCCGGCGCATTCCCGATCGCATCGCCACCATCCTCTTTGGCGTGTTGCTTCTCGCGGTAGCGGCCGGCACCCTGGCCAGCGACCTCCTCTAAGTGGGGCACGGACCGGGAGGCGGCGTCGTCGTTCTTAAAACCGGAACGGGTGAGCACTGTTCACCGCGTAAACGGTGCTCACCCGCGTGGTTCTGGTGTTTTAGTCGACGACGCCGTACAGGCGATCCCCGGCGTCGCCCAGACCCGGCACGATGTAGGCCTTCTCGTTGAGGCCCTCATCAATGGAGGCGACGACGATCTTGACGTCCGCATCCTCGGGCAGATGCGATTTCACTTCCTCCAGACCCTGCGGGGTGGCCAGCAGGCACACGCAGGTGACATCCCGCGCGCCGCGTTCGAGCAGGTAGTTGATGGATTCGTGGATGGTGTGGCCGGTGGCCAGCATCGGGTCGAGAACAAAACACTGCCTCCCGGTCAGATCATCCGGGAGGCGGTTAGCGTAGGTGACGGCCTCGAGAGTTTCCTCATCGCGGCGCAGGCCGAGGAAGCCAACTTCGGCGGTGGGAAGGAGCTTCGTCATTCCTTCCAGCATGCCCAGGCCAGCCCGCAAAATCGGAACGACGATGGGCGCCGGGCGGGCCAGCTTCACGCCGGTTGTGGTAGCCACCGGGGTGGTGACCGTTACTTCATGAACCGCCACATTCCGGGTGGCTTCATAAGCGAGGAGAGTCACGAGCTCCTCGGTTAGCTGCCGGAAAATTGCCGACGGGGTGGTTTCATCACGGAGGACAGAGAGTTTATGCGCGACCAGAGGGTGGTCAATTTCGAGGATGTGCATGCTTTAAGGATAGCGGTACCCGGCGGGCGACGCGCGCGGGCGACTCGGCTTGAGGCTCGTGACACAGGCGGTTCGCCGTGGGGCTCGTGACACAATGGAGCCATGCGGGGAGGCGAGCAGGGCGATATGCGGGCGGCGGAAAAGCTATTTATGCGCGAGGCGATGGAGCTGGCGGCGCGGGCCGCGGAGGGCGGGGATGTGCCAGTCGGCGCGCTCGTGGTGGTGGACGGCGCCGTGGTAGCGCGCGGCTGGAATACCCGCGAACGCGAACATGACCCGGCCGGGCATGCGGAAATTATGGCCCTGCGCGCGGCCGGTGCGGCGCTCGGGCGGTGGCGTTTGGACGACGCCGACATCTACGTCACCTTGGAACCGTGCACGATGTGCGCCGGGGCGATGGTCGGTGCCCGGATTCGGCGGCTCATTTTCGGTGCCTGGGATGAGAAAGCGGGGGCGGCTGGCTCGCTGCGCGATGTGGTGCGCGACCCGCGCCTCAATCACCGCATCGAGGTGATCGGGGGAGTGCTGGAAGAAGAAACCTCCGCGCAGCTGCGGAAGTTCTTCCGCGGGTGAGGGTGCGGTGCTTGGGCGGGGCGCCCAGGAGGCGAAGCGGGTCGTAGTCTCTCAAGGCGGTGCGAGGCCGTGCCGCGGCAGGGCCCCGAAGTTGGTGTGGCGCCCGGAGCTTTAACGTGATGTGCTCCGCATTGATTAGGTAAATTCGGGGTGCGCCGTGTAATCTATTCTGCGGTGGCGTGTCCGAGCGGCCGAAGGTGCATCACTCGAAATGATGTGTAGTTAATAGCTACCGCGGGTTCAAATCCCGCCGCCACCGCCATGTGATGTCCCGCGTCATAGGTCCGCCTGTGACGCGGGATTTTCCGTGTCTCTGCCCACCGCGCGGTAGGGCGTGGGTGAAGGTTCAATAGCAGGCCCACAACGGGGTGCAAATCTACGCACTATTTTGGCCAGATTTCTGTCCTGGGCTTGCACTACACGGCCTCGATGGTCCCCAATTTGCATCCTGAGGCATTCCCCGGCGCCCAGCCTTCCCAGCTTGCGGCTGCGTCGTCGCCCCCAGGTGCACCGTCACCGAAGTTGCGTCGTCGGCCAAGTGGCATTGCCGGCCAAAGTTGCGCCGTCGCCGCAGCTGCGCCGTCGTACCGCACGAAACTACACCACCAACGCGAGCGATCCAAAAATCTGCAAAATATTATTTATTTGAGGTAAAACTGCGCGGCGTAAAATCAGCATAAAACTTTTGTGAAAATGGTCAATCACACAGCCGTGAACTGCGCAAACGCTGAATACCTTAAGAATTAACTCTCCAATTGTGATTTACTTGAGTTGAGTTTACTCATCACTCATCTAAGGTAAGGACACACCACATGCTCACGCGAAACCTTTCGAGGGTGCTGGCGGTGATCGCTGCTATTGCGATGGTCGTCGTCGGGCAACCCCTGCGGGCGGAGGCGGCGCCTCAGTCTGTTGATTTTAACTACGTGATCGGTGAGAAGATACAAAAATTCGAGTTCACCGCTCACAATCCAAATAACCCTTCGGAAAGTATTACCTATCCGAGCGACCCGGCCAAGCGTTACAACTACAAGCGAATTCCGGCGGGCTGGGTGCTCAATGGTCAGATCGTTATGCAGCCGGGCTGGAAGATTACCAGCACGGGTTCGGATCTGTTCTACCCCGACAACCTCGAGCAGAGCGTGACCGGGATCGGGAAGGATGCCGTCCTCACGTACCACGTGAAGGACCTGAAGCCGACCGAGAATATTTATTTCCAGCAGATCTCCTACGAGCAGTTCAATTACGCCACCTATGACCTCAACGGTGGTACCTGGACCGATAAGATTCCGACCGATCCGCTGCGGCAGGAACCGAATGGTTCGTTCTACAGCATGTTCATTACCCCGCACGGCACGGTGCAAAAGCCCACGGATCCGGTGCGCGAGGGCTACACCTTCCTCGGGTGGATTGGGGAGAGTTCTCTCAATATTCCGGCCGTCGAGCCGCCCTACAAGTACAACGTGTACACGGTGGATAACCCCTACCGCTTCGACGAAATTGACCCGAATCGGCTGCTGGGGTACCGCCGGCAAAACGTGGTGAACCTGACCGCGGCATGGGCCAAGGAGCCGGCCCTCGAGGTGAAGAACATCGAGATTTGGGAGGATGAAGCTTTCACGCCTTCGGATATGGTCGTTTCCGCCACGGATTTTGCCGGCAAGGACCTGACCGATCCGGCCAATGGCGGCTCGGTCACGCCCGCGGGTGATTATGACAACCAGAAGGCTGGCGAATACCCCATTACCTTCACGGCGAAGGACAGCAAGGGCGGCACGGTTACTCGCACCGCGAAGCTGATCGTCAAGAAGCGCTGGACTCCGCTCATTCCGGCCCCGGAGCTCACGCTCAAGAACGTGGAAATCAAGGCCGGTGAGCCCTTCGATCCGGCGGATATGGTGGTTTCTTCCAGCGGTACGGCCGTGCCCAGCCCGGATAACGTGTACGATCCGAAGATTCCCGGTACCTACACCCTCACGTTTACGGTGACGAACGAGCAGGGTGTGAAACGTACGGCGACGGCGCAGCTAGTTGTCAAGCAGCCCTGGGCCATCATCGAAGCCGCTCCGGAGCTGAGCCTCAAGGATATGACCATCACCGTGGGTGATCCTTTCGATCCCGCGGATATGGTGGTCTCCTCCAGCGGCACCGCGGTGCCTAGCCCGGATAACACCTATGATCCGAATACCCCGGGGACTTATGATCTGAGCTTTACGGTGACCGATGAGAAGGGCGCCACGGTGATTCGGACGGCGAAGCTGACCGTCAAGCCGAAGCCTGAGCCGGCACCGGCACCGGAACCTGAGCCTGGAACGGAAACTCCGGCGCCTGGTCCGGAAACTCCTGGCCAGCCGGGCAACCCGGGCAACCCGGGCCAGCCTGGTGACCCCGGTCAGCCTGGGCAGGCATCGGGCACGACGCCCGGCAGCACAGCCGGCACGCTCGGTACAACCGGTACGCCCGCTACGCCCGGCAAGCCGGCCACGGTAGCCAAGGCGGGCAGCCGTTCCCTCGCCCATACCGGTAGCGATGCGGCGGCGCCCTTCGCTCTGGGTGGCGTGCTTGTTCTGGCTGGCGGCGCCCTCGTGGCTACTCGCCGTAAGAATTCTTAGGGCGGTTGGCTCGTTGCCGGTGCTCTATTCTGCCGGTTATTCTGCCGGCTCGCTATCCGGCTAAGGCACTAGCAAAAACACGTGTGGGGGCATCTCGATTGAGGTGCCCCCACACGTGTGCTTGCGGTTCTTATTGGCGGTCTGCGGTTACTTTCGGTCGCGCTTGCGGTCTAGCTCCGGTCGCCGCCCGCCGCCACCCCCTATCCGTGCGGCACGTACTCACATTTGCTGTGTTCTGCGGGCTCTAACTGGAAAGTGGAATGCTCCACCTTGACCGGGAAATGCTCGGCGACGCACTGCTGGAGCTGGTCGAGGATCCGCGGGGCGTGCCCGTCGAAGAAGCACTCGTCCTCGACCACCACGTGGGCGCTGAGTACCGGCAGCCCGGTGGCGACCGTCGTCGCATGCATATCATGCACCCGAATCACGTGCGGCAGATTTTCCATGTGCTGGCGTACTTCGTCCAGATCCAGGCCCTGCGGCGTCGCCTCCATCAACACGTTGAGCGCGGTGGAGAGAATCCGCAGCGCGCGCGGAATAATCAGAATCCCGATGAGGATCGCGGCAATCGCGTCCGCGCCACCCCAGCCGGTGAAGTAGATCGACGCCGCAGCCACGATCACCGCGACCGAGCCGAGTGCGTCATTGCAGACCTCCAGGAAGGCAGCCTTCATATTCAGGCTGGCGCCGCGCCCGGTGAAGAGGATCAGCATGGAAGCGATATTCCCCAGCAGGCCGATAATGCCGAAAATCAGCAGCGGCGCGGCTGGCATCTCCGGCGGGTCGGTGAGGCGTTTGATCGCTTCGATGATCACGAAAATACCCACGCCGAGGAGCAGCGTTGCCTGCAAGCATGCGGAAATAATCTCCGCCCGAGCATAACCCCAGGTGCGGCGGTTGGTGGCGGGTTTGGTGGTGAGGTGAGCGGCCACCAGCGCCATGACCAGGCCGGCGCTATCGGTGAGCATATGGCCGGCATCCACAAGGAGGGCCAGTGAGCCGAGCCAGAACGCCCCGATCACCTCGGCGATAAGAATCGAGAAAGTAATACCGAGGGCCCAGGCGATGCGCCCGCGTTGCGCCCCGGCGCCGTGCGCATGCCCGGGCCCGTGCTCGTGGCCGCTGGCATGATCATGACCGGCCGCGGGAGCTACCGCAGCGGGCGTACGAGCCAGGTGGCACAGGTGCGCGTCGTCGCTATCCTCGCTATCTTTGCCATTTTCGCCGTTTTTGCGGGCTGCGCTAAATGATTCGCCATCCTCCTCGGATGGCGTGCTCTCCTCTGACGCCGATGCAGAGGAGGCGCTGGAACTGCGCTGTGCGCAGGTGCATTGCCCGCCGGCGTGGTCGCCGTGCTCGCAATGATAATAATTATTATTATGCATAACATAACCTCCTTGGGGCTCTGAGTGTACCTGCCCGCTCGCGTTTTCGGCAGGGTGTGGCCTGTGATGCAGAGCATGTACGACGACGCCTATGCGGCCACGCGCATAATACGCAGTCATGCGAGCTGGGGCGGTGAGCAAGTCTGGAGAGGTGGCGGGCGGAACCAGCCGGTTGGGCCAGCGAGCCGGGCCAGCGAGCCGTGGCGGCGAGGTAGCGGGCCGGGCTGGCGGCCCGGGCCGGGATGCACAACACCCGGGCGCTAATTCCGTGAAAGGAATCGGCACCCGGGTGCATGAATGTGCAATAGGCCCAAGGGGCTGCTGATGAGGGCGAAGCCCCTACTGCATTGTGATATCTATTCCGCAGGAATCCATGACGAGAATGAAGTTGAGCAGGTCAGTCATGAACTTGGGGTCCTCAATTTCGTTGCCGGCCGCGATATCGCCCTTGCTGGCGCGTTCGATGACATCGATGAACTGGTCGGATAGCTTGCCCTGTGCGGCATTGCCGATGCAGGTGCCGGCGTCGCCACGCGCAGGTTTACCGAATGCTGCGGTGAAGCTCGGATCCTTGAGGAAGGTATCGAAGAGCGCTGCGATTTTTTCCGGCGGGTAGGTGTAGGTCAGCCCTTCTTTGCCGCCGTTGCCCGCTGAGCCACCCGAGTCACCGGAGGGCGCGGGGGTGGGCGTGGTAGGCGAATCAAGGATGGGTGCCTTGCTGGTTTCCGGAGCGGCCGTGGCATCCGGGGCGGCGGGTGCGCTGACCGAAGGAACCGAGCTGGGATCGGGCTGCGCATCATCACTGGCCTTATCCCGGTTGAGGAAGAAAATAAGGCCAACAACTAGAGCGATCAGCGCGATGATTCCCACGCCGATACCAACAAACAGGCCGGTTTTGCTCTGCTTGGGCTGCTGGCCGTAGCCAGCCGGATAGCTCCCACGCGGACCATTCGGGCCGCCCGGTCCGTTCGGGACACCTGCGCCGGGGTACTGATTGCCCGGGCCGCCCGGGTAGCCGGGACCGCCATATTGCCCACCGGGATAGCCCGGGCCGCCGTACTGCCCGCCCTGGCCGGAACCGTATTGCGGGGCTTGACCCGGATAATTACCCTGCTGCGGGTAACCAGCCTGGCCGGGGTACTGATTACCTTGGCCAGCCTGGCCGGGATACTGGGTGCCGGTGCCGGCCTGAGCGCCCGGATAGGCGGGGCCACCGTATTGCGCGGCTTGCCCGGCTTGCCCGGCTCCGTACTGCCCGCCCTGCCCGGCGGCGCCATACTGGCCCTGGCCGGGATAGGCGGCGGTAGGTGCACCGTAGGCCTGAGTGGGGTAATCGCCCGAAGGTGAGCTGGGCGTGGAAAAAGCTTGGGTGGGCGCGCTGGCGGCATCAGCTGCGCCGGCGGCTTCGGGCGCACTGCCCGTGCCGGGGGTGGTGTTCTCGGAGCCGTGCGGAGGGAAAGCTCGGGTGGGTTCGCCGCCCTGCGGCGAACGGATTGCGTCTTCTTCGCTCACGATAAATCCTAACGATGCGCGGGAGCGGCCCCCGGCAATCCCGCGCGCTGACCGCGTACGGTAACCGGCGAAAACGCCCCGATGTGACAGGTGGCTAGCCGCTTTCCGCACGCCTTCGAATATGCCGGAGCGCCCGGTTACACAAGCCAAGCCACATTCATTCAATCAGAGAGCGGCCGGGAGCGGCAAGCAAGTTTCGCGTTTGCCAAGCTCAGGGGGCTTCGGCCAGCAGAGAAACATCCTCTACTTCGCGTCCGCATTCAGTGTCACGCGCAGCTCAGTTCACGATGCTCAGCCCGCGCTACTTCACCGCAGTCGCCGCGCCCGCGCCAGTGCTCACACCCGCGCCATCCCCCGCGCGCCGCTCCGCCGTCGCCTTCTTGCGCAGCTCAGCCTGGGTGCGCTGCGCGGCTCGCTGCTCCGCGCTTTGCCACAGCCGAGCCGGCTCCCCGAAGCGTAGCCCCAAGAACCACCACAGCGCCTCGATCAGCGCCGCGCCAACTGCACCTACCAGCGTGCCCAGGGCCATCGCCCCGGAGTTAGAGGAATCCAGCATGAACACACGCTGCGTGAGGGGCCACAGGAAAATCACCCCGTAACCCACCAGCGGTAGCAAAATAAGAAGAATCTTCCACCAGACATAGGGCCGGGCCACCACCACAAGCACCCACGAGGAGGCAATAATCATCGTCAGGAGCGTCGCGGTGGACACCTGAGTCGCATACGCCGAGCTAGCTGCGCCGTCGTACAACGTCACGTAGGTAATAAAAGTCGCAACTCCCACAATCAGGCCCGCCGGGAAACCGAAACGCATGACGCGCTGCACGAAACCGGGGCGGGCGGCGTCGTTATTCGGCGGCAGCGAGAGGAGGAAGGCCGGGATGCCGATGGTGAACCAGCCGGTGATCGTCACGTGGATCGGAACGAAGGGATAGGGCAGCGCGAAAAGCAGCACCGCGATGGCCAGCACCGCCGAATACACCGTTTTGGTGAGGAAAAGCCGCGCCACGCGTTCGATATTTCCGACCACGCGCCGGCCTTCGCCCACCACGTGCGGGAGGGAGGCGAATTTGTCGTCGAGGAGCACGATTTTCGCGACCGAGCGAGTGGCGGAGGTGCCCGAGCCCATACCGATGCCCAGGTCGGCGTCCTTGAGGGCGAGCACGTCATTGACGCCATCGCCCGTCATCGCGACAGTGTGTCCCGCCCCGCGCAGCGCCGCGACCATGGCGCGCTTCTGATCCGGGGTCACCCGCCCGAATACGGCATTTTCGTTGATCGTTTCCGCGAAGCTCGCCTCCGGGATGGTGCGCGCGTCCACGGGAGTGCCCACATCGACGCCGAGCTGCGTGGTCACCGCCCCGACCGCCGCGGCATTATCGCCGGAGATGACTTTGACCGCCACGCCCTGCGAATCGAAATAGCGCAGGGTATCGGAGGCGTCCGGGCGGATTTTTTGGTCGAGCAGAATAAAAGCGAGCGGCTCGAGGTTGCCGGGCGCGTTCGCGGCAGTGACCGGCGTATCGCTGCGGGCCAGGAGCAGCACGCGCTGGCCGGTGGCGGCGATGGCGGCGGCGCGCTCGCGGGCGGCGGCGCGGGAAGGGGCGCTAGGCGTGGCGGTACTGCCCGCGGCCGGGTCGCTAGTTGCGGCAGCGTTCGGCTCAACGGCCGGGTCGCTATGCGGCACGACGGCGCTAGTTGGGGCGACGGCGCCAGCCGGGCCACCCGCACTCGCCAAATCAAGAAGCACATCCGGAGCGCCCATAATCCAGTGCTGGCCATTGGCGAAACTCACCCCGGACCACTTCTTCGCCGAGGTGAACGGCTGGCGCTCGGCCACCTCCCACGGCTGGGCCGGCGCCCCGAGGGCTTCCTGGATGGCCTCCATGGAGGAGTTCGGGGCCGGGTCGGCCGCGCCCAGCTGGGCCAGGGCTTCCCGGGCGGTGGCATCCGCGCTGGAATCCGCGCCGGGCACCAACTCGAGCCCCGCGAAACGCAGGGTATTTTCGGTGAGGGTGCCGGTTTTGTCCACCGCGACGGTGTCCACGCGCGCGAGGCCTTCGATGGCCGGCAGCTCATTGACCAGCACGTTCAGGCGGCCGAGCCGGATCACACCCAGCGCGAAAGCGGTCGAGGTGATGAGTACTAGACCTTCGGGGATCATCGGCACCAGCGCGCCGGTGACCGAGAGCACGATGTCGCGCCAGTGCGCGCCGATGGCGGCCCAATCCAGGCCCACCACGCGGATCTGCCCCCAGATCGTCAGCAGCCCCACGGGCACGAGCACCCAGGTGATGGCTTTGAGAATGCGGTCGATCCCGTTTTGCAGCTGGGAATCGACGAGCGAGAATTTCGAGGCGGCGGAGGTGAGTTTGGCGGCGTAGGCGTCGGCGCCCACGCGGGTGGCGCGGTAGCTGCCCGAGCCGGAGGAAACGAAGGAACCGGACATCATCGCGGCGCCGGGCTCCTTGTGGATGGAATCGGATTCGCCGGTGAGGAGGGATTCATCCACCTCGAGGTAATCGGCTTCGGTGACGACGCCGTCCACCACGATCTGCTCGCCGGCCGCGACCACGATAATATCGCCGAGCACCACCTCTTCGCGCGCGATTTCGCGCACCTCGCCCTCGCGGCGCACCCGCGGATGGGCTTCGCCGATGACCGCCAGGGAATCGAGGGTGTGCTTGGCGCGCAGCTCCTGAATAATGCCGATAATCGAGTTCGCGATAATGAGCAGGCCGAAAGCGCTATTGATCCACGAACCGGTGAGAATCACAGCGATAAATAGCACGCCGAGCATGAAATTAATGCGGGTGAAAACATTATCGCGCACAATCTGCGCGGCCGAGCGCCCCGAGCGATCCGGGAGGGTATTCGCCTTGCCCTCCGCGGCGAGCTGGGCGGCTTGCGCGGCGCTGAGCCCGCGGGCCGGGTCGCTTGCGGGCACGTGCTCGTTGCCGGTGGTGGGATCGGTGGCGGGATCGGTCAGGGCGAGGGACTCGGGTTCCCGCTGCGCGGGTGCGGTTCCCGCGGTGGGCGCAGATGCGGCATCGTTCATAAAAAACGATTCTAGGCAAGGAAGCTGGACGGCGGGTGAATGTTCTTTGGGCGCGGGGCGCAACAGTGCCGGAACGGCGCGGGCGGTGGCGCAACGGCGCGGGCGGTGGCGCAACGGTGCGGGCACGCCGGGCTGCGGCGCCCGTCACACTTACGCGCCGTGCGGCGGTAGTATGAGGTATGGCACGAAAGAATATTTTCCGCAGCGTCGCGGGAATCTGCGCGGTTGCGGCCCTTGCTTCCTGTAGTACGACGACGCCGCAGCAGGCAGCAAGCACCCCGGCACCGCCGGCCGGTTCGGCAAGCGCGACTCCGGCGCCTGGCTCGGCAGGTTCGCCAAGCAGTGCGGCGCCCTCTGCTGCGGCGGGTGCGCCTGAGGCGGCTGGTTCAGTGGGCTCGCCCGGCGCGGAACCCGTGTCGGGGGAGGCGATTATGGCGGAAGCCCTGCGGGCGGTGGATGGCATGACGGAGTTCGAGGTCGGGGTGCTGCGCACCAACAACAGCTCTGGCCTGGATGATTGGGCTTCGCGACTCAGCGTCAATGAACTGGTGCAGCGCTATGACGGGGATAAGGTGCTGGACTACACCATCAACGGGCAGCCTCCCAATAAGGCGAGCCTGGCGCCGCTCTCGAAGGATGATATGCGGTTCCTGATTCGCAGCGCCGATTACGGTGCCGAAAATGAGCGCGGGGTTGTTTCGGGGGAATTGCGTCAAGGCACGAAACTTCCTTCACTGGGTACCCAGCTGATGGATACCTGCGCGCAGGATGGCGACTGGGTCATTCTCGCGGGCAGCGTGGGATATAACCGGCGGACCGGGGTGATCGAATACGTTGATTACATGGTGGAAAGCCCGGATTTC
>NZ_JASOKT010000020.1 GCF_030216305.1 Actinotignum timonense | reverse complement strand
ATGTACCACCCCCGTGGCTTAGGCGCAGGGCTTGCCTAGCGGTCTGTGCGGATGCGGCGCCAGGCCAGAATTCCGAGGCCGGCGAGCAGTGCCGAGCCCGCGAGGGTTGCTCCGGTGCGGGCATCGCTGCCGGTGCGCACAATCCGCGGCGGATTCGCCGGTGGTGTACTCGGCGGAGTCGTAGCCGGAGGCGTGCTGGCCGGCGGTGTGCTCGGCGGAACCGTGGGCGGCGCCGGCGGAGTGGTCGGCGGTACCGGCGGCTCGGTTGTGGGCGGCGCTGGGGGAGTGGTCGGCGGTGCCGGCGGTTCGGTTGTGGGCGGAACCGTGGGCGGCGTTGTGGGCGGGGGCGGGGTCAGGGTATTGACCACCGTCACCGCGCGGTGAATAACGCCGTCCTCGCCCGGGGCCTCGGGGCCGTCGGGAGTCTCAGGAGCGCTAGGGGCCGCCGGCACCGGCACAATCGCCCCGGTGTTCGGTGAGGCAGCACCACCGGCACCACCAGCAGCGTCACCGGCACCGCCAGCATCACCCGCGCCAGCTCCCTTCTCACGCAGCCCGTACACATAGGCCACGCCTTCCGCATTGGCACGGGGCAGCCCGGTGAGGGTGCGCGTCCAGTTATCGGCCTTCGTTACGGTGAAGCTCTGCACCACCTCGGGGTGGGTGAACTCCGCGCTGGTATCGCGCAGCAGCTCGAATTCCACCTGTTCGGGCTGTGCCGCGCCCGGCACCGGATCGCTCGAATTGCGGTAGGCCCACTGTTTCGTCACCGTAATATCCACCGGCACGGGCACCTCATTAGCCACCTTCCCGAGGAACCACACCTCGGGCGGGGCCATGCCTTCCGCCAACTCCGGCCGCGCGGGCAACTCTTCCCCACGTTGCACCAGCAGCTGCGAAGGCTCCAGCACCTTGGTTTTCAGCACCTTGCCGGCCGCGTCCAGCTCCTGCACCGCGTACACATAAAACTCCCCGGCATCGTTGCGGATGGGCAAATCAGTGAAGCTCTTCGTCCACTCTTCGCCAGCCGTCACACTGAACTCGTGCACCACCTGCGGCGGCTCAGGGAGCTCAGCAGAAGTATAGGAGACCAGGCGCATCGGCACGCTTGATGAGGCAATATCCGAAGGACGTGCCGGTACGGGACTGGGCGCGTTGCCCGCTGGCGGCGTCGTCGTTTCATAGAACCACTGTTTCGTGACCGTTGCCTGCGCGCGACCCCACGTGCCGAAAATAACCGAGCCATTCGTGCCGATACCCGCACCGCGCGGCGCGGCGTTGCCCGTAATGACCAGGCGCGCGGCGCCGCGGGCGGCATTTGCACCCGGATCGGAAACCACGGCGGCGAAGCCCTCCTCGGAAATCTCCGCGCCCTTGAGAAGCGCCGGGCGGGGGCGCTGCTCCGGGGGCAGGCTCAGCTGCGCCGGGTCGAAACGCGCGCCCGCATTATCCGGGTAGTAATCCACCAGGCCACCGCCCAGGATCGCATCCGAAGTCCATACCGGCGCGCCACTGACCGAACCGAGATTATCGTGGGCGAGGTCCGCGCCGTAGCGCTCGGCGGCGTTCCCGAAAATCGCCGCGCCATTATCCACGTGGACTTCCACGTTGCCGGTGGGGCAGGTCCAGATCCCGCCGCCAATTCCGGAAGCGGAATTCGCTGTGACCAGGGAATTGCCGGCGTGCAGGGTGTAGCTGGCGGTGGAGACGTACACGCCGCCACCTTGCTGACCTGCCCGATTGCCGCTGATGGTGCCGCCGTTGAGCTGGACCCGATTGGAGACCACATTCACGCCGGCACCGGTGCGCCAGCTGGAGTTATTCGAGATCGTGCCACCGTTCATGGTGAAAGCGCCGGGGGACAGCTCGGACCACTGCGCGGTGGTGAAGCCCCATTTTTTGCCGTCGCCGTCGATTTCCTCCCAGGTGCCGTCCGCGCCCCACACATACAGGTCCATCGTTCCCACGCCGCCACCATTGGGCGCCGAATTGGAATCGATGGTGCCGCCGTTCATGGTGACCTCGGAGTTACCGAAGCACAGGACCCCGCCGCCGGAGAACGCGGCGCGATTCCCGGAGATGGTGCCGCCGTTGATCGTGATGACATTGCGGGTGCGAGCCGATTTCTCCGGGTTGGCATCGGATTGGAACCACAGCCAGGTGAAGGCCGCCATCCCGCCCGCGAAACCGGAATTATCGGTGATGGTGCCGCCATTCACGGTGGCGGACCCGCCGTTGTACACGCCCACGCCGCCGACTTCCCCGTAGCCGTTGGCGTTACTGGAATGGGCGCGGCCCTTGCTCACTTCGCCGCCGTTCATCTCAAAAGTGGCGCCCTCGGTCACCGCGATATTCGCGGCGCCGTGCTGCACGGAGGAAGGCGAACCGAGTTTGCGCTGGTTATCCGTCACCTTGCCGCCGTTGAGTACGAAGCGGGCACCCTTGCCGCGCACCGTAATCGCGCCGGCGTTCTGCTCGCGCGCCTCGCGCACCCCGGAGAATTCCCCGCCGTTGATGGTGAGGCTGCCGCGCACATCCAGAAGGGTGCCGCCGCCCGGGACCCATTCGCCGCGGCTGAGCAGGTGGAAAGTGCCGCCGTCGTAATTATCGAAGGTGAGGGCGGCGCCCGCCGGCACCTGCACCATCACGCCGGTGAAGCCGTCCTCGCGGTTGAGGCCCGACGTGGTGGTGCCCCACGGGGCGCGGGCGCCATTGACCAGCTCGATATCCGCGCCGGCGGGAATCTTCAGGGTTTGCGTGAGCATCGTGTCCGTAGCGCCCAAAATAATACGGGTGGGCGTGGTTCCGGCCTCGCTAATGCGCTGGGTGAGGAGGGCTTCGGGGCAGGTCAAGTCATTGGGATCTTGCGAACATTGCACGACGGCGCGCGGCGACGACGCCGCATCGGCCGCGGGGCTGGTATCGCTAGCGGTGCTGGTATCGCCGGCAGTGCTGGTATTGGCCGTGGCGCTGGTATCGCCCGTAGTGCCGGTATCGGCGGCGCGGGCCGGCCCCGGGGTGATCCATATCAGCGAACCAAGAATAAGGAAGAGAACCGCCAGGAAACTCAAGAGCGCGCGGGAGCGCGGCTGGCGGGTGGAGGGCTGCGGCATGATCACTCCTTGGAATAGACAGCTGCGATGCTGCGGCGATACTTCAAGTTGAAAACCGGAACAATATTATTATTTATTTTAGTACTTTGAGCAGTTTCGCGCTCAGGACTTAGGTATGCGCAAAAATATGTCCGATGCCACAAAGTAGACAATAAAAGTTTGCCAAAAATTCGGACAACGTCGATACGATTCATTACAGATTGTTATAGCAGAGGTCCTCGTCATTGCTGTTATAGCAACAAGTCACATCATGATGGAATATGCCATCACATTTTCACGCAAGGAAGCTCGATGAATCGACATTTCGCGATGCCACGGGCGTCACGGCGGTCGCTTATTGCGTTGCTGTGTACCGTCCTTCTTCTGAGTTTGGGATGGGGAGCGCTCCCGCAAGCCTCCGCAGCTCCCGCAGCGGGTACCCTCACTCATGTCTCCCTCAGTATTACCGGGGATGATACCTACGGCGATTACGATACCGACGCAAAAAATGGGAAAGTTGGGTACGGATCGCGACTCTCGTTCCAGTGGGCCTTTGTGGCATCTGATGCTACCGCCACCACGATGTCACAAACCCTTCCGGAAGGCTGGAGCTGGGAAACCGGCCCCGGGCTTGACGCCGTGCTGGGCGGAACCGCGAACGGGGTGGAACGCTCCTACACCGTGAGCGCAGATGGCCGCACTCTCACCGCCACCGTGAGTAATGAGGGCGGTTCCGGCACCGCTGCTGTGGTCATCCAACCGATTATTGCGCGGCCGGGCACCGGAGTGGGCCCGGGGAGCACCTATACTCCGGAACTCCAGATTACCGACGCTCAAGGTGAACGCACCGTCCCGGTATCTGGTGATCTCACCTCCGTTGAAGTTGTGGGGCAGCTCGACTTCGATCTCGGGCATGGCCGTGATCCGCTTGATTATCCAGGTACCTACCGCGGGGAAGGCTCCTATAATTTCGGTTCAGGCACGGAAAAAGGCAATTTCTTTGGTTTCACGCCGAAGTACAGTTTCCCCTTCTCCGATAGGTGGACATTTGAGAAACCCCTCACCACCGCGGTCGCATTTACGATCATGGTGCAAGAACCCGGCGCTAATGCTCCGCGCCCCTTCATTCCGGAGCGATGGGCAGTTGCGCCGGTGCGGTCGGGGATCACTGCCGAAAAAGGGGACTCCTTCGGAAAATTCACTCTCACGGGAGCGCAAGCTCGGGATGGAAATTCCGCGGCTTATGTGCAATACCGAGTGTGGATTCCCGCTTCTGAGTTTGCGAAATTGGCTAATAAGACGGTGGTTACTTTCAGCAGTTCCGTCACTCCGGTCAACCCGCGGGGCAGCTCTGCGTCGTCGCCCTCACAACCTCTCCACGAAACAAACCCGCTCAATAATACTGAAACCCTCACGTGGACAATCGACCGGCCTACGGAAGGGCGGCTCGTCACAGATACCAATCAGCGTTACGGCAGGCATCCAGAGGGAGCCGACCCGGACGCGATGCGGGCAAGGCCAAGCCTGGGGCACAACGGCGTTGTGCCGCCGAATACTCCGTATGCACTCATCGGCGTTGCTTACCAGTATCTGGATAACACCCGCCTGGGCGGTCAGTACGAAAGCGTGGGCTCGGTCGATAACCAGGTCACCCTCAACGCGGGCAATCCGGCCTACCAACGCATGGATCCGCGCACTGCGCGCCTGTTCGTAAAAACCAGCGATATCCCCGGGGACCCCTACCCCAAGGGCATGCCCGGCGAAACAGCGAACGGCTACTATGAGATTCCAAAATCGGATTATGACCTGTACGTGCGGGCCGGTGCCCCAGGTAGCCCGGAGCTGCGGGAATTCCGCCCACTATCCGAGTATTCGGGCGATTTTAGCGACGTTTATGCGTTGCAAGCCCGCCCCAAAGTGAATAATGGCAATCTGCTGTCCGTGCGCACAGGCCCATCCGCTGCGCGAGAGCGCTACCATATGTACTTCACAGTCCAAGCGGTGGCAAGCTCGGACGCGGTTTTTGTTGATGACGGTATCAGCTTCTCCGTGGATATGCGGTCGAAGTACCAGGGAAGAAATCAATATAACGGCACCGGAGGGCGCATTTTCGTCGCGGTTGGAGAAGCTCGTTTTAGGTCATCTTTGTTTACCGATATTAATCCGGACGGATCTACTGGCAACCGCATCACGGTAGCGAGAACAAATAACAAGTATCGCTACACTGTCCGCCCGGAAACCTTCCTTGTCCCCAATTCTCCGCAAACGACTGCCGCACACTCTCAGGTGCTCATGTGTATTCCCGCGGAAGTGGTGGATGTGGATCTTTCTCCCGTGGATGCCGCCACGTGGAGGGGGAGCAAGGCTTCCGATGCGAATCTCTGCGCGGATGGGCGCACCCCGTATCTCTTCGATTACGTGGCCAATGGCGGCAAACTTCCGGTGGGCCAGCAGCTGCCCGAGATTCCCGTCAACCTTCAGGTAGGGCCCTATTTGCCCGAATCTGGCCAGCTCAATGTGGATTCCTATTTCCGTGGCGATGACCTTCGGAAGTGGAACTGGAGAGACGTGGTCGATAAGGCCGGCTGGCAAGCCCAAACCTCCACCGACGTCACTATGGTCCTGGTTGCCGGAGCGAATTACCTCAAGACGCTCCGCACCCCCAGCATCCAGCGCAATGAGCCAGCTTCCTACCTTGTGGAAATGTACAACAGCACCATGGATTCCATGGGGCACGCGATTTTTGTGGACGAGCTGCCCTACGCGGGCGACGGGCGCGGCACCACCGTGACCCCGATCCTTACCGGGGTGGAACGCCTCCAGGGAGAGGCCGCTAATGTGCGAGCCGAATACACCACGGCGCCGCACGGCACCATCGGGGCCGCCCCGGCGGAGGGCGTCACCTGGCAGGAACTGACGGACACCACAGACCTCAGCAAGGTCACGGCACTGCGTTTTATCATCAACGATTTCGCTACCGGCCCTGCCGGCGGCGCGCGCTACGCCCTCACCCTGGAAGCATCGCAGGCGGAAGCTGGCGCGGTCATCGCCAACACCATGACCGGCCTGCTGCGCACCACCTCGCATTCCCCGCTCCCGCTGACCGCGGGCGAACCGCAAAACGCTACGGTGGTTGCCGCAACTGTGAGCGGGCGAATTGCCGTGGATATTAACGACGACGGCGCCAGCGCGGATGACACCGCGCTGGCAGGTGCCACCGTACGCCTCCTGGATGCCAGCACAGGCGACCTGGTCCTCAGCCCCAGTGGCGCTCCGGTAGAAACAACCTCGGCAGCCGACGGCACCTATTCCTTCGATAATGTACTGGCCGGAACCTACCGCATCTCGGTCACCCCGCCTGCCCCGGGAGGCAGCGCGAGCTACGTGCCGAGCTACTCCCCGGCCGGTAAAGACGCAGCCACCAGTGCCGTGGTGACGGTGGCGCGGGCAGCCAAGTTGGACGGCCAAGACTTTGGCTTCTTCTACGCCCAGCCCGCCCTTGCGCTGACCAAGACGGCTGCGCTTGCCGCCGGTGATGCAGGCGCGAATGCGGCGGCCGGCGATACCGTGACCTACACCTTCACCATCACGAATACCGGGAACGTGCCGCTTTCGCAGCTCACCCTGAGTGATCCGAAGGTGAGTGGCCTTGCCATGACATGGCCTGATGCCGCTCAGCAGGGCACGTTGGCGCCGGGCGCCGTCGCCACCGGAACCGCGCAAGCCACTCTCACCCAAGCCGATATCGACGCGGGCCGCGTGGACAATACCGCGACAGTCACCGGAACCTCTCCGCAGAATACTCCGGTGCAGGCTACAGCTACGGTGACCACTCCGTTGCCTGCAGCCGGCGCCCTCGCGGTGACCAAGACGGCTACGCCGCCGGTAACTATCGAGGCCGGCGAGCAGGTCCACTACAGCATTGAGGTGAGCAATACCGGCAATGTCACCCTGAGTGACGTGACGGTGACGGACCCGCTGCTCGGCGGCACCGTGGGGGCGGTTTCCACGCTCGCACCCGGGGCACGCCAGCAGGTGAGCGGCAGCTACATCCTCACGCAGGCGGATATTGACCGCGGCAGCGTGGATAATATCGCCACGGCCACCGGCATCGACCCAAGCGGAACAGCGGTGAGCGCCCAGGGAACCGCCACTGTACAGCTCCCCGAAGCTCCGGCGCTCGCGGTCACCAAAACAGCTACGCCGCCGGCAACTGTCGCGGCCGGTGAGCAGGTGCAGTACCGCATTGCAGTGCGCAATACCGGCAATGTGACCCTGCATGGAATTGTTGTGAGTGATCCGCTGCTCGGCGGGAAACTTGCCACCATCACCACCCTGGCCCCGGGAACTATCGGCACGGTGAGCGGCAGTTACACCCTCACCCAGGCGGATATTGACCGCGGCAGCCTGGAGAACACCGCCACGGCCGCGGGTGCATCCCCGCACGGTACCGCGGTGGAGGGTAGTGCCACGATTACGACCCCGCTGCCCGGGACCGCGGTGTTGCGCCTGGTGAAAACGGCGACGACGCCCGCCCAGCTGCGTGCCGGCGAACCCGTGGAGTACTCCATTGAGGTGAGTAATAGCGGCAACGTGACCCTCAGCGGCGTCGTCGTATCTGATCCGTTGCTGGGAGGGGAACTGGGTACTATCACAACGCTGGCACCCGGTGCCTCTCAGCGTGTTACCGGAACTTATACGCTGACGCAAGCGGATGTGGACCGCGGCAGCCTGGAAAACACCGCCACGGCTACCGGTACGGATCCGCACGGAACAGCGGTTACAGCCAGTGATAGCGCTACCGTGAGCATCCCGGACGGCGCCCAGATCCAGGTGATCAAGCAGGGGAGCGTACCGGAGCGCGCGGGCGAGATGCTGCGCGCCGGTGACGAAGTCACGTGGACCTTTACCATCACTAATCGCGGTACCACCACGCTAAGTGGGGTGGCACTGCGCGATGAGCTTCCTGGCTTGAGCGCGGTGAGCTTCGGTGCGTGGCCCGGTGCGGCCGGGGTCCTCGCTCCGGGGCAGTCGGTGACCGCCAGTGCAACCTCGCCGGTCACTCAGGGGCTGCTTGATGCTGGCGTGGTGGAGAATACCGCGAAGGTGAGCGCGACATCGCCGCGCGGGCTGGAGGTGCGCGATATCGCCACAGAAACCGTGGTGCTCCCGCAGAGTCCCTCATTCGCCCTGGTGAAAACGGGCAGCGTGGAGAAGGAAAACCCGCGCGCAGGTGATATTGTCACCTGGTCTTTCGCGCTGGAGAACACCGGAAATACCACCCTGCGCAACGTTGTTATTCAGGATGACTTCCCGGGACTGTCCGAGATTGAGTACAGCTGGCCGGGTGAGGCTGGGGTGCTCGCTCCGGGTGAGAAGGCCAGTGCGAGTGCAACCTCGGTGCTGACCCAGGAGCAGGTGGATGCGGGTACCGTTCGCAACGATGCCAGCGCTACCGGGGTGACCCCGGGCGGGGATACCATCACGAATAAGCCGGGCGCCCCGGAAATTCCGGGCAGTGGCGGCCACGGTTCCATTACCATCACCGGACACCCGGGGATGACGATGGAGAAAACCGCGAAGGTGGATGGGGATGTCATCATCTACCGTTTCGAGGTGGTCAATACTGGAACAACGACGCTCACCGGCATCACCATCGACGATCCAATGGCCGGGCTGGGCCCCATCGAGTACAGCTGGCCGGGTGCGTCCGGGGTATTGGCTCCGGGAGAAGCGCTTCTAGCACACGCCCGGGCGAAGATCACCGCACCGATGCAGGGAACGACGGTAACCAATACCGCAACCGTCACCGCAGTGACTCCGGGTGGGGAGAAACTCACGGGTGTCACGGCGAGCGTGGACACCAAGGTTCCACCCGCCCCAGCATCTACGAAGCGGCTGAGCCATACAGGTGCTGAGCTCACGGCGCCCATCGTTCTCGCGATTCTCCTCCTGGCTGGAGGTAGCGCATTGCGGCGGCGAGAGAACGCCAGCTAAGCGCACCATTAACGTGACGGAACGCAGCTGAGTCGCATACAGCACGCAGGGCCCGGTCGGGATTGTGATCCCGGCCGGGCCCTGGTGTGCGGGTGGCCGCGTCGTGCTCATGGGTGCCTCCACTGATAGGTACCTGCACTGATGGGCACCCGCGCTGATGGCGGCGTAGCGCTGACGGCTTGCGGGTGGCGGCGCGGTGCACCGCTCGCCGCCACCCGGCCGCCGTGTTGGCGGGCAGTGCCGCCTGCTTAGCCGGCGACCAGCACGTGCAGCTGGCGCGGGCCGTGCACGCCCTCCACGCGGCTCAGCTCGATATCCGAGGTGGCGGACGGCCCGGCCACGAAAGTAATCGGCTGGCCATCGCGTACCGAATCCTGGAGCCGAGTCATCGCCTCGGGAGTATTGGAAACAACCTGGTCGGCACGCAGTATGCACACATGCGCATCGGGTACCAGAGTGAGCGCCCGCCGGCCCTGGTCAGCGCGATGGTCCATGGCGAACGTGCCGGTATTGGCCACCCCGACAGCGGCGGCCGTCACCACCGCATCAATCTCGTTGAGTTGGCGGGCGGTCAGGTTATCGTCGTCGTATATCTGGAAACCATCCGCCGCAATAGCCGCGCGCCACGCGGAATCCAGCCCCGCGGGAAGCACCACGGAGCGCGCGCCAATCGCGTGCAGGTGCGCGACGATAGCCGCCGGGACCGCTACCGGTTCCACCCGCTCCACCTCGGCCTTGTAATCGGCCACGAGCTCGAGGAAATAATCCACGATGTCGCCCTCGATGGCGGTGGGCTGGTTGTACTCCCAGCTGATCGCGGATTCTTCCGGATCCTGGCTGGGCACATCGCCGAGTGCGGAGCGAATCCGCGCGAAAATCTCATCACGTGCCGAGGTCATGACAGCTCCTCAGTGGTCGGGCGGCCGAAAATATCAGGTGCGCAGGTCGGGTTCGGCGGCAGCTGCGACAGTTGCGGAGCATTCGCCGGCGTGTTCTGCCCCGGCGCGCTCTGCCCCGCCGCTGGTGGAAGCTGTGCGGCACCGTGCGGAAGCTGCGGTAACTGCTGAGGGGTAGTTGGCGAATTGGCTGCGCCGTCGATCACACTCGGGTCGCAACCGAGCTGACCCTGCAACTTCTTCTGTACCTCCTTCTGCATGCGCTTGAGCTGCCGCGCTTCGCGTTTCTTGCGCCGTGCGAAGGTGGCGCGGGCGCTGCGCTTGGGCAGCATCGGGACGTCGCGGGCCCGCGTCCAGCGATGCACGCCGGGAATATGCCAATTCCCGATGTGATGCATGAACAGGCCCATCACGCGCCCGCCCACGCTGGCCATGCGCGCCGCGGCGCCCAGGCGCCAGCCCTTGCCCATGACCCAGCCGCCGCCGGCCATGAGGATCGGCTCCACGTGCGGGCGCAGCCCGGCCTCCGCGCGTTTCTTATCCACAGCTTTGCGGCGCAGGTGCACGAGGATATTCGAGATCGGAATTTTCACCGGGCACACTTCATTGCAAGCCCCGCACAGGGTGGAAGCGAAGGGCAGGGAGCGATCCACCACCGATTCCAGGCCGCGGATCTGCGGGTTGAGGATCGCGCCGATGGGCCCGGGGTAGACCGAGCCGTAGGCGTGCCCGCCCACCTTCTCATACACGGGGCAAATATTCAGGCAGGCCGAGCAGCGAATGCAGCGCAGCGCCGCGCGCCCGATCGGGTCAGAGAGCACCTTGGTACGCCCGTTATCCAGCAAAATAATATGAACATCGCGCGGGCCGTCACCTTCGCGGGCACCCGTCCAAATGGTCCCGTAGGGGGCCATGCGCTCGCCGGTGGAAGAACGCGGCAGCAGCTGCAAGAACACCTCAAGATCCTGGAACGTGGGGAGAATCTTCTCGATACCCACCACGGAGATGAGGGTTTCCGGCAGGGTGAGGTTCATGCGGCCATTGCCTTCGGATTCCACCACCACCAGGGAACCGGTTTCCGCAATCGCGAAATTCGCACCGGAAATCCCCACCTTGGTGCGCATGAACTTTTCGCGCAGGTGCACGCGGGCCGCGGCGGCCAACTCGGCCGGCTCATCGGTCACATCGGGCGGGCAGGGCGTGCCGTACTGGCCCATTTCCCGCAGGAAGATCTCGCGCACCTCGCTGCGATTACGGTGAATCGCGGGCACCAGAATATGGCTGGGCCGGTCGTGCCCGAGCTGCACAATAAGCTCGGCCAAATCCGTTTCCCAGGCCGCGATCCGGGCTTCTTCCAGGTGTTCGTTCAGGTCAATTTCCTGGCTGACCATGGACTTGACCTTGGTGACTTCGCTTTCCCCGGTGGCACGCACCAGGTCAATCACGATCCGGTTGGCTTCCTCCGCATCGCGCGCCCAGTGCACATGCGCCCCGGCGGCGGTGGCGTTCTTTTCGAACTCCGCCAGATAATGATCGAGGTGGCGGCCCACCCGGTTCTTAATATCGGCCCCGGCCTGGCGAATATCCTGCCAATTATCCAGCTCGCTCACCACCGCCTGGCGTTTCGCGCGAATCGTGTGGGTGGCGTGATGGAGATTCTTCGCCTGCGTTTCGTTGCCCAGCTCGCGCACCGCGGCCTTGGGGAAGGCCGGGGAATCGAGCAGATCCCCTTCGGGCGGGGCCGGGGTGAGGCGTTCCAATTTCAAGGTTTTCATGCGATCCTCCCGGCGGGGGTGGTTGCGGCCACGGCGCCGGCGGCACCCGGCACGGCGCCGGCGCCAACCGGCGCGGTTTGCACCAGCAAATTGACCATGTGAATGGGGCGGACGGGTTTCTTCTCGCGGTGCAGAATCCCGCCGAAGTTCATGAGGCAGGCATTATCGAGGCTGGCCACGTATTCCGCCCCGGTTTCGATCACGTGGCGGGCTTTATCCCGCCCCAGCGCAATGGACACATCCGAATTCTTCACGGAGAACGTGCCCCCGAAACCGCAGCACTGGCGCATATCTTCGAGCGGAATATATTCCAGCCCGCGCACCGCTTGCAGCAGCCGAATGGGCCGGTCGCCCACCTCGGCCACCCGCAGCGAATGGCACGAGGCGTGATAGGTGACGGTGTGCGGGAAGTACGCGCCCACATCCACGGTCCCCAGCACGTCCACGATGAACTCGCTGATGTCGTAGACCCGTTTCTGCACTTCGTGGACGCGCCGCGCCAGCTCATCCTCGCCGGCATCGAGGGCCAGCATCTCATGCTGTTCGCGTACCGAACCGACGCAGGATCCGGAGGGCCCCACGATGTAGTCGTATTCTTCAAAAGCTTCGAGGAAGGCCCGCACGCTCGGCAGCGCCCGGTCAAAATACCCGGTATTCGTGAACATCTGCCCGCAGCACGTTTGGGCGCGCGGGAACTCCACGTCACACCCGAGCCGCTCGAGCAGCACCGCGGTGTTATTCACGGTATTCGGGAACATCACCTCGTTAATACAGGTGGCGAAAACCGCAACTTTCTTGCGCGGTTCCGGCCCGGGAATGAGGGTCATATCAACTCTTTTCTTTCGTTGTTATTACGACGACGCCGCCGCTGCGCGGCGCTGTGCCCGGCCAGCCGCGGACCTCTGGCAGGGCGGAAGTATTTAGGCGAGGAACCCAACCAGCAGGCACAGCAGGATGAGCAGGCCGCAGGCCCAGGGCAGGGACTTGCGCAGCAGCACGGATTCTTCGCCGACCATATCCACCCCGCCGGTGGCAATCGCCAGAGTTTGGGGGCTGATCATCTTGCCCACGGCCCCACCCACGGTATTGCAGGCCACCAGCAGCCCCGGATCCGCCCCGATTTGGGTGGCGGCGGTGTGCTGCAGATTGGCAAAGAGCGCCGTCGTTGAGGTTCCCGAACCGGTCACCGCGGTGCCGATCCACCCCAGAATCGGGGCGAGGAAGGGGAAGACGGAGCCGGCACCGGCAATCCAGGTGCCGATGGTGAGGGTCTGCCCGGAAAGGTTCATAACGTAGGCGAGGGCGAGCACCGAACCGATGGTGAGGAAGGTCCAGCGCAGCTTGTAGACCTGGGCGAACATGAGGCGCGCTACCGCGCCCGGGCGCATCCGGTAGCAGGCGGCCAACACCAGCGCGGTCAGGAGCAGCAGAGTGCCCGGGGAGCTCAGCCAGGCGAAGGTGTAGGTGGTGGAGGCGGCGGGCGTGCCATCGGCGGCGCGCACCAGATTCTCACCCCCGGCCCACAGGGCCGGCCAGTGGATGGTCACGTTTGTGGCCGCGAGGGCGCTGCGGATTGCCGGCACCATCTGGGTGGTCACGAAAACGGCCACGATAAGCACGTAGGGGAAGATGGCCCAGGCCAGAGCCGCGGGGCGAATGCGCTCGGTGGCCGGTTGGGGCGCGGCGCCGGTGAGGCGTTCGGCCGCGGCGCGGCTCCCGCGCGGTTGCCAGATGCGCAGCAGCGCGATGCCGACCGCCAGGCTCACCAGGGCGGGAACCATATTGACCAGGCCGGGGGCCAGGGTGCGGGCGGCGAGCCAGGTGCTCAGCGCGTAGGAGGCGCCCACCGCCAGGGCCAGGGGCCACACCTGCGCCAGGCCGCGCCAGCCGTCCATAATGAGGAGCAGCGCGAAGGGGATGAGCCAGACGAGCACGCTGGTTTGTTCGCTGATCTGGGCGGAGAGAGTAGCGGCATCGATGCCGGTGAGGTTCGCGCCGGTGAGCACGGGCGTGGCCATCGCCCCGTAGGGCACCGCGAAGGTATTGCCCACCAGCACCGTGAGCGCCGCCTTCCAGGGCGCGAAGCCGAGGGCGAGGAGCATAACGCCGCAGATCGCCACCGGCGCCCCGAAACCGGCCAGTGCTTCGAGGAGGGCACAGAAACTAAAAGCGATGAAAATGCCCAGGGCACGCGGATCGGGGGAGAGCCGCGCGAAGGCCTGCATGAGGGTGTCGTGATGCCCGGAGGCCACCGTGAGCTCGAACAGGATGATCGCGGTGAGAACGATCCAGGTAATGGGGAAGATCCCGAAAACGGCGCCTTCCAGGCCGGCGGAAACCGCCATTCCGGCGGGCATACGGAAAGCGAAAATCGCTACCGCAAGCGCAACGACGACGCCGCATACCCCCGCCCAGTGCGCTTTCATATGCACAACGCCCAGCAGGAAGAACACCGTGAGGAGCGGCAGGAGGGCCACGAGGGCGGAGAGGGTGAGACTCCCCAGTGGCGCGGCGGTTTGTGTAAAGGCTTCCACGATGTTCTCCTTTTCATCGCACGAGGTCGGCTCGGATACGGGTCGGTGAGCAGCGTTGGTCACGGCGGTCGAATCCGAATCCGCTTAAGTCTGATTAGAATCGTACGGACGTAGGTCACAAGATAAAAATTGAGAGCGCCAAAATTAGCGTGAGGTTGGTTACAAAAGGGCGGGTAAGGGACTCCTTACTCTGGCGGAAATTTAGTAAATGTGCTAAATGATCCGGCGCATTGGGCGGGTGCCTAGATATGTAGCTGGCCCGCGCGTGGCCCACCGCGGCCCGCCCCGCATGACACGCCGAGCGGCGTGGTTACCGGCTTCACAAAGCGCGGGTCCAAAGTCCTAAAACCGCGTAAATAGGCGCAAAGCAGGAGTGGCGGCGTCGTCGTAAAAACCACAAGTTCTAGTGGTCTTTTGTTCTAGGTGCCACTAGGTGTAGTGTTTAGCCTTGTAGTCGTTCCACCACGCACACAGCGTGACAATCCGAATCCGAGGAGACCCCATGAGCATTACCGTCTACACCAAGCCCGCGTGCGTGCAGTGCAATGCCACCAAGCGCGCGCTCGATAAGGCGGGGCTGGAGTACGAGCTCGTGGATCTCACCCAGGATGCGGAGGCCCTTGCCGCGGTGAAGGCCCTCGGGTACCAGTCGGCGCCCGTGGTTTTCGCGAACGGTCATCACTGGTCCGGCTACCGCCCCGATGAAATCAAGGCGCTCAAGGCCGGCGCGCAGGCCACCGCGGAACCCACCCTGGTGACTGCCTAAGCTGGCGGTGCGGCCGCGTGCCGCCCGCTGAGGAAAGAACCGATGGCACGTATCGTCTATTTTTCTTCTCAAACAAATAACACGCACCGGTTCGTGGAAAAGCTCGGCTACGATGCCGTGCGGATCCCCATCCACGGCGAAACGCCCGTGGTGGATGAACCCTACGTGCTTATTTGCCCCACCTACGGTGGCGGGAACCATCGCGGCGCCGTGCCGCGCCCCGTCATCAAATTCCTCAATAACGAACACAACCGTGCTCTCATCCGCGGGGTGATCGCCGGAGGAAATACCAATTTTGGCGATGTTTACGGACTCGCCGGGGATGTTATCGCCGAAAAATGCGGCGTCCCCATGATGTATCGCTTTGAACTGCTCGGCACGCCTACGGACGTTGCCACGGTTAAGGAAGGTTTGGAACAGTTTTGGGCAACGCAACACTAACGGATACCGGTTCGGAAAACCTGGGTGATTCGCTCGTGGATTACCACTCGCTCAATGCCGAGCTCAATTTGTACGACGCGGACGGCAAGATCCAATTCGAGAAGGATCACGAAGCCGTGCGGCAGTACTTCCTCCAGCACGTCAATAAGAACACCGTGTTCTTCCACGATCTGGAAGAAAAGCTGGAGTACCTCGTGCGCGAAGGCTATTACGAAAAGCGCGTGATCGACGCCTACGATATGGCTTTTATTAAGGAGCTCTACAAGAAGGCCTACGCGCATAAGTTCCGCTTCCCCACCTTCATGGGGGCCTTCAAGTACTACACCTCCTACACCCTGAAAACCTGGGATGGCACCCGCTACCTGGAGCGTTTCGAGGATCGGGTCTGCATCGTGGCCCTCGCGCTGGCCGATGGGGATACCGCGCTGGCCACCAACCTCATGGAAGAAATGATCAGTGGGCGGTTCCAGCCGGCCACCCCCACCTTCCTCAATGCCGGCAAGCAGGCCCGCGGGGAACTGGTCTCCTGCTTCCTGCTGCGGGTGGAAGACAATATGGAATCCATCGCCCGCGCGATTAACTCCGCGCTCCAGCTTTCCAAGCGCGGGGGCGGGGTGGCGCTCAACCTCACCAATCTGCGCGAGCAGGGTGCCCCGATTAAGCGCATTCAAAACCAGTCCTCCGGGGTGAACCCGGTTATGAAGCTGCTGGAGGATTCCTTCTCCTACGCGAACCAGCTGGGGGCGCGCCAGGGCGCGGGGGCCGTGTACCTGCACGCCCACCACCCGGATATTATGCGTTTCCTTGATACCAAGCGCGAAAACGCGGACGAAAAGATCCGGATTAAGACTCTTTCCCTGGGCGTGGTGATCCCGGATATTACCTTCGAGCTGGCCAAGAATCGCGAGCCGATGTACCTCTTCTCCCCCTACGATGTGGAGCGGGTCTACGGCAAGCCGCTCACCGAGATCTCGGTGAGTGAAAAGTACCGCGAAATGGTTGATGACAAGCGCATTAAGAAGACGAAGATCGACGCGCGCCAGTTCTTCCAGACCCTCGCGGAAATCCAGTTCGAATCCGGCTACCCCTACATCGTGTACGAGGACACCGTTAACAACACCAACCCGATTAAGGGCCGGATTACCATGTCCAACCTGTGCTCGGAAATCCTCCAGGTATCCGAGGCGTCCGAATACAATGCTGATCTTTCCTACAAGCACGTGGGTAAGGATATTTCCTGCAACCTCGGCTCCCTCAATATCGCCAAGGCCATGGATTCGGAGGACCTGGGCAAAACGGTGGAGATCGCGGTGCGGGCCCTCACGGCCGTATCGGACCAGACCAGCATTGATTCGGTGCCCTCGGTCAAGCGCGGGAACGAGATGTCCCACGCTATCGGGCTGGGGCAGATGAACCTGCACGGCTACCTGGGTCGCGAGCGGATCTTCTACGGGAGCGAGGAAGCCCTCGACTTCACCAATATGTACTTCTACACGGTGGCCTATCACGCGATCCGTTCCTCCATGCTGCTGGCGAAGGAACGCGGGGAGCGCTTTGACGGCTTCGAGGATTCCACTTATGCAAACGGTGCTTACTTCACGAAGTACCTCGAGCAGGAATGGGTCCCGCAAACCGAGCGGGTGCGCGAACTTTTCGCCGCGCATCACATCCCCACCCGGGAAGATTGGGCGCAGCTGGCCGCGGACGTGGCCGAATACGGGATGTACAACCAGAACCTCCAGGCGGTTCCGCCCACCGGTTCCATCTCCTATATCAACCACTCCACCTCCTCGATCCACCCGATCGTGTCTAAGATCGAGATCCGCAAGGAAGGCAAGATCGGGCGGGTGTACTACCCGGCGCCGTACATGACCAATGACAACCTGGAATACTTCCAGGATGCCTACGAAATCGGCCCGCAGAAGATCATCGACACCTACGCGGTGGCCACCCAGCACGTGGACCAGGGGCTTTCCCTCACGCTGTTCTACCCGGACACCGTGACCACGCGCGATGTGAACCGCAATTACATTTACGCGTGGCGCAAGGGCATCAAGACGCTCTACTACATGCGTATCCGCCAGGCCGCCCTCCAGGGCACCGAAGTGGAAGGCTGCGTCTCCTGCATGCTGTAGTAGGTATGCGGTGTTTACTTGCGTGAGGTGGGCCGGTTGCGTGGAAACGTGACCGGCCCGCTTTGTACGGTACGACGGCGCAGCTAGCGGCCTTCCGGCCCGGTGAGCTCGAGAAGGGAGCGGATATCCGCCCCTGAGATGGGCCCGCGGGCCGCCTCATCAACCAGGCCGGCCAGCTCGCGCTTGCGCGCCTGCAGGGCGATGACTTTCTCCTCGATGGTATCCGCCGAGGCCAGCCGGTAGACGGTGACCGGCTTATCCTGGCCAATACGATGGGCCCGGTCAATGGCCTGCTCTTCGGCGGCCGGATTCCACCACGGATCCATAATGTATACGTAATCCGCTTCCGTGAGGGTAAGCCCGGTGCCGCCCGCCTTGAGGGAAATGAGGAACACCGGGGCGCTGCCATCGCGGAACGCCGCAATCGCGCCGGCGCGGTCCCGGGTGGAACCATCCAGGTAGCTATAGGTAATACCCTCCCGATCCAGCTGGTGGGCAATACGCTCCAGATAGGTGGTGAATTGGGAGAACACCAGGGCCCGGTGGCCCTCCGGGATAATCTGCTGGAGGTGCTCAAGGAGCAGATTGGTTTTCGCCGGCGGGGTGGTAATCCGCCCGTCCACCAGGCCCGGGTCGATAGCCATGCGCCGCAGCCGGGTGAGGGAAGCAAGAATCGAAATGCGATTGGCATTCGGATCATCGATAAGCCCGAGGATTTCCTGGCGCTCGCGTTCCAGCTGCTTGCGATAGCGCTGCGCGTGGGCGGGCGCGAGGGGAACACTCAGCTCGGTCACGGTGCGGGCGGGAAGGTCCTTGGCCACCTCGGCTTTGCGGCGTCGTAACATAAAGGGCCGCACCAGGCGCGTGAGCAGCGCGGCAGCCTCCTCGTCATTAAATTTCTCAATGGGGTTCTGGAACTGCTCGATAAAACGCGCGTGCCCGGGGAGCAGACCGGGGCTGGTGAGGGCCAGCAGCGCCGCCAAATCCGAGAGACTATTTTCCACCGGGGTGCCCGTAACCGCGAAGGTCCAGGGGCGGGTGAGCGCGGCGACGGCGCGATAGCCCACCGTGCTGGGGTTCTTCACCGCCTGGGCCTCATCGAGGATAACCCCACCCCAATCAACCTTCGCGTACTCCGCGCGCTCCAGGCGCAGCAGGGTATAGGAGGTCACCACAATATCCGCGCTCGCGGCAATATTTGCCAGGGCTAGTGAACGGCGTTTACCCGAGCCGGTGATGGTGTGTACCCGCAGCTCCGGGGTGAAGCGCTCCGCTTCGCTGCGCCACACCGGCACCACGGAGGTGGGAGCCACCACGAGCACCGGGCCTTCCAACTTGCCCTCGGCGCGTGCGCCGCTGATCATGGCGAGCATCTGCGCGGTTTTGCCCAGGCCCATATCATCGGCCAAGATCCCGCCGTAATGAGCGCGCGCCAGGTGAGTGAGCCAGGAATAGCCGGCTTCCTGATAGGAGCGCAGGGTGCCCTGGAACGTTTCGGGAACCGGAACCGGCTCGCCCAGGTGATCAAGCTGGGTGAGAGCATCGGTGAGCGCCTGCGGATTGGCCAGCGCGGAAAGATCCAGAGCGTGGGCACGTGCTCGGGGCACGGAGATGCTCTCGGGGGTGACGGTGCCCAGAGCTGCGGCGTCGTACAAAAGCTGGCGCAGCGCATCGAAGTCGCTGCCCAGCGGGATCAGCACATCGCCGAGGATGAGGTGGTCGTGCCCGCTGGTCAGTGCCTCGTAGAGCACGTTGAGCGGTATTTGGTGCTCGCCGACGTCGACGGTGATATTGAGGTCAAGCCAGTCGTTCTCCTCGCTCACGCTGGTGCTCAACACCGGGGTGTCGGTCACGATAGTGAGATTGGCATCCTCCATGACGGTAGTGGTGATACCTGCCTCGCGCCAGGCCGGAATAACGACTTCGCGCAGGGTCTGATAGGTGCTGAGATCCAAACTTTGGGTTGTTAGAAGGTCAAGCGGTGGCATCCCCGTGGCCTTCGTCCAGATTTCACGCACCGCGGTGAGCTGTTCCCGAGGCGCCTCATGCAGGAGACGGTGCACCGTCAGTTCCGTATAGAGGGATGTGCTCTCCGAGTCTTCGGATTCGGCGGGGTTCTCACTGCCATCGGCCGGCAGCATGCGCCGCCCCAGGTACCACTCCAGGAGGAAAGTGCTGTGCCGATAGCGCGCGCCGTCCTCAGCGGAAGGGCGGCGAATAAGCGCGTGGAGATTCGGTTCGGCGAAGCGGTGTGGCGTGAACGCGCCGTCGGGGGAAACAACGGGGATATCCTCCGGGAGTTCCGGAAGAAGATTGAGTTCAAAAACAGGAACATCCGCCGCCGGGATGGTGAGAGGATGGGCATCTTCCGCGGCTTGGAAAAGATAATCGGGGATAGTGGAACGCAGGCGGCCCAGGATATAAGCACCGTTCTCGTAACTGAGGGCGAGAGGCGGGGTGGTGCCCGCAAGAACTTCGGCGGGTGTGCCGTTCGGAGTTTCTGGAAGCACCCGCAAAAGCAGGTCATCGCTATCAGGTTCGCGGGCGGAAAGGCTCAACTGCACACCCCAGGGGTCATGAGCCAGGCGCAAGGGCTGATCAACATCACCGCAATAAAGCTCAACGCCGGCATCGTGGACGTTACGCAGGTACGCCATAGCGGCAGTGCCGAGGTCCCGGAGCGAAATATTCGGGTTGGAATAGGGATTCCGCCGGGCTGCCTCGTACAAGTTCCGGAGCGCACTGAGCTGGAGCGGGTCAAAGCCATCAGTATTGGCGCGGGAGCCGTATCGCGGCGCGATAGTGGACCACGCGGTACTCCGCCGCGACCATTCGCCGTTGAGGTTGCGCTGCGCGGGATACAGCATCCCCGTAATTTTCCCGTTTTCCGAATTACGGCCGAGAATAAGCCCGAGGCCCCGCGTTTTCGGGGTGGCCTGTGCCTGATGTAATACCCGCGTCAGCAGTGTGCGCCAGGATCTATCGGCGCTGTTTTCTGCGCATATCAGCAGGGTTGCGAGGATATGTTTACAGTATTGAGCCACCGGGCAGGAGCAATAGGCCATGAGTGGGTCAGTATCTTCGATAACGACCTGGTAGGTATGCCCATTGCCGAGTACGTGGGCCGTAATCCCCTCGGAATCCTCGGAGATATCAAGTACATGGCCATCCTCCGCGTAACGTTCCGCACGCGCGCGGGTTTGCGGTGAGAAATAAACCTCGTAGTCATCCGAGGTTAGCGCCGCAATCTTTGAACTCAGTGAGACAGCCATCCTTTAAGTTTAAGACGCATCCGGGGATGAGGAAAGTCCGGGATCCTGGAGCTCAGAATTCTCTGTGTGCACCGGGTTTTCCGTGTGCTCCGTGTGTTCCAGCTTCTCCGCCCGGGCATTCGCCAGGCGCGTGAGCGCCCCGAGGAAACGCGCCAGCGCAATACCAACCACCGCAATGACTACCGCGCCGGTCAGGTACAGCAGCGGACCGGCAAGAACGGAAAGAATAGCCAGGATATTTTGCCACAGCATAGGTGCTCCATTCTGCGTCATTTCGCGCGGCTCGGCGTGGCTGTGCGTAACTCCGCGCGATTCCACACGCTTCCGCACAAGGGGCGCGCCCGCGCGCGATGGTGGACCGGCCGGCAGGCGGCCAGGTAGTTCACCACTCTACTAGTTATGTGCATATCGCGCTGGCGAACCAGCCGCATCACCTCCAGGCCGGCGCGGTAGGATAGGTGCCACTTCCGCGGAGCCACCCCGCGGAGAAAGAAGGCGGAGCAGGTGAGGAATCGGTATCGTCACGCGGGCACCCTGGCGGTGTTACTCGGAGCGCTGCTCACGCTGGCTATGCTCACCGGGCTGCTGGGCGCTTGCGCGCTGGTCACAGCCCCGGTACTCGCCGCTCCGGTTCCGCGCCCGGTTACTTACGATAATTTTGGCGACGACGCCGTGGCCATCGTCTGGGACGACGATGCCAATCACCGCGATCTCGATGCTGAATTTGACGACTCTGGCATCGTAGACGGCCGGGTCCTGGCCGCCGCCTACCACCGCGGTGCCGGACTTCCCGATTCCCTCAATGCCGCCCTCAATGAGGACCCGAAGGTCAGCGATGTGGAGCTGGGGGAGGGCCTGCCCGGGGCGGGCTACAACTTCCCGGGAATCCCGCAGGTGGGCACCTTCTTCCACGTGGTTCCCGGCACAACCCAGGTGATCCGCGGCTGCACCGGCGTGGTTCTCGATACCCCGGGGCGTTCCCAGATTCTTTCCGCCGCGCACTGCTGGCCCGGGGATGCCTACGCCGCCACTGTCTTCGTGCCGCAATTCTCCATTATTGCTGGTACCGCCTATATTCCCCACGGCATTTGGCGTATCGACCCGGACGCCGTGGTCATCAACGATGCGTATTACAGCGATGATGAGGATGCGGATCGGTACGACGCCGCCGTCCTCACCGCGGACCCGGACCGCTTCGGCAACCTCCTCGAGGACGTGACCGGCGGCCTGCCCCTTGCCGATGTGAGCCCGGAACAACCCGATATTGAGGTGATCGGCTACCCGGTGGCCGAATCTTTCGAGGCCGATAACTACACCTCCGCCTACCCGCGCCACTGCCGCAATTCCACCGAAGCGTTCACAGAAAACGGGGTGGACTACTTCCATATTGAATGCGCCGGGATGCCCACCGGGGTCTCCGGCGGGCCTTGGCTCCAGCAAGGCGAGAACGGAGAATGGGCCATCGTAGCGATCACCGGCGGCGCGCAGGACGGCGGGGGTTATACCGATGACGAATCCGTGGGCGTGCCCATGGATAACCTCATCGCGCAGCTGCTGGAAGAAGCCCGCATCACCTTGGAGGATGCCACCCTCGAACCGGGCAATCCGGCCCACGAAGTCCTCGGCTACCTGGGCGGCCAGCCCGACCGTGCGGATGCCTTCACGGTGTGGCCCTCCGGGGCGGTCGCGCTCTACCTGGATGCCGGCAGCGGGGCGGAAGTCCTGCCGGCGGCCGGGGAAGAAACCGGCGAGCTCGCCCAATTAGATGCCGCGCGCAGTTTCCGTTCGGTGCGGCTCCTGGGCGGGCGTGATCGCCGTTTACGTAACCTCCGCACTCTCGCGGCCGGGGACCTGGACGGCTCCGGCATGGCCGATATTCTCACCCTCGGCCGTGATGGCGCCCTTATCCTCTGGCACGATCCGGGCCTCTTCGGTCTGCGCCACCCCGAGCACCTCAACCCGCATCTTCCCCTCGAATTCACCAACGTGACCAAGATGAGCATCGCCGACGACACCCTCACCGTCACCAATATCGATGGCACGACGACGCAGTATGCGGATATCTCCCAGCAAGGTATCCAGCCCAAGCCGCGCACCTCATGACCTGGCTCGCACCGCTTACCGATTCAACCGTCTAGAATGGGCGGGGTGTGGCGGCGCGAGCGGCGTCGTCGTTCCTATCCATCATCTATCCCGCATCACCTGCGCTAACGAGGAGCTACTGTGATCCCCCCGAAGTTGAAACTTGTCAGTTCTGTGCAAGCCATTAACTGGAACCGCATCGAGGACGAAAAGGACCTTGAAGTGTGGGACCGCCTCACGGGGAATTTCTGGTTGCCCGAAAAGGTGCCGCTGTCCAACGATATTCAGTCGTGGAATACTCTCAAGCCGCATGAACAGCTCATGACCACCCGGGTGTTCACCGGCCTGACCTTGCTCGATACCATTCAGGGCACCGTGGGCGCGGTCTCGCTCATCCCGGACGCGGTCACCCCGCACGAGGAAGCGGTGTATACCAATATCGCCTTCATGGAATCTGTGCACGCCAAGTCGTATTCCTCGATTTTCTCCACACTCATTTCCACCGATGAGATCGACGAAACCTTCGAATGGTCGGAAAATAACGAATTCCTCCAGAAGAAGGCGCAGATCGTGCTGGATTACTACCGCGGGGATGATCCGGAAAAGCGCAAGGTTGCCTCCACGATGCTGGAATCCTTCCTGTTCTACTCCGGTTTCTACGCGCCCATGTACTGGTCCGCGCACGCCAAGCTCACCAATACCGCGGACCTCATCCGCCTCATTATTCGCGACGAAGCCGTGCACGGCTACTACATCGGCTACAAATACCAGCGCGCGGTGGAGAAGGCCAGCAAGGAACGCAAGGCCGAACTCAAGGAATACACCTTTGAGCTGCTCCAAGACCTCTACGAGAACGAGGAAGAATACACCGCCAGCCTTTACGATGAGATGGGCCTGACGGAGGACGTCAAGGCATTCCTGCGCTACAACGCCAATAAGGCGCTCATGAACCTCGGTTACGAAGCGCTGTTCAACCCGGACCAGACGGCCGTCAATCCGGCGATCCTGGCGGCGCTTTCCCCGAACGCGGACGAGAACCACGATTTCTTCTCCGGTTCGGGATCCTCGTACGTTATCGGCGAAGTGGAAGATACTACCGACGACGACTGGGATTTCTAGCGTGCTTGCGCGCTCGCGGTGGTGCGGCCCGCGGTGGCGCGTGCGGTACGACGCCGCAGCGCCGGCCTGGCGGTAATAGCGCCGGTCCGCTGCCACGCAATGCGGCGCGGCGCCGCGTGACCAATTCCGCCGCGAAAAAACTGGCACCACGCCCCGCTGAGCGTGTACGCTAGTAAGGCTTGCACGGGTGAGCTCAGGCTTCCCCGGTGAGCATGGAGACGTGACTGAGTGGCCGAAAGTGGCACCCTGCTAAGGTGTTAGTCGCAATAGCGGCTCGAGGGTTCGAATCCCTCCGTCTCCGCTCTGTGATGGATCGTGCCATAGATTTACCTGTGGTTTCGCGGCCATCGTGCTTGTGTGTAACTGAAGTTTCATGAGATTTTAGGGTGCGGGCCGGCTACGTAAGACGAAGGAGTGCAACCGATGGCCACCACTATTCTCGGTTGGGGCTACGAGGGGAAAACTATCAGTGATCTTCTCGATACATTGGAAGCTAACCGAGTCCATACCGTTGTTGATATTCGGCTTACTCCCATCAGCCGCAAGAAAGGATTTTCTAAAACGCGGCTGCGCCAAGCGGTGGAATCTACCGGAACCCGCTATGTTCATATGCGATCCCTCGGTAATCCTAAGGATAATCGGGCAGCTTTCGCTCATCCTGGAACTCCCGAAGCGCATGCCGCTCACGCGCGTTTCCGCAACGAGGTACTCGCGACTCCGGATGCGCGGGTAGCCATCCACGAGATTGCTGACCTAGCACATGACGGTACAATCCTCGTTCTCTGCTTCGAGGATAATCACCTACAGTGCCACCGAAAACTCGTGATTGAGGAAACGCGCGCTGTGTTAGAAGAGTCCGAGCGTTTCGCGGCTTGAGCCAAAGATTCCCAACACCAGGAAGCTGTGGCGTTTGTGCGGAGCGGCTTGGTTGCCAACAATAATCCGCAGTGGAACGCCGGGCTTTTCACGTTCTCTAATGAATTTCTTTTCGAATTCTTGCTGGGCGTATTCGATTGACGCCGTTGGTGGCCAATGGCGTTGCAGCGCCACCGCTTCCCAGTCCGTTATTGTCAAGGAATGGCGCGAGCAACTTGGAAAATTGCAATAGAATTCAAGCCGTGCAACAAACCGCGGGGCTTCGAGCGTGAGCCCCTTGTTACCGAAGATATCTTCGTCTTTATATTTGCGCAGCGCAGCTTTCTGCTGTTCATTCCAGCCCGGGTGAAGCGATACTTTAATCGTAGGTGTTGCCCGGGGCGTGATAAGCGCAAGGGATTGCGCGGCCGGATTTCTCATAGCTTCCGCCCGTAGTTCACAGAGGGATTTGGTAGGAAGAGGGTCGAGGTAGATAGCTCTCTCGTCCCACCCGGTAATAGGCCCATCTTGCGGTTGAGGATCCTTTTCGACCCGTAAGCTTTCTTCCCGGTCATCATCGTTAGGTGCGCGGACGGATACTCGAATAGTTTGATATTTCTTGAAGCGGTCGGTGCCGTCAAGATAACGGAAGGCGATAGGGTAAAGCCTTACCCAGCGAAGCGGATCGAGGGCGACTCCGGCAACGCACACGGTTTCCTTGTATTTTTCTGAGGGGATGGGAGCGGTTTTAACAACGACTAAAACGTCGATTTCTCGACCTAGCTGGTCCAGTTCCCTTGCTTTGCTGATATCCATGGGCGCGCCTTCACGTCGAAGATGGTGGTGTGAATAGAGGCTACAAGATTTTCTTGCCGCTAGGGAGAGGTATGGATTACACGGGGCTGGTGGATTAGACTCAAGCGCAAAGAACGCCGGGTCTGATCTTTGATGGGTAGGGTTGCCGAGGCAAACCGGAACTGGGAAACCGGGTCCTTTCATCCATAGAGGTGACTGAGGTCCTCGGAATCCTGCCCACCGAAGCTCAGGCATCGCTTTTATTGGGGCTTTCCCACCGTGGGTGTAAAAGAAGTAAGGGTAAATCGTGGCTGGAAGTGCAAGTGGTGAACCATATTGCCGTCCGGTAACGAAACTTGCGAAATACGTTTGCGAGCATGGCGACCCTGAAGTTCTCTTCGGTCCGGGGAAGGGCCAAGGCCTTGGGGTCGGTATCGGTGAAGAGGGAGACGTTTGGGATCTGATCTACACTGTGTCCTCCGCTCATCTTTCGGGAGTCCTATTACCCGAAGATCTTCTGAGCGACGCAATTTACGAAATTTCCCGCCAATTGGATCATGTTTCTTCCCGCGTTCTGAATGACCGGCTGGAGTTGATTGGTTCGTCTTTGCGGGTCCCTCAAATTCCCCGCGACGAGTAGCTTAGGAGGTTCCCCGATGATTGCGTATGAATTGGACGGTTTCCCAGCGGTGATTCACCTTCTTGAATACGTGACGGAAAAATCTGAAAAGCACCATCCGGATGAACTCGTTATAAGAGCGTTGTGGGGCCCTGTCACGCCGTGGACGGTTATCGACGCTTTAAAATTTGGGGAAGCTTACGGATTTGAGATTCCTTCAAAGCTTGCGTGTGATGCGGTGGATGAAATTCGTCCAATTCTTGATTCGTGGGCTACCGATATTTTGGAGTATCACGAAAATAAGAATCATTGGGGGTTGGATTTGTCTTTGCCGGAGGAACCGGGGGTTTGGCCCGACTAACTAGCCCATCTTTGCAAGACCGGAAAGCGAGGAAAGCATATGGTTTTACCAATAAACGAAACTCCTCAGGAGTCGCAGGTGGCGCTTCTTGCTGAGTACGTCCAGAAATATGGCGACCAAGATATCCTTTTTGGTGAAAAAGGGCATTGGGGACACGGCTTAGGCGTGGATTGTGATGTTTGGGATCTGATCTACACCGTACATTCGGGCGTTATTTCAAGTTGTGCCATGCCAGAAGAGCTGATCGGCGCAGCTATCGACGAAGTCCGGGATTGGTTTGATGAGACTACGCGACAGATCTTGAATGGGTATTTGGAAGAGGGCGGCTACTCCCTGCGAGTCTAGTCTGCCGATCAATACCATGCCGCTGGTCATATGACTGCCCCCGGTAATGTGACAGGTAATCGAAGAGCTTTCAGCCATAGAAATTGGGCTACTTTTCAGCCGTCGCTAACAGCATAGAAAACCTGGGGGCCGCGCCGGTATCGGCG
>NZ_JASOKT010000001.1 GCF_030216305.1 Actinotignum timonense | reverse complement strand
TGGCTTCTTCTTCGTCAGCCACGTAGGCCTGCCGGCTCGAACCCCAAGCAATATCGCGATCCTCGCCGCGGCCAACCTGGTCGAGCAGCTGAAGGAAGGCGGAGTCATTTTCGATATTTCCGTTGGTGAACGCCCGGAACACCCCGACGTTCTTGTAAGTAGAGGTGAGTACATCAACGTAGGCGCTGGCCACCGCCTGGGTGCCCGCATTACCTTCTACCGCGGTGAAATATACGCTGTAGGTCACTTTCTTATCCTTCCGGCCCGTGAGGACCCTTGAAAAAATAGGCGTATCCACGCCGGGATATCCCTTCAAATAATCTCACATCTTGCGAGCTGATGTGCATGCCCAGCTCAGGTCCGCGCGAGCGGGTGGGCGTCGTCGTTCCTATCCGGTGACGAAGGTCCTAGAAAGCTTCCGGGCGCGGGCCGGCTCCCAGTAGGCGCCGGCGCGTTTTAATCACTAGAATGAACAGCGTGAATACCAGCGATAATTCCCCGGTTCTTGTTGTCGATTTTGGTGCGCAGTACGCTCAGCTCATTGCGCGGCGCGTTCGTGAAGCACACGTTTATTCAGAAATTGTTCCGCACACCATGTCGGCTGCGGATATGCTGGCGAAAAAGCCCGCGGCCATTATTCTTTCCGGCGGCCCGGCATCCGTGTACGCGGAAGGTGCGCCCGCAATCGATAAAGACATTTTTGAGGCCGGGGTACCTATCCTCGGTATCTGCTACGGCTTCCAAGCCATGGCCCAGGCCCTCGGCGGGCGCGTGGGGCGCACCGGCACCCGCGAATACGGGCGCACCGAAGCCCGCACCGCTGGTGATTCCTGCCTTTTCGCCGGTCTAGAAGATAAGCAGATCGTGTGGATGAGCCACGGGGATGCCGTGAGCGAAGCCCCGGAAGGCTTCACCGTGACCGCCGCCACCGATGAAACCCCGGTGGCCGCTTTTGAAGATCGCAAGCGCCGGCTCTTCGGCGTGCAATGGCACCCGGAGGTGCTCCACTCCCAACGCGGCCAGGCCGCCCTGGAAAACTTCCTCTACGAAGGCGCGGGAATCAGCCCGAACTGGACTCCGTCCTCCATTATTGATGAGCAGGTGGCTCAGATTCGCGAGCGGGTCGGCTCCGCGCAGGTGATTTGCGCGCTCTCGGGTGGGGTGGATTCCTCGGTTGCCGCGGCGCTTGTGCACAAAGCGATTGGTGACCAGCTCACCTGTTTCTTTATTGACCACGGGCTGCTGCGTGCCGGTGAACGCGAGCAGGTGGAACGCGATTACGCGGAAAGCACCGGCATTCGCATCTTCACCATTGATGAATCCCAGCGCTTCCTCTCCGCGCTGGCCGGCGTGCGCGATCCGGAAACGAAGCGCAAGATTATCGGGCGCGAATTTATCCGCTCCTTCGAAAGCGCGCAGCGCCAGCTGGTAGATAAGCTCGGCGGCGGGGAAGACGTGAAATTCCTCGTCCAGGGCACTCTCTACCCGGACGTGGTGGAATCCGGCGGGGGAGAAGGCGCCTCCAATATTAAGAGCCACCACAATGTGGGCGGCCTTCCCGAAGATATGAATTTCGAGCTCATCGAACCCCTGCGCAGCCTCTTCAAGGATGAGGTGCGTGCCATCGGGCGCGAACTGGGCGTACCGGAGAAAATCGTGGCCCGCCAGCCCTTCCCGGGGCCGGGCCTGGCGATCCGCGTGATCGGTGAAGTCACTGAAGATAACCTGCGTATCCTGCGCGAAGCCGATGCTATTGCCCGCGAAGAACTCACCGCGGCCGGGCTGGATGCCGAGATTTGGCAGTGCCCGGTGGTGCTGCTCGCCGAGGTGCATTCCGTGGGCGTGCAGGGGGACCACCGTACCTACGGGCATCCCATCGTGTTGCGCCCGGTTTCCTCTGAGGATGCGATGACGGCCGATTGGGCGCGGGTTCCCTACGATGTGCTCGCCCATATTTCCAACCGCATTACGAACTCCGTTGCGGAAGTTAATCGCGTGGTTCTGGACGTGACCTCCAAGCCGCCGGCAACAATTGAATGGGAGTAACACTACCGGCTAAAAAGTGATTCCTCACACATGTGAGAGGGGTGGCGACGTGAAGTCGCGTATCGGCGCGCCCGCCGGGGGCGCCGCGGGAATGTGCGCCGCTCATCTCACGTGTCTGGGAATGTTTTTTCACGCAAGCGCGTTAGGATAAATGTAGGCGCGGACAGCGAGTGATATACGCCCGCCGCCCGTGCCGGACAATACAATCGAGAGTCGCTTGTGCCTGACCGATTGATACGGACAACAGGTAAAAGAATCAGGACTTGTTACCTCGGTGCCGTAGCGATTCACGCGAAGGCGTGGATACGGTGCGGACGCAAGCGTGCGGCAATTTCTTACGGAACATCCGTTCCGCTTGTAAGTTGCTTTATGCTTGGATAATAACGGGTACTGACACGACACAAGGAGAGTTAGACGCACATGGAGCGCACTGCTACCGATACCCCAACAGAGGAAGCCTGGGCGGGTTTCACGTCCGGCACCTGGAATGAAGCCATTGACGTTCGTGACTTCATCCAGAAGAACTACACCCCCTACGAAGGGGATGCTTCGTTCCTGGCCGGCCCGACGGAGAAGACCACCCGGCTGTGGGAGTCTCTTGAGGAAAATTACCTCTCCGAGGAGCGCCGCCGTCGCGTGTACGACGTCGACACCGACACCCCGGCCGATATTGACGCTTTCCCCGCCGGCTACATTTCCGAAGACGACGACGTCGTCGTCGGCCTGCAGACGGATGTTCCGCTCAAGCGCGCGATGATGCCCAATGGCGGCTGGCGCATGGTGGAAACCGCCATCAAGGAAGCGGGCAAGGAAGTCAATCCGGAGATCAAGAAGATCTTCACCCGCTACCGCAAGACCCACAATGATGCGGTCTTCGATATTTACACCCCGCGTATTCGCGCGGCCCGTTCCTCGCACATTATTACCGGTCTTCCGGATGCCTACGGCCGTGGCCGCATTATTGGCGACTACCGCCGCGTGGCCCTCTACGGTGTGGATAAGCTCATCGAAGAGAAGCAGGCCATGAAGGATTCCGTGGCCGATCAGCCCTTCTCCGAGCACTGGGCTCGCTTCCGTGAGGAACACGCCGAGCAGATCAAGGCTCTGAAGAAGCTCAAGACCCTCGGTGAAATCTACGGCTTCGATATTTCCGGCCCGGCGAAGAATTCGCGCGAAGCCGTGCAGTGGCTGTACTTCGGCTACCTCGCTTCCGTGAAGAGCCAGGACGGCGCGGCCATGTCCATCGGCCGCCTCTCCGCCTTCCTCGATATTTACTTCGAGCGCGATCTGGCCGCCGGAACCATCACGGAAACCGACGCGCAGGAAATGATTGACAACCTCGTCATGAAGCTGCGTATCGTCCGCTTCCTGCGCACCATCGATTACGACCAGATCTTCTCCGGTGATCCCTACTGGGCCACCTGGTCGGATGCCGGCTTCGGTGATGACGGGCGTACCCTCGTCACCAAGACCTCCTTCCGCCTGCTCCAGACCCTGCGTAACCTGGGTCCGGCTCCGGAACCGAATATCACCATTTTCTGGGATCCGGCACTTCCGGAAGGTTACAAGGAATTCTGCGCGGCTATTTCCATCGAAACCTCGTCCATCCAGTACGAATCTGACGAACAGATTCGTAACCAGTGGGGCGACGACGCCGCCATCGCGTGCTGCGTTTCCCCGATGCGGGTGGGCAAGCAGATGCAGTTCTTCGGTGCTCGCGTGAACGCCGCTAAGGCCCTGCTCTACGCCATCAACGGCGGCCGCGATGAAATGACCGGCAAGCAGGTGACCGAACCGGGTCTGTTCACCCCGCTCGAAGGTGATGGCCCGCTCGACTTCGATGAAGTCTGGCAGAAGTACGAAGAGATGCTCGACTGGGTGGTTGGCACCTACGTTGAAGCTCTCAACATCATCCACTACTGCCACGACCGCTACGCATACGAAGCGGTAGAGATGGCTCTCCATGATTCGGAGATCATCCGTACCATGGGTTGCGGTATCGCCGGCCTGTCCATCGTGGCGGACTCGCTTTCCGCGATCAAGTACGCGAAGGTCTACCCGGTTCGCGACGAAACCGGCCTCGTTGTCGATTACAAGACGGAAGGCACCTTCCCGATCTACGGTAACGACGATGACCGCGCTGATGACATCGCGGCAACCGTGGTCCACACCATCATGTCGAAGATCAAGGCGATCCCGATGTACCGCGATGCCATCCCGACCCAGTCGGTGCTGACCATTACCTCCAACGTGGTGTACGGCAAGGCCACGGGTTCCTTCCCGTCCGGCCACAAGGCTGGCACTCCGTTCTCCCCGGGCGCGAACCCGGAGAACGGTATGGATACCCACGGTATGGTGGCATCCATGATGTCTGTTGGTAAGCTGGATTACAAGGATGCCCTCGATGGTATTTCCTTGACGAATACCATTACGCCGGCTGGCCTCGGCCGCAATAAGGAAGAGCAGGTCAAGAACCTGGTCGGAATTATGGATGCCGGCTTCATGGCTGAAGAAGACTAAAACTCTAAGATTCAACCCCCAACAAAGAAAAGAAGGTAAAAAATGGCTAAGACCTACGAAGAGCGTCTCGAGTCGATGAAGGCTGCTCGCGAAGATAACGGTGGGGTGCAGGGTCTGTACCACGCCAATATCAACGTGCTGGATCGCTCCACCCTCGAGGACGCGATTGATCACCCCGAGAAGTACCCGAACCTGACCGTTCGCGTTTCCGGCTACGCCGTGAACTTCGTGAAGCTGACCCGCGAACAGCAGCTCGACGTTCTGTCGCGTACCTTCCATCACTCGGCATAACCATTGTCTGCTGAGTTGCGACTAGCACCGGTCGGCCTTCAAGATTTCGAAGCGCCGACCGGTCGGTTGCAGGGGGCCGGTCTGGGAGGCATCGATGTCCTCGACGACATCGAACGCAAAGAACGGCTTCGCAAGATGCGCGAGGGAACCCTCGGTTCCGTCCACTCGTGGGAACTTGTGACCGCGGTGGACGGGCCCGGGACCCGAATGACAGTCTTCATGGCAGGGTGCCCCCTGCGGTGCCTGTACTGTCATAACCCTGACACCTTCATCATGAAGGACGGTCAGCCGGTGGATTCCGATGAATTGCTGCGGCGCTGGAAGCGCTACCGTCGCATGTTCAAGGCGACGGGTGGCGGAATCACGATCTCAGGTGGCGAATGCTTAATGCAGCCCGCCTTCCTCAAGACCGTGCTTCGCGGCGCCAAGGAAATGGGAATCCATACGTGTATCGATACCTCCGGATATCTCGGCCGTAACGTCGACGACGAAATGATGAATTACATCGACATGGTGTTGCTCGACGTGAAATCGGGATCCGAGGAAGTATATAAGCGCACGACCGGCCGCGAACTGCAACCGACCATTGATTTTGGTGATCGATTGGCTGCCGCGGGCAAGGAAATCTGGGTACGTTTCGTACTCGTGCCCGGGCTGACAGACGATCCGGAGAACGTGGAGAACGTTGCGAAGATCGTTGCACGGTGGAAGAACGCGGTGAGCCGCGTTGAGGTTCTGCCGTTCCACCAGATGGGGCGAGACAAGTGGCATTCACTTGGCTATGACTACCAACTGGAAGACGTCGTACCGCCGTCACCACAAGCCGTGGAAGAAGCGCGGGAGCACTTCCGGCGCTTGGGGCTGAACACCCCGGCTTTCTAAACGCTACGGATGACGCCAAGGGCCGCGTCCCGAAAGGGATGCGGCCCTTTTGTGTGCGTGCTTGCGTGGTGCACTGATGGAACGGTGTTGCGTCGTCGTACCAGAAACGTGAAGTACGACGACGCCGCTGCGGCCACCGCGAGCGGCCGCAGCTTCACCGGGCCGCGCGCCGGCGTGGCGGTACTACATGGTATTGACCACGAGCCCGATATGGGTATAGAAGTTCATGGCACCGAAGAGCATGAAGATGACCCCGCTGATGACCAGGCACCAGTAGGCGGCGCTGACCACGCCGCCGCGCACCTGCCCGCGGGCGTCCGGGCGCACCGCGGCGAAGAAGAGAATCGCACCCACACCGGCCAGGCCAAAGACCGCGGAGAGGGCAATCGACTCCAACCAGGGGTAGGCCGCGAAGGACCCGGAAATCGGCTCCTGGGGAGGGGCGGCGAAGAACTGGTAGACCATCCCGGCGCACATAATCGCCAGCAGCGCCAAGCCCATTGCCAGCGCGAAAATGGAGACCGGGCGGGCGATCCGCGCGAAAGTGTTGAATGGGGTGGCGGAGGCGAGGATGCGATCCCCGCGCTTCCACAGGATGAAACTCGCCGCCAGCAGGAGCACGCCGAAGCCGAGGCAGGTTTCCCCGAAGATAATATTGTCGAAGGGGAAGCCGCCGGCGGCCAGCGGCCAGGTGAGGGACATGTGCAGGCCGGTTAGCGTCTGGATCAGGCCGGTCACGAAGAAGCCCAGGGTGTAGCCGTCCAGGATCACGGCCTTATCGGCATCGGTGCCCGCGGCATCCGCGCCCGCGGCATGCGCGGCGGCGGCATGCGCGGCGGCGGTAGCACCCGGAGCGTCAGCTGTGCTCGCGGCAGCGCCAGCTCCCACCGCTCCCGCTGAAACCGCGCTGCGCAAGTGCACCAGCAGCCGGCCAACCAGAATCAGGCCCACTCCGGCCGCGATGGCCATAATGGTGTTGTAGGTGGGCATCGACGCCCAATCAATCATGCCCGGGGCGCTTTCCCCGGTGAAGAAATCTCCCACGTTCACCACTCCTTTCTCTTTCTAGGACTAATGTCCCCATGATAGCCGGGTTCGCCCGGCACAGTGGGCCGCAACACAGTAGGCTAGACTCATGACTCACTACCGCGTGCATAACCCCAATACCGGCGAGGTGGAAGAACGCTTCCCCTCCCTGCCCGCCGCCGCGATCCCGGGCATGATCAGTGCTTCCTGGGATGCCTTCACCAGCTGGCGGGATACCCCGATGGCCACCCGCGCCGCTGTTCTGCACCGCTTCGGGGAGCTCGTCACGGAGCGCCGCGCTGAGCTTGCCGATATTATCGGGCGGGAAATGGGCAAACCGCTGCGCGATGGCGCCGCCGAGCTCGCCACCGTCAGCCAGCACGCCCACTGGTTCGCGGATAACGCGCCGCGCTACCTGGAACCCACCGCGCTGGATGCTGGGGATGGCATCCCCACCTACGTGCTCCATCAGCCGCTGGGCGTTTTGCTGGGGATCATGCCCTGGAACTTTCCCTATTCCCAGATCGCCCGCTTCGCGCTGCCCCAACTCATGGTCGGCAATACGATTCTCATGAAACAAGCGGAGATTTGCCCGCGTTCCTCGGCCGCATTCGAGGCGTTGCTGCGCGAAGCTGGTTTGCCCGATGGCGTGTACCAGAATATCTACCTGGATATTGCGGATACGGAGAAAGTCCTGGCGGACCCGCGCGTCAAAGGAGTATCGCTGACCGGTTCGGAGCGGGCGGGATCCTCGGTTGCGCAGCTGGCCGGGAAGTACACGAAACGTTCCCTCCTGGAGCTGGGCGGCAATGATGCCATGGTGGTGCTGGACGCCGCTGATATCACGGCGGTGGCCCGCGCGGCGGTGCGCACCCGCGTGTTCAACGCCGGGCAGGTCTGCACCTCGAATAAGCGCATTATCGTGCTGGATAGCGTTTTTGAAGAATTCCTCGCGGCGGCCCGCGCGGAGATCGCGAGCATCGTGGTGGGTCCCTATGATGACCCGGCCACGGATATGGGGCCGCTGTCCTCAATTGCGGCCAGGGACGAGGTGGTGCGGCGGGTGGCGAGCGCCGTCGCCGCTGGAGCACACCGCCATTACGGAGGTCACAAAATTGACCGGCCGGGCGCCTATATGACCCCGGCCTTGCTCACCGATATTCCCGCGGACCACGATATCGCTCGCAACGAATTATTCGGGCCGGTGGTGGCGCTCTACCGGGTGGCGGATGAGGAGGAAGCCCTCGAGCTGGCCAATAGCACCGCCTACGGTTTGCAGTCCTCGGTGTGGAGCCAGGATCTGGAGAAGGCGCAGCGGTTCGCGGCGCGGCTCGCGGCCGGGATGACCATTATCAATAAGCACCGCGAATCGGCGCCCACCTGGCCTTTTGGTGGGATTAATCGTTCCGGTTACGGTCGCGAGGAGGGCGCCTGGGGTTTGCGCGCCTTCACGAACGAGCATGCGGTGCGCGTCCATCCGGCGCGATAGGTACGACGGCGCAGCTTCGTTGGTACGACGGCGCAGCTTAGCTGGCGCGGGGCCGGCCGGGCAGGCAGGTCCTGCATGCCATCGGCCGGTGCCCGGAGTGAGAGCAACGCGAAGCTCGGGGGCGTTTTTTGTGTCGGGGTGGTGTCGTACCCTAGAAGGGCTATGGAGGAATCGTACAAAGCAACAATCGCGCGGCTGCGGGAACGCGTGGCGGCCGCCCAGCAAGCCGGGGCTACCGTGGGGCGGCGCCCGGGTGTGCCCACACCGGCTCAGGCCGCTGAAAGTGCGCCTACTGGTCAGGGCAGGCCGGCGGCCGCGGCCGGGCCGGAGGTTTCGGGCGCGCCGGAAGTCTCGGGCGCGGCGGCGCGTATTCTCACCGGCCTCAATAGCGCCCAGCGGGAGGCTGTGGTTCACAGCGGCGGCCCGCTGCTCGTGGTCGCCGGGGCCGGCTCGGGTAAAACCCGGGTGCTCACCTCGCGTATCGCCTACCTCATCGCCACCGGGCAGGCCCACCCCGCCAATATCCTCGCCATCACCTTCACCAATAAGGCGGCGCGGGAAATGCGCGAACGCCTGGAAGGGATGCTCGGCGGCCTGGCCCGCGGCATGTGGATCTCCACCTTCCATTCCGCCTGCGTGCGGATTCTGCGGGCCGAACACCGCACGCTCGGGATGCGTTCCACCTTCACCATTTACGATGCCGCGGATTCCCAGCGCCTCATGACCATGGTGTGCCGGGAAGAAAACATCGATATCCGGGCCTACCCTCCCAAAATGCTCAGCCGCCAGGTCTCCAATCTCAAAGATGAACTGGTCACCCCGGCCGCGCAGGCCGCGGCCGCCACTGATCGGGATGGCCAGGTGCTAGCCCAGGCCTATGCCGCCTACCAGGATCGCCTCGAGCGCGCCAATGCGCTGGATTTCGATGATCTTATTATGCGTACCGTGGAGGTCCTCACCTCCCACCCGGATATAGCTGAGCGCTACCGCACCCGCTTCCGTCACATTCTGGTGGACGAATATCAGGATACCAACCACGCCCAGTACGTGCTGGTACGCACCCTGGCCGGGCAGGGCCCGGAGCGTTCCGCGCTCACCGTGGTGGGTGATGCCGATCAGTCCATTTACGCCTTCCGCGGGGCCACGATCCGCAATATTGAGGATTTTGAGAAGGACTTCGCGGATGCCACCAGCGTGGTTCTGGAGCAAAACTATCGCTCCACCCAAAATATTCTTTCTGCCGCCAATGCCGTGATTTCCCATAATGAAGGGCGCCGGCCGAAAAAGCTGTGGACGGATTCGGGGAGCGGGGAAAAGATCACTGGCTACGTGGCCGATTCGGAAAGCGACGAAGCACATTTCGTTGTCACGGAAATTGACCGGCTCCGGGATAGTAGCGGGGTGCGCTACGGGGATGTGGCGGTGTTTTACCGCACCAATTCCCAGGCGCGGGCCCTGGAAGAAATGTTCGTGCGCTCGGGGATTCCCTACCGGGTCATCGGCGGTACCCGCTTCTATGAGCGCAAAGAAATTAAGGATGCCCTCGCGTACCTGCACGCGGTAGCCAACCCGGATGATACCGTCTCGCTGCGTCGCATCATTAATGAACCCAAACGCGGGGTGGGGGATACCGCGCAGGGCCACCTGGCCACCCATGCTCAACGCTGGAATATTTCCTTCGGTGCCGCGGTGGCCGATGTGGCTAGCCCCAACCCGGAGCGCGGCGAAGTTGCGGGGCTGACGGCCCGGGCCCGCAGCGCCGTCGCCGATCTGGCTCGCATCCTCGAAACGGCGCGTCAGGATGCCGCCGCGGGCGGCAAACCCGCGGATATCCTCGATTACCTCATGGATGAATCCGGGTACCTGGCCGTGCTGCAAGAATCCAAAGACCCGCAGGATCTCAGCCGGGTCGAAAACCTGGCCGAATTACACGCGGTCGCGGTGGAGTTCTCCGCCCAGAATCCGGATGCCGGATTGGGGGAGTGGCTGGATCAGATTTCGCTGGTCTCAGATACTGACCGGCTTCCCGAAGGGAGCGAATCCGAAGGGGAAACCACCCTTATGACGGTTCACACCGCCAAAGGTCTGGAGTTTCCGGTTGTTTTCGTCACCGGCCTGGAAGACGGCACCTTCCCGCATATGCGTTCTCTGGATGACCGGAGCGAACTCGCCGAAGAACGCCGCCTCGCTTACGTGGCTTTTACTCGCGCGCGTGAACGTCTCTATATTTCGCGAGCGGCAGCACGCTCGTCGTGGGGGGCACCCCAGGAGTTTCCACCTTCGCGTTTCATTGAAGAAATCCCGCCCGAACTTATTGACTGGCGCCGGGAACAATCCTCCCAGGATCTGGTGCGCGGTGGTGGCATTGGGTCCGGTATTGGTTCCGGTTACGGGTGGGGGCGCCGGGAACGGCGCGCGCCTTCTTTCTTTGACGACGACGCCGGGCCCATCATCGGCTCAGGTAAATTCAAACCCGGGAAACTCGGGGTGCCCGCCACCGCAGGCTCGGCATCTCGAGCGGATTCCGCCGGTAGTGCGCATCCTGCGGCCCGCGGTTCGGGTGGTTCCGCGGTTGGCGGTTCGAGCGGCACCTCAGGCACAGCAGGCGCAGCTAGCGCGGCGGGCGGGGCCGATACCGCGGCGGATACCAAGGGCTTCGCGGTGGGTGACACCGTGGAGCACCGCTCCTTCGGGCGGGGGACCATCCTCGGCTTCGAAGGCCGAGGAAAGTCCACCACCGCGAAGGTCGCTTTCGGCTCGGTCACGAAACGCTTGATGCTGCGCTTCGCTCCGCTGACGAAAGTGGAGAAGTAGCCGCGCTTATCCGGCAGTACGGTTATCCGGCAGTACGTGCAGCGCCGGCCACGCACGTAGCGCCGGCGCCTTCCGTCGCGCCGTTAGCCACGGCAGTGCCCGCGGCAGCGGCCGGCACGCTCAGAGTGCGCCGGTGGCTGCGTGCCGCAGCGCGCCCGCTCAGCTTGTACCAGGCCAGCGCGCTCAGGAACACTACCCCGTCGGTGAAAGCCATCATCGCCGAGGTCGCCAAATCCAGATACAGGGCCAGCACGAACCCGAGGAGCGCCTCGGCCACCGCAATCAGGAGAGTGAGAACCAGGAGGTGGCGCAGCGAGCGGGCGAAAAGAATCGCCGTGGCCGCCGGAACCACCATGAGGGCAATAACCAGGATCGCCCCCGCGGCATTGAAAGCCGCCACCACGGTCAGGGACACCAGCATCATGAGCCCCAACTCCACCGCCCGCACCGGGAAACCGATAGTTGCAGCGAAATCACCGTCGAAGGTATCGGTTTTGAGAACCCGGAAAAACACCGCGATGAAAATCGCGTTGAGCGCGCATACCGCGAGCAGCTGCCACATGGTGCGCGGGCCAATATCGTAACCGCCGATGATGATATGTTCCGGGCTCAAAGCCATGAGATTGAGATCCCCGGTAAGCACGGTGTCCTGGCAAATATGGACATGGGAAAGCGTGGTTGAGAGCAGCAAAATACCCAGGGCGAAAAGCACCGGGAAAATCACGCCCTGGCTGGCATCCCCGGTGAGCAACCGGGTGCGATCCAGCTGCTGGGCACCCAGCACCACCACCAAACCCATGAGTGCCGCGCACACCACCATGATCGGGGAATGCGTGGAACCAGAAAGAATCGTGCCCACCACAATCCCGGGGAGCACCGCGTGCGACATCGCATCCACCAGCATCGACTGCCCGCGCAACACCAGGAATACCCCCGGAAGCGCGCAGGTCACCGCGGTCACCACCGCGAGCAACATAACTGCCACAATGAAACTCATTGCCCGCTCCTCTCCGAATTAGCCAGCGCCCGGGTGGCAAGATCACCGCGCAAGCGGCGCTGGCGCAGGGCCACCACCACAATCGAGCGGCGCGGCGCGGCCAGCAGCGAGAACGCGAAAATAACAAAGAGGTGGAGCACCACGATCGGGCCGGTAGGAACCTTGCCCAGGCAGACGGATAGATACGCGCCCGCCGCGCCCGCAACCCCACCGAAAATCCCGGCCAGCACCATCATGGAGGACATACGGTGCGTCCACTGGCGCGCGGCCGCGGCCGGCATAATCGCAAAAGCGACCATGAGAATAAGCCCCACGCCCTTGATTCCAATAACGATGGCGATGGTGACGAGCACCAGCATGAGCGGGGTGAGCACACGCGGGCTGAAGCCCTGCAATTGTGCCGTGACCGGATCGAAGGTCGCCAATTTGATTTCTTTGAAGAAAGCGAGAATCACCGCGACGGTGAGCAGCCCGAATACCGCGATGGTCACCAGGTCTCCGGCGCGCACATTCGCCGCGTTGCCGAACATGTAGCTGTCGATCCCGCCGCGATTGGGCAGGTGAGAATGGGTGAGAAGGCGCAGGCACACCATCCCGCCCCCGTAGAACAGCGAGAGGCAGATAGCCATGGCGGCATCCGCTTTCACTTTCGAATGCGCCACGATGATATTGGTGAGAACGACGGCGCACATCGCCGCCGCGCTTGCCCCGAGCACGAGGACCACCATCGAGCGCCCATCCATGCCCAGCAGGGTGGCCACCGTGAAGGCGGCAACCACACCGAGGATGGAGCTGTGCCCGATAACGTCGGATACCAGAGACTGGCGGCGCAGGTAGAGCAGGCAGCCAGCGATCCCGGAAAACACCCCGATGAGGGTGGTGCCGATGAGCATGGTGCGGAAAATATAGGTTCCCCACAATTCCAGCGGGGAAATAAAATCAATCATTGCGCCGCGCCCTCACTTGCGTTCGAGGGCGATGGAAAGGCCGTATGCCCGCGCGATATTATCCGCGGTGAAAGCCTCCTCCACGCTTCCGCTCGCCACCAGTTTGCCGCCGGAGAGCAGCACCACGCTATCGCAGAAATCGGGGACCGTCTGCAAATCGTGATGCACGATCATCACGGTTTTCCCCTCATCAACCAGCTCGCGCAGCAGCGTCATAATCGCCTGCTGGGAAGTGATATCGATACCCGCGAAAGGTTCGTCCATGAGGTAGAGCTCGGCGTGCTGGGCCAGGGCGCGCGCCACGAAGGTGCGCTGCTGCTGGCCACCGGACAGCTCGTTGATGTGGCGGTGGGCAAGATTGGAAATTCCCAGGCGTTCCATGGCCGCGGCGGCGGCTTCGCGCTGGCGCGCGCCCGGGCGGCGCAGCCAGCCCAGCTGGGCGTACGTACCCATGAGCACGACGTCGCCCACCGTGGTCGGGAAATCCCAATCCACGGTGGCGGTTTGCGGCACGTAAGCAATACGCGAACGCACCCGGGGGAGCGGTTCGCCGAAGAAGGTGACTTCCCCGGCGAGGGCCGGAACGAGGCGCAGGGCCGCCTTCATGACGGTGGATTTCCCCGCGCCGTTCGGGCCGAGAAGCGCCACCACCTGGCCTGGATTGACGCGGAGCGAAACATCGCTCACCGCGATCGTATCCTGGTAGGCGACGCTCAGGTGGTCAATCTGACAGGCCAGCGTGGTAGCGGATCCCATAGATATCACCTATTTCTGCGAAAGCGCGCTGACGATGGAATCAACGTTGTAGCTGAAAGCGCCCAGGTAGGTATTCGTGGGAGCTTCGGAGCTGAGGGTATCGGCGAAGAGCTCGTTATCGGAGACCTCAACATGCCAGCCCTTTTCGCGCACCGCGTCCTGGAGGTGCTTGATAACTTCTGGGTTCTTGAGGTTGTCCTGGAAGATCACCGGAACCTTGCGCTCGGCAATGAGGGTGGCGAGCTCGTTGAGCTCCACCGCGGACATTTCCGATTCGGAGGAAACGAAATCGGTGGCGTGAATTTCAATACCGAAAGAAGCACCCAGGTAGTTGAAGGCGTCATGCCCGGTGATGAGCACGCGGTTTTCCTTCGGGATCTTATCGAACTTGGCCTTGGCTTCATCGGCGGCCTTGGCGATCTTCTTGTTGTATTCTTCCGCGTTGGCCTTGTAGAGGTCCGCGTTCGCGGCGTCGATCTCACCGAGCTTGGCGGCGGTGGCGGTCACCACGTACTGCCAGTTCTCCGGGGAGTTCCACACGTGCGGGTCGTGGCCTTCGATCTTGCCATCTTCTTCCCAGGGGAGGAGCTTATCTTCCGGGATGGCTTCCGCGGCCGCGATCTGGCGGTCGCCAAGCTTCTCGAGCTGGCCCATCATCTTGTGTTCCATATCGTGGGAGGTCCACACCACAAGATCGGCCTTTTCGATGGCCTGGGTATCCTGGGTGGTCAGTTCCTGGGTGTGAGGATCACCGCCGGGCTTGACCAAGGTGGTTACGTTAGCCTCGGGAGCGACGTTGCGAATAACATCTTCGAGGTAACCGGTAGTTGCCACCACCGACAGGCCCGCGGCCTTTGAGGAGTCGGTGGCCGGCGATTCGGATGCGCCCTTGTTTTCGGTGGCGCAGCCGGTCAGGGATGTGAGTGCCAAAGCCCCGGCCGCGGCAATCGCGGCCAACTTAACAGAATGTTTCATGGTGTCCTTCTTCAATCACGAAAGCATGTAAGGTATGGGTTTCTTTACTCGGGACCTGAATATGTTAACCGATGCACGCATAAAGCACTAGGGCGAATCTGCGAAACGTCGCGAAAAATCCCGGGAATTGCTGGGTGAAAAGTCAATAATAATAATTGCGTGCCTGGTAGCTGTGGCACTCTCGCTCACTTCTGGTAGTACGACGACGCCGCCAGCTGGCTGCCGCCCTTACCTGTCCGCATGATGGACCGGGGCGGGGGCGCCATCCGGGGTGGGCTAAGCTCACAGCTATGCAGCAGGATCTCAAGGTACAGGGTCAGGCCGGTGCGGCCTGGCGATGGTGGCGCGCCTAAGAAGCGTGCCCCTGCGGCGCAACCACGCCGCCCCAACCACCTGAGAGGAGAATCCCGTGCAACGGGACCTACCGCATTCACCTGAGCACCATGTCCCCGATGCCCTATCCACGCATCGCCGGCACTCCACCACACTCACTGTCTCCATCATGGCGCCTTCCGCCACGCCGGCTACTGGTGCCACGGCTGCCGCCATGGCTGCCTCCACCCGCGCCCAGCTGCGCTGCCGCTGGTGGAAAGCCGCCCGGGGGCGATGGCGCGCGGCGCTTAAGGTAGCGCCCCGGCCGCATTAGACCGCAGCCTACCCCGCGTAGAGCGCTGGCCCACTGTGCTTCCCTCAGCGCGGCCCGCTCAGTACCGCAGTCCACACAAGTTTTCCCAACGTACGGAGTTGTCATGATTAAAGAAGCCATTATTAAAGTTGTGTCCAAGCAGGATCTCACCTACGACGAGGCCTACACCGTTATGAACGAGATCATGGGCGGGGAAAGCACCCCCACCCAGACGGCAGCGTTCCTCGCCGCGCTTTCCACCAAGAACGCCCGGGCGGAAACCACTGATGAGATTTCCGGCTGCGCGACCGCGATGCGCGAGCACGCTGATTACTTCGAGGTTCCTTTCCCCACCCTGGAAATCGTGGGAACCGGCGGGGATAACGCCCACTCCTTCAACATTTCTACGACCTCGATGTTCGTGCTGGCCGCCGGGGGAGTCAAGGTATCCAAGCACGGCAACCGCGCCGCCTCCTCGCTTTCCGGTACCGCTGACTGCCTGGAAGCCCTTGGGGTGAATATCAACCAGGATCCGGATACCTGCCGGCGCCTCCTCGATGAAGTGGGCATGTGCTTCATGTTCGCCCAGCTCTACCACAAGTCCATGAAGAACGTGGGGGCGATCCGCAAGGAGCTCGGCTTCCGCACTGTTTTCAATATCCTCGGGCCGCTGACCAACCCGATTCATCCCGAATACCAGGTCCTCGGCGTTTACGATGAGTACCTCGTTGAGCCCCTCGCCCGCGTCCTCAATGACCTGGGTGTCCACCACGGCCTGGTGGTCTACGGCCAGGATAAGCTCGATGAGATTTCCCTCTCCGCCCCCACCACGGTCTGCGAAGTACGCAACGGAGAATACCGCACCTTCGAAATGTCCCCGGATGTGTTCGGCTTCAACCGGGCCACCCCGGCCGATATGCTCGGCGGCACCCCGGAAGAAAACGCCCAGATCACCCGCGATATCCTCTCCGGGAAGATCACCGGCCCCAAGCGTGACGTGGTCCAGCTCAATGCCGGTGCCGGCCTCTATATCGCCGGCAAGGCCCGCTCCATCGCCGCGGGCGTGGATATGGCCGGTGACCTCATTGACGACGGTAGTGCCTACCGCAAGATCGACGAATTCGTGGAGGCTTCGCGTGCCTAATATTTTGGAGCAGATCGCCGCCGCCACCCGGGAACGGGTGGCCCGCGATAAAGAACAGGTCCCCGCGGCTCGCATGCGCGAACTCGCCGAAGGGCTCGCCGCCGCCCCCGGCAGCGAACCCGGGAGCGACCCGGCCAGTTTCCCCTTCGAGGCCGCCCTGCGCGGCCCCGGGCTCGGCTTCATCTGCGAAGTGAAAAAAGCCTCGCCCTCCAAGGGAATCATCGCCGAAGATTTCCCATACCTCGATATCGCCCGCTCCTACGAAGCGGCCGGGGCGGAAGCCATGTCCGTGCTCACCGAACCGCAGTGGTTCCTCGGCTCGGATAGCTACCTGGAGGAGATCACCCGCACGGTTGCTACCCCCTGCCTGCGTAAAGATTTCGTGGTGGATTCCTACCAGATCTACCAGGCGAAAACGCTGGGGGCCAGCGCGGTGCTGCTCATCTGCTCGCTCCTGGATACCGCGACCCTGCGCGAGTACCTCCAGCTGGCGCATTCCCTCGGGCTATCCGCCCTGGTGGAAACCCACGACGCCGCGGAAATCGATTCCGCCCAGGAGGCCGGCGCCCGCATTATCGGAATCAACAACCGCAATCTCAAAGATTTTTCCGTTGATCTGGCCACCGCGGGCCAGTTGCGGGCCCGTATCGAGAGCACTGCGCTTGTCGTCGCCGAATCGGGGGTGCGCGGGGCCGCGGACGTGGAAGCGCTCGCGGCCGGCGGTGCCGACGCGGTGCTCGTGGGCGAGGCTCTCATGCGCAGCGCCGATAAAGTAGGAGTCCTGGCTCAGTGGCGCCAGGCCGCGGCGCGCGTCGTCGCCCCCGCACAGGAGAAAGAATAACCATGACCGAAGGACACACGATGGAAAGCTCCACCTCGGGAACCTCCACGCCGGAAACCGGCGCAACCGCGCGCCCGGGCCGTTTCGGCATCCACGGCGGGCAGTTCATCCCGGAAACTCTCATGCCGGCCATCGAAGAACTGGACGCCGCCTACCGGCACTACCGCGACGACCCGGAATTTAACGCCGAACTCACCGATCTTTTCAATAACTACGCGGGCCGGCCCTCCCTCCTCTACTACGCGGAGCGGATGACGCGCGACCTGGGCGGCGCGAAAATCTACCTCAAACGCGAGGACCTCAACCACACCGGCGCCCACAAAATCAATAACGTGCTCGGCCAGGCGCTGCTCGCGAAGAAAATGGGCAAAACCCGCCTCATCGCGGAAACCGGGGCCGGCCAGCACGGGGTCGCCACCGCCACCGCCGCCGCGCTTTTCAATATGGAATGCGTGGTGTTCATGGGGGAGGAAGATACCCGCCGCCAGGCCCTCAACGTGTACCGGATGCGCCTGCTGGGCGCGGATGTGGTCGCGGTGAAATCCGGGACCGGCACCCTCAAGGATGCCGCCAGCGAAGCCTTCCGCGAATGGACCGGGCGGGTGAGCGATACCCACTACTGCCTTGGCTCGGTTATGGGCCCGCATCCCTTCCCCACGATCGTGCGTGACTTCCAAGCGGTTATTTCCCGCGAGGCCCGCGCCCAGATCCTGGAAGCTGAGGGACGCCTGCCCGATGCGGTGATCGCCTGCGTGGGTGGGGGCTCGAACGCGGCCGGTTCTTTCTATAACTTTGTGAATGATGCGGGCGTGCGCCTCATTGGCGCGGAAGCGGCCGGGCGGGGTGTGGATACCCCGGATACCGCCGCGACCATCGCCACCGGCACCGAAGGCATTTTCCACGGCATGAAATCGTATTTCTGCCAGGATGAATTCGGGCAGATCGCCCCGGTGTACTCCATCTCGGCTGGCCTGGACTATCCGGGCATCGGCCCCGAACACGCCTACTGGCACGATATCGGGCGCGCGGAATACGTCCCGGTCACCGATGCGGAGGCAGTGGATGCTTTCGAATACCTTTCGCGCACCGAGGGGATCATTCCCGCGATTGAATCGGCGCACGCCCTCGCGCACGCCATGAAGATCGCCCCGGAAATGCCGGGCAAGATTATTATCGTCACGCTCTCGGGCCGCGGGGATAAGGACGTCGCGGCCATCGCGCGCTACCGGGGAGAAGATATCCATGACTAAACAGGTACCCATCGCCCGGGCTTTTTCCCGCGGCAAAGCTTTTATTCCGTTCTTCACCTGCGGGGATCCAGATTTAGGTACGACGGCGCACATCATCCGCGCGGCCGGCCGGGCCGGTGCAGATCTCATCGAATTCGGCGTGCCTTTCTCTGATCCGACCGCCGAGGGCCCGGTCATCCAGGCGTCCTCGGAGCGGGCGCTGCGCGGGGGAGCCACAACGGACAAAATTTTTGAGATGATCGACCAGGTGCGCCCGGATCTGGCGTGCCCCTTCGTCATCATGACCTACGCCAATGTGGTCTTCTCCTACGGCCCGGAGCGCTTCGCGCGCCGCTGCGCAGAAGTTGGGGTCTCCGGCGTGATCCTCCCCGATGTGCCTTTCGAAGAGAAGGGCGAATTCGAGGGAGCTTTGGCTGCGCATAACGTGGATCTTATTTCCCTCATCGCGCCTACCTCCGAGGATCGGATCGAGGCGATTGCGCGGGCCGCGCGCGGCTTCCTTTACGTGGTTTCCTCCATGGGAGTGACGGGCATGCGCTCGAATATCACCACCGATGTGGGGGCCATCGTGGAGAAAATCCGCTCGGTCACGGATACTCCCTGCGCGATTGGCTTCGGGATTTCTTCCCCGGAGCAGGCCGCGCGCATGGGGGCCCTCTCCGACGGGGTGATCGTGGGATCGGCCCTGGTTTCCCGGATTCACGAACTGGCGGCGGCCGGAAAGGGCGCGGAGCAGATCGCGGCGGATATCGCCGTCCGGGTGAGCGAGCTCAAGGGCGCGCTCGGCTAAACGCCGCGAAGGTGCCGGTGCGCGTTGCGGAGCGCAGGCTCCGCGTGCGCAGCGGCCGCGAGAAGATGGTGCGGTGAGCAACACGCCGAGCCCTCTTCCGCGGCCCGGCACCCATCGCGCGCCACCATGGAAGGGATGTTAACGTATTCGCGCCGCGTGGCGCTCGCCCTGGCCGTTATCCAGCCCGTGATCCTCACCTGGATCACGGTGGTACTCATCTGCCTGCTCGGATACACCCTCACCGCGGCCTCCCCGCTGCTCGGGGACGTAACCTGGCAGGGCGCGGCACGCCTGGGCGGCTCCCTGTGGCTGCTGGCCCTCGGCACGCCGCTGGTGACCGCGGGCGGGCATATCGGCCTCATGCCGCTGCTCCTGACCGCCCTCATCGCCTGGCTCACGGTGCGTTTCCTGCGCGCCATCGTGGTGGAAGACTGGTGGGACGTAGCCATCGCCACGCTGAGCGGAGCGGGCAGCGCCGGCGTGATCTGCCTGCTTTCCCTCCCGCAATCGTCCCTGCTCCACGCCCTCGTGGGCGGGGCAGTGCTCGGTTTCGCCGCCAGCCAATGCGCCTGGCTGGAGCGCCCGGCCTGGCCCGGGGTGGCTATCCTGGAACGCGGCTGGCGCCTCATCGCACCGCTGGCTGCCACCCTGGCCGCCGTGAGCCTCCTCCTGGTTCTTGCCGCGGTGGTGCTCGGCTTCGGGCGCGCCCAAGCCCTGCACGCCGCCTACCTCACCGACCTCACCGGCACGATTCTCTTCACCCTCACCCAGCTACTTTTCGCCCCCGCGCTCGCGGTATGGGCACTGGCCTACGTAACCGGCGCCGGTTTCACGGTGGGCAGCGGCGCGGTCTTTTCGGCCCTGGGCGGCAGTTTCGCCCCCATCCCGGGCCTTCCCGTTTTCGGCCTGCTGCCCGACCCGGCCCTGCGCCCGGCCTGGCTCCTCATCATCCCCATCCTCACAGGCCTGGTCTGGGGAATTATCCGCTCGCTGCGCCCGCGCGACTGGCTGAGCGCCGCGGTGGGCGCCCTGGAACTCCTGGTGCTCGTGGCCCTGGCCGGGCAATTCGCCACCGGCGGGATCGGCCCGGGCCGCATGCTCGAGGTCGGCACCCGCGCCCCGCTCCTCACCGGCTGCGTGGCGCTCACCGTGCTGCTACCCTTCGCGCTCGGCTACGGCGCGCGCGACTTCTGGACGTGGGTGCGCGCCTTGTGGGAGCGTTACCGGGTACGGCGCGCCCTGCGCCCCGCCCCACAGCAGAACGACGCCGCCGCCCACTCAGCAGCACCCACCGCCGCCACCGCGAAGCCCGGCGGCGATGCAGCGCCGGAGCAGGCGGCGGAGACCGCCGCAGTGCCGGGCGGGGAGAGCGCACTCACCGCCGATGCCAGCGCCACCGCGCCCACGGCTGCCACGGCGCCAGCCGCACCGGCGGTAACTGCACCAGCCGCACCGGCCGCCAGCCTGCACTCGGTTCCCACCGCCGCCACCGCCCCGGAACCAGCATCTTCCCAGCCCGCCGCCGCTGACTGGGAAGAGCGTGGGAAAAGTGAGGAAAAATAACAGGAGAGCTGGGCATAGAGTGAAATAACGGCGCGCGGAGGTGCCCGAGCGGCCTAAAATTTTGCCTATGCTTCAACCCAATACGCACGGGGCGCTCCTGGCTGCCGGCCTCTGCTCGCTGGCTTTCCTGGCGCTGGGGGTGCGCACCATCCCGCGTACCCGTCGCCTGGCTACCGCGATTCCGGTGCTTGCCATGGTGGTGGCAGCCGTATGCGGCGTCGTCGCTATTGGGGTGGGGATGAACCTCAACTTGCAGTACGCAAGCACGTGGAGCGATGTCAAAACCATTTTCACGAAAAGCGGCGGCAAGGCTTCCGTGACCGCGGTGACGAGCGAGCTACCCAAATACGCCGGGCAGTCCGGTGAGATTCCCATGCCGGAAGGCAAAGAGTGGAAAGCTGATTTCACCCCGGCCGGGCACGGGGTGGTGGGCACCGTTTTCCGCGGCCCCGAATCCGGCCTTGAGCTGCCCGTTTGGGTCTACCTGCCCCCGGATTATTCGCCGGAGCGCACCTACCGCGTGATCGTCATGATCCAGGGCTTCCCCTCGCAGACGGAGAAAATCCCGGGCGTGCTGGATTTGGAACATACGATGCCGGAGAGCGCGCCGGATACGATCATGGTGGTTCCCTCCCTCAATGTGGATAACCAACAGCCCGATTGCGTGGATCTATCCGGGCGGCCCGCGGTGGGTACCTGGGTGAATCGCGATATCGTGCAGATGGTGCGCAAGAATTTCTCGGTTTCCGCGGATCGGCGCGACTGGGCTATTGCCGGGGCCTCCTACGGGGGCTGGTGCGCGCCGGTGCTCGGCCTGTACAACCCGCAGACCTTCGCCTCGGTGATTTCCTTTTCCGGGTACAACGTGCCGGTTATCGGCCTGACCCAGGCCCCCGGCCTGCGCGAACAATTCACCGTCACCAACCTCATGAAAAAAGCGAGCTGGCCGCAGTCCATGTACTTCACCGGCACCCGCACCGATAACGACCCGGTGGAACTCGCGCGCGGCCTGGAGGAAGTCAAGAACCCGCGCCTGAAAACCACCGTGCACCTGGACCCGAACGGCGGGCACTCCTGGGACACCTGGAAAAAACAGCTGCCCGGGGCGCTGGACTGGTGGAATGGTGATCGGGCGGGCGGAGCGAAAAGCGTGGTGGCCACCCGCGGCTGGATGACCCAAAAAACAACCGTTGCCGGCGCCTACCTGGTCTTCGCGCTCTTGGCCGCGGGGAGCATTGTGCGCGGGCGGGCCCTGGTGCGCCGCCCCCGCTACGTGCCCCGGCACGCACTGCACACCCGCCGCCACGCCCTGCCGCGCGGCACAGGCCGCTACCGGATCCGGCGCTGGGCCTGGGTGAGCCTCACAGTGGCCTGGGGGATCGTGGCCCTGCTCCTCACCGTCAATCTCAAAACGCATACGGTCGAAGACATCCGCTTCATCGGCGCCTTCTTCCACCTCTTCACCATGTAGCGGCGGGTAGCTACGAGCAGCGGGCTATACTGGCTCACGTGAATGCGCACTTTTCCCACCCGGTGGTCTACTGGGCCTGCGCGGCCTGGATCGGCATCATCGTGGCCCTCGCCTTCCTCGCCGACCCGCGCGTGGCCATCCTCGCGCTCGCGGGCAGTTTCGTGATCCTCGCGGTGGCGCGCCTGACCCTGCCCACCGGCTACGTCCCCTCGGTGCGCTCGCGGATCACGGACGCCGCCACCCTCCTCCTCCTGGCCGCAGCCCTCTTTTTCCTCGCGCGTTTCGCCCTCACGCCCCCCGTTATTTAAGAACGACGCCGCAGCTCCTCGGCACGCCACCACGCAGGCGCTGCGCCGCCGCTGTGCCACCGTGCCCTTCCCGTGTTCGCTTGCCGCTTGTTTCTGAGACGCGGTGGGGCTGGTGGGCGCGGGCTCGTCCATACTGGTGGAGTGAGTCCCTTAGCTATGAACATTATCTGGGTTGTTGTTTTCACGCTGATCGGCGCGTTTTTCGCCGCTTCGGAAATCGCGCTGGTTTCCCTGCGGCAAACGCAGATCGACGAGATGGCGGAGAACTCCGCCTCCGGGAAAACGATCCAGCGCCTGACCGCGGATTCCAACCAGTTTCTTTCCGCAGTTCAGGTGGGCGTGACCCTGGCCGGGTTCTTCTCCGCCTCCTTCGGTGCGGCCTCCATCGCCCCGGAGATCGCGCCCACGTTCAGAGCTTGGGGGATGTCCGAAAACGGTGCCACCACCCTGGCTTTTGTGCTCACCACGCTCGTGATTTCCTATATTTCCATTGTGTTCGGGGAGCTAGTGCCCAAGCGCATCGCTCTGCAATCGGCGGAAACTATCTCCACGCTGGCCGCCCGGCCCCTCGCTTTTATCACCGCGGTGCTGCGCCCGGTCATCTGGTTCCTGGGCGTGAGCGTGAACGGGGTGCTGCGGCTGCTGCGCCGCGACCCGAAAGAGCAGCGCGAAGAAATGGGAGTTGCGGAGCTGCGCGCCTTCGTGGCCAGCCAGGAAACGATCGGCACCGAGGAACGCGATATGGTGGTCTCGATGCTGTCCGTTTCGGACCGCACCGTCCAGGAGGTCATGACGCCGCGCACCGAAGTGGAATTCCTAGACGCGGAACTTTCCCTAGACGAAGCACGGCCGCTCGTTACGGCCCTGGAACACTCGCGTTATCCGGTGCGCCGCGGTGGGAACGACGACGACGTGATCGGCTTTCTGCACATCCGCGATATGCTCGCTCCCGCTCCCACAGCTCAACGGGTGAGCGATTTAGTGCGCCCGGTGACGTTCTTCCCCACGGGTAAGGACGTGCTGGAAGCCCTCTCGGACCTGCGGAAAGCGCACGCTCATCTTGCCATCGTGGTGGATGAATACGGGGGCACGGACGGCATCGTCACCATTGAGGACGTGATGGAAGAATTCGTGGGCGAAATCCGCGATGAGTACGACCGTGAGGTGCCTAAGGTGCAGGTGCACGGGGGAGTGCGGGATATGGACGGGCTGTCCACCCGCCCTGAGGTGCTCAAAATGCTGGGGGTGGAGCTACCCGAGGGGCCTTTCGATACCCTGGCCGGCTATATCATCGCCCAGCTGGGGCGCATGCCGCAGGTGGGGGATTCCACTCGGCTGGGCGCGGTGGAGCTCACCGTGCAATCCCTGGACGGGCGGCGTATCGACCGGGTGCGGGTGGACCAGGTGACCGAATCGGAGGACATCGCTATGGCCCGGATGGAAGGCCATAGCGAGGCCGGGCGGTAGCCCGCCGCCGGATCACGCGGGTAGCCGAATCGCGCGGGAAGCAAGACTCGTTGGCATCGGACGTAAGCCCGCTGCCAACGGTCGCGGTGCCGTTGAATTCTGGATATACCTTCATGGAGCTACGTGCAGTCTTGCAACCTCGATGCGGAAAAGCTAAAAAATAGCATTTTTACAGGATGATATATGCTTCCGGTTTTCGCGACAGTGAAAATAATAGATCGAAATATTTTACTGCGGAGGCGTATCGATAACTAATTATTATGTATAAATCGACGGTGTATTCGGCAAGTAATCGAGCTATAGTGGGCGCGTTTCCGATCCGTTGAATTTTGGTTGCAAAAGGCGTTTCTACTCGAGACTTTAGTCACAAGTAGCTACCTGTTACCGCATAAATAAGCGGAAAAGTCTGACTACTACGTGGTTCGTGCTGGAATTATCCTGAACGTCACCCGTGGCGAAAACTGTAGAAATTAGCTAAGGTAAATCAAGAAAGCGACTATGCAGTCGTACTCATTCCTATTCCTTATTGAGCGTGAAAATGGTTTCGCGACGGGTATGGGAGATCTGCCTGTAACGGTATCAATTGGTGAGGGGTTAGTAGTGAAGCTGATCAAACGAGCGGCTGCCGTTATTGCCGCGCTTGCTGTTTTAGCGGGGGGGGGGGTAGCCGCTCCTAGCCTTGCGTCACCCGACACTTCCGATGGGGGAGAAACGCACGCAACGGAGCGCGCAGCAGGTATCCCTGTCGGTCCCAACCTCACCGCCACCTGGGATTCCACCACAAAAACACTCACCGTCGCTGGTCACGGCGAACTCAACCGTAAGCAGTGGGGGGACCTGAAAACGCAGCACTGTAACACTGGCGGAGAAACTGAGCCTCAAAAAATTGTATTTATTCCTAGTGGCGGCCAGGAGATTTTCTTCCCGGAAGTATCCAGTGGGTTATTTGAAAATTGTGTGGATGCGGATATTATTTTTCCGTCTCGGGGGATCAACACCAGCCGCGTCGAATCCATGTATGCAATGTTTTTAGGCGCTAGTAAAGCTAATCCTGATGTGAGTAATTGGGATACGCGAAATGTGCGGAACATGAAGCGTGTGTTTTTCGGCACGCAGCTAGCTAATCCGGATGTCTCAAAGTGGGATGTGTGAAACGTGGCGCGCTTTGATGGAATGTTTGCCAACACGGATTCTGCCGATCCAGACGTTTCTCGATGGGAGATTAGTCCACATGCACGACTTGGAGATATGTTCGCCCTTTCGAACGTTAGTATGATTGATATTACTAATTGGCCGGAACGGGCGGATAAATACTGGCGAATCCAATCCAAGCAGGAGGCCGCTACTTATTCCACGTATGGGCGTACGGCTGTTCGGCTAAGAGCTACGCAGTTTTATCAATTGCAGAGCATGCACGAAGTGATGAAGCTTCGTCCAGACGTTAAATTTGCCTTGTATGAGGAAGTGGGTGCTCCGAACCAATACAAACCGATCATTGGCGGCACTCGTCCTGGTGATGGCATTCTTGGTGAAGATGTAAATAAGCTCTTTTGCTTAGGGTGCGACCTTCGTGGATGGAAAAAAGATGCTATATACATCATCAAGCCTATCGATACTCAAGAAATTACCGTAAGCGCTAATCCGATAACTATTTACACTGACGAAGGCGTGCCGCGGTTGACGTATAGCGTTTCTCCGGCAGGGCTGGAAAACCAATTAGAAGGGGAGCTTGATACAACATATTCGAGCGGTGCTGGAGTGGGAGAATACCCAATTAGTTACGGCACGTTGCGTCTTAAGCGCCAAGCGATTGTCGACTATTCGCTGAAATTCGTTCCCGCGACGTTGACGGTAAAAGATAAACCTGCCCAGCCGAATCCGCAGGTGACTGCTACTAACTGGGTTGATGGTAGCAAGGACTGCAATACTCGGAAGGTTTCGCAGTCGCGCACGGTAACCACGACTCCGTATCGGTGGGATTCCGGTTCGCGCAAGTGGGTGCCTGATAATGCAGCCGCAACAAAAAAGACTGAGTCGCGTCAACGCGACATGAACGATGGCGAGCACCGTGCATGTACGCCGCAGCCGCCGGCCCAAGTCACGGCAACTAACTGGGTAGACGGTGCCAAGGACTGTAACACCCGCAAGGTTTCGCAGTCCCGGACGGTGACGACGACCCCGTATAAGTGGGACTCGGGCAAACGTCAGTGGGTTCTCGACACCTCCAAGGCGTCGAAGAAGACCGAGACCCGCCAGCGGGACATGAACGATGGCGAACATAAGGCGTGTAGCCCGCAGCCGCCGGCCCGAGTCACGGCGACGGATTGGGTTGATGGTGCCAAGGACTGCAATACCCGGAAAGTGACTCAGTCGCGTACCGTGACGACGACCCCGCACAGGTGGGATTCGGGTAAACGTCAGTGGGTTCTCGACACGAGCAAGGCGTCGCAGAAGACTGAAACCCGCCAGCGGGACATGAACGATGGCGAGCACAAGGCGTGTAGCCCGCAGCCGCCGGCCCATGTCACGGCAACAAACTGGGTTGATGGCGCAAAAGACTGCAACACCAGGAAGGTAACGCAGTCTCGCACGGTGACTACGACTCCGCATAAGTGGGATTCTTCCTCGCGGAAGTGGGTACCCGACAATTCAGCCGCAACTAAGAAGACCGAGACTCGCCAGCGGGATATGAATGACGGCGAGCATCGCGCGTGTACGCCGCAGCCGCCTGCCCAGGTGACGCATTCGAATTGGGTTGATGGCGCCAAAGACTGCAACACTCGAAAGGTTACGCAGTCCCGTACCGTGACCACGACCCCGTATAAGTGGGATTCTTCCTCGCGCAAGTGGGTTCTCGATACGAGCAAGTCTTCGAAGAAGACTGAGTCGCGTCAGCGGGATATGAATGATGGCGAGCATCGTGCATGTACGCCGCAACCGCCGGCCCAAGTCACGTCAACGAATTGGGTTGATGGCGCGAAGGACTGTAACGCTCGGAAGGTGTCGCAGTCCCGTACCGTGACGACAACGCCGTATAAGTGGGATGCGTCTGCGCGTAAGTGGGTGCCTGATACTTCCAAGGCGTCGAAGAAGACTGAGACGCGCCAGCGAGACATGAATGACGGCGAGCACCGTGCTTGTACGCCGCAGCCGAATCCGCAGGTGACTGCAACGGATTGGGTTGATGGGGCCAAGGATTGTAATACTCGTAAGGTTTCGCAGTCGCGTACGGTGACGACGACCCCGCATAAGTGGGATTCGTCCGCGCGTAAGTGGGTGCTTGATACCGGCAAGGCTTCGAAGAAGACTGAGACCCGGTCCCGGGATATGAATGACGGCGAGCATCGTGCATGTACGCCGCAGCCGAATCCGCAGGTGACTGCAACGAATTGGGTTGATGGGGCCAAGGATTGCAATACTCGTAAGGTTTCGCAGTCCCGGACGGTGACCACGACACCCCACAGGTGGGATTCTTCCTCGCGTAAGTGGGTTCTCGACACTTCCAAGGCGTCGCAGAAGACTGAGACTCGCCAGCGCGACATGAATGACGGCGAGCACCGTGCTTGTATGCCGCAGCCGAATCCACAGGTGACTGCAACGAATTGGGTTGATGGGGCGAAGGAATGCAACACCAGGAAGGTTAGCCAGTCCCGGATCGTGACCACGACCCCGTATAAGTGGGACTCGTCGAAGCGCCAGTGGGTGCCCGATAATGCCGCTGCAACTAAGAAGACCGAGACCCGGTCGCGCGACATGAACGATAACGAGCACCGGGAATGTACACCGCAGCCGCCGGCCCAAGTCACCTCAACTAACTGGGTTGATGGCGCAAAAGACTGCAACACCCGCAAGGTCACGCAGTCTCGCACGGTGACCACGACTCCGCATCGGTGGGATTCCGGTTCTCGTAAGTGGGTTCTCGACACTTCCAAGGCGTCGAAGAAGACCGAGACGCGCCAGCGGGACATGAACGATAACGAGCACAAGGCGTGTACTCCTCGGTTGCCGGTTCAAGTCACGTCAACGGATTGGGCAGACGGCGCCAAGGACTGCAACACCCGGAAGGTTACGCAGTCGCGTACGGTGACGACGACTCCGCCTAAGTGGGACTCCGGTAAGCGCCAGTGGGTCTTGGATACCGCGCAGGCTTCGAAGCGGACTGAGACGCGTGAGCGGGATATGGATGAGCGCGAGCTTGGGGAATGCGTGAATGTTGCCCTCACGGTTTCTAAAGACACCCTCACCGTGGTCAAAGGCCAACCGGTACTTGAGCCGCTCACCGTGGAGGCCACGTCGAGGACGGATGCGGGGCTGATCAGCCTGCAAACCGTGTGCGCACCGAAACATGACGGTCAGGCCGAGGGCGATCGCAATGCGCTGCCGGTGGGTGTGGAGTTGGTGCGCGTCAAGCAAGCACCGGATGGCGTTGAGCTCGCGGGGAGTGGTGCGCGGACGGTTGGTGAGGTGGATGGTAACGCCACCCAAGCCGACCTCGGCACGTATCGGTGTTGGGTGTATGCCACCAAACCCGGTATCACTATCGACCCGCTTACCGGTGCGGCTACGGGGCCGAACGCTGTGGAGGGCGTGGGGTGGGCACGCAAGCCTTTGACCGTGGAGGTTGTGCAGCCCGCGCTTCCGAAGACGGGTGGGGCTGGAATGAACCGCACGGCCGGCCTGGGTGCGCTCCTGATCGTGGGGGTCACCGGTGGCTGGTGGTGGGCTCAAACCCGACGTAAGAAGGGGGTGGGCCGCCGCGCGTGAACTATTGCGACCACCTCCACGCTCTCTCAATAAACCAAGAGGGCGCGTGGTCAAGCCAATAGGGAGACGAGCGCGGGCGTGTGGCCACGCAACAACTACCCGCGCGCCCTCGGTTCCCTGGCGAGATAGGTGGGACCAGCCCGGTTAGGGGCAGTTTTTCAACAAGTTCAACAACACATGCTGGGCGTGTGCCTGGCGTGTTGGTCAGTACTTCTTGTGGTGCTGAAATTATTGGGAAGGAAAAAATATGGCTCGTAAGAAGTCATTAAGAGCGTTGGTGGCGGCGTGTGCGCTGGCACTGACGGGAATGGGTATCGGGGCAGCTAACGCTGCACCTGGTAGTGATCCTGCTCCGGTTGCTCCGTGGGCGCAGGGTGCTCCCACAACGGGGTCGATTACGATCACGAAGCAGGAAGCAACCACCAAGAAGCCGGTTGCGGGAGCGAAGTTCACTGTTACCAAGGTTGAATCCATCAAGGGTGCGGCGCTCGGTGATATGAAGAAGATGAGCGATTGGGAGACCGTCGCAGGTTCAATCAACGAGCTCAACGCGAATCCGGGTAGTGCAGATGTTGCGCTGAGCACGGCCGTGACCTATGAACAGGAAACGACAGCCGATGGGACAGCTTCGTTCAAGAATCTGCCCCTTGGTCTGTACAAGATCGTGGAGTCTGAGGTACCGGCTGGGTATACCTCGGATATTAAGCCGTTCTTCATGACGGTCCCGGAAATCACCGGTACCTCGTCCGCTGACCAGAAGTTCACCTACGATGTTGCGGTTACTCCAAAGAATATGGACGCCCGCAACCTGGTGAGCAAGACTGGTGCTTTTGACAAGGTTGTGGGAGCGGGTGATGACATCTCCTACACCATCTCCGCGACCTTGAATAAGAAGGGCCCAATCAAGGGAACCGATATTAAGGACTTCGCGATCTTCGACGATGCTCCGACTAACGCCTACCAGAGCGTTAATGCGGATGCTGTTAAGTCCGTGAAGGTTAACGACACCGTGATCGAGGCTTCTCAGTACACCATTACCACCCCGACCGAGGGTGTGGAAGCGGATCGTACCCGTCTCCAGGTGAACTTCACGGAAGCCGGCCTGGCTACCATCGCGGCAGCTGCAACCGAAGCGAAGGCTCCGGTGGTGACTGTGGACCTCACCTTCACCCTCAAGGCTGACCTGGATGTCACTTCGGTTTCTAACAAGTTCGGTTTCATCCCCGGGCACTCGGATAGCGAGCCGACTCCCGGCCCGATTGTTCCCGAACCTGGCCCCGAGCCTGGACCGGAACCGGGCCCTGGTCCGACGCCGAATCCGTTCCCGACCATTGAGCTCTACGATTTCCAGATCGCCAAGACCAACGCTTCGGACGGCAAGCCGCTTGCGGGTGCGAAGTTCGTGGCCTTCGCCAGCAAGGATGACGCCCAGAAGTGCGTGGCCGAGAAAGACCGTAGCAATTGCTCCGGTGTTTCCAAGGGCTTCGGTACTAAGGAAACCGGTGCGGATGGTTTGACTCTGAAGTTTAAGGCGAAGAAGGGCTCTGCTTTCTACGTGGTTGAGGTTGAGGCCCCGGAGAAATTCATTCGCTCGGATGAGATCACCGAAGTCACCGTAACCGATAACGCCGGCCAGGTCTTCCAGACTGGGATTAAGAACGTGCCGACGAAGGATTCGGGTAAGTGGTTCGACCTGCCCAAGACCGGCGCTATCGGGGTGGGTATCTTCGCCCTCCTCGGCGCTGGCCTGGTGGCGAGCGGTGCGGTGACGCACCTGCGTTCGCGTAAAAACAACGCCTAAACGGGAAAACACTAACGGTTCAGGTTTGCCAGCCTGAGTAGGTAACGAAGGTTGTGGGGCCGGTCAGTCCGACTGGCCCCACAACCTATCAATCGCAGGTTAAATCTGCACGAGTAGCTCAATACGAATTGCGCGTCTAGCGCAAGGAAAAGGCCACGCCAGGGAAGGGGGTAGGGACGTGACAGGCGAAACGGGCACGGTGCGTGGGCGGCGTGCCCTCAACACCCCGACACACACTCCAGCTCCCGAAACAAAATCCAAGACGGCATCCAGGGCAGAACCCAGGGAAGCACCTAAGGTGGCACTTCATGTGGAGCCCGAACCGGCTCCTGCGCCAGCACATCATGTGGAAACCAAGGCGCAGCGCGGCCCTGCCGGCGGTGTGGTTCGTGGCCGGCGGGCGGCCCGCGTGGGGGAAAAAAGCGGACTAGCGAGCCTGCTCTTCTATACCGATCCGAAAGAGGATAAACGCCGACTCTCCCCGCTGGCCATGATCCTCATCGGGATCCTGTGCCTTGCCTACCCCGTGACTTCGACGGTGTGGAATAACTGGCAATCCAAAGTGGTCTCCCGTGCCTATGAGGGCCAAGTGAATACCCAATCCCAGGAACTACGCAACTCGTATATCGAGCGTGCTCACGCCTATAACGCCAGCCACCAGGGAATGGCGGTCCTTGATCCTTATCTTGACGATATAGCAACCGACCTGCCTGCCTATCAGGAGTATGCGAGGGTACTTGATCAGCCGGATGGGATTATGGGGATCGTGAAAATCCCGAAGATAGGGGTGAAACTCCCGATCTACCACGGGACTTCACCTGAGACTCTGCAGCGGGGGGCTGGGCATATGTTCGGCACCGATATCCCGGTCGGCGGTATAAACCGGCATAGTGTGGTGACGGCTCATACTGGCTTGCCGACCTCTACCATGTTCGACCGGCTGACCGATCTGGGTATCGGGGATGAGTTTTTCTTCGAAATCCAGGGTCAAGTGTTTGGGTATCGCGTGGTCAGAGTAGACGTCGTCGACCCTCACGACCCAAGCCTGCTGGTACGCGTACCGGGGCGTGACCTAGCCACTCTTCTTACGTGTACTCCGTATGGGGTGAATTCGCACCGCTTGCTGGTGACGGGTGAGCGGGTGCTGCCGGACCCGGTGGAGGTGCCGGCAGTGGACGGGTTGCAATGGTCGTGGTGGATGACCCTCTTCGTGCTCGCCATCCTTATATCTTTGCTGTTTGCGTTCCTGGTGGCCAGGTCCGCGCTGGCCCGGCGTGGGGAGGCCTCCAGGCGGGATATGTTGCCCCGACACATGCTCCGCTAACCAGAAACGATACGAAACGCGCGGCAGTTCAAATTGCGGGACGGGTGCTGCGGCGTCGTACATTACTCAACTATCTCAACCTTTAGCATCACGACATACAACGAGGTACCGGTGTGAGACTGGAATTATTAGAAACCCTCATTCTTTATTCACGACTGGGGACCATGGACGCGGTGGCCCGCAAGTGCGGGTGTACGACCGCGGCGGTCGTGAAACGTATCCAGCTTTTGGAAGAAGAAGTCGGCCAGCAACTTACTCGCAGGGTTGGGCGCGGGAGGGAACTCACCGAAGCCGGGTGCTACCTGGTGGAACGTAGCCACCAGATCCTCGGGCTCGTGGATAGCACGGTGGCTGAGCTTCAGAATCTGGAGGATAACCCGCAGGGCACTATCGTGATCGCGGGCCGGGAAAGCAGCGCCCTAGATAGCCTGGCGCCGGTGATGGGTCAGGTGCGGGCCCGCTACCCGGGCATTAGTTTCCAAGTCACGTTGTGTGGGCGCGAGGCGGCTACCCGGATGATCGGTGAGGGGACGGCGTCTTTCGCGGTGCTCGATGATTCCTGGGACTGCACGGCTTGGGAAACACTCTCCCTGCCAGGTGAGGATCGGTGGGGTTTGTTGGTGCGTACGGATAGTGACGTGGTTGGGCGAGGAACGGTTCGGCGGGCGGATATTACTCAGCGGTCGTTGATTATGCCGAAGGAGCGTAGCCGGGAGCTGGGGTATTGGTTGGATAAGGAAAACCAGTTGACGGTAGTGGGCCGGTACGGGACGAGTCGCGGGGCTCGGATCATGGTCGAGGCCGGGGTTGGTGAGGCTATCGTGCTGGAGAATATGGCACTGGGCGGGAGCGCGGGGCTGGGCGGGAACGCGGATACCCGGTTGGGTGAAGCGGCTGCCGGTGCGGGCCTGGTGTTTATCCCGCTGGATTGGTTGGTCGGCTTGACCTGCGTGCTTGCCTGGGATAAACAAGCACGCCTGAGCCGGGTGGGGGAGATATTCCTGGAAGCGTGCGCGCAGCCACGGGCGGTGGGAGCGTGGCCGGCTAGAAGTTATCCACAGAATCGCGAAACGTCACCCTTGTCCACAGAGTTGTAACTCGCTCTTTGCTGTGCTTCCGTATCATGCAAGAATGACGGAGACGGACGGGAAAACACCCGAAACTACACAATTGAAGGAGTGAGACACATGGATATTTACGAGGATATTTACGAGGACCGGTTGTATTTTCCGGATCGTGTTTTCAACTCGCTGGAAGAAATCCTCGAACGCAAGGAGGAAATCTTGCGTGAGGTCAGAATGACCCGCGAAGAATTCGACTGGCGTGCCGATAACTACCAGCTCGGACCAAAAGAGTCCGACGCTTATTTTGAGATGATAGGCCTGGATCGTTTCGAGGAGTATTGCCGTGGTGAACGCACGATTGGATGAGCGTGCCGATGAGTTTGCGGCACATATACAGCGGATCGGGGAGCTGATCGATCCTGGCTTTTTACTGATAAAGCAGACGATCCCAAAAGGAGATCTTCCGCTAAAAAGATTGTCGGGCGATATTCGCGTTGCTCGTTTCCTTATTGTCCGTTTCGATTACGAGCTTTTCCTTAATCCGGAAACCGGTTTACTCAGCGTCAATGAATCAACGTTCTCGGTCATCCGAGGAGCGAAAAGCAGCGAGCCGCTGGTGCGCTGGGATTATATTCGCTCACCACGTTCGAATATTCCTTGCGCACATATCCAGATCCATTCCCACCGCGATGAATGGACACACGCTTTAGTCCTAGGCGGGACTCATTCCGGCCGGTCGCGCCGGCGTATCAAGAACGAAGCGCGTACTCCCCACGTTGCTGATATTCATTTCACGATGGGTCGGCGCTGGTTCCGGCCCTGCCTGGAAGAAATCCTCCTCTTAGTCATTGACGAGCTCGGGGTGGCGTGCACACCACAAGCACGCGAAGCGCTCAACCAAGGCGTCGAGGATTGGGAACAGATCCAGGTGCGATCCGTAGTTCGGCATCACCGCGCCACCGCTCTCCAAGCTCTTGAAGAGTGAACCACCCGCGCTAATAAAATGCGACCGGACCGAGGCGCGCATCGATCTCCGCGTTGAAAATCGCGGAGAGGCGTTCCGGGTTTCCTGGGTGGGGACCGTCACCACGTAGGTGCGCAGCCGCGGCCGGTGGGGGCACAGCCAGCTAGCGGCGTCGTCGCCCCCACCGCACGCGGCGCAAGAACCGCGCTATAAGAAAACGCGACTAACGGTTATCGTCGTAAATCGCCAGGTGCTCCAGCGGGGAAGTATCCTCACGGGCCGCCACCGTGTAGAGCACGGGGAGCGCGGAAATCCACCACGGATCCAGCGGCACCCGGTTCTTCATATCCATCTCTTCGTCCATGCGCATAATCGGATGGGACTCCAGTTTGCCATTGTGCTGGCCGATATAGCGCGCGCCCACCCGCTCCTTCTTCTCCAGCTGCGCGGTCACCTCATCAATGGCGAGAGCCGCGAGCGACACCGCGAGAGTACGGTCATAGGACGTGGGAATACCGCCCTGCTGCTGGTGGCCAATAATCGTGGAACGAACCGAGAAAGCCCCGTGGCCCTCCTGCTGGAAAACCCGCCGCAGCAGATCCGCGGTGTAGTACTTGGAAGCATCCTCATTACGAATAGCCAGGTAGAGGGAACGGGAGCCATCAAAAGCCCGGTTCATGCGCTCGCTTTCCTTCGTGAGCATTGCCAGATCCACCCCGGTTTCATGCAGGTAGACCTGTTCAGCCCCGGTGGATAGCGCACTCATAAGCGCGAGGTAACCACATTTCCGGCCCATCGTTTCCACCACGAAGCAGCGCCGGGAAGCGGAAGCGGAACGGCGAATCTTATCGATGGTCTCCACATTGGTATTGAGCGCGGTATCCACCCCGATGGACAGATCGTGGCCGGGCAGATTGTTATCAATGGAGGCCGGCACGCAGATGAGGGGGAGGCGGAAGGCCGTGTAGCGGTCCGCTTCTTTCGCCATATTCCAGGCGGTTTCATAGCCGGCCAGGCCGCCGATCATAATGACCGCGTCTAGCCCATTGGCTTCAATGGAGCGCGCCAGCCCGAAGTAATCCTCGATGCCGAGGACCGAGCGGGCGGTGCCCAGCTCCGCGCCGCCCAGCGAAACCCAGCCATCCACATCGCCCCAGCTGAGCGGGCGAATATCCCCGCGGATGAGGCCGGGGAAGCCGCCCTCCACACCGAGCATTTCAAAGCCGCGATCCAGGCCGAGCCGTACCGCGCTGCGCGCGGCCGCATTCATTCCCGGGGCGAGTCCGCCGGCGTGGAGCACGGCCACCCGCGGGCGCCAGCCGTCCTTGAAGTAGCGGTCTTCGCCCAGCGGGGAAGAAAGTGTTTCAAAAAGGGACTTGATCCGGGAGAAGCTGGTGCCGCGCGAGCGCACCGCCGCCTCGTAATCGCCTTCTTCCAGGTAGTCGATGACCTTCTTGGTATTGGCAACCGTTTCCACCAGCGGTAGGCGCTGGAGCCGATTATTACGAATCCCGATAATGCAGGATTCTTCGCCCGGTTCGGCCCGGATCACCTCCAGGGCGGCGGTGTAACCGAGCAGGGTAGACATCCAGCGGTCATAAGCGGACGGGGTGCCGCCGCGCTGCACGTGGCCGAGCGCGGTAATCCGCGGGGATTCCCCGGTGCGTTCTTTAATGGCGGCCTGGATGCGCTGGGCGGTGATCTTTTCACCGTGCCGATCCATGCAGCCTTCGGCAACAACGATAATCGAATCGCGCCGCCCGGCCGCCCGCCCGGCACGGATCTTTTCGCACATGGCATCTTCCCAGCCATCTTCGGGGGGAAGCTCGGGAATGATCACATCATCAGCCCCGCCGGCCATTGCACCCATGAGGGCCAGGTAGCCGCAGCGCCGCCCCATCACTTCCACCACGAAGACCCGCTGGTGGGAGGCGGCCGTGGAAGTGAGCGCGTCAATAGCGTCAATAATGCGGCACAGGGCCGAATTGGTTCCCACCGTCATATCGGTGCCGACCATATCGTTATCGATGGAACCCACCACCCCGGCAATATGGAGTTCGGGGTGGCGGGCGGCAAGATCCGCTTCGATTTCCCCGGCTTCTACCAGTTCTTCGAGGAGTCCACTCCAGCGCTCGCGCAGAGTATCTGCCCCGGTCAGGGAGCCATCACCGCCGATGACCACGAGGCGGTCGATTCCGGCGCGCACCAGATTCGCGGCGACTTTCCGCATTCCATCCCGCTCCCGGAATTCGGTGGAGCGGGCCGAGCCGATCACCGTGCCGCCCTTATCCAGAATGGAGGACACATCGCTCCAGACCAGCGGCTCAATAAGATTATCGATAGCTCCGCGCCACCCCTCGCGAATCGCGAAGGGGCGGGCGCCCACGTGTAAAGCGGTACGCACCACGGCGCGCACCACCGGGTTCATGCCCGGGGCGTCCCCACCCGAGGTAAGAATGGCAAGGGATACGGGATCTGCGTGATCTGACATGGTTCCTCCTCCGAAGATCATTGTGTCAAAGATGGTGGGCTCATGTGTGGTGCTAGAGTCCGGCGGCGCGCCCGCGAGATGTGGTAGCGGCGCGCCGCGGGGCCGCAAAGTTGATTACACTACGAGATAAAGACTACTTCGAGGATGAGGATAACCATGTCGCACCCCATTGACCCCACAACCACGCGCGCCTGGGCGCGGCTGCATGACCTTCATGACGGATTCACCGCTGATTTCCGGGCTCGTTTCGCCGCGGATCCCCAGCGTGCCGAGCGGCTGAGTTTCACCGCCGGCGATCTTTTTGTGGATCTGTCCAAATCCTATTTGGATGATGACGTTCGCGATGCCCTGCTGGAACTCGCTGAAGAAACCGGGGTTGCTCAGCGGCGCGATGCCATGCTGCGCGGAGAGCGGATTAACGTGACCGAAAATCGGGCGGTGCTCCATACCGCCCTGCGGCGCACCGCCGATGACACCGTGGAAGTAGACGGGCACAACGTGATGGCCGATGTTCGCGAAGTTCTTGAGCGGATGTACGCTTTCGCCACCAAGGTGCGCGAAGGTAGCTGGCGCGGGGTGACCGGAAAGGCCATCACCACCGTGGTCAATATCGGCATTGGCGGTTCGGATCTGGGCCCGGTAATGGCCTACGAAGCCCTCCTCCCGTACGTCAAGGACGGGCTGGAATGCCGCTTCATTTCCAATATTGACCCCACCGATGTGGGGGAAACCCTGCGCGGGGTGGACCCGGAAACCGTGCTCTTCATCGTGGCATCCAAGACGTTCACCACCCTGGAAACCCTCACCAATGCCCACCAGGCCCGCTCCTGGTTCCTCGCCCAGCTCGCCGCGCGCGGCATCCAAGATCCCGGTGCGGTGGCCAAGCACTTCGTGGCCGTGTCCACCAACCTGGAGAAGGTAGCGGAATTCGGAATTGAGCCCGCCAATGCCTTCGGTTTCTGGGATTGGGTAGGAGGGCGCTATTCGGTGGATAGCGCCGTCGGCCTTTCCCTCGCCATTGCCATCGGACCGGAACATTTCGAAGAATTCCTCTCCGGGTTCCGCACGATTGACGAGCATTTTGCCACCGCGCCGGCCGCGCAGAACGTGCCCCTCCTCATGGGGCTCCTCAATATTTGGTACGTCAATTTCTTCGGGGCGGCCACCCACGCGGTGCTGCCCTACGCGCAGTACCTCCACCGCTTCCCGGCCTACCTTCAGCAGCTGACCATGGAATCCAACGGGAAGCGGGTACGCTGGGACGGCAGCCCGGTGACCACCCAGACCGGGGAAGTGTTCTGGGGCGAGCCGGGCACCAACGGCCAGCACGCCTTCTACCAGCTCATTCACCAGGGCACCCAGCTTATCCCCGCCGATTTCATCGCCTTCGCGAATCCTGTTTTCGCGCTGGTAGATGGGGAGGCCGATCAGCATGAGCTCTTCCTCGGTAACTTCTTCGCGCAAACGAAGGCTCTGGCCTTCGGGAAGACTTTGGATGAGGTGCGCGCGGAAGGCACCCCGGAGGAGATCGTGACCGCGCGGGAGTTCCCCGGGAACAAGCCGACCGCTTCGATTATGGCCCCGGCCCTCACGCCTGCGGTACTCGGCCAGCTCATTGCGCTCTACGAGCACATCACCTTCACCCAGGGTGCGGTGTGGGGTATCGACTCCTTCGACCAGTGGGGCGTGGAACTGGGCAAGCAGATGGCCAAGGAACTCACCCCGGCGATTAGCGGGGACGCGGCGGCCCTGGAAGCTCAGGATGCTTCCACCCGCCAGCTCATTGAGTACTACCGCGCCCACCGGAAGTAGTGCCGTGCGGTGCTAGCGCCGCACACCGGCGTTAGCGCACAGTAGACACAAACGGTGCCGGCGACCCCAATATGGAGGAACCGGCACCGTTTGTACTTGTGCTAGAGCACCTTGGTGAAGAAATCGCGGGTGCGCTCCGAGCGCGGGTTATCGATCACCTGCGCCGGGGTGCCCTCGTCGATAATCATGCCCTCGTCGAGGAACACCACTTTATCGGCCACCTCCCGGGCGAAACCGATTTCGTGGGTGACCACCACCATGGTCATGCCCCCGCGCGCCAAATCCTGCATCACGGAGAGCACTTCACCCACGAGCTCCGGATCGAGCGCCGAAGTAGGCTCGTCGAAAAGCATGAGCTCGGGGTGCATGGCCAGAGCACGCGCAATAGCCACCCGCTGTTGCTGCCCGCCGGAAAGTTGCGCCGGGAAATGATTAGCGTGATCGCGCAGCCCCACCCGCTCCAGCAACTCCAGGGCTTCGGCCCGTGCCTCCTTTTCGGGGCGGTGGGCCACCTGCACGGGCGCCTCCATAATATTTTCCATCGCGCTCATATGCGGGAAAAGATTGAAACGCTGGAACACCATCCCCACCTTGGCGCGCTGGGCGGCAACCTCCGCCTCGGTGCGCTGGCGCAACCAGGTCCCTTGCGAAGTGACGGCACCGGAGCGGCGGGCCAGCATCCCGCGCCACCCGGTGGGGGCGGGCTGCTCGGTCATCCCCAGCAGCTCCCCATCCAGGTAGATGCGCCCGGCGGTAATAGTTTCCAGCTCGTTCAGGCAGCGCAGCAGCGTGGATTTACCGGAACCGGACGGCCCGAGCAGCACCACCACCTCACCGCGCTGCACCGTGAGATTAACACCTTTGAGAACGGTGTGATCACCGAAAGATTTGTAGACGTCGCACACGTCCACCATGGCGTGAGTCATTGTTCTCCTTAGGGGGTGACGTCCAGGAAGGCCGTCGTCGCCGTACGTCCGTCAAAACCACGCGCGAAATGGCGTTCAATACGATGCTGCACCATCATGAGCAGCGAGGTAATAACCAGGTACCAGATCGCCGCGACCACGAGGAAGGGGAACGGCAGATACGTTTTCGAACCCAAATCCTGGGCCGCGAAGGTGAGGTCCAGGGTGAAGGGAACGGCGAGTACCAGCGACGTTGTTTTCAACATCGAGATCGTTTCGTTCCCGGTGGGCGGAATAATAATACGCATGGCCTGCGGCAAAATAATACGCCGCATAATCGTGCCCGAACGCATCCCCAGCGCCACCGCGGCTTCCCGCTGCCCCGGATCAATCGCACCCAAACCGGAGCGAATAATCTCCGCCAGGTAGGCGCCTTCGTTGAGCCCCAGCCCGATAATTGCCGCGATAAACGGGGTGATGACCCGGTCGGTTTGGAACGTGAAGAACTCCGGCCCGAAAGGAATCCCCAGCGATAGCTTCTGATAGAGCGAAGGCAGCAACCCCCAGAACATGAGCTGGGTGTAAATCGGGGTGCCGCGGAAGAACCAAATATAGAAGCGAGCCGCCGCGCGCAGCACCGCGTTACTCGATTCGCGCAGCACCGCCATGGTCAGCGCCAAAATAATGCCAATAACCATGGCGAGCACGGTCAGCACCAGGGTGTAGACGATACCGCGCAGGATCCGCCAATCGAAAAGATAACGCCCCACCACATCCCAGTGGAAAGCATCATTGGTGATGAGCGCATTAAGCGCCATCGCCCCGAGCACCGCCATGACGATGAGCCACACAATATTGCTCAACTTCACGCGGGCTTGCGGATGAATCTTCTCCATTACTGCACCTGGGGGTTGATCTCGGCGGTGCTCAGCACGCCTTCGGTAATGCCGTAATGCGCGAAGATCTCCTTGAGTTCACCCGAATCCATAAGGGATTGCAGCGCGGCTTGCACCGCCTTGGCGAGCTCCGGATTATCCTTGGCCACCGCGATAGCCACCGGGGCCGAATCATAAATATCACCCGTGGTCTTCAGCTGGCCATTGGAGCGGGCCACCGCGTAACCGAGCACCGGGGAATCAGCGAAAATAGCATCGTACTGGCCGGAAACCACCCGGGTCACGATCTGCGGTACATCCGGGAGAGACATAATCTTAATCGGCTTGGCGCCCTTCGCTTCGCAGGCGGCGGTGGCTTCCTTGAGGGCTTCCTCCTGGGAGGAACCCGTTTGCACGCCGATGGTGAAACCGCAAGGGTCATCCGGGGTGAAATTATTGGACTTGGCCGGCACCCCGTATTCGGAACCCGCCTCGAAATACGTGATCATATTGAAAGCTTCTTCACGTTCGGGGGTGACGGTGAAGGTGGACAGGCCCACATCGAATTTGGTTCCGATCTGGGGGAGGAGCGAATCAAATTCCACGTGCGTGGTGGTGCCGTCTTTGAGTCCCATCTTTTTCGCGATGGCGCGCGTGAGATCAATATCGTAACCGGTGGGGGTCTGCCCGTCCGCCTTGCGGTATTCCGCGGGAGCGTAATCGGTAGACGCGCCGTTGCGCAATTGCCCGCGCGCGGTAACATCCGCAGGCACTAGGGCAGCGACGGCGGAATCTGCCGCGATGCCATCAACAGCGAAACCGGACTCACCCGGATCAGCTGCGGCGGTGGAATCCGTCAAAGCAGCCTCATCATTGGAGCAGGCGCCCAGCGTGAGGAGGCTGGCAGCAAGCAGCGCGATTGTTTTCTTCATTTTCTTCCCCTACGGTGAATGTTTTTTCAGTGTTCGGGTGGAAAATACTCGGAACAATCCCAAGTATAGCCAGTAAATATACGTGTGCATGTATAAAAATGTGAATATGCGGGTAGATAATGGCCGCTTTGGCGTATTTTCGGGCTTTGTGCGGCGTAGATGTGAGAGGTCTAACGGTGGCGCACCGCGAAGGAGTGGGCATGTTACGAATCCGTAAGTTACGATTACGTAAGGTTACGCATTAGTAGGTTAGCGGTGGGGTGACCCGCCGGAAAGAAGGCTGAGGTGAGCAACGTGCATTCAGGAAACGTGCTCTTCCCGCGTACCGCGAGCGCGCTGGGGGAGGTAGGGCTCCCCGGTGCTGCGCTCCTGCATACCGATCTGACCACATCCACCCAGGATGACCTGGCCGAACTCTGGCTCAATTCCGGGGGCGTGCCCGCATCCGGGCTGGTCTGCGGCCTTATCGCCGATGAACAAAGTGATGGGCGCGGGCGCATGGGCCGCTCCTGGTTCGCTACCAAAGATGGCTCCCTGCTTTTCTCGGTGCTCATCGCGGTGCCGGAAACAGTGCGCGCGGAACTGAGCTGGGTGACGTTCGCCGGGGCCCTAGCCGCGCGCGCCGCCCTGGAAAAACTCGGGGCTGACGTGGCGATTTCTTGGCCCAATGATATTGTTACCCGCCCGCACGCCGCGAAACTGGCCGGCTTGCTGGGTGAAGTGGTGAGTACAGACGCGGCCGGGAATATTGGCGTGGTGCTCGGGGTGGGAATCAACCTGGGGCTGCGCGCCGAGGAACTTCCTACCCCCACCTCGGCTTCGCTAGCCACCGCCGGCTTCCCGGTTCCTAGCCGCGATGAGGCAGCCGCCGCCTACCTGCGCGAGCTCGGGGCCCGGCTGGCCGCCCTCATGAGTGCCTGTGAGAGCGGAATAAGTACTGCGGCAGCTAGCGGCGCCGTCGTACCCGAAATGGCCGCGGGTGACCTGGAGGCGAGCGATGCAGGGAGCAGCGCGGCAGAACGCTCCACCAGTGCGGCAGAACGCTCCGGGCTCTTAGCTGAACTCAATGCCACCTGCGCAACCCTGCGCGAGGGCATTACCGTCAACCGCCCGCGCGATACTCCGGTGCACGGGCGCGGGGTGCAGATTTTAGCCGACGGCGCCCTCGTGGTCGCCACTACTGCCGGTGACGTGCGTATTTCCACCGGAGAAGTCTCGCTCCTGGGTCGGGTTGCGCCCTCGGAAGGAAAGTAGTGATGAAAAAAATTCTGGTTGCCAATCGCTCCGAAATTGCCGAGCGCGTTATTCGCACCGCCCACGATATGGGGATGAAAGCGGTGGCGGTCTATGCGGACGCTGATCGCGAAGCCCAATTCGTGGAGGATGCCGATAGTGCCTACGCGCTGGAGGGCACCGCGTACGCCGATACGTATATGAATATTGAGAAAATCATCGCGATTGCGAAGCGTTCCCACGCGGACGCCGTGCATCCCGGCTACGGTTTTCTTTCCGAAGTTCCCGAATTCGCCACCGCGGTAATCGAGGCGGGCCTCACGTGGATCGGCCCGGCCCCCGCGGTGCTCCACCGCCTCGGCGATAAAATCCAGGCGCGCCGGCTAGCTGAATCGGTGGGCGTGGCCCCGGTGCCTGGCGTATCTGACCCGGTGCAAGGGCGCGCCGGCGTGGACGAGTTCGTGGCGCGCTTCGGTTTCCCGATTGTCACGAAGAAGGCCGACGGCGGGGGCGGGCGCGGCATCACCATCCATAACGAAGCCGCTGACCTGGACCGCTTCTTCGCCGCCCACGGGGCGGACCTGGATTCCTATTTCGTGGAGCGTTTTATTCGCACCGCCCGCCATATTGAAACGCAGTCAGCGCGCGATTCCCACGGGAATTTCGCGGTGATCTCCACCCGTGATTGTTCGGCCCAGCGCCGCAACCAGAAACTCATCGAAGAAGCACCCGCCCCGCTGCTGCCCGGCAACGCGGAAGCAATCGTGACCGAATGGTCGCGCCGGCTTTTCGAAGCGGTGGATTACGTTGGTTTGGGTACCTGCGAATTCCTGGTGGAACCCGATGGGCGAGTCAATTTCCTGGAAGTGAATCCGCGCCTCCAGGTTGAACACACCGTGTCCGAAGAAGTAACGGGCATGGACCTGGTGCGCGAACAAATCCTCATTGCCTCCGGCGCGGAACTCTCCGAAGTTCCCGCACCGCGCGCCCACTCTTTCGAATTCCGGATTACCTGCGAGGACCCGGCCACCGGGATGGTGCCCTCCACCGGAACCATCGAAATAATCCGCTGGCCGCTCGGGCACGGGGTGCGTATCGAATCGGGAATTGAAGAAGGCGATATTGTGACCGCCGATTTTGATCCCATGCTCGCCAAGCTTGTGGTGACCGCCCCGGACCGTGAGCAAGCTATTGCCCGCTCGCGCCGCGCCCTCGCGGAATTGCAGATCACCGGGGTGGCCACCCCCTGCGCCATGTACCGCGATGTGCTGGCCATGGAGGAATTCGCCGGGCATATTCCATCCACTCGCTGGCTGGAAGATACCGTGCTCCCTGCTTACGAAAATACCCAGGCTGTTGCTACTCCGGCGCCCGTTAGGGATGAAGAACCGCGGCACACCTTCGTTATTGAAGTGGATGGGCGGCGCATGCGCATGACCCTCCCGGCCGCGCTCATCGCCACCGGCTCGCACGTGGCCCGCCGCACCCTGCAACCGCGCCGCTCCCAGGCGGCCTCCCGCACCGCGATGCCGGCCCAGGACCTGACCGATCCGAGCGGAATGGTGAACTCGCCCATCCAGGCGATTGTGGTGCGCGTGGTGGTGGAACCGGGGGATAAGGTCCACGAAGGCGATCTGCTCGTGGTACTCGAATCCATGAAGATGGAAAGTTACGTGTATTCGCCGCGCGATGGCGAAGTGACCGACGTGGAAGTGCGGGCCGGGGCCACCGTGGCGGCCTTCCAACCCCTCGTGCGGGTGGTGGGCGCCGATGCCTAGCAACCAGCCCAGCCCCTGCCCGAAAGTAGCGAAGGAGAATCATGTCGCTGACTGAATTACGTTCCGCCCACGAATGGCAAACCCTGGATCACAGCGCCCAGCAGGTGGACCGGGTGCGTTTCGCGGAATACCAAAACGACTTGGCCCGGCAGGCCGAGGAACACGCCGCGCAGCGCCAGCACGCCCACGGCAAAAAGACCGCCCGGGAGCGCATCGCCCTGCTCTGCGATGAGGGCAGCTTCACCGAAATCGGGCAGTTCGCCGGCGGGAACCTGGGGCGCGGCTTCCGGGGCGCCGCGGTGGTGACCGGAATTGGCCAGGTGGACGGCCAGCTCGTAGCGGTCTACGCCCAGGACTTCTCCGTATCCGGGGGCACCCTGGGCGAAGCTGAGGGCGATAAAATCGTGGCCCTCATGGACAAAGCCCTTGAGCTGCGCATCCCCATGGTCTCCCTGCTTGATTCGGGTGGCGCCCGCATCCAGGACGGCGTCGTCGCCCTTTCCCAATACGGCCGTATCTTCAAGAAAACAATCGCGGCATCGGGCATTATCCCGCAACTCTCCGTCATTTTGGGACCTTGCGCGGGCGGCGCGGTCTACGGGCCGGCCCTCACCGATTTCATTATTATGACGCGCGATAACGCGCATATGTTCGTGACCGGACCGGACGTCGTCAAGGCGACCACCGGGGAAGAGGTCTCCTTCGATGACCTGGGCGGGGCGACCCTCCACAATTTCCAATCCGGGGTGGCTCACTACCTGGCCGCGAACGAGGACGATGCCCTCGATTACACCCGCACCCTCCTCACCTACCTGCCCGCCCATTGCGACGCGGAGCTGCCGCGCTGGGATTACGAGGAAACGGCCACGGATACCCAGTGCGCCCGCCACCTTTCCGATCTGGTGCCCGCCTCCACCAAGCAGCCCTACGATATGCTCGACGTCATCGCGAACCTCGTGGATTACGGGGAATTCGTGCAGGTCCAGGAGCATTTCTCCCGTTCCATCGTGGTGGGATTCGCGGCGCTGGCCGGGCAGTCGGTGGGGATCGTGGCCAATCAGCCGCTCGTGGATGCCGGCACCCTGGACGTGGACGCCTCCGAAAAAGCCGGGCGTTTCGTGCAATTCTGCGATGCTTTCCACGTGCCCGTGATCACCCTCGTGGACGTGCCCGGCTACCGGCCCGGCACCGAACAGGAGCAGGCCGGGATTATTCGCCGCGGCGCGAAGCTCATCTGGTCCTACGCGAATGCGACGACGCCCCTTGTGACCGTGGTGTTGCGTAAAGCTTACGGGGGCGCCTATATCGTGATGGGGTCGAAGTCCCTGGGAGGGGACCTCAACTTCGCGTGGCCGGGTGCGGAAATTGCGGTGCTCGGCGCCGAGGGCGCGGTCGCTATTACAGGGCGACGGCGCCTGCGGGAAGCCGAACAGAACGGTGAGGATGTGGCGGCGGTGCGCCAGCAGCTCATCGAAGAGTACACCCGCGAGAATGTCAATCCTTTCCTCTCCGTGGAACGCGGGGAGCTGGACGGCATTATCGCCCCCGAAGATACCCGGCGGGTGCTCATTGAATCCCTGCGCATCCTCGCCACCAAAGACTGCTCGCATCCCGGCGAGCGCCGGCACGGGAATATTCCCATGTAGCGGCCCGCCCCGAACCCAATTTCGATCTTTCCATTTTTCAAGAATTGCCTCGCGGGACCTCCCGCATCTAGCAGAAAGAACACTATGACCAGCGTGTATGAATCCCTGACGGCCACCCCGCCGGCTTCCCCGTGGATCCTCCAATTCGCCGGCCAGGGTACCCCCTGGCGCGCCGAATTAGATGAGCTGCTCACCTCCGCGCGGCTGCGCGCGGACCTGACCGAGGTGGACGCGGCGGCCGAGGAGATCCTCGCCCCGGTGCTCCCCGAACTCACCGTGATTTCCGCCGGGCGCCTCGACCTGCTCGGGCTGCGCGGCCCGGCCAGCGCCGGGCGCGCCCCCCACACCTCGGTTCCCGGTATCCTGCTCAGCCAGTACGGGGCCTACCGCGACCTGGCGGTGCGCCCCACCGCCACCATCGGGCATTCCCAGGGCGTGCTGGCCGCCGCCATGGTGGAATCCAGCGATCCGGCCAGTATTTTTGCCCTCGCCCGGCTCATCGGGGCGGCCGCCTCCAAGGTCAGCGGCGAACTCGGGATTACCGCGAGCAAGGATGCCAGCCCCATGCTCTCGGTGCGTGGCGTGGGTGCCCCGCTGCTGCGCCGCCTGGCTGCCAAGGTTCCGGATGCGGATGTTGCCATTATTAATTCCCGGGAAGCCTGCGTGGTATCCGGGCGCCCGGCCGCCCTCACCGCCCTGGTAGCCCTCATCGAACGCGAAGCTGAACGGGAAGCGCGTGCCCGCGCCGATAAACTCACCGGCGGGGAAGCCCTCCACCCGGTCTGCGAATTCCTCAACGTGGGAGCTCCCTTCCATTCCCCGCTCCTCGAACCGGCCGTGGCCCTGGTGGACGCCTGGGCGGCTCGCTGCTCCCTCAATGTGGAACGCAGCGATGAGCTGGCCCGCGCCGTGCTCACCGCCAGCCTGGACTGGACCGCGGAATTCGCCGCCGCCCTGGACGAAGCAGGGCAGGGCGGCACCCCGGCCGGTTTCGTGGTGGACCTGGGCCCGGGCCCGAACCTCAAGACCATCGCCCTGGAAAACCTGGCCGGTACCGGGGTGAGCTACGTGGATGCCTCCACCGCCGCGGCCCGCGATGACCTGGTGACCGGGGTGGCGCGCGTGACCCGCACCCGCGACTGGTCCGAATACGCCCCGCAGCTGCGCCAGATCAAGGGCCATACCTACCTGGATACCGCTTTCTCGCGGCTGACCGGGCGCAGCCCGATTATGCTCGGCGGGATGACCCCGACCACCGTGGACGGGGAAATCGTGGCGGCCGCCGCCAACGCCGGCTACTGGACCGAACTCGCCGGGGGCGGGCAGGTCTCCGAAGAAGTCCTCGCGGAAAACCTCTCCACCCTGCGCGAGCACCTGGAACCGGGCCGGGTAGCCCAGTTCAACACCATGTTCCTGGACCGCTACCTCTGGGATCTCCAATTCGGCTCGCGCCGGCTGGTTTCCCGCCAGCGCGCCGCCGGGGCGCCCCTGGACGGCGTGGTCATTAGCGCCGGAATTCCGGAAAAGGACGAAGCCCTCGAACTTATCGCGCGCCTGCGCGCCGAAGGTTTCCCCTATATTGCTTTCAAGCCCGGCACCGTGGCCCAGATTCGCCAGCTCGTGGAGATCGCCAAGGCATGCCCGGGTGCCCCGCTGATCGCGCAGGTAGAAGACGGCCACGCCGGCGGGCACCACTCCTGGGAGAACCTGGAAGACCTGCTCATCGCGACCTACGGCCAGATGCGTGAGGCCGGCCTCATTATTACCGTGGGTGGCGGCTTGGGCATTCCCGAGCGGGCGTCGTCGTTCCTCACCGGAACGTGGGCGCAGGCCTACGGTATGCGACCCATGCCCGTGGACGGCGTTTTCATCGGAACCGCGGCCATGGCCGCGAAGGAAGCGAAAACGAATCCGGACGTCAAGCAGCTGCTCGTTGATACGCCCGGTGTGAGCCCGGATGATAACGGCGGCTGGGTGGCGGCCGGCTCGACCCGCGGTGGTATTTGTTCCACCCAGTCCTCCCTGCACGCCGATATTTACAATGTGGAAAACGCGGCCGCCCGCGCCGCCCGCCTCCTCGTGGAAGTGGACGGGGATGCCGAGGCCATCGCCGCGCGCCGCGAGGAAATTATTACCGCGATCAACGCCACCGCGAAGCCCTACTTCGGGGATATCGCGCAGATGACCTACGCCCAGGCGCTGCGCCGCTACGTGGAACTGACCGTGCCCTGGGCCGACGAACCCACCCAAACCCGCTTCTGGGAAATGCTTCAGCGTTTCGAAGCGCGCCTGTGCGAAGCGGAAAGCGGGGATGTTCCCACGCTCTTCCCGACCCAGGCCGATGCCGCCGCCGATCCGCAGGCCGCGCTCCAGCGCTTCCTCGCCGCCTACCCGAGCGCGGAAGAACACACCGTGCTCGCCCAGGACGAAGCCTGGTTCGTGGCCCTGGCCTCCAAGTACCCCAAGCCGGTGCCTTTCGTGCCGGTGATTAACGAGCAGGTGCTGCGCTTCTGGGGCTCGGATTCGCTGTGGCAATCCCACAACCCGCGCTACACCGCGGACCAGGTCCGTATTATTCCCGGCCCCACCTCGGTGGCCGCCATCACCAAGGTCGATGAGCCCATCGCCGATATCCTGGGCCGCTACGAAGAAGACGCCGTGGCCCGAGTGAGCGCGGCCGGGGCGCAGGCCCAGCCGGCCTTCTCCCGCGCGGCACGCGACCGGGAAACCTTCCTGCGGGAAACCCCCTTCATCGTGTGGCACGGCCACCTGGCCACCAACCCGGCCCACCTCATTCCGGAAGCGGAAATCCGCGATACCCCGGAGGGCCTGGAAATCTTCGTGCCCCTCGATACCCTCTGGGATGGCACCCAGGCGCACCAGCACGTGGTGCGGCATATGCGCATCCCGCTGCTGCTGCCCGAATCGGTAGCCACCGGCGGGCTGCCCGTGGTGGATGATGCCCGCCTGGAAGCGGCCATGCGCGAGGTGCTCGCCGCGATGTCCGGGGTGGGAACCACCACCCTGGGCGGCACCCCCATCACGAAGCAACCCGAGATGATCGACGGCGTTGCCACCCTCACCTTCGCGGTCTCCCCGGAGATCAACACCCTGCACGCGGGGATTACCGCGCCGGCCGGGCGCACCCCGACGGCCGTGCCCTCCGCGCTGCTCGGTTCGTGCTGGCCCACCATCTATTCCGCGATGGGTTCGGGCGAAGCCGATGGTTACCCGATTATTGAAGGGCTGCTCTCCGGCGTGCATCTTGATCACCTGGAAAAGGTGAATGTGCCGGTGGAGGAGATCCTGGAAGCCGGGCAGCTCACCGCGCGCTCCTGGGTGGCATCCGTGGCCGAATCTTCGGCCGGCCGGGTGCTGACCATCCGCACGAATGTTGCGCGCGAGGATGGCACCGTGGTGCTGGAATTCCAGGAACGCTTCGCCATGCGCGGGCGCGCCACCACCACGGAACTGCCCTCCGAACCGGCCGCCCGCGGGGGAGTGGATGCCGATATTATCGACACCCCCCGTTCGGTGCTGCGCAAGGTCACCGTGCAGGCCCCCACCGATATGACGGCTTTCGCGATTGTTTCCGGTGATTTCAACCCGATTCACGTATCCCGCAACGCCGCGCTGGTGGCGGGAATGGATGCCCCGCTGGTGCACGGCATGTGGCTGTGCGCCGCCGCCCAGCACGCGGTGGCCGATCCGGTGGCCGGGCGCGCCCCCATGCATATCACCGGGTGGACCTACCGCATGTTCGGCATGGTGAACCTCGGCGACGCGGTGGATATTACCGTGGAGCGCGTGGGCCGGGTGCGCGGGGGCGGGCTCGCCCTCGACGTGACCGCCCGCTGCGGGGATACCGTGGTCTCCCAGGCTTCCTGCACAGTGAGCGCCCCGCGCACCGCCTATGTGTACCCGGGCCAGGGCATCCAGGCCCGCGGCATGACCCTCGATGACCGGGCAGCCTCCGCTGCCGTGCGCGAGGTGTGGGAACGCGCCGACCGGCATACCCGTTCCGCCCTCGGCTTCTCCATCCTCGCGGTGGTGCGCGATAACCCCGTGGAACTGCGGGTGCGTGACGAGATCTTCCGCCACCCGGACGGGGTCCTTAACCTCACCCAATTCACCCAGGTGGCGCTCGCGACCGTGGCCTTCGCCCAAACCTCGCGCCTGCGTGAACAGGGTTCACTGGTAAGCGGTGCTTACTTCGCCGGGCATTCCCTGGGTGAATACAATGCGCTTTCCGCCTACTCGCAGGTCTTCAGCCTCGAGGACGTGCTGGAAATCGTGTACCGGCGCGGTACCACCATGCATCACCTGGTGGAACGCGATGAGCAGGGCCGCTCGAATTACCGCATGGGTGCCTTGCGTCCCAACCAATTTGGGGTGGGCGACGACGCCGTGCGCGACTACGTCGCGCAGGTAGCTGCCGCTTCCGGGGAATTCCTCGAGATCGTTAATTACAACCTGGCCGGCGCCCAGTACGCGGTGGCCGGAACCGTGGCGGGCTTGGAAGCCCTGGAAAAGGACGCTAATGAGCGGGCCCGGCAGGCCGGGGGCAAACGTCCCTTCATGCTGGTTCCCGGTATTGATGTTCCCTTCCATTCCAGCGTGCTGCGCACCGGCGTAGCCGAATTTGGCGATACCCTGCGCGCTATTGTTCCCGCGGATATTAAGCTCGAAATTCTTGAAGGGCGCTACCTGCCTAACCTGGTGGCCCGCCCCTTCGAGCTGACGGAAGAATTCTGCGATGCCCTCCTCGAGGTGGTTCCCTCAACGGTGGTGCGCGAGATTCGCGATGATTTGGCCGCGCGCGTGGAGCGCGACCGGGTGGGTACCGCCCGCGAGATCCTCATCGAGCTGCTGGCCTGGCAATTTGCCTCCCCGGTGCGCTGGATTGAAACCCAGGATTACCTCATTGAGGCCGGGGTGGAAGATATCGTGGAAATCGGCCTGGCCGCTTCGCCGACGCTGGCGAATATGGCCACCCGCACCCTCGCGCTACCCAAGCACGCCCAGCGCCACGTGAGCGTATACAACGTGCAACGGGACGCCAAGCGCGTTCTGCACGAGGATGTTGCCAGCGCCCCGGTTGCTGAAGATGGATTCGCGGACGGCGCGGCGGCTGCGGCCGGTGCCAATGGCGCTGCGGCGAACGGCGGCGATACCGCCGCGGCCCCGGCCCCCGAAACCGCTGCTGCTGCTCCGGAAGCTGCTGCTCCCGCACCGGATGCGGCTGCTGCTGGCGCCGCTGCGGCCGCGCCGGCCGCGGCAGCAACCCCGGCACCCGCCGCGGCTCCGGCCGGCGATGGCCAACCGACCGCGGACCTGCCCTTCCGGGCCGGGGATGCCCTGCGCGTCCTGCTCGCCTGGTCCACGAAGATCCGCCTGGATCAGATGGGCGATGCCGACTCGGTCGAAACCCTCACCAACGGGGTTTCCTCCAAGCGCAACCAGATCCTCATGGATATGACCGCCGAATTCGACCTGGCCTCCATGGACGGCGCCGCGGAAGCACCGCTGGCCACCCTGGTTTCCCAGGTGGATCAGGCCGCCCACTCCTATAAGCCCTTCGGGAGCGTGCTGCGCGAAGCTATCGCGGACCGGCTGCGTTCGCTCACCGGTGCGGCCGGCGCTAAGCCGGCCCGGGTGGCCCAGCGGGTGCAGGATACCTGGCAGCTCGGCGAAGGCTGGGTGGCCCACGTGACCGCCACCATCCTCCTGGGTACCCGCGAAGGTAAGTCGGTGCGCGGCGATGAACTGGCTACCCTCCCGCTGGCCCCCACCTCGGCCGCCCAGCTCGATGAACTCATCGACGCGGCGGTGCGGGCGGTGGGCGCGGCCCACGGCATCAACGTTGCGCTCCCGAGTACCGGGAGCGGGGCGGGCGGCGTCGTCGATTCCGCTGCCCTGGACGCGTATGCCGAACGTATGGACGCGATCCTGGCCGGAACCGCGCGCGATCTGCTCGCGCGCCTCGGCCACAACGAGCGCCCCGAGGCGCCCGCAACCGCTGATGACCTAGCCCTGCGCGAAGCGATGAGCGCGGAACTGGGCAGCGGTTGGGAAGACTTCGTGACCCCGCGCTTCGACCCGGCCCAGGCCGTGCGCCTGTGCGACCGCTGGGCCACCGCCCGCGAGGACGTGGCCAAGATCGCCTTCGGGCGCGAAGTGAACGCCAATTTCACCGGCGTTGGGGAAGAAGTGGCCCGCCAGGCCGAATGGCAGGCGGCCCGTAATCCCAAGCTCGCGGCGCGCTTGACGAAGATCGCCCGCGCTGCCCGCGATACCACCCCGGGGATCTACGCCGGGAAGGTTGCGGTGGTGACCGGTATGGCGGAGAACTCCATCGCGGGTGCGGTGGTGGCCGGGTTGCTGGCCGGCGGGGCAACCGTCGTCGCCACTTCCTCGCGTATCTCCACCGCGCGCCTGAACTTCGCTAAGAAGCTCTACCGTGAGAACGCCATCAACGGTGCCGAACTGTGGCTTATCCCCGCCAACCTCGCTTCCTTCCGCGACGTCGACGCGATCACCGCGTGGATCGGCGCCGAGCAGCGTGAAACGGTGGGTGCCACCTCGAAGCTCGTCAAGCCGGCCCTCATTCCTGACCTCCTGGTGCCCTTCGCGGCACCGCGGGTGAGCGGCTACCTCAGCGATGCCGGCCCCGAAGCGGAAAACCAGGCCCGCGTGCTGCTGTGGAGCGTGGAACGCCTCATCGGCACCCTCGCGAGCCTGGGCACCGATGCCGCCATTGACCATCGCATGCACGTGATTCTGCCGGGCTCCCCGAACCGGGGCTCCTTCGGTGGGGACGGCGCCTACGGCGAAGTCAAGGCCGCGCTGGATGCCGTTGTCAATAAGTGGCGCGTGGAGCCGTGGGGGCAGCGCACCACTATCGCGCACGCGAAGATCGGGTGGGTGCGCGGCACCGGCCTCATGGGCGGGAATGATCCGCTGGTGGAAGCTGTGGAAGCCAAGGGCGTGCATACCTGGTCCACGGTGGAAGCCGGACGCGAACTGCTCACCCTCTTCACCCCCGAATCGGTGGCGGCTGCCCGCACCGCGCCGGTTATCCACGATATGACCGGTGGGCTGGGTGATATTAACCTGCCCGAACTGGCCGCGAGCATCACGCCGGCCGCCCCCGCTCCGGCAGCGCAGGCCGCACCGAGCGTGCGGGCCCTGCCCAGCCCGGTGAGCATCCACCAGCCGACCATGGACCTGGGTGCTTTCGGGAGCGGCAGCGCCAAGCCCGAGGACCTCGTGGTGATCGTGGGGCTGGGAGAAACCGGTCCGTGGGGCAGCTCGCGTACCCGGTGGGAAGCCGAATTGGGGATTCAAAGCGACGGCGATGTGGACCTCACCCCGGCCGGGGTGCTGGAGCTGGCCTGGATGATGGGCCTGCTCACCTGGTTCGATACCCCGAAGCCGGGCTGGTACACCCCCGAGGGCGAGCTGGTTCCCGAAGAGGATATTTTCGAACGCTACCGCGATGAAGTTGTGGCACGTTCGGGTATCCGCGCCTTCGTGGATGACGGGCCGCTGGCCGATATCGGGACCACCGATATCGCCCCGGTCTACCTGGAGAAGGACGTGACCTTCACGGTGGGCAGCGAAGCGGAAGCCCGCGCCCACGCCGAAGCGGATCCGAGCTTCACCAGCTTCTTCGAGGAAGACGGCGAATGGCGGGTGACCCGCAAGGCCGGGGCACTGACCTATATGCCGCGCCGTACCACCCTCACCCGCCGCGTGGGCGGGCAGTTCCCCACCGATTTCGATCCGGCCAAGTGGGGGATCCCGGCATCGCTGGTGGAGAGCGCGGACCGCATGGCTATCTACAACCTCATGACGGCGGTGGATGCCTTCCTCTCGGCCGGGTTCTCCCCGGCGGAGCTGCTCGAATACGTGCACCCGGTGGATGTTTCCTCCACGCAGGGCACTGGCTTCGGCGGGATGACCTCCATGCGCCGCCTGTACGTGGATCGCTTCCTGGGTAAGGACTACCCGCAGGATATCCTCCAGGAAACCCTGCCGAATGTGATCGCCGCGCATACCATGCAGGCCTACGTGGGCGGGTACGGTTCCATGATTCACCCGATCGGTGCCTGCGCGACCGCCGCGGTGTCCGTGGAAGAAGGCGTGGATAAGATCGCCACCGGCAAGGCCCAGTTCGTGGTCTCGGGCGCGATTGATGACGTGCAGGTCGAGTCCCTCATCGGTTTCGGTGATATGAATGCGACGGCGGATTCTGCCGCTATGGCGAAGAAGGGCATCAACCCGCGCTTCTTCTCCCGCGCTGGCGATCTGCGCCGCGGTGGCTTCGTGGAAGCCTGCGGCGGTGGCACGGTGCTGCTGGCCCGCGGCGACGTGGCCGCCCAGATGGGGCTGCCCGTCTACGGGGTGGTGGCCTATATCCGTTCCTTCGCGGACGGTATCCAAACCTCGATTCCGGCACCGGGCCTGGGAGCGCTGGCCGCCGGCATGGGCGGAGAGAACTCCGTGCTGGCCACGAACCTGCGCGCCCTCGGCGTGAGTGTGGACGACGTCGCCGTGCTTTCCAAGCACGACACCTCCACCAATGCGAATGACCCGAACGAAGCGGAACTTCACGACCGCCTCTTCACGGCGCTGGGCCGCAGCGCGGGTAACCCGCTCTACGTGGTTTCCCAGAAGACCCTGACCGGGCATTCCAAGGGCGGGGCGGCGCTCTTCCAGATGGCTGGCATCACCCAGATGTTCGCCACCGGGAAGATCCCGGGGAATAAGGCCCTGGACTGCTCCGATCCGGCTTTCGAGGAACGCAGCTACCTGGTGTGGCCGCGCGAGGTTCTCGAGGTGGGCGATATCAAGGCGGCCGTGCTGACTTCGCTCGGCTTCGGGCATGTTTCCGCGCTCATGATGCTCGTGCACCCGGCGGCTTTCGAAGCGGCTATCGCGCGCACCAACGGCGCGAAGGCAGCCCAGCTGTGGCGGGAGAGCGCTGATATGCGCCTGCTGGAAGGCGCACGCCACCTGGTTGCCGGAATGGTCGGCCACGCGCCGCTCTACACCGAAACCTCGGTGGATGAGCGCTTCGCCGGGGACCGCCACGAAGGCGAAGCGGCGCTGCTCCTCGATCCGCGCTACCGCCTGGTGAACGGAAAGTACCAGCTGCGCTAAAGCAGAGCTAAAGCAGAGCGGATCCATCCCATAAGAGCGGGGCGGGGCAGTTCATCACGAACCACCCCGCCCCGGTTGCTGTCTAGCAGTGCGTAATCACATCAGCGCTCCGTGACCGCAGCCGCTTTTACCAGCCGTAATTATCCTTGGAGAAATCCACCGTGATCGCCCCGTCCTTCACTTCGAAGCGCAGGGTGCGGTTCACCCTGATATTGACCGGCCACTCCGATTCCTTCCACGGATCCTTCTCGCTGTAGCGCTGTTTGTAATTAATAACGGCCTTGCCCTTGATCGTGGCGGTGCCCACATAAGCGCCATTCTCGTAGCGCAGGCTGGAGGCCTCCACCTCGACCTTGGGTTCCTCCTTCCACGAGCGCCGAATCTCCGTCACCGCCTGAAAAACGGGATCGCTCATATTCAATTCGGGGCAGTCTTTCACCTCGAAGGTATCGGCAGGCATGCACGCCTCATACCGCGCATTCACCTGCTTTTGGATTTCCGCGGCCACCTCCGGAGTGAAGCTCGGTTCAATGGCGGCCGAGGAACCCGGGCCAATAACCGGAACGGATACGCTCTCCGCCTCCCCAAAGCTCACGAAGGTGTCACCGCCCTGGGCGCCCACCGTGTAGGTCCCCGGGAACGCGGGCAGCGAATAGTACTCGCTGGCGCGCTCGCCCTTCGTGGCCGGGTCCACCGTGGTCGAAAGATCGACGTCGACCCCATTGACGCTGAGTTGCGGCGTTGCGGAACGCAGCTCCACGGTCCCCAGCGGCGCATCAGTGACCTGCCACTCGGAGAAGAACAGGAATTTCTTGCCGCGCTCGCTGAGGGTGAGGTCAACGGGATATTTCTTCATATCGATGGTGAATTCCGCACTCACGTGCACGGTATTTTTCCCGCCCGGCTGGGATTGCTTAAAAGCGGAAATCACCTCAAAATCGGTGGGACGGTTCGTGGCCTTGCTGTAAATCTCGTCGCTGAGGAGCAGGCGCTCCCCGGACCGCACATTCGGGTCGTACACCTCAAGCGCAGCGCTGGCCTTCCCCTCCACAATCGCGGAAAGATACGCCTCGGCCGTTTTCTCCGGCGCGAATTTACTGGCCGTCACCTTAAAACCAATAACTCCCGCCACGACGAGCACCAGCAAAACCACCAGGCTAATCCACAATTTCTTATGGGATTTCTTTTCCCGCGGAAGCGCCGGGGCCGGGGCGGCGGCGTACATTCCGCCCGGCATTCCGGGGCCGGCGGCCGGGCTCGGCACGGTGCCGTACCCGCCCGGAGGCGCGTAGCCCTGCGGCGTGGTGCCGTAACCGGGCTGCGGTGCATAACCGGGAGCGGGCGGGTAACCCGGGGCCGGTACCGAATCCGGAGCTGGTAGCGCATCCGGGGCAGCCCCAGCACTGGCCGCGCTCGGAATATCCTCGAGCATCCGCGGAAGCGCGGTACGGGTGGGCGCGCCCGCATCAACATCGGCCGTGATCCACGCTTCCGGCTCACTTGGCGATAGGGGCGACGGCGCCGCTGCCGCGGGCGAATCCGCCGCGGGGATCTCCGCGGCGAGCGTGGCTTCCGGATCGGGCTGTGGGGTAGCTTCGTCTTCGGTAGGTTGCTCTTCGGGCTGCTCATCTGCGGCATGCGCGGGGGCCGGCGGCTCGGAGACCGGCGGCTCGTGGGCCGGCGGTTCGGGAGGCGGGGGAGGCACCGGGATCGCAAGCGGATGCGCAGGGGTAGCCTCGGGCCGGGCTGCCGGCGCCTCCTCGACAGGCGGAATCGTCCGGGTTAGCTCCGCGTCCTCCGGGCTCGGCGCAGAGGGAGTTGGCGCGGAGGGGGGCGGAGGTGGAGGCGGGGGCACCGGCGTGGACGATGGGAACTGATCAGGTCCGTTAGTCATAAGAAGTCCTTCCTCACAGATGGAGTACGGTGACGTGGAAGGTGGAACTCGCGTGATGAGCCCCGCCGTCGTACCTGTAGAGTTTTTCATAAACCCCACGTACCTAGGGTAACTGGGATACTGTTGCTACAGGAGAAAACTCCGTATATTAACCGTAGAAAGTATTGGTAGCTACACGGGGTTTTCGTCCGCGTTTTTGCGGTACGGAAATTCTATGGGAGAAAGTGGAACCGCTATGATGTACGATCCGCGCACAATGACCCTTGAAAACTTAGGCGACCCGCAGATTACTGCGCGGGATCTTGCCGATATTGCGGCCCAGCGCCCCGACCTGTGGGATGCTATTGCGGTTCATCCGCAGTGCTACCCGGCGCTGGTGTCCTGGATTCGCGAGCGTCAGGCCGAAGCCCAGGCGCAGCAGGCCCCGCAGTTTGCGCAGTCCCAGCAACCGGAAGCGCAACCGGCAACGCAGCCGGAAGAACAGCCCGCCGCGGAGCAGCCGTCTGGTGAATATCAGCAGCCCGAACCCCAGTTCCAGCAGCCCGCCGCGCACGCGCAGCAGGCCCCGCAGCCCCTCACCGCTGAGCAGTGGCAGGCCCGCTTCCAGCTGGATAACGGCCGCGAACCCACCTTGCGGGAATACCAAGAGGCCGTTGCCCAGGGCGCGGTAGCCGGGCCGGGGGTTCCGGATAATTCCGTGGGGGACATGAAAGAAGGTCTCAAGCAATTCGCCACCGGGGCCAAGGATTTTGTGAGTAACCGGGTAGCTCCGGCGGTCGCCCAGCAGGCCGGCGCGATGCGCCAGAGCTTCGCGGCTGCCTCCGCGGGGCGCGCTTCCAAGTGGAATGTGATTATTCCGGCGGTGCTCATCGGCGCCCAGGTGCTCGCGATGCTCAGCGTTTTCCTGCCGCTGGTTTCGAGCTTCGGGTTCTCCGTCAGCCTCATGACCGCAGATTCGGAAATCGGCTGGATGGTGCTGCTCTGCTACCTCATCGCGGCTGTTTTCTCCACGCTCGCCCTTGTTATCAAGAAGAAGTGGACCATGGCCACCGCCGGCGGGGTGGGCTTGCTCTTCGGCCTCCTGTGGTTCATTGGAATCATGAACGCTCTGTCCAAGCTTCCTGACTTCGCCGGTTTCGCCAACCTCGGATTCGGTTTCATTCTCCTGGTTCTCGCCACCATCGTGAATATTGCCTTCTCCATCTGGGCTATCGTAGTGGTGGTTAAAAAGTAGCAATAACGAGGATATCTTGCGGATATCAAGAAAAATAAAATTATAAAAGTGGGGCGGACAGCATAAATAATGTCCGCCCCACTTGTGTATGCGAGCGCTAAATCATCTCCGCTTCCTGGCGGCGCACCCGCGCCCCGCACAGCCCGTAGTAGGCCACGAAACCAATAATGAGAGCCAGGATCACGCCGATATTGCCCGAGCCGAGCGGACCGTCCACCCCGCCGATGAGGGGGAGGAGGTAGCCCTGCCAATCATTGAAGGGAGCATCGGAGAAGCCGTTGACTACCAAACCCCAGCCGATCACGCAGCACACCGCCAGGATGGCCAGCGAGGTCGTGTTGTACTTGCCGTAGCGGCCGGTGGGGGAGAAGAGTGCGGCGTCGTCGTAATCACGCTTACGCAAAGTAATATCCGCCATCATAATGCCGGTCCACGCGGCAAGCGGTACCCCCAGGGTGACCAGGAAGGACTGGAAGGGGCCGATAAAGGTGGGCGAGAAGAAGGTGACGTACACGGTTCCCACGGTGAGAATGACGCCGTCGATGAGGGAGGCGAGGGGGCGCGGAATCCGAATCCCCAGGGTCAGGAGGGTGAGTCCCGAAGAATAAATACCGTTAATCGCGCCCGAGAGCAGCGAGAGAATCGCGGTGAGGAGGAAGGGGAGGAGGAACCAGGTGGGCAGGATGGTGGCCAGCGCACCGACCGGGTCGGCGCCGATGGCTTCGGAGAGCGCGTCGTCCGAACCGGCCAGCATGAGCCCGAAACTAATGAGGACCACCGGGCCGAGGGAACCACCCAGGGTGTTCCAGAAAATAATATGGCTGCCGCGCGCCTCGCGGCTCTGGTAGCGCGACCAATCCGCCGCGATATTTACCCAGCCCAGGCCCATACCGGTGAGCACCATAACGAAAGCGCCGAGCATGGCCGCAAGCGAGCCGGAAGGGTGAGAGAAAAGCGCGGCGGCGTCGAGATGTGGGAAAACTAAAATAATATAGATAATGGTGGTGATGCCGGTGATCCAGGTGAGAACCGCCTGCATTTTCATAATAATGTGATACCCGGCCACCGCGCCCAGCACGATGAGGGTGGCCACAATGGCCGCCGCCACCACCTTGACCGTGGTGGAATCTTCCCCGGCCCAGCCCAGCCGCGCCAGCACCGTATTAGTGGCCAGAACTGCGGTAATGGCCAGCGAGGTCTCCCAGCCAATCGAGGTCAGCCAGGAAATAATGCCCGGAACTTTCGCGCCGCTGACCCCGAAAGCCGCGCGCGACATGACCATCGTGGGAACCGAGCCGCGTTTGCCGCCCAGCGCGATCACCCCGCAAATGGCGAAGGACAGAATCACGGCGATTACCGTGATGACCAGCGCCTGCGGGAAAGAAATACCAAATCCAAGCACCCACGCCCCGTAACTCATCCCGAAAACGGAGATATTCGAGGCGAACCACGGCAGGAACAGATGCCGGGGTTTCGCGGTGCGCTCACTATCGTCGACTATTTCGATACCGGTTGTCTCTATCGATGCCATAGGGACTATTTTTCTCCAGCTCAGCGGCGAATAGTAGAGGAAAAGCAAAATTCGGGAAGAGCAGACAGGGAGCGGCGGCCTCGTCTACCATAAAAGGGAAAAGTCACGCGGGAGCTAAAGTCATAGGAACGACGGCGCTACTTTGGCTCTGAGCTGGCCAAACGGATACGTCACCGGGAAGGAGTACTCCGTGATAGCGGGAATTGGAACCGATACCGTGGCCATCGATGCCTTCGCCCAGCAGCTGGATCTACCCGGCTCCCGCTTCCGCAATGTTTTTACCGCGAGGGAAATGCGCTATGCGATCCGCCGGGCCCAACGCCACACCCGCACTGAGGCCGCCGGGGCTTTTGCCACCCCGGCCGCGGAAGAAGCCGGATTTGAGACCGTTATCCCGGCCGTGGAGCTCGCCCCGCATCTGGCGGCGCGCTGGGCGGCTAAAGAGGCTTTTATTAAGGCGTGGTCGGCGGCGTTGTATGGCTCTCAACCGGTGCTGCCCGAGGGGCATTGGGATGCAATCGAGGTCACCAATGACCGCTGGGGGCGCCCCGCGATTATCCTCGGGGCACCGATAGCCGGGGCGGTCCATAAAACCCTGGGGAGCGTGAATATTCATGTATCCATGAGTCATGATGGCAACGTGGCCAGCGCCGTCGTTCTTATTGAATATCAGAACAATAGTGGGGCGCGGCGGGCCGCAAGCACGCACTAAACCCGCCTCTACACCCGCCCCTAAACCGCGCTACACCCCGAAGAAGCCGCCGCTATACCCCGAGCGAGCGGCCGCTACACCTCGAACCGGCCGGAAATAGACCCGCGGCTCGCTGTGTGAGAAGCAATAGCGCCGCGGTGGCGGCGTACACTACCGTGTGCCGGTACGAACGAAGCACTGAGGCGGTGGCGCGGCCACCGCGGGGAGCGGGCCCGCCCACAGGGGCGCCGCGATGAAGGAGCTGAGAAAACGTGGCACCAGAGCAAGCTGGACAACCTGGGCGAGCTGCACAAGCTGAGCGGGCCGAGCAACCCGAGCTAGCTGGGCAATCCGTGCAATCTGCGCAATCCGCCGAGCCGCAGCTGCAACGCGGTCTGCACGCCCGCCACCTCACCATGATCGCGGTGGGCGGGGCGATTGGCACCGGGCTCTTCGTGGCTTCGGGAGAAACAATCAGCCAGGCCGGCCCGGGCGGGGCCCTGGTGGCCTACGGGCTCATCGGCATGATGGTCTACCTCCTCATGCAATCTCTGGGCGAAATGGCGGCCTACCTGCCGGTGGCCGGCTCCTTCGAAGAATACGGGCGGCGTTTCGTTTCCCCCTCTTTCGGTTTCGCCACCGGCTGGAATTACTGGTACAACTGGGCAATCACGGTGGCCGCCGAGCTATCCGCCGCGGCGCTCGTCATGAAGTACTGGTATCCGGACACCCCTGGCTGGGTGTGGTCCGCGGTCTTTTTGGCCCTCCTCATTTTGCTTAACGCGCTCTCGGTGCGTACCTACGGGGAAGGTGAATTCTGGTTCGCTCTCATTAAAGTGGTAACGGTCCTGGCCTTTATCGCGGTGGGTCTGCTCATGATCGCAGGTGTGTTCGGGGCCAGCCCGGGGCTCGCGCACTGGACGGAAGGCGAGGCGCCTTTCGTGAACGGCGGTGCGGGCATCCTCGCGGTCTTCATGGTGGCCGGTTTCTCCTTCCAGGGCACCGAAATGGTGGGCATCGCCGCGGGGGAGGCCCGCGACCCCGCCACCACCGTCCCGCGCGCCACCCGCACAGTTTTCTGGCGCATCCTCATCTTCTACATCGGCGCGATCGTGGTGGTGGGCACCCTGGTGGCCTACAGCGACCCGAATCTGCTGCGCACCGACATCTCCGATATCGCCGTCTCGCCCTTCACTCTGGTATTCGAGCGGGCCGGGGTGGCTTTCGCGGCCGCGGTCATGAACGCCGTTATTCTCACCGCGGTGCTTTCCGCCGGGAACTCCGGACTCTACGTATCCACCCGCATGCTTTTCGCGCTTGCCGAACAAGGAAGCGCCCCGAAATTCCTGGCGCGCCTGACCCGCCGCGGCGTCCCGCTCAACGCCATGATCATCACGATTCTGGTGGCCACCGCCTGCTTCATCTCCTCCTTCATGGGCGACGGCAAAGCCTACGCCTGGCTCGTCAATGCCTCCGGGCTGGCCGGTTTTATCACGTGGATGGGCATCGCGTGGAGCCACTACAATTTCCGCCGCGCCTTCATCGCCCAGGGCCGGAGCCTCGACGAACTCCCCTTCAAGGCGCGGTTCTACCCGGCCGGCCCCATCGTGGCGCTGGTGATGTGCGCGGTGGTGATTGTGGGGCAGAGCTACCTCATTATTACCTCCGGCGGCGGCGCGCTCGACCTGCTCTCCTCCTATATCGGATTGCCGCTGTTCTTCGCCCTGTGGTGGGGCCACAAACTCGTCACGAAGAGCCCCGCCGCGGATTTGGCGCACGCCGATCTCAGCGCACCCAAGATTTCCTAAGCGCTGCGTTTCTGTGTCGCACCCCCGCGGTAGACTGTCGACCTAACAGCGAAGGCGTGGAAGGTGTGGAGGAGAGACATGAGTACACCACTGGATGAACCTTTGGCCGTGGCGGACCCGGAAGTTGCCGCGATTCTCACCGGAGAATTGCGCCGCCAGCAAGAAGGCTTGGAAATGATCGCGTCGGAAAACTTTGTTTCCCGCGCGGTCCTGCAAGCCCAGGGCTCTGTTCTCACCAATAAATACGCGGAAGGCTATCCCGGGCGGCGCTACTACGGGGGCTGCGAATGGGTGGATAAGGCCGAAACCCTCGCCATTGAGCGGGCAAAAAGCCTCTTCGGGGCTGATTACGCGAACGTACAACCCCATTCGGGGGCCTCGGCGAACGCCGCCGTCTACCACGCGATGGTGAAACCCGGGGCCAAAGTTCTGGGCATGGCCCTTGATCAGGGCGGGCATCTCACCCACGGCATGAAACTCAATTTCTCCGGGCGTAACTATGAGGTAGCCGCCTACCACGTCAATCCGGAAACTTACCTTCTCGATATGGATGAGGTGCGTGAAACCGCGCTGCGCGAACGCCCCGCCATGATTATCGCCGGGTGGTCCGCCTACCCGCGCCACCTGGATTTCGCGGCTTTCCGCTCCATCGCTGATGAAGTTGGCGCGGTGCTCTGGACGGATATGGCCCATTTCGCCGGCCTGGTGGCTGCCGGGCTGCACCCCAATCCCCTCCCGTACTCGGATGTGGTCACCACCACCATCCACAAAACCCTGGGCGGGCCCCGCTCGGGAATGATCCTCTCCGCCCGCGGGGAAGAATACGGGAAAAAGCTCAATTCCGCGGTGTTCCCGGGCAACCAGGGCGGCCCGCTCATGCACGTGGTTGCCGCGAAAGCGGTGGCCCTCGGCTACGCGGCCACGGAAGAATTCCGTGAGCGCCAACGCCGCACCCTGGAAGGCGCCCAGATCCTGGCCGCGCGGCTCACGGAAGCCGATGTGGCGCAGGCCGGCATCTCGATTATTTCCGGGGGTACGGATGTGCACCTGGTCCTCGTGGACCTGCGCAATGCCGCGATCAACGGCCGGGAAGGGGAGGACCTGCTGGGCAGCATCGGTATTACCGTCAACCGCAACGGGGTTCCCTATGACCCGCGCCCGCCCTTCGTTACCTCCGGGCTGCGCATCGGCACCCCGGCCCTGGCCACCCGTGGCTTCGGCCCGGAAGAATTCACGGAGGTTGCCGATATCATCGCCCGCGCTCTCATCGGCGGGCACGCCGCGCCGGTGGAGGAGCTGCGTGCCCGGGTGCGCGCCCTCGCGGACCGTTTCCCGCTCTACGCCGGCCTCGATCAGGTCGGGGGAGGTTCCGGCGCTCCGGGTGCATCGGGCACTCCGGGCGCATCGGGCACTTCGGGCGCATCCGGGAACGGCTGCTGTGGTGGGCACGCAGCTAGTGCCACCCCTGGAAGCACCTGTGCACAGAGCGGGGAAGGCGAGTAATGGCAGCGCAACTTTTGGATGGGCGCGCGGTTGCCTCCGCTATCAAAGATGAACTGCGGGTGCGGGTGGAAGCACTGCGCGCTCGCGGTTACACTCCCGGACTCGGCACCGTGCTGGTGGGTGATGACCCGGCCTCCGCGGCATACGTACGCGGCAAACACCGCGATTGCGCGGAGGTGGGTATCGCCTCTCTGCAAGTGGAACTGCCGGCTAGCGCCACCGCGGCAGAAGTGGCCGCTGCGCTGCGCGAACTCAATACCAACCCGGCCTGCACCGGGTACATCCTCCAGCTCCCGCTCCCAGCCGGGCTTCCAGAAGCCCGCCTCATCGAAACGATTGACCCGGATAAAGATGCCGACGGGCTCCACCCGATCAACCTCGGGCGCTTGGTGGCAAGCGTGAGCGGCCAGCTCACCTTCCCGCTGCCCTGCACCCCGGCCGGTATCGTGGAGCTCATCGAACGCCACGGGCTCAGCCTTGCCGGTAAACACGTGGTGGTCCTCGGGCGCGGAATCACGGTGGGAAGAAGCATCGGCCTTCTCCTCACCCGGAAAAATATCAACGCTACCGTCACGCTCTGCCATACCGGCACCTCGAATATTCCCGAGCTGTGCCAGCGCGCTGATGTCATTATCGCCGCGGTGGGCCAGGCTGGTTTCGTTCGCCCGGAATGGGTGGCGCCCGGCGCCGTCGTTATTGATGTGGGAGTAACTCGGGAGCGCACCGCGGAAGGAAAATGGCGCACCCTCGGGGATGTGGACCCAGGCGTACGCGATCACGCAGCCTGGGTATCACCCAATCCCGGCGGGGTAGGCCCGATGACCCGCGTCATGCTGCTCAGCAACGTCGTCAATATGGCCGAACGCTGCGCGGGCGCGCAGGCCGCGGCAGCACAGATCCTCCCGGAGCGCTCCGGGGCAGGGCATGAAGGGGAATGAGATGCGGATAAGCACCGTCAATGTCAATGGAATTCGCGCGGCCGCGCGTAAAGGAATCGCGGCCTGGCTGGAAGCCACCGCCGCGGATATCATCCTGCTTCAAGAAGTACGTGCCCCCGCGGATATCACCGCAGATATTTTCGCGGGCACCGGCTACCGGATCTACACGGCCGTTTCCGATATCAAAGGCCGGGCCGGAGTCGCGGTCGCGGTGCGGGAAGGCATTGGTGTGGGTGAAGTCCGAGATCACCTGGGCGTGGGCGCGGATGGAAAGCCCGTCAGTGAAGAAGCGCCGGTGGATAGCGGGCGCTGGCTTGAAGTGGAACTCCCGGATGACCAGCTGCGGGTGGTGAGCGCCTACCTGCATTCAGGAGTGGCGGATAATCCAGAAAAGATGGCGGCAAAATACGCGCACCTGGAACGGGTAAGCGCCCGCTTAGCGCAATTCGATCCGGCCGCCCGCACCCTGGTCGCCGGGGATTTCAATATCGTTCACACCGAAGCTGATATTGAGAACTGGAAGTCTAACCACAACCGCACCTCCGGGGTACTCGACGATGAAATCGCCTACTTGGATCGGTGGTTCGGTGGGCCCTGGGTGGATGTGCAACGAGCCCTGCTGGAACACAACGGGCACGAAGGCAAAGGCCCCTACACCTGGTGGAGCCAGCGCGGCAAAGCTTTTGATAACAACGTGGGTTGGCGTATCGACTACCACATGGCCAGCCCCGCGCTTGCCGCCACCGCACAAAGCTTCGCCATCGGGAGGGCACCCTCCTACGCCGAGCGTTGGTCCGACCACGCCCCGCTCACGGTGGACTACCAACTCGAGAGCTAAGCTCGTTGAGGAATCAAAAACTTCTGTTTTTGTCGTAGGCCTCACGTACCATGGCTATGTGACACAGCAGAACACAGTGATGGATAGGACTTCCCGGGCTCTCGGGGTGGATCGGCGCGGGCGGCAAGCCGCCCGGCGCGGCGCACCCAGCGGGGCCCGGGTGGCGGAAAGCGGCATGGGCGGCGTCGTACATAAAGGAAAAGCCCTCCTTGAATGGGTGCAAGGCACGCGCATCATGCGGGGGATTGGCCGTTACGGTAAAGCCCGCGGGGGCCTGCTCGCCGGTGGAATCGCCTACTCGGCGCTTTTCGCCATCACCGCGGCGCTCACCATTTCCTGGACCGTGTTTATGGCCACCCTCGGCAGGAACCCGCAGCTGCGGGAAACCGTGGTCGATGCCGTCAATGCGGCCCTGCCCGGCATCCTCCAAGATTCCTCCGGGGAAGGGCTCATCAACCCCGATGACCTCATCCTCTCGGGAACCTCGGTAGTGGCAACCGTCATTGCGGGCGCCGTGCTGTTGTGGACGGCCATGTCTATTATGGCCGGGCTCTCCACCGCCATCGGAGCCATGTTCGGGGTGAATCAGCGAACCGAAAACGGCGTGGTGAGTATCCTCTTCCGGCTGGCCGGATTCGTGGTGCTCGCCCTGGGGATCCTCACCTCCGCGATTATCGGCTCCCTCGTCGGCTCGGTAGGAACCCTGCTCCTCACCCACCTGGGGTTAGATGGAGCCCTCGTGCAATTCGGAACTAAAATCGCGGTCTTCCTGCTCGCGGCCACCGTCGATGCGCTCGTCATCATGTTCATTATTCGCTTCACCTCCGGGATTCGGGTACCCCGCCGCGATTTCATTACGGGGGCGGCCCTCGGCGCGTTCCTCCTCTCCATCATTCGGGTGGTCGGTACCTCCGCGGTATCCAGTGTGTCCGGGAACCCGCTTCTCGCTCCTTTCGCCGCTATCGCCACCCTGCTGCTCTGGCTCAACCTCGCCTCGCGTATCGTGCTCATGGTTTCCGCCTATATGGCTAACCCGCCCCGGGCTTACGTGGCACAGGATCCGGAAGAACTGCGGGCTACCACCACACCCAATTACGTCACCCTTTCCGTTCCGGAAACACTCACGTGGCCGCATGATCCCATCACGGGTTCCTTGCTACCCGAACCGGATAACGCCACCGAAGATGAGGGAGAAGAGCTGCCCGAATGGGGTGGTTTGGCCGGGAACCTGGCTCGCTGCCGGGCCGAAAAGCTAGAATCAAAGGCGCGTGAGGCGCAGCTCAAAGCTGAGGAAGCTCGCGCGCACTACGTGAACGGGCAACGCGAACTCGCCCGCTCGCAGCGAAAGGATAGCTAGGCGTGACATTCCATGCGATTATTCCCGCCGGGGGAGCCGGCTCACGGCTGTGGCCACTCTCGCGGGCCAGCCACCCGAAATTCCTGGTCGATTTTGGATCCGGGCACACCATGATTCACGATACGGTGACCCGGCTAGCCCCGCTTACATCCAGTATCTACACCGTGACGGGCACCGCCCACGCCGCGGCTGTCCGCGAGCAACTCGCCGATATCCACACGCCCCTTCACTACGTGGTTGAACCGAGCCCGCGCGGCACCATGGCTGCCATCGGTATCGCCGCGGCGCTCGCTCACCGCTCCGACCCAGATGCCCTGGTCGGTTCCTTCGCGGCCGATCACCGCATTTCTAATACTGCGGCGTTTACTACTGCCGTACGCACCGCGCTGCACGCAGCAGAGCGCGGCTACCTGGTTACCCTCGGGATTACCCCGACCGGGCCGGCCACTGGGTTCGGCTATATCCGCGCCGGTGGGCCGCTCGCCGGTGGGCCGCTCGCGGGTGGGCAGCTCGCGGGCGATACCGCTGCCTTAGCGGTAGAAAAATTCGTGGAAAAACCGGATGCGGATACCGCGGCAAGCTATCTAGCGCAGGGTGGCTACTACTGGAACGCCGGGATTTTCGTGGCCCACGCGGCCACCCTCATGGATATGCTCGCCGAATACCGCCCCGATATCGCGGCCCCGCTTCGCCAGCTAGCCCAGCTGTGGGATCTGGACTCGGTCCAGCAAACCGCGCAGGTAGAAGAACTATGGGCCTCCATCCCGAAGGAGGTCATTGACCGGGCGGTAGCCGAACCGGCCGCGGCGGCCGGGCGGGTGGCCGTGGTTCCCGCTGATATGGGCTGGTCCGATGTGGGGGATTACGATTCCCTCGCCGAAGGCATCCCGGCCGGGGAACTTACCACCCAGCGGATCCCGGGAAACACGGGGGCTCCGGTGCTCGCCATTGATGCGCCGGATTCACTGGTGTACAGCTCGACGAAGCCCATTGTTGTGGTGGGGGTGCCGGGCGCCGTCGTTATTGATACCGAAAACGCACTGCTGGTGACCACGCGGGAGAAAGCACAGGACGTCAAAAAGGCCGTGGACGGTCTGGACGCGGCCGGGCTAGCGGATCTGAGATAGTTTTCCGCTCCGCGTAGCGGGGTGGAAGGCGCGCAGGCAGCGAAGGACAATAGAAACCATGAACACACGCGACTATCGGCGCGGGGCGCAAACCCGGCGCGGCACCCAGATTCCGCCCGTCACCGCGGATACCAAGCTGCTTTCCAACCGCAGCAACGGGGACTGGACCCTCAGCGATCCGTGGCGAGTGCTGCGCATCCAATCCGAATTCGTGGAAGGGTTCGGGGCGCTCGCCCACGTGCCGCCCTGCGTCTCGATTTTCGGTTCGGCGCGCACCGGGCGCGACTCCCGCTACTACCGGGTGGCCGAAGAAACCGCCGATATCCTCAGCCAGCAGGGTTTCGGAATTATTACCGGGGGTGGGCCGGGGATTATGGAAGCCGCCAATAAAGGTGCCGCGGCTAATGACGGCCTCTCCATCGGCCTCGGGATCGAACTCCCGCACGAACAGGGCCTCAACGAATACGTCAATCTCGGCATTGAATTCCGCTACTTCTTCGTGCGCAAAACAATGTTCCTCAAGTATTCCCAAGGCTTCGTGGTGCTCCCGGGCGGTTTCGGCACCCTCGACGAACTCTTCGAAGCACTCACCCTGGTACAAACCGGTAAAGTTGCCGGATTCCCGGTGGTGCTGGTGGGCAGTGATTTCTGGGGTGGCCTCGTGGAGTGGATCCGCGGGCGCCTGGTCAACGAAGGTATGATTTCGCCCGCAGATCCGAATATTTTCACCGTCGTGGATACCGCTCGCGAAGCTGTTGATGCTCTTATCGCAGGTCAGCGCTCCCTCACGGCGGAACAAGCCACGCGACAAGCTCGCCGCGAACAGGTGGCAGACTTCTAGTAGAATTAGGGGTGACGTTAGTCGCATAGTTGCGGCGAACAGGAAGGAAACCACTATGGCAGCTATGAAGCCACGCACAGGTGATGGGCCGCTGGAAGTCGAACGTGAAGCGCGCGGAATCGTGGTTCGTATTCCGGTGGATGGCGGCGGACGCCTCGTCCTGGAACTCAACGACGAAGAATGCGTCAGCCTCAAAGAAGCTCTCGCAAGCGTGGAGAAGTAACCACCACCAACCTATCTGTACCTACTACCTATCCGGGGGCCAGCCAGCGGGCGCGGCCCCCGGATACTGTGCGTCCGGAGCGCGGAGCTCTCGGAAACTGGCGGATACTATGTGTTCAGAAACCTGCGGATAGTATGCGTTCAGAAACCGGCGTACTCACGCATGGCGCGGTTGGATCTGAAGGGCAGCCCGGTTAGATCCGGAGGACGGCTCGCTTAGCGCAGCCGGCAAACCAGCACGCCATCGCCGAGAGGCACCAGGCTGCTATCGAGTTCTTCGGCCCGCATCAGCGCCTTAATGAGATGCCGTATCGCGACCACGGGTTCTTCGCGGCGCGACGGATCAGCCACTTTGCCGCCCTGGAGGGCGCCAGCCACCACCAGGAGGCCCCCGGGGCGCAAAATCCGCAAGGCTTCTTCACAGTCGCCGGCAGCCTCGAGAGGATCGCCGTCGACAAGAACCATATCGTAGGAGCGGGCCGCTAGCCGCGGCAAAATATCCGCACTGCGCCCGTTAATAATGCGTACTTTCCCGGGCCTGGCCCCGGCCCGAGCGAAAAGCGAGCGGGCCACGTGCTGGGCTTCGGACTCCACGTCAATCGTGGTGAGGTGAATATCCCCGGCCCGCAGCAGGTAGAGGCCAGAAACTCCGCTGCCCGTCCCGATTTCCACCGCGTTCGTGACCTTCGCGCAGGCCGCCAGCACGGTGAGGAAGTTCCCGCAGGCTGGGCTCACGCAGCGAATCGAGAATTCAGCGGCGGTGGCGCGGGCCGCCCGGGTAATATCCCCCTCGATAACGGCGTCTTCAGCGTATGTCCACGCCAGGGTCCGATCGGACATAAGCCTCCTCCATAACAGGGATCGTGCGCAGCAGTGTTTCTATCATAGTGCGCTGTGCCATGACGCGGGATACGCGCGCCGGGCTAGCTGGCCGGAGCGCATGCACGTTAGTCAGCCGGAGCGCACGCACGTTAGTCAGCCGGAGCGCATGCACGTTAGTCAGCCGGCGCCCCGCGCCGCGGTAGCTCTTGGATACGCGCTGCTAGGCCACGCAGAATATCACGCGCGGGGGAGTCCACCATATCGAGGACGAACGGCGTTCCCGCGTCGCAACCCTCCCGCAGCGCCGGCTCCAGCGGAATCTGGGCGAGAAGCTCGACCGAGTACCCGAGGGTCGCGCTGAGATTCGTGGCGACGAGCTGCCCGCCACCGGAACCAAAAATAGTATTTTTTGTACCGTCCGGTAGTTCCAGGTAGGACATATTTTCGACGACGCCGATAACGGTCTGCTCAGTTTGCTTAGAAACTGCACCGGCCCGTTCAGCCACGTCCGCGGCGGCAGTTTGCGGCGTCGTGACAACGAGGATATCCGCGCGGGGCAGCATCTGAGCCAAAGAAATAGCGACGTCGCCCGTTCCCGGCGGTAAATCAAGGAAAACAAAGTCCAGATCCCCCCAGTACACGTCCGCGAAGAATTGTTCGAGAGCCTTGTGGAGCATGGGGCCGCGCCACACCACCGGGGTATTCCCGGGCACAAACATACCGATGGACATGACTTTCACGCCGTGGGCGACCGGGGGGATGATCATGCCGTTGAGCTGCTGGGCGGGGGTATCCACTCCCATCATCCCGGGGATGGAAAAACCGTAAATATCGGCGTCGATGAGGCCTACGCGCTGGCCGGTGGCAGCCAGGGCAACCGCGAGATTTGCGGCGACGGAGGATTTACCAACCCCACCTTTTCCGGAGGCCACCGCGATAACGCGGGTGGGGGAGTCGGGGCGCGCGAAAGAGATCTCCCGGGTGGTGCGCCCCCCACGCAGCTTCTGCTGGAGGTGTTGCACCTGGAGGGGGGTCATGGCACCCATGGTGATGGCGATAGTACCCACGCCCTCAAGCGTGGAGATGGCTTCGCGGACTTCCTTTTCGATGACGTCTTGGCGCGGGCAGTGCACGGTGGTGAGAAGCACCGTGAGGGTGACATCACCTTCCGGGCTCACCCGCAGCCCGTGGATCATATCTAGTTCGGTAATCGGGTGGCGTAGCTCCGGGTCGATAACCCCGGAGAGGGCTTCTAGAACTCGATCCTTGGTGAGGGCAGCGGCCGCGGGTGAGCGCGGCACCGAATCGGAAACAAGATCACTCGTGGGCACCGGGCTCCTCCCTAGGGCGGTCAAGCGCGGCACGGGCGTGGTCATCTCCCGGATCAACCGGGACATCACGGGCTTCGCGCTGAGCCTTGACCGCATCGAGTTCTTCTTGCAATTCGCGGATACGTTCTTCGCGTTCGGCAGCGCGGTCAATATTGCGGTCATCAAGCTCGTGGAGCAAATCGCGCAATTCCGAACGCACAAAATCACGGGTGGCCATATCGCCGACCGCATCGCGCAAACCCGCAATTTCACGCATGAGGTATTCGGTATCCGCCAGGTTGCGATCAGCACGCTGGCGATCCTGCTCAGCGCTTACCTTATCCCGGGCATCCTGGCGGTTCTGGGCCAGCAGGATGAGGGGCGAGGCGTAGGAGGCCTGCAAGGAAAGCATGAGCGTGAGCGCGGTGAAACCAAATTCAGCGGAATCGAATTGCCATTTTTCGGGGGCCATGGTGTTCCACGCCAGCCACGCCACCACGAAAATGGTCAGGTAAACCAGGAAACTCGCGGTGCCCTGGAAACGGGCGATGCTTTCCGCGGCGCGCCCGGCAGCCTCCGGGTCCTTGCGGCGCCGGCGCCGAAACAAGCGGCTGCGGCGTTCGAGTGGTTCATTGAAATCATTAGCCACGGTTCACCTCGTTCGTCGTGGATGCGGCGGGGGTTCCCGATGCTGTGGGGTTTTCTGATGCGGCGGGGTTGCTTGTGCTCGGGTCGCTTGCGGCGAGTTCCGCGCTCGCGCTCTCAGAATCCGTGCCTTCAGAATCCGTGCCTTCAGAATCCGCGCTCTCAGAATCCGCGCCCTCCCAGGAATCATCCATATCGCGCCAATCCTCGGGGAGGAGGTGGTCGAGCACGTCGTCAACGGAGACCGCTCCGAGGAGGAGCCCCTGGTCTACCACCGGGACAGCGGTGAGGTTATAGGTTGCTAATTCGCGGGTGACCGAACCGATAGGGGCTTCCGGATCCACCCCTTCGGTATTGCGATCCAGAATGGAACCCAGCATCGTGGTCGGAGGTTCGCGCAGTGCCCGCTGGATATGTACCGCGCCCAGATACCGCCCCGTGGGAGTTTCCAAAGGCGGGCGGCACACAAAAGCCACCGCGGCCAACGCCGGCGGAATATCCGGGCGGGAGGCTGCGGCCAGGGCTTGGGCGACCGTATCATCCGGGCCGAGGATCACCGGGTTGGGGGTCATGAGACCACCTGCGGTGCGCTCGTCATAGGTGAGGAGGCGGCGCACATCTTGCGCTTCGCCTTCACTCATGGAGTCGAGGAGGATCGCGGCCGTTTCAGACGGCAGATCGGCCATGAGGTCGGCCGCGTCGTCGGGCTGCATGACGTCCAGAACGTCACCGGCACGTTCCACATCCAAGCCGGCCAATACAGTAACGCGGTCCTCATCACCGAGTTCTTCCAGGACGTCCGCGAGCTTTTCGTCCGTAAGCTCCCGGGCGACCGATTGCATACGCTCCTCGGGTAAATCACGCAAAATTTCCGCAATATCCCACGGCTTGAGATCCACCAGCTGGGAGACGATTGAAGCAGCTCCCTGGGTGTGGCTCGCGGTGGACAGGCCGGCCACTTCGCTCACCTTGAGGATTTCCGAATGGCGGGAATTCGTGCCGATTCCGCGCACATAGACCTGGGTGAGGCCCCATTCGCGCCCGCGCAGCGGTTCAATGGCCGCGTCTACGACGCTCATGCGGGTGCCGGTTTCCCGCACTACCACTTCGCGGTCAATGAGCTGGGCCATGACGAGTGTTTCCGAACTGCGCTGCTGGAAGCGCCGCATATTGAGCACACCCGTAATGATGACCTGGCCGTTCGCGATGGAGGTGACGCGGGTAATGGGCAGGAAGACCCGCCGCCGGCCCACCACATCAATGGTGAGCCCGACCGCGGATGGCACCCCTTTGACGCGGAACACCACGACGACATCGTGGACGGTACCCACCTGGTCGCCAATGGGATCGTAGACGGGGGTACCGGCCAGCCGCCCAATAAAAACGCGAGAATTTTGCGAGGTTTTCATTAGCGCTGCACCCGCGTGAACCATTCTTCGATATCAGCGATGGTCCGCGGTATATTTTCCGAGAGGCGCTCAGCGCCGTTTTCTGTGATGAGGATATCGTCCTCGATACGCACCCCGATGCCGCGGAAGCGTTCGGGAACCTTGAGGTCATCTTCGCGGAAGTAGAGCCCCGGTTCGATGGTGAAGACCATCCCCGGTTTGAGTTCCGCATCCAGGTACATATCCCGGCGGGCGGCCGCGCAATCATGCACGTCCAAGCCGAGGTGATGGGAGGTGCCGTGCGGCATCCAGCGCCGGTGATACTGGCCCTCGGGGGCCAGGGACTGCGCGGCAGTGCCCGGGAGCATGCCCCACTTTTCCAAGTACGCGGCAATAACTTCCATGGCGGCGGCGTGCACATCCTTGAATTTCACGCCGGGGGTGCCGGCCACTTCCAGGGCGCGCTCAGCAGCTTCCAGCACGGCGTTATAGACCTCTGCCTGTTCTTCCGTGAAGGTGCCGGTGACCGGGAGGGTGCGGGTGATATCCGCGGTGTAGAGAGAATCGAGTTCCACCCCGGCATCCACGAGGATGAGATCGCCTTCGCGAACCTCACCATCATTCGTCATCCAATGGAGAGTATTGGCGTGGTTGCCGGAGGCGGCGATGGTGTCATATCCCAGGCCGTTGCCTTCTTCGCGGGCGCGGGCGAAGAACGCCCCTTCCACCACGCGTTCCCCGCGATGGTGGGCAACCGCGCGCGGCAGGCTACGAATAATCTCATCGAAACCGGAGTAGGTGGCCGCCACCGCCTTGCGCATTTCCCGCACTTCAAAATCATCTTTAATGAGGCGAAGTTCGGAGAGGGCCTGGGCCAGCTCCACATCTTGGGCGGAATCCTGCGAGAGCCCGGCCGCGGCACGCAAGTCACTTACCTGCGCGGTGATCTGCTCCGATGCTTCGGCGAGCACCCGGATACTCACCTGGCCTTCCCCGAGATCCTTCGCGAGGGCATCGGGAAGATTATCCAGGGAATCGGTGGCCAAGCCGGTTGCGCGGCTGACTTCCTCCAGGGAGGGACGCGCACCCACCCAGAATTCCCCGTGGGCCGGATCCGAATAAAACTCTTCTGAGGAACGCGAGGCGCGCGGGTAGAAGTAGAGCGTGACATCATGCCCGCCTTCTTCGCGCGGATTGAAAACAAGGACCGCGCCGGGTTCTTGTTCCCCGCCCAGGCCTGTCATATGTGAGAAAGCAGAATGGGCGCGGAAGCGGTAATCGGTGTCATTAGCGCGGACTTTTGTTTCCCCGGCCGGGATAACGAGGCGTTCACCCGGGAAAAGCGCGGAAAGGGCGGCGTGGCGGGCCGGCAAATAATCTGCGACCTCTGTGCGCGGTGCCGGTTCGGGCCGGGGCCCCCAATCCGAGCCCATGAACTCCCGAAACTCGAGGTTACTGGGCTGCTGAGAACGGTTATTTCCGCGGGCGCGCAAATTTTGCTGCGCAGTATCCTGATCGTGCTGTCCCTTGGTAGTCATACCGTCCATTATCGCACCCTTTGCCGACATAAAAAGCCCCGCGAACTTTTCCCGCGCCCCGGCCGGCACCCGCGCCCCGCACCCCAGCCAGCGCCGACTAAGCTGGAGAGCATGGCTATCGATACCCACACTCATTCCACCGCCTCCGATTCCACGGTCACTCCGCGCGAACTCGTGGAGGAAGCCAGGAGTATCGGCCTGACCGGAATTGCGCTCACCGACCACGATACGGTGGCCGGCTGGGAGGAGGCCGCCGCTGCGGCGGCCTCCTGCGCCGTCGTACTTATCCGTGGCATGGAGTTGTCCACGAAATGGGAAGGGATCACCTGCCATATCCTCGGGTATCTTTTCGATCCGCATGACCGTGCGATCCAGGAGCATATCGCTACCACGCGGGCGTCGCGGCTCACTCGCACCCGGGCCATTGTGGAGAAGCTCAGCGCGGACGTGCCTATCACCTGGGATGATGTGGTGGCTCATACGCCTCCGGGGGCGACCGTCGGGCGGCCCCATATTGCCGACGCCCTGGTGGCGGCCGGCGTGGTTCCCACCCGGAGCGCGGCTTTTACCCACTATCTTTCCGTGCACGGACCCTACTATGTGTCGCATTACGCGCCGCAGGCCTGCGAGGCCATCCGGATGGTCACGGCGGCGGGCGGGAAAGCGGTGCTGGCCCACCCGGTGGCGCCCGCGCGCAATAAGGTGGTGCCCGAGCGCGCTTTTGAGGAAATGGCCGCGGCCGGACTATTCGGCGTGGAGCTGCGCCATCCGGAAAACGATCCAGCGCTGGTGCCGGGCCTGGAACGCATTGCCGAGCGTTTGCAACTGCGCGGTTTCGGGGCGAGTGATTACCACGGGCGCGGGAAAACGAATCGGCTCGGGCAGTACACCACGAGCCCGGATATTATCGCCGAGCTGGTCGACGGTACCGCGTTGCCTGTGCTAGGTTAAAACGCGCTTCACTGCCGTAGCGTTCCGGCGGGAGCCGGGTACCTGCGAGCGCCATTCCTACCCGGCGCGGGCGCGGCCGTGAAAATTTTCAGGATGTCTTTTCGATTCTCGCGGGGATGTCCTAGGATGGTGTCGTTATAAGTCCGGCTCGGTGTAAAACCGCTCCTGCGGATGTGGAGGACCTGGTCGCCGGGGAGAATCAGGAGGTACTGCCCCGTGGCCGTCTTTGATGTCACGATCTTCTTGTCCACCTTCATGACCCTGTTCGTTATCGCCGACCCGCTGGGTAACCTCCCGGTTTTCATCGCGCTCACCGCGCGTAATACCAATAAGGAACGCAATCGCGCAGCCTGGCAGTCGGTCCTCACCTCCGCGATTGTGCTGGCGATTTTCGCGGTTTTCGGCAAATACATTCTGGATTTGCTGGGTATTACCACCGCCGCCATGCAGATTTCGGGCGGTATTTTGCTGTTGCTCGTCGCCCTCCAGCTCATGCAGGACGAATCCAATCCGCAAGAAGAAGAGGCGAAGGCTTCCTCGGTGAATATCGCCCTGGTGCCCATGGGAATTCCGCTGCTGGCCGGGCCCGGCGCGATCGTTGCCATCATGATTAAGGTGGAGGAATCCGGCGATACCCTGGGCGGCATCCTCGCGATTATCGCGGCTTTTATTCTGCTGCACATCATTGAATGGGTGGTATTGCGTTTCGCTTCGCCCATGCACCGGCTCCTCGGCGAAGGCGGCACGGTGTTCCTCACCCGCATTGCCGGGATGCTGCTGGCCGCTATTTCGGTGCAGCTTATTATTGCCGGCGCGGTTTCGGTGTGGCCGGGCGCCGCGTAGGTTTTTCTTTTCCGCGCAATTCTAAAGTTCAGGCGGGCGCCTCCGGGAAATGTGGAGGTGCCCGCCTGAGCCTGTTAATCCGCCTTAGTCCAGTTTGCGGGAGAGTTTACGACGACGCCGCTGCGTTCCTGCCTGCTCGCTAGCCGCGGGAGTTTCGGCCCGCGTGCGAGGGGTGCCGAGCTTGCGGCGAGTACGCCCGGAAGTACTGCGCTGTTCTTTTTCTTCAGTACGACGACGCCCGCTTCCCGAGCGCTGCCCCTCCGTCTTCGTGGCCGTGGATGTGGCACGGCGCGATCCACGGGTCGAAGAAGAACGCCGTTCGCTCCCGCGTTCGCGCGGGCCGCGGCGCCCGCCCTGGCGGGCCGAGCGACGCTGAGAATTCCTGCGCCCGCCCCGCGAGTGCCCGGTTTCACCCAGGTCTTCAATCTCTTCGGCATCCAGACCGGCCAGCACCCGCTGGGATTCGGGGAGGGTGGAGCCGGCATCGGTGGGAATATCAAGATCGGTGTAGAGGTGATCCGAGGTGTGGTAGGTCTCTACCGGATCGGCCATCCCGAGGTTGAGCTGCTTGCTGATAAGTGACCAGCGGGGCATATCTTCCCAGTCCACGAAGGTGACCGCGGTGCCCTTATTTCCGGCGCGGCCGGTGCGCCCAATACGGTGAATGTAGATCTTTTCATCTTCGGGGCACTGGTAGTTGATGACGTGGGTGACATCGTCCACGTCAATACCGCGGGCGGCAACATCGGTTGCAACAAGCACGTCAATCTTGCCTTTACGGAAGGCCCGCAGGGTTTGTTCCCGGGCTCCCTGGCCCAGATCCCCGTGCAGGGATCCCACCGCGAATCCGCGGTCGCGCAAGGTATCGGCCAGGCGGGCCGCATTGCGCTTGGTGCGGCAGAAAATAATGGAGCGATCCCGGCCCCGGGCCTGGAGGATGCGCGCAACCACTTCGTCTTTATTCAGGGCGTGGACGCGGTAGGCAACCTGGCGAATATTTTTCACGGTGGCGCTGTCATCACCGGGAGTATGGGCGCGAATATGCGTCGGTTTCGTCATATAGCGGCGCGCCATGGTGATGACGGGACCGGGCATGGTTGCCGAGAAGAGCATGGTGTGGCGGGTAGGTGGAACGGCGGAGAGGATTTTTTCGACGTCGTCCAAAAAACCGAGGTCAAGCATTTCATCGGCCTCATCGAGGACCACGGTGCGAACCCGGCTGAGCACGAGGGTGCCGTGTTTCATGAGGTCGATGATGCGGCCCGGGGTGCCCACCACGATTTCGACGCCCTTGGCCAGCGCTTCTTGCTGGGGTTCATAGGCGCGCCCGCCGTAAATATCGACGATACGCAAGCTGCGGTGGGCGGCGGCGTTACGCAGCTCCAAAGCAACCTGTTTGGCCAGTTCGCGGGTGGGAAGCACGACGAGTGTCTGGGGCTTACCCTGATCTGCCGGCGGGATATTCTCCCAGCCTTCTTCTCCCGGACCTATCGAGACTTCGAGGAGCGGGATACCGAAACCAAGAGTTTTCCCGGTGCCTGTTTTTGCCTGCCCGATAATGTCGTGCCCGGTCAGGGCAACGGGAAGGGTGAGTGCCTGGATCGGGAACGGGTGGGTAATGCCGTGCTCTTCCAGGGCACGAACGATAGGTTCGGAAACTCCGAAATCCGCGAAAGACTTGGTTTCGAGGCCTTCCCCCGTGCCGGTGATATCCGCGGCGGGGGAGGTGTCGGTGGGTTCATGAGCGCGGGAGGAATCAATCACTCCGGAAGCCATATGCTGTCCTTTCTGCGTGCGCTAAGGCGCACGAGCTAGGGGTGGGTGCAGCAGTTGCGATATATGCCACATCAGCCGGTTATACACCGGCGACCGAGCACACCACCCGAGGTAGCAGCCGATCGCGACAATCCCCAGCGACCGGGCAGCTACACATATCAATCACGCCTGGAGGCGGCGTACACGGCCTCCAGGCTCCCGGCTATTCTACGGCACGAATCCGGCCGGGCCGCCGCGACCTCCCGTGCACCACGAATTTCCTAGAGACCGAAGCCAACCCGGCGGGTATCCTGTTCGCGGATTTCCACGAAAGCAATAGCATCGGCGGGAATGGTTACCTCACGATTCTTCTTCGCGGTAATACGCAAAGGCTTGCCTTCTCCACCCAGGCTGGCATCGACAAGCGCACGCAAGTCCTCAACCGAGGCATCCGTTTCCAAAATCAGATCGCGGGTAGTTTCACGAAAACCAATAACGATTTCCATATGTTTCTCCTTGAATACTCTAGGGATGCGGGGCCGTAAGGCACCGCCGTGAAAGAGCCTGAATAGCTCATCTTCGCGATGCTTCCGCAGTAGCGTTCGCGATGCCTCCACAGTAGCGGCCCCTTACGACAAAAAATTTTGTCGTAAGCCTCTCGTATGGTTAATCCTAACAACGCACCTGCGAAGAAAGGATCGTGGTGGACAGGATCGTCGAACAACTCGATGCCTCACAAGAGGCAGCGGTCAGCGCGGCTCTGGCACGGTCTGCGGGCGGATTAGCCCCGGGCACCCTGAGCATTATTGGTGCGCCCGGAAGTGGGAAAACCACCGTCCTCGCCCATATTGCCCGCGCGGCTCTCCATGAAGGAAATATTGCGGTCATCACCCAGGATCGGCGCGCCGCAGCACGCCTCCAGCACCTGCTCACCTTGGCGGCCGGGGTGCGCCCCGAAAACCTGGAGGTCCGTACCCTCTCTGCCTTCGCCTACGCCATTGTGCAGCGCTATGCCCAAGCCCTGGGGCGGGAAAAACCCGAATTGATCTCCGGTCCTGATGAGGATCGCATCGTGCGTGAGATTCTCAGTGATGAATACTCGGGTATCCATTTCCCCGATTTTGTTACTGAGGATGTGCGTGATCTTCCCGGATTACGCCAAGAGCTGCGTAACCTTATCACCCGCGCTCGCGAACTCGGTCTGGATGCCGGCCAGTTGGAAGCCTGGGCGGAAAACGGGAGCGTGCCCGAACTCCAAGCACAGATGTGGCGCCTGGCCGGCGCGCTTATGCGCCGGTACGATGAGGTGCGCACCTTGGGGGATGCGCTGGCAGGTTCGGCCGCTAGCCCGGATCGTCTTGATCACAGCCAGCTCGTCGGTGCGGCTACCCATATGCTCTCGGATTGGGAAGAACACCTGGCGGCAGCGGGCCGCACGGTCCCGGTACCGCGGCCCCGTTGGGCAATGGTCCTTGTTGATGATGCCCAGAACGCACCGCGGTCCATGCTTCCCCTCTTGCGGGTAATGCGCGATCAGGGAACCCGGATTATCGTGGCCGGTGATCCCGATAGCGCGGTTCAGGGATTTCGCGGCGGGGTGCATTCCCTCCCGGGTGATCTTGCTTATCCCGCTCCGCGCGGCTTGGATGCTGATCTTGTTTACCTCAACGTCCGGCATCGCGGTGGTTCCGTTCTTATTAGCCAAGCTCAGCGCATTGAGCAGGCCCTCCCGGTGGGCGGGGGTGTGCATGCCCACCGCGCTGCCGGGCCGGCGCTCCCGGATCATGGCAGCGGTCATACCAGTGGCAATGGTGACGGTGCCAGGGTGGATGCAGAAGCGGCAAGTTCGCATATATCCGATCAATTGCCCTGCGGACCAACCGATCCGTGGAATGATGCGCTGCGCGGGGCCAGCTTCGCCCACATGGAAGAAGAAATCGCCTACGTGGCTTCCTACCTGGAAGAAGTACATCTACGCACCGGTGCCCCCTACTCGCAGATGGCGGTATTTACCCGTGCGCGCAGTGAACACGGGCGGATCCGCGATGCACTCGTGCGGCGCGGAATACCGGTAGCGCCCCTGGCTAGTGATGAGCCCCTGCATCGCGAACCGGCAGTCGCCGCACTCTTTGACCTCATCCGCGCTGCCTTCACCAGCGGCCCGCACGCCTTCGCCACCCCGGAGGGCGTTGATATCCCGGCATTACTCGCCTCACCCATCATCGGAATGGACCCCCTCGAAATCAAAAGGGTAGGCAGATGGCTGCGTGCCCAAGCCCTCCTCTCCGGGCAGCGTGGCAGTGAAGCGGAACTTCTTACCGGAGCAGTCCTAGGGAGCGGTGGGCCCACCGCAGCGGAACTCGGACCTCTGCGTGCTCTACTCGCCCATATCCGGGAAGCGGGGGAGGCCTGCGCCATGCAAGCCGAAGAAGTACTGTGGGCCGCGTGGGAGGGCGCTGAAAAATCCGAAGAATGGCAACAATTAGCCCTCGGGCACGGCCCGGATGCCGACCGAGCCAACCGGAATCTCGATGCGGTTATTTCCCTCTTCCGGGTGGCACAACGCATGGCTGATCGTGACCCGGCTGTCACGGTGGATACTCTCCTGGAAGAAGTGAGCTCCCAAGAACTCCCCGAAGATTCCATCGCGCGGGGCGGGGCGGAAGCCGATAGCGTTTCCCTCCTTACTCCCGCGGGAGCCCAAGGGCGTGAATGGGATCATATTGTCCTCATGCACGTGGTGGATGGCGTATGGCCCAATCCGCGCCCGCGTGATGCCCTCACGGGTACCGGACTCCTGAGTGAACTTGTAACCGGAAGAATCGCTAGCCGTGCCAGTGCAGGCACCGAGGCCGGTGCAGGCGATTCGGCTGGAGCAGGAACTGCGGCTAGCGGAGGTGCGGTCTATCGCGATTCCACATCCACGGTCATCGCTGATGAACTACGCCAATTACATTTCGCGGTTACGCGCTCCCGGCGCAGTCTCCTCGTGACCACCACGGACAGCATGGGAGATACCCCTTCGCGGTTCTTCCCCCTGCTCGGCTTTGATATCTCGGAAAACTCAGCCGGAGCAGGTGCTAGCGCAGGCACGGGTGCAGGAGTGGGAACGGGAGTCACTAGGAGCGGTCCCAATCTTCCACGTACCGTGCGCTCGCTCAGCGATCCGCGTTGGGGTATGGCCCTTCCCCTCGGGCGCCGGCCCCTTGTTGCCCAACCGATCCCACCCGCGCTCCTCAGCAGTGAGGAAACCGTTGGGGTACTGCGCCGGGCACTACGTGCCGGGGGAGAATCCAGCGATTTCGCCCGGGTAGCTCTGGAGAAAATGCGTAGCGCCGGATTTAGCGCGGCGGACCCGCACACCTGGATGGATGAGCTCGCCACCTCAACCGAAGCAGCGGTACCCGGCCCGGTCTACGTGAGTCCCTCAGCGGTGGAATCCCTTCTTGCCTGCCCGCTTGACGGATTCTGTTCCGCGGTGGGCCTGCGCTCGGAAGAAGGCACCGAAAGCGCCTCCATCGGAACCCTGGTTCACCGCATCGCGGAAGAATTCGCTGAGGAACCACATCAGGAGCAGATGCACGCCCGCCTGGTAGAGCTCTGGCCTGAAAAACTATCCGAAACTCCCACTCATTACGACAAACTCCTCTTCGACCAAGCCAGTGACATGGTCGATAACCTCTATATCTACCTTGATTCCCACCGGGATGACACCTTGCTAGGCGTAGAACACCGGATTAGCCGTGAGCTACCCGGCACCCCGCCCGTACGGGTATCCGGTTCCATTGACCGCCTCGTCAACCGCGGGGAAGGTGCCCGGGTCATTGACCTGAAAACCGGAAAATATAAGCCCAGCGAGGCACAGGCTGAGGACCACGCCCAGCTCCAGGTCTACCAGTGGGCCCTCAACGAAAAACACACGCCTGCCGGTGCGGAACTCGTGGACGTCCACCCGCACAATTTCCTGAAGAAACAGCACAGCCCCTCCGTTCTCACCCAAGAACCGCTTGATGAGGAGAGCGCCGCTCGCGCGGAAGACCGGGTACGCAGCGCCGCCCAGATCGCGGTGAGCGGCTTCGTACCGGTCTCGCCCAGTTTGGAAGAAGCCAATGACCGGGTTCAATCCATTAGTCCCCTCACGCAAGAAGGACGGATTTTCTCATGACACCCACACCCCACGAATACGTTAAAGCACAGGCTCCAGCGGAACCCGATGCCGCTCTAGACCGCATCCTCGCCGGCCAAGAACACCCACCCACCGCGGAACAACGCCGGGTCATCACCTCCACCGCCCCGGCCATCCTCGTGGTTGCCGGAGCCGGATCGGGCAAAACAAAAACCATGGTGGACCGTATCGCCTACCACCTCGCCTGCGGCAACGTGAGCCCGGATGAAGTCCTCGGACTCACCTTCACCCGGAAAGCCGCCGGGGAACTAGCTGAACGAGTTAACACCAGCTTGGAAAAACTCGGCCTCCTTGCCCCGGAAGGAAGCAACGCGGGAAGCACCATGCGCAGGCCCGTGATATCCACCTACAACTCTTTCGCGAACGACATCGCCGGAGCCTATGGCATGCTGGTCGGAGCCGATCCCACCGCCCGCCTCATCACCGATGCCGAACGCGTCCAGCTCATGGACCAGGTCGTCAGCGCCCTGCCCAGCAGCGCTAGTACCGCGGTCCTGGCCGAACGCAGCCGCTCCAGCCTCATCAACGACGCCCTCACCTTCGCCCAAGGAATCCTCACCAACGGCGTGGAGCTAGAAGAAGCCCGCGCTTTCCTCACCGCCCAAGATCACGCCCTGGAAACTCTGTGTGCCGACTCAACACGCATCATGAGCGCGCGCTGCTGGTACCCGGATGCCTCCAAGAAATTTACCAATTTGAAAGGGGGAGCGGCAGTACCCAAACAGCAACAGGTCGTGCTCGGGCTAGTGGAGTCCTACCTGCAGCTCAAAAAAGAACTCAACGTTACCGAATTCGCCGACCAGGTCGCCATCGCCGGGCGCATCATGACCCAGTATCCCCAAATAGCCAAGGAAATCTCCTCCCGGTATCGCCTCATCCTGCTCGACGAATACCAAGACACCGACGAAAACCAGGCACAATTCCTCCTCAGCGCCCTCACCGCGAAACGCGACGGCTTCCTATCCATCACCGCGGTAGGCGACCCGAACCAGGCCATTTACGGGTGGCGAGGTGCCAGCGCCGCCGCCCTGACCAACTTCGCACGCCACACCACCCGCATTTTCGGGCACGTAGAGAAACTCCAGCTCTCCACCGCTTTCCGTAACGATAGGGCCGTGCTCGCGGCAGGCAACGCCGTCGCCACTCCCTTGGAACGCGACACGTTCCTACGCGAAGATCGCGACCACCCGAATTTCCCACCCGAATTCAGGCCCGCCCCAACAAGCGCGGGAACCGCGGGGAGCGCGGGGGAAAGTGCCGATATCGCGCCACTGCGGCTGCGTGAACGCCCCGGAGCGGGAGCCGGGCGCGTCAGCGAAATCCGTACCCTCCTTCGCGAAGACTCCTACCGGAGCATCGCCCGGCATATCCTCGCGGTACGCGAGCGGGTGGCCGCGGAAAACGAAGAGCGGCGCGCTCGCGGTGAAGCACCGCGCGGGGCCGAGATCGCCGTCCTGTGCCGCAAACGCTCCTATATCGATATGATGGCCGCCGCCCTGCGCGAACTCAACAGCCAGCTCGCCAGGGAATCTGCCGCTCACCCTGGGGGTGCCACGCCTCAGCCCCTCGCCTTTGAGATCGTGGGCGGGGAATCGCTGGTGGCGCGCCCGGAAATCATTACCCTGCGGGCCGCCCTCGGCCTGGCTGCCAACCCGGCCCGCGGCGACCTCCTCGCGCGCTTACTCGCCCACTGGAATATCGGGGTGGCGGATATCCGCGCGCTCTCGAGGTGGGCGCGTCGCTACGCGGCCGCGGCGGTCACCAAAGTCGATAGCGACGTGCGTGCCAGTTTTATTAACGACGACGCCGCACCCGGCCACGAGGGCGCGTCTGGCGCCGCGGGTGAATTGGCTACCGCGCAACCCCTTCTCAACAGTCGGGACGAAGCCAATCTGGGCGAGGCACTCCACGCGCTTATGCTCTTGGCGAGCACCCCGAGCACCCCGGGCATCCCGGGTGAGCACGCGGATGGGGATGGACATCTCGATGCGCATGCGGATGGCAACTCGGGTGAACACGGGGGCGAGTGCCCAGGTGAGCACGCGGATGCGGCGGAGCTGGCGGGAACGGGCGAAGCTGAGCTCAGGCAAGCAGCCCGATCCGCGCGCGGCGAATTCTCCAGCACTGGCTGGGAACGCCTGCGGCGCTTGAATGCCACCCTCGCATCCTTGCGTTCCGGTTTGCATAACGCTTTGGGTGATCAGATTGATCGGGCCGTTCACCTGCTCGGCCTGGATACCGCGGCCGCTACCCGCAGCGAAGGCGGGCAGCGGGTACGTACCTCCATCGACCAATTCATCTCCTTGGCCCGCACCTATGCGCACGGTGATAGCCAGCGGGGCATGCGCGAATTCGTGGAATGGCTCGATGTGGTGGAGGCAGAAGAACACGGCGGGGAAGAAGAATCCGGGGCAGATATTCCGCGGGTGGAGAGCGCGGTCGATGTTACCCCCGGGGTTATCCAATTGATGACCGTCCATGCTGCCAAAGGTTTGGAATGGCGTGACCTCGTCGTCGTACCTGAACTCGTGAAAGGCCAGTTCTCCGAAGTCACCGAAGGTGTGAAAGCTTGGCCGCGCAATACCGGTATTTTCCCGTACCCCCTGCGGACCGACTATCCGTACCTGCCCCAATTCGCACTGGCCGGCGCGCGCAATCTCGATAAAATCACTGTCGCGAATACTTACGCGCGGTTCCTTGACGAATTGGCGTACCACGAAAGTGAAGAAATGCGTCGCCTTGCTTACGTGGCCTTTACCCGGTCCACTCGGGAGCTCCTGCTGGCCGGATACTGTTTCCAAGATGATAAAGATGTGTCCGGCCGGGTACAGAAAGCAGAAAAGCAAGCGAAGAAAAACGCTGCCGAAACCCCGGCAGATGGGGGCGATAACGCGCTGGGCGTTGAAACGCGGCCTCCCTCGTGCTTCCTGAGCGCGGTGCGAGAAGCTGCCGCCCGCGGGGAGCTCACGCTGGTTGCCTCGCCAGCCACGGTTTCCTCCGTGAAACTGCCGGAAGGATTCCCGGATATTGCACCGGACAGCTTGAGCGTGGATGAGCTCGTTGACATTTTTGGCGAAGAAGTTGTGTATCCGCCGGTTCTCGAACCGGTACCGCATTATTTCGAGGCGCCCGATCTGCTTGCCTGGCCGCGTGACCTGGCCCGCAGCCTCCCTATCGAGGCGGAAAATCTCGATGCTGACCAGCGCGCCGAACTCACCCAGGTCATCGGCCGGCTCATCGCACGCAAACAGCAAGCCGAAACGTCCGAGTACACCGAGGCCGGCGGGCATTACACCGCCACCGAGCTCGTCTATCGGGCTGAACACCGCGAAGAATATCTGCTCAATAAACGCCGCCCGGTTCCCCGCCAGCCCTCGCGAGCTGCGCGTTTGGGAACGATCCTGCACGAAAAAATCGCTGATAGTTACGCGAGCGCCGCCGTGCTCAATATTGATAGCGAGGATCCGCTCGATCATGATCCCGTTCTCAGCGCGGAAGAAATTGCGCGTATGTATGAGAATTACGAAGCATCCGAATGGGCCAGCTACCCGCCCCTCGCCATCGAACAGCAACTCGGTGTGGTCATCGGGGGGCATGTTGTCCACTGCGCACTCGACGCTGTTTTCGACACCTCACAGGTACCCGGGCGTGCCCCGGTGACTATCGTGGACTGGAAATCCGGGCGGCGCCCCTACGGGGAAACGAAGGCTGCCCGGGAACTCCAGCTCGCCCTCTACCGGCTTGCCTGGTCCCGGGCCCACGGCATCCCCCTCGCGGAAATTGATGCGTCCTTCGTCTACCTGCGGGGAAATAGGGCTGAAGAATTGCGGGCTGGGAAGCTCAGCGAGGAGGAAATTCTGCTTCGTGCGGGTCTGCCCAATCAGGTGCAGTAACCGCGGTTTCCCCGGTGAGTTCATCCGCACCGCTCGCTTCGGCATCGGAAGCACTTTCTGTGAAAACCGGCTCCGATGCCGGGGGAGCGGGGAGCAAATCCGGGGCCTCACGTACATCCTCGGCCAGCGCGCCGAGCATCTGGACGGCGTCGTTCCTAATCTCCATGCTGCCCGTACGAATCCCGTACATGAGCCAGCGAATAATCGCGAACTCCGACGTGAAAATAATACGGGTGTAATCCGCTTCCCTCAGCTCAACCGAGCGCGCATTCTCATAAGAAGTAATAAAACTCGGCCACTGTTCATCATCAAGAACAAGCATCGCCGCTAAATCCCGGGCCGGGTCGCCCACGTGTGCCTCACCGAAACCGAGCACGCTTGCAACCGAGCCATTCGACCACAAGAAATTATCGGAAGCCACATCACCGTGGACAACCGTTTCTTCAAAATCCCACACCTCGTCACTATCCAGCACATCCATCCAGCGCTGGCGCAAAATTGTGGGAAGGGACGTTTCCTGATCGGCTGCCTCCAGCTCGGCGTGCACCCGCGCGCGCCACTGCCCAGCCGTATAAACAGGCAAGCCGGAGCGAGCCACCACATCCCGGTCAATGCTGTGAATCGCGGCAAGCGTGCGGCCCATCTCCCGCACTTCTTCCTCACCGAGGGCTTCGAAAACCAACGCCCGCCCAAAAGGTTCCGGGTAGACCACCGCGCGACCCCCGGTATCAGCATCAACAAAACCGGCCGGCCGCATAATATCGAAAGGCAGGCGCCCGGCCCGCAATTCTTCCAAAAGCTGGGGAGCCAGAGCCGCTTCGGCTTCTAAGGACGTAGCCGCCGTGCCATTCTGAGGAACTTTGACCATCCAGTGGCGCCCCTGAGAATCAAGGACGCACCCGGAAACAAAATCTTCCGTCTCAACAAACGGTTGGCGCGTGGAGACAATCTCGACGCCGAGAGCCCCGACGGCAAGCGCAGCAAGATAGAGCGGAGAAGTAGTCACCCCCTCAATTTATCCGAAAACTCAGCCACGTGCTTGCCTACACCCCGGATATAGGCCGGCCGCCACGGCCCGATAGGTCTGGTGCTGCGTCTGGATAGGTCTGTCGCTATGCCCGGATATAGACCGGCCTCCGGAACTATCCACATGATCGCGAAACGCATCCCCTATCCACAGCCAGCCAGCTAGGTGCTTTTCCCGGACGCAGGAGACCCTACAGTGAGAGCAGCTCACCACGATCACTACCCGAATATCCAAAGGAGGCGCCATGCACGAAACGGCATATCCGGGGCCCGCGGGCCCCGCCCCGGCTCGCCCAACGCACGCGGCCAGCCGTTCCTATCGCCCTGCCTCCGCCACCCGGCAGGCCATAGAAGAGCGAGTCCGGGCAACGATTCGGCACCGCGGAATTGATCCGCGCCGTGACGCCGCTTTCCTGGAAACCATCGTGGGAGAAACCCTCAGTAGTTTTAATGACGAATCAGTGCGCGGGGAGCACGCGGCCCTGGCGGATACGGAGAGCGTACGCTCGCACCTCATCTCCCAGTTGAGCGGGTACGGGCCGCTACAGAAATTCTTCGACGATCCGCAGGTAGAAGAAATCTGGATTAACGCTCCCGATAAGATCTTTGTGGCCCGCTCGGGTGTTTCCACTCGTATTAATCTCACGATGGCGGAAAGTGAGATCCACACCTTGGTCGAGCGGATGCTCTACGCCTCCGGGCGGCGCCTGGACCTCTCCACCCCGTTTGTTGATGCCCAGCTGCCTACCGGGGAACGTCTCCACGTGGCTATCCCCGATATCACCGCGCGATATTGGGCGATCAATATTAGAAAATACACGGTGCGGGCCCGCCAGCTCAGCGATCTGGTGAATGTGCAGATGCTGGAAGAAGCGCAGGCAGACTACCTAAGCGCAGCGATGAGCGCCGGGCGCAATATTTTGGTATCGGGATCAACCGGGGCTGGCAAAACCACTCTCCTGCGTGCTCTCCTCGGCGGGATAGCGCCAAATGAGCGTCTTATCAGTGCGGAAGAAGTTTTTGAGCTGGGTATTGACCTTCCCGATGTTGTTGCGATGCAAACACGCCCGCCGTCCCTGGAAGGGCGCGGCGCGGTGACTCTCCGCGACCTCGTGCGTGAAAGCTTGCGTATGCGCCCGGACCGCATCGTTATCGGAGAAGTACGCGGTGCGGAAGCCTTCGATCTTCTTGTGGCCCTCAATGCGGGCATTCCCGGGGCCTGCACTATTCACGCGAATAGCGCGCGGGAAGCCCTCACGAAATTGGAGATCCTTCCGCTCCTCGCCGGTGAAAATATCACCCCGAACTTCGTGACGCCCACCGTTGCCGCCACTATTAACCTCGTCATCCACGTAACCCGGGCGGCCAGCGGGCAGCGTAAGGTCGCTCAGATCCTGGAAATAATGGGCCTTGGGCCAGATGGAAGCATTCTTACCCGGGCGGTGAGCTGATCATGGGACTGATCGTTGGAGCTTTACTCACCACCGGAATCCTTACGGTTATCCGCGTTCTGTGCGGTTCGGCGGTGGTGTGCGGTTCGGATCGCCCGCGCTACGCTGGCGATTCGCGCTGGCCGGCACTGCCGGGGCGCCTCGGATCGGCTCGCGTCGCGATTTCCTGGCGCCAGCTCGGGATAAGCATAGGCTCTGGCCTCGGCCTGGCCTTAGCTGCCGTGCTCGGCACCGGGCATCCTTTCCTCGCTGCCGCCGGGGGAGTAGTAGGGCTCTGGCTGCCGTTCTGGCATGCCCGTCACGCGGGGCGGAAAGCGCGGGATACGCAGCGCCTCGCCTGGCCCGACCGCATCGATAAGCTGCTTTCCTCCCTCCGGGCCGGGCGCACTATCCCCGAAGCTCTTCTCTATCTCGCCACCCGGCCAGATGCCCCTCCTGCGCTGCGCTCCTTCGCCACCCACCTGGAAACAGCCGGAAGCTTTGACACCTCCCTGACCCGTCTCAAAGATTCCTTCCACGACCCGGTATCAGACCGGGTCCTCGAAATTCTCCGACTCGCCGTTCGCCACGGCGGCCACGATCTACCCCGCGTCCTGGAATCCCTCGCGATATCCCTGCGAGCAGAAAACCGGGCCCGGGGCGAACTCCTCGCCCGGCAATCCTGGACCGTTAACGCGGCACGGGTGGCCGCACTCGCCCCGTGGCTCGTCCTCCTGCTGCTCTCCACCAGGCCGGGCACGATGGACGCCTTCACCTCGCCAACCGGCACCCTCATCCTGCTGGGTGGCTTGGCCGCCACACTGCTCGCCTACGGGCTCATGCTCCACCTGGGCCGACTCCCCGAAGAGCAACGGGTCCTGGCCGGCTCGCCGGGAATATCACCGGGAATATCACCAGGAGCATCACCGGGAGCCTCGCAGGTTGCCTCACCTACTGCTATGCCAGCCGCCTCCCAGGTCGGCCCGTCCTCGTCTCCCCGTCCCAGTCGCGCCCGACGCGCCGCCGTATAGGAAGGGACCGCTCCTATGCTTCTTCCCCTTCCCATGCTCGTTCCCGCACCCCTCCCCGCACTGACCGGTAGCATCACCGTGGCGGGCCTCGTGCTCCTCGGCTGGTGGTGGCTCTGGCCAGGCCCCGCACTGGTTTCCCGCATCGCGCCCTACCTGCGCGGTGCCCGCCCGCGCCTGCCCCATCGCATCATCAGAATGGTGTTGCGCGGCGCGGAAAAATTCGGTTCCACTCATGCATCGGTCACGGGCCGTCTCCACCGTTTAGGGGAGGGCGACGTCGCAGACTTCCGCTTTGCCCAATTACGCGCGGGAGTACTCGCCGGAGCAGCCGGTATCGCGCTCGGGCTAGCCTGCCTTGCCCGCGGATTACCCGCGGCGCTCGCGGCTGCCTGCCCCGTGCTCTTCCTCATTGGCGCCATCCTCGCCGTGGACTCTCAGCTCACCGCGCGCCTGCGCCGCCGCGACAGCGCTATCACCGCCGAACTTCCCGATATCGCCCACCTCCTGAGCATCGCGGTGGGGGCGGGCACCAGCATCGTGGGAGCTATCGAATACGTTGCGAGCTTCGCCGGCGGAGCCCTGGGAAAAGAACTGCGGCGAACCCTCGGGGATGTCTATGCCGGAGACCCGCTCACCACGGCCCTGCGCCACCTCAACGAACGGGTCCACAACCCGGCCTTGCAAAGCCTATGCGAAGCCTTACTTGCCGCCCTCGCCCACGGCTCTCCGCTCGCAGACACCTTGCGGGTACAGGCCGAAGAAGCACGAGATTATGCCCGCCGCCAACTCCTCGAACGCGGAGGCCGCCGCGAAATCCTCATGATGATCCCCGTTGTTTTCCTCATCCTGCCCTTCATCGTGGTCATCGCCCTCTACCCGGGCCTGGCCCGACTCACCTTCCTTCCTCTCACCTCCCCATAAACCACCACCACAACCAACCTATCTAGCGAAAGGAACACTCATGCCAGTGAGTACGCACGGTGCATATATCCACTCTGATCTACGCTGCTCAACGTGGATCGCTCCGGATTCCGGCGAACGCGGGGACGTGCCCGGCTGGGTACTTGTCACCCTCATGACCGTCGGCCTGGTGCTCGCCATCTGGGCAGTAGCCGGCCCGGCTCTCACGAATCTCTTCTCCACCGCCATCGAACGCATCTCGAGTTTTTCATGAGAAAGACACGTGATCCCTCTGTTCCCACCTCCGAACGCGGTAGTGCAGTCGTCGATTTTTGCCTGCTCGCCGGGGTGGTGGTACTAGCTGCCCTGGCACTCGCGGTTCTCGGAGCCCGCGTCTTTGCTATCGAACAGATACGTGATTGCGCGGCGCGGGCCGCTCGTGCGGGAACGGTACGCCAGCTCAGCCTGCCCGAGATAGCCGCGCAGGCCACCGCGGACATCACCGCGCGCCTCCCCGCCTGCCGGTGCACAGCCAGCGCGAACACGATCCGCATCGGGGAAGAAGAATTCCTACGGGTCGAGATCACCGGAACATATTCCTCCCTCTTGGGAACACATCCGGTCAAGCTGCGAGCCCACGCACACGTCCTCACCGCTCGCGGGGCGCACACCCACCCACCACCCGCGAAAGGAGCACGGTTATGAAAAACCAGGTGAACCACCGAAGCATCCGCGAAAAGGGAAACGGCACTCTGGAAGCCCTCGCTATCCTCGTCATGCTTGTTCTCCCGCTCCTCATATTTACCGTGGAAAGCACCGGGATTACCCGCGCCCGGGCGGTCGCCGCGCAGGCAGCTCAGGAAGCAGCCCGCAGTTTCGCAACCGCGGACAACACAGCCAGCGGAACAGCGCGAGCTCGGGCGGTTGTCCACGTCGCGGTAAGCGATGCTGCGGTGAGCGGCGCCGCCCTAAGCGGCGCGCCCCCGCGGATCTCCTGCTCCGCCCACCCGTGCCTAAGCCCGGGAGCAGGCGTCACCGTCACGGTTGAGGTCTCACTTCCGCTCGCTTATTTTGGGCGCACTGTTCTTATCGAGCAGAGCGCCTCAACAACCGTGGACCGTTTTCGAGAGGCACGGCCGTGAACAAGCGTGGATCGTTGTCAACAGGCGCGGCCGTGCACACCCTGGCGAAATCTCCGGCATTGCGGGCACGAGCAGCACCCCGGGAACGCGGCAATATCCTTATCCTCGGCCTGGGAACCTGGGCGCTCAGTGCCGTGCTGTGCTTAGGCTTCGTCTACCTCGCCACCGTCCTCACCGCCCGGCACGCACTCCAGGGGCAGGCCGATTCCACCGCGCTCGCGATCAGCCAAGAGATCACCCGCGAATGCTATTTCAGCAGCGCGCCCCTGAGCAATTGCCATCCCAGCGCGGCCACTGTGCGCCAGCTCGCCGCCGCAACATTCCCCGCGGAGCGCGTGCTGCCAGATACCGGCGCGGATAGCGCCGGCGTCGTCGTCGCCCTGGAAAAAACGGTGCGGCTTCCGGTACTGGACCTTCCCGTGCCGATACGTGCGCAGGCCCGGGCGCGCCTTGACCTGAGGTAGCCTTATGCCGTGAGTGATTTTTCCGAACGTCTTGACCATCTGCGCAGTGTTTTTCACCAAATCGAAGCGGTGACCGATGTGGAGGGCCTCACCGCGCGTATCACCGCGCTGACGGAAGAATCCTCCGCGCCCGGGCTCTGGGATGATACTGCCCGCGCCCAAGAGGTCACCTCGAAACTCTCCCATGCCCAAAGCGAACTGGAGAAACTCGAGAAAATGCGCGTCCGTATTGACGATGCTGGTGCGCTCCTTGAGATCGCGCAGGAAGAAGAACTTTCGGATCCGGCTTCGGCTCGGGAACTATACGAAGCGCTCGGCGAAGAGATGACGAGCACCGAAAAAGCGCTGGAAGAACTCCAGATCCGCACCCTGCTCTCCGGCAAATACGATGAGCGCGATGCGGTGGTGACGATTCGGTCCGGGGCCGGGGGAGTGGACGCGGCCGATTTCGCGCAGATGCTTCAGCGCATGTACCTGCGCTGGGCTGAACGCAGCGGCTACGCCACCAAGGTGCTCGATACCTCCTACGCGGAAGAAGCCGGGCTGAAATCAACCACCTTTGAGGTGAGTGCTCCCTACGCTTATGGCACGCTCTCGGTGGAAGCCGGGACCCACCGGCTGGTGCGCATCTCGCCTTTCGATAACCAGGGGCGGCGCCAGACCTCCTTCGCCGCCGTCGAAGTTATTCCGCTGATCGAACAAACCGACCATATCGATATCCCGGATACTGACATTCGCATCGATGTGTTCCGTTCTTCCGGGCCGGGTGGCCAGTCCGTGAATACCACCGATTCCGCGGTGCGCATCACCCACCTTCCCACCGGGATCGTGGTCTCCATGCAGGATGAGAAATCGCAGATCCAAAACCGCGCCGCCGCGATGAGGGTCCTGCAATCGCGCCTGCTCCTCCTCAAACAGGAAGAGGAAGCGCGCGAAAAAAAAGAATTGCGCGGAGATATCAAAGCCTCGTGGGGCGACCAGATGCGTTCCTATGTGCTCCAGCCTTACCAGATGGTCAAGGATCTGCGCACCGGGTACGAATCGGGGAATACCGACGCGATTTTCGATGGCGATATTGACGGCTTCATCGATGCCGGTATTCGCTGGCGCGCCACCGGCGAAAAAGCCGGCGATAAAACCGCCGAGAAGACCGGCAGCAAGACCAGTGACAAGGCAGGCGACAAAACCGGTGACTAAGTGGGGAAAGCGGGGGAGGAAACGCGTGAATTTCCCCGGGTACGCGGCGCGTCCCGCGCGATTTTACGGCCTGTTCCGTAGGGTAAAGCACGATAGTAGTAATCTAAGGGCAAGTTTATGATCACATTTACCAAGGTGACGAAGCTCTACCAGAAGGGCGCGAAACCCGCGCTGGACTCGGTAAGCGCGGATATTGACCGCGGCGAATTCGTTTTCCTCGTGGGCCCCTCCGGTTCGGGGAAATCAACGATGCTTTCGCTCATCAACGTTGCCGAACGGCCAACATCCGGAAAAATCGAGGTGCTCGGCAAGGATCTCGCCACTGTTTCCCAGCGGCGTGTTCCCTTCCTGCGGCGCCGCATCGGCACGGTGTTCCAAGATTTCCGGCTCCTTCCCGATAAGAACGTGCACGATAACGTGGCGCTCGCGCTCCAGGTCATCGGCGCGCCCCGCCATCGCATCCGCACCGAAGTGCCGGAAGTGCTGGAAATGGTGGGCCTGGACGGCAAGGAACGCCGCCGCATGAACGAGCTTTCGGGTGGGGAACAGCAGCGCGTGGCCATCGCCCGCGCCATGGTCAATCGCCCCGAAATCCTCCTCGCCGACGAACCGACCGGCAACCTGGACCAAAACACCGGGCTGTCGATTATGCGCCTCCTGGATCGCATCAACCGCTCGGGAACCACGGTGGTTATGGCCACCCATGATGCCACCGTCGTCAACCAGATGCGTAAACGCGTTATTGAGCTGGCCAACGGCGTGATCGTCCGCGATCAGGATCGCGGCCAGTACGGAGGAGGGCAACACTAATGCGCAGTCGTTTCGTCCTGTCCCAAACATTCAAGGGACTTATCAATAACAAGGCGATGGCTGCCTCGGTTTCCCTCGTCACTTTCGTTTCCCTGCTTTTCGTAGGCGCGGCGGCGCTACTCCAAACTCAGATCAGCCACCTGCGTGCCGATTGGTACAGCCAGGTGGAAGTCTCGGTGTTTATGTGCGCGGCGAATGACGCCACCGAACCCTGCGCCGGTAACGAAGCCACCGACGAACAAATCAAGGCCATCGATACCGCCCTGACTACCGAACCGCTCGCCTCCCAGGTGGAGCGCTACGAATTCGAAACCAAAGAAGAAGCCTTCGCCAACTACCGGGAACAAATGGGCGATTCGGTCTGGCGTGACACGGTTACGGCCGACCAGATGCAGGTCTCCTTCCGCGTCAAATTGCACGACCCGGAAAAGTACCAGGTTCTTGTGGAAGACCTTGGTAACCGCCCCGGGGTGCAGAGTGTGTACGACCAGCGCGAACAAATCGAGCCGGTCTTCGCCACCCTCAACCGCTTCACCGCGATTGCCGGCGGACTGGCCGCGGTCATGATCCTCACGGCGCTCCTCCTCATCCCCACCACGATCCGCCTCTCGGCAATGTCGCGGCGTAACGAAACGGGGATTATGCGCTACGTGGGCGCCTCGAATTTCTTCATCGAGTTGCCCTTCATCCTCGAAGGAATTATCGCCTCGCTCGTCGGCGCGATTTTCGCGGTCGGTGGGCTGTGGCTGGCAGCGAAATTCCTGCTCGAAGACTGGATTTCCCAATCGCTGCCGTGGATTCGCGTGATCGGCGTGAGCGAAGCCCTCCAGGTGGCGCCCTGGCTGCTCATCGGCTCGGTCGTGGTGTCCGGCCTGGCCTCCTGGATCGCTTTGCGCAGGTACGCACGCGTGTAGTGAAAGTGGGGCGACGGCGCCGCGGCGTCGTCGCCAATCCTGACGGTACGGCCGCTGGAACAGATAAACATAGGAAAGGTGAACCGGTGAGAATCGGGAGCAGACGATGGTTGGGAGCGCTGGCTGCGGGGGCGCTGGGCGTTGCCGGGTTAGCGACGCCGGCGCGTGCCGATGACCGCGACGACCTCGTCCGCCAACAAGAACAGCAGGAAGCCGAAATTGAGAATCTGCGTTCCTCCCTCGAGGGCGTGGACGTGGATTTGCAGAACGTCTACCTCAAGCTGCAGGAAACGCAGGCGCAGGTCCCCGGGGCGCAGGCCGCGTTATTGCAGGCGCAGAACGACGCCGCGGCAGCCCAGCGCGAACAAGAAAAGATTGGCGCGCGCCTGGATGCGGCCGAGGGAGAGCTCGATTCCATCACTACCTCGATTGCCCAGGGGGAGAAGAAACTGAGCGAAACGCGCGATAACCTCGGCGAGATTGCGCGTTCCGAATATCGCGGTGATAACCGGGTTTCCACCGTGGAGCTTCTGATCGGCGCGAAGTCCAGCGCGGATTTCTTCAATGCGCTCTCCGCGAACCAGGCGATCACCCGGGTGCAATCCCAAACTCTCACCGATGTTACCCAAACAACGGCCGCGAACCGGACCCGCGCCCAGCGGCAAAAGGCTGTGCAAGGGGAGATATCTCAGCTCAAGAGCCAGGCCGATGCCGCGGTGGCGGAAAAGAAATCGAAGGAAGCGCAGGCCGCGGCCCGCACCAAGGAGCTCGCGGACCTGGAAGCTTCCGTCACCCAGCAATCCCAGGCTTTGGAGGCCCGGCGCGGGGAATTCCAGAACTCGCTGTCGGCCATGAACGCGGCCCGCGATGATACCGCCGCGCAGATCGCGCGCATTGATGAAGAAAACCGGCGGCGCGCCGCGGAAGCGGCAGCTCAGGGCGGCGGGGGAGGTGCCCCGGCGGCGCCCCCGGCAGCTTCGGGCGCGCTCATTCCGCCCGTGCCGGCCCCGCTGTACGTGACTTCGCCCTTCGGGATGCGGGTCTATCCCTTCGACGGCGGCTGGTGGATGCACGAGGGCGTGGACTTGCGTTCTGCCTGCGGTAATCCGCAATACGCGGCGGCCGCCGGGGTGGTCGCGGCGGTGCGCCCGGCCTCCGGCAACGGCACGCACGGCAACCAGGTCATCCTCAACCTCGGCTATATCAACGGCTCGTCCTACGTGGTGGTCTATAACCACCTCTCCGGTTTCAATGTGTCGGTGGGGCAGAGCGTGGGCCAGGGCGATGTGATCGGCTGGACCGGCATGACGGGCATGGTCACCGGTTGCCACGTACACTTTGAGGTGTGGCAGGACGGCGTGGTCATCGACCCGATGTCCCTGCCCGGATTCTACGAATAGCGCGGCGTACCCGTTCGCCTCGCGCGGCCAAATGGCCCGGCGCAAGGAGCGGCCTGACGCGAAGTTGACGAAGAGGATGTCATGACACAAGCACACGGCTCAACCGATCCCGCTCCCACCACCGACGCAGCCTCAACCGTACGTGACACCGCGCCGGGCGTTTCTAGTACGACGACGCCGCAACGGCCGGGCAGCTTGCCTAGTGCGGAGAAGCCGGCCGGGGAAGCTGCTCAGCCCGGAGCGGCTGGGGCGGCTACTCAGCACGAGGCCGCTACCAAACCCGGGGAAACCGAGAAAGCAGTTCCGGCTGGCGCGGGCGCAGGTGCTTCGACCTCCGCCGAAGCATCCGCGCCGGCGAAGAAGAAGCAGAAAACTGATGTGAGCGAGTATTCGCGCCGGCAATTAGAGAAGCGCTACGCGCGCGGGCAGCGCAAGGCAACCGCCTACGAGGTGCTCACCGGTGTTTTAGGGTTGGTGCTTGCCTGGTTTGTGTGGGATCGGGCTGCTATTACTGATTCGCCTTACGCGGTGGGAACGCTACTTTTCGCGGTTGGTTTCGCGGCGCTCATTGTGCTGGCGATGGTACGCCGCATGATTAATACGATTGCCACGCGGCGGGGAATCGCGGTAGCGGGGGTAGCTACCGGCGTGACTACTTTTGTTATTGGATTGATTATCACCTTGACGGTGAATACCGATGCGGCAGCTGCGCCGTCGTTCTTCACCGATCATCTGCTGGACGTGAGCGCGCCGGCGGTGGTGCTGCTGGCCGGAACCCTGATTTTTGTGTGGTTCCTCATCACGGATCAGCGCGAACTCAAGGATTAGAACGGAGAAGCCCGCGTGGCGAAGAAAAAAGAAGGAAAGCTGAGCGCGGCCCAGCAGGCGAAAGCCGCGGCCGATGCGCATCAGGTGATCGCGCGCAATAAGAAAGCGCGCCACGATTATTTCATCGAGGACACCTTCGAGGCGGGGATGTCGCTATCCGGGACCGAAGTGAAGGCGCTGCGCATGGGCCGGGCTTCGCTGGTGGACGGCTGGATTGAGGTGGATCGCGGGCAGGTGTACGCGCACGGGATTAATATTCCGATTTACGCGATGGGGACGTGGACGAATCACGCGCCCACCCGCAAGCGACGCTTGCTGCTGCACAAATCGGAGATCGAGAAGCTGGCGCGGGCGGTCGAAGCAAAGGGCTATACGATTGTGCCCCTTGAGCTGTATTTCGTGCGCGGGCTGGCCAAGCTGGAAATTGCGGTGGCCAAGGGCAAGCAGGAATGGGATAAGCGCGAAACAATCCGCCGGCGCGAGGCGGACCGGGAGGCGCAGCGGGCGATGTCTGCCGCACGCCGCCGCGAAGGGCTGGTGCGGTAGCGTTTCCGCGCAATGAGTGGCACGGCTTGAAGTTGCGCATCTTGGGGTTGGTGAAGTCGCCCTGTGACGGAGCCGTATCTTGGACTAGCGCAGATCGTTCGCCGAGATGACCAGTCGGACGGTGCGATCCGCATGCATTGCTTTCATGAAGGTTTTACTTGGCGTGATGTAGTCGACGAACCATGCATCGCCATTGTTCCAGCTTTTTGCGGGCAGGGTGAGGATTGGTGAATACGCGCAGAAGTTATCCCGAAGCTCGCCCAGGGTTCCCGCGGGGGCGCTACCGAAGGCAATTACGTTATTCCGATTTGTATCACTTTGCTCGTATACACCGATATCGACGTTCTCGAGCAGAGTGCAGGTGCCGTCCCCATTATTTTTTGAGTTGCCAAAAGGTTCACTGAGCTGGGCGGTGCTACAAGTCCCGCAGTATTCCGCCTCGGCCCGGTGCGCTTATTTTTTTGGCCACATAGGCAGAGACCTCCAGAACGTAAGGAGTGATCAGCCGTCAGTAACAGAGCTCGCCGCGAAGTTCCCACCTACTGCGGATCATCCGAGCGTGATTCTCCCGGCCAAGGTGGCGATTTTGTGAGGCCAGTAGCTTTGATGTCTTTCGGTAGCGCTTCATCTAAAGATGCCATCGCATGGTATTTCTTGATGAATTCGGCGCGATTCTTAAACCCGCCACGTTCGATTGCCCACTGCAGAAGAGTGATAGTGGTGGCATGTGCTATCGCACCGCCGGGCACATGGAGCCCCCGCTGATGCTGGATCATGAGCAAACGAGCCTGTTTCTTGATCAGGAAAGTTCCATTTTCCTCATCGCAAACAAGGACAACTTTTTTCCCGGATCGCGCCAGAAGGACACCGTGCAAGATGGCCATATTCTCGCCTCTGTCCTTCGTGTGAGAGTACATATCGTCAAACTCGACTCCCAGCACATCGCGACAGCATTGCCGCAAATCCTCTGTTGGGGCATCCGAGATAATGCTTTTAAACCGTCCCGGAAGCCTTAGCCATGTCTCAGCAGCTCGTTTAAATTGAGGACGACGTTTCGGAGTGTCATAGATTTCAAATTCCACAGCTGCGGGTACGTGCACAGGGTTACCACCCAGTGCTTTCACTAGCTGTGGTACACAATCTGTGGCGAAGAATTTAAAGATTGGCCCCGTGTCGAGAATATACATCGCAGCTATCCGCCCGTTGAGATCGCCAGCTCCCGGGTGGTGCAGCCTGATTCACCTGACAAAAGGGCCAATTCCTCAGCAGTTAATTCTGCTCCGGTATCGTGAGGGGCAGCAGCCGTAACATCCGGCATCTCAACCGGAGTGATTCCAGCTGCTCGCAATTCCTTAAGCAGAACGTGGTAATCATTTCTGCCCGTCAGGCGCGCGATAGCGGCCGGGCCAATGGCACCCCATCGATATCCTTCAATCGCCCGAGCAAGAAGTTTCTGAGGAGCGCGTGGTTGTTCTGCCAGCGCAGCGAGGAGCTTGTATTCGGACAACCATCCAAATTGAGCGGCAAGTGAAGATGCGGGAATATCACTCCATTCTTCACATGTACTCTGGTCGATAACACCACTCTCACGAAGCTGACCGGCAGCGTCCGCCGGCGAAACCAGGTAGCTGTGAACAAGATCCGATAACACAGCTAGAGTGGGTTCTTTTCCCTGCATGACATTAGCTACAGCTTCTGCTGGCATAAGGAAATGCCGAGCGAAAGCATCTGCCTGATCCTCCCGCGGAGTATCTTTCCTCCACTCCTGTGAAGTGCTCATGTGGCGGTCAAGATGCCCTAGCCACAGATGGCCAAGTTCATGAGCAAGCGTAGAACGTAGCTGCATGGGCTGATCCGTACAACCCACCGCAACAAGCCGCTTATTTTCCCAGTCCACCACCATCCCGTGCCCCGGCGCGGCACCAGCAACAAACGCGACACCAACGTTCATAACGCGTTCAAGTAACTGGGTGACGCTGAGAATCGGTGCGGATCCTAAATCGTGTTCCTGGCGGAATTGCGCAGCGGCTTTCCGGGTGATTTCTTCGTTGCTCATGCCGCCTCCGGAATTCCAATATCGTCAAGACGCTGTGCAAGGCCAAGAGCGTAGACAAGGTAATCATAGAGACCCTCAGCGCCCGCGGTGTCCGTACGGCCGGCATAACAGACCTCACTCTGAATGGACTCCGTACCCCGTAGATGATCGACCAGAACTCCGCAGGCATCAGCAATGAGGGAAAGCTCAATAAGAGTTGCAGGGCGTTCCCCCGCCTCTATCCGGTGGATTGTGGATTGAGACAGACCCGAACTTGCAGCTAAATCGCGCTGCGACATTCCCACGCACGTGCGCGCGGCAGCGATGCGCTGGCCGATCATAGCTTCACTAGCACTCATACTGAATCATCCTCCCCATAATTTGATTCTATAAGAATTTCCGGGGAAAAGTAAGCACCCGCGCCGAAAAATCGGAGCGGGTGCTCATCATAGGTGGAGATGCCGGGAATCGAACCCGGGTCCGACGATAGCCAAAGGAGTATTCTCCGGGCGCAGTTCGTTGATAGTTGTTTTCGGCTCCAGGGTTCCACACGAACCAGGCCCTGACGAACCTATCTATGTTGGTGTCGCGAGCACGCCCGTAGCAAACGTACTCACCAGTGGCTTTCTCAACGATGCTGAGGTCTAGGCGGAAAGCGCACCTAGTTCAGCAGATTTCGCAGGTCGCTTAGCTTAGGCAGCGAGGGCGAAATCGGTGCTCTTGTTCTTGGCACCTATAGGTTGCAGAGAGCGTTATCGAGGTGACTCTACATCCTCGGCCCGCTTCCCTCCGACTAACTACCGCCGTCGAAACCGATCATCCCCGTATGCTGTTATCAAACAGTTCCACCCCCCGGCATTCAACGCCGGTAACGCGGTGGATTCACTAGTTTACAACGACGGCGCCGCGCGCGCTATTCCCCCTGCTATGTAATGAAGTCCGAATTCTATTTCGGAGTAAGAATCTGTACCTATTCTTAAATTTTTCACGTCGAAGTATTGGAGAGGGGAGTAGCTTTAGGAGGAGACGCCGGGAATCGAACCCGGATCCGACGCTAGCCACAGGAGTGTTCTCCGGCCGGCCTCACGCTTCCACCCACACCTCATCAACATCCAGCACGAACCACCGGTGCAGACTGTCAATGAAGTGGATCGCGGAGCCGCGGGATCCGGCGGGGTAATAGGGTAGCGTGGCATCGGCCGCGTGTTGCACCTGGCAGCGGGTGATTTCGCGGTAGCCGTTGCTCGTATCCGCAAAGGCGCAGATAGGTTCGCGGTAATCGCCGTAGGCCAGAACGCGATTTCCTGAAACCGCCAAACCTCTCAGCCGCGGTATTTCCTTGCGGGTATCAACAATTCGGGTAATCCGATCCCCTGCGATCGTAACCACCGGGAAATCGGAGTAGGGGCAAATGATCGTCTGCTCATCGGTGCAGTTCATGGCATAGCAATCGGCAATAAAAGTGAGGCGAGCGAGCTTTTCACCGAACTCCGGTTCCACATCGTGCCAGTCGGGGTACAGCCATTCCGCTTGCAGTTCGCTATTCCAGCGGCAGAGCCCGCAAAATCCAATCGCGAGGTTCTCCGCCTCGCCGCTTTTCTCCCCGCGGACGCCGAAATCCCAGCCGAAGTTACCAAGAATTCCTTCATCGAAATAACTTGTCCAGATGCTGCCATCGCTGAGGGCCTGAACATCTTGGATGCCATCACCGAGCACCCCGGATCGCACCAGTTCTCCGTCCGCTGTATAGATGTAGGCGTTGTGCGTGGCTTCATGCCGGTCGCTGGACCATCGGCATCGCGCGCCGACGGCGAGGAACGTGCCGTCAGGCAAGTATTGGATACAGGGAACGGAAACGGGCAGATCGACGGGTGCCGATGCGATGCGCACTGTCCCATCAGCATTGTGCAGCGCGAAAATCGCATCCGCTTCTTCGGAAACGAAAACCCGCGGAAAATTCTCGTTACGTTCGAAGAAGCGTGCGTATCCCTCTTCATCGCTCCAGATCGCCACCGGTAACCCGTGATAACTAATGGAGGCTTGCACAAGAACCGCGCCCTTGACCGGCGCTTGCAGAGTTGCTTGGTGCCGGGGCGTGATAACGCGCATTTCTTCAGCCTTTCCCTCGCTTCACTTTTTCACGCTAAGGTACGACGACGCCGCACCGCTCACGCTACTCATCCGGCCACACGTCGTTGATATCTAGGGTTATCCAGACGCCATCCTCATCAATATCGTGGATTGTAGGTCCAATGTAATTCGAAGATGAGAACGAGTCGGTATCGAATTCCTTCGGATAGCGTAGCTCACAGTTATCAACTACTCGGTACCCGTCGCTGATATCAATGAGTGTGATGATCGGTTTACCGCGCCAGGACCAAATAAGGACGCGGTCACCGGAGATTGCCACGCTGGGCAGCCCCTTGAAGTCTCCTTGAGTGTTGACATATCTGGTGATTTCGTGATTTTCAATTGTAACAATAAAATGCGATGTACTTGGGAGAACAACCGTCCGATCCACGTCAAAATTCATGGAGGAACTACGGTACATCGTTGCGTAGAAAGCGCCTCGATCACCGAATCTCGGGCGTAGTTCTTCCATGGTTGGGTAGGCCCAGATTTGTTTCAGCTCACTATTCCAATGAACCAATCCGGTACGCCCAATTGGGTCGTGATAGTGCAGGTCGGGGTCATCGATTGGAAATCGTGAACCCCAACCAAAGTTTCCGCCAATACCTTCGTCGAAGTAGCTGGTCCAGAAGGTTCCATCGCTCAGCGCTTGAACTTCCTCTATACCGTCCCCCACGGTTCCGCTTCTGATTAGCTTGCCCTCAAAGTTGTAGATGAAAGCATTGTGGTCAGCGCGGTTCTCCTTTTTATGCCACCGGCATCGCGCTCCGATAATAAGAAAGGCTCCCAACGGCAGAGATTGGATGTGGGGGTAGCAAACAGGGAATCGAAAAATCGGTGTTTTCTGGATAACCTCGCCGTCGGCATTATGCCGCGTTAGCAGGGCGTCAACGATTCCATCGATATATGCGTTGGCGGTACAGCCGCCGTTCGACCGCCCGAAAAACTTGTGCCAATCCTCAGCAGTACTCCAGATCGCCACCGGTAAACCGTCGTAGCTAATAGAGGCCTCCACAAGCGCAGCTCCAATAACCGGCGGTTCCAGCGTGGCTTGATATTTAGGTGTGATGACGCGCATATCTTGGGACATACCCCAGTTTCTCATAATCAATTTTTCCGCGCCATCGTGGCATATGCGCTGGTGGGGGAGGTGGCTGCGTCGTCGTTTTTAAAGTGCGGGACCTAGAGCCCGCACGTTACGTTTTCGATGGGCGAGGATGAGACAAGCAGCCGCGCGAAAACAAGAAAACACGCCTTTTCGCGGCCGGAATGCGGCGATGATGATGTCCCGCGCCCCGGGTACGGCTGAGCTGATGAAGGGAGGACGAAGATGACGTATATGCGAAAACTCGGTGCTGCAACGGTAGCGCTCCTTCTGGCTTTGCTGGGGATCGCATCCTCCGCGCAAGCGCAACCGGCCGATAGTCCGGCCGCGCGGATAGAGTGCCCGGCCAAGGAACACCCGGATTTCATCACCCTGGAGCTGTGGGGGACGCAGTACACGCGTGATGCCGAAGGAAATTTGCTCACGGACGCGCCGAAGGAAACGATCAAGTACGCGGTGTTTAAGGTCTACCAGGATCGCAGTGAACAAACCTGGATCAATCCGCGCTACGAAGCGTACAAGGGTGAATTTGAGGTTATCAATTACCCCTCAACCGTGGATGACTGGAATTTCACCTTCAGGGTCCCCAAGTACGAGCTTGCGGGCACCTGGACGGACAACGAAATCGATTACAATATCACCGAAATTCCCACGCCCGGGTATCGCAGCGACGTGGGCATGAACCCGGATGGCACCCTCAAATTCACGAATACCCTGGCCACCGATGTCTCGGCCACGAAGGCGTGGCAGGATAACGATAACGCCAAGCAAACCCGCCCGGAGAACATCACTTTCGTTCTGCTCGGTGATGGCAAGGAAGTCGCCCGTATGACTGTTGGTGAAGCGGAAGGCTGGACGGCCACCTTCGCTGAAGTGGATAAATGCGCGGAAGGCTATCTCATTAATTACGAGATCGCGGAAGTTGCCGTTGAGGGGTACACCTCGGCCGTGACGGGCAATATGACGGATGGCTTCGTGGTGACGAACTCTATCGTGCCGCCCACTCCCACGCCGACCCCGACCCCGTCGGTTCCGGCAACTACGCCGCCGGCCACAACACCGCCGGCAACGACTCCACCCGTAACAACGCCGCCAACGCCCTCGCAAACTCCTACTCCCACAACCACGCCCACGCCGCGCGAGCGGCTCGTGAAAACGGGAACATCCATGGCCGGCCCGGCCGTGACGTTGGCGGGCCTCGCGTGCCTGGCAGCGGGAGGAGTGATGGTGGTACGACGGCGCAGCTAAGCACCGCGGACTCAGCGCATTAATGTGACTCATCGTGGGGCGGCGACGCCAAAAAGTCGCCGCCCCACTCCCATCCACCCGCGAATCCCCGCGCACCCCGCGCAACCTCAGGTGCGCGCCTCAACCGCATCTACCCGCAAGGTCTCTTCACAAATGCACATTTAAGTGCCATAGTGGCTTGGTGATGGGGGCGCAGGTGCCCCGTTCAGTCTCGCTCACCGCGGCGCCCGCCGCACCGATGGCTGAAAAAACAATCACGGTTCATCAATAACTACAAAGGAGTAACCGTATGTCGATTCGCGTTGCCATTGTGGGAGTAGGTAATTGTGCGTCCTCGCTGGTGCAGGGCGTCACTTACTACCACGGCGCATCTGAAAGCGAAACGGTCCCGGGCCTGATGCATGTGGTATTTGGCGATTACCATATCCGCGATATTGAGTTCGTGGCGGCCTTCGACGTCGACGCCAAGAAAGTCGGCACTGACCTGGCCACTGCGATCAACGCCAGTGAAAATAACACAATTAAAATCTGCGATGTGGCACCTACCGGCGTGGAGGTGCTGCGCGGTCCCACGCTGGACGGCTTGGGGGAGTACTACCGCGCCACCATTACCGAATCCGATGCCGAACCCGTTGATGTGGTGGCCGCACTCAAGGAAGCACGGGCCGATGTGCTGGTCTCCTACCTCCCGGTCGGCTCCGAAGAGGCCGCGAAGTTCTACGCGCAGGCCGCCCTCGATGCCGGCGTCGCCATGATTAATTGCATGCCCGTCTTCATTGCTTCCAACCCGGAATGGGCCCAGAAGTTCACGGACGCGGGCGTGCCGATTGTGGGCGATGATATTAAGAGCCAGATCGGCGCGACCATTACCCACCGGGTGCTCGCCCGGCTCTTCGAGGAGCGTGGTATTTCCCTCGACCACACCTACCAGCTCAATGTGGGCGGCAATATGGACTTCAAGAATATGTTGCAGCGCTCGCGCCTGGAGTCGAAGAAGATCTCCAAAACCCAGGCGGTCACCAGCAATATCACCCAGCACCTCGACCCGCACGATATCCACGTGGGTCCCTCCGATTGGGTGCCCTGGCTCGAGGACCGCAAATTCGCTTTCGTGCGCCTGGAGGGCCGCAATTTCGGCGATATTCCGGTCAAGCTGGAATACAAGCTCGAGGTCTGGGATTCCCCGAATTCAGCCGGCGTGGTCATCGACGCAATCCGCGCCGCCAAGATCGCCCTCGACCGCGGCATCGGCGGCCCGCTGCTCTCCGCCAGCTCCTATTTCATGAAGTCGCCGGCGCAGCAGCGCCCCGATGAGGAAGCCCGCGCGGCGGTGGAAGCCTTCATCCGCGGGGAAGTGGAGCGCTAAGCCCGGCTAGATGACGCTAAGCCCGGCCCGCTATCTAGCCGCGCTCGCCTCATCGCCCGGCGTCGCCGGCGTCTCCGGCGCCTAACCGAAACAAACGTGGCGGCCGTTTCACCTACCAGGAACGGCCGCCACGTTGTTTACAGTAGTGCAACAATTTTCGCACAGCTTGCGTCTGTGCCGGTAGGTACGACGCCGCAGCTCACCGGCCCACGGCCGCCCGCGCCACCACCGTTTCTTTAGTGATTCGCCGCCGCGGAATCCGCCTTCGCGTTCGCTTCCGCATCGGCCTTCGCGCCAGCTTCCGCATCCGCCAGCTTCATAACGTTCCAGCCCTGCTTAATCAGCACAGCCTGGAGGGGGAGCCGGCCATAAGCAATCGCCTTGAGGGGCCATGGCTTATTCCGCCACTGGTAGGCCATGTAGATATTCGCCGGGAAAACGGCGAGGAACAGCGCGATAGCCGCCGCTCCGCCGAGCTTGCGGGTGCGGCGGTGCGCAATAAGCCCGGCCGTCACCAATTCCGCCACTCCGGAAGCCAGCGTATAGGCTCGCGGCTCGCCGGGAAGCTGGGGCGGGATGATGGAATCGAAGGGCTCGGGAGCGATGAAGTGCAGGGCTCCCATGCCGGTGAGGAGGCCGGTGAGAAGCTGGGGATCTTTGCGTGACATAACTTGATCGTAGACCTGGCATGGGGCTGTATTCAATTATTTCGCGAACAAGCGCGAGGGATTAGCGCCGCTTACCTCGCCAAATTTGTCGCTAGACAACCATGGACACGTCGCGTACTTTTTGTCAATTTTCGTGTGGTGCTCATAACATAAAGTTCTTTACTAATCTGTGAAAATTTAGTTCAAATCAACAATTTAGGTCTAGGGTCCTAGAAGGTGCTGTGCTACGTTAGCGTGAAAAAATGCGGGGGGGGGGGGGGTGCCATTTTCGGGGATTTTTAGCGCCATAGTACGCCAATTTTCCAAGTGTAAAGATTTGCAAAGTTTTTTCAGGCTGGGAGCCGTCTGGGAACTTTGGCGGAGATGAATCACGTTTCAAGCTACTGGACAGTAGGTAGTTCCTCCCGTAGCTTGTTAAGGCGATTGATAACTATTAGTTATACGGCGGGCTGATCAACCACTTCCGGTGATCAATCCTTCGTGTAATGGACAGGATGAGCGTGAATTTTCGGGCGATACCGGCAACGGTTGCAACGATCGTTGCCGCACTCATGACCAGCCATGCCACGGGTCTCCCATTTTCGGGCACCCCGGCGCCTCATCCCACCCCTGGTATCACCACCGCTCAAGATGCCAGCGATCAGCCCACCTCGGAAGCTCCGGAACCCGGAACCGCCGCCGCGGATCCTGTGCAGCCTGAGCCCGCCAGCCCGGCTGCGCCGTCGGACTCCACTGAAGAAGGCACCACCGAAGAAAACGCGACCGAAGAAGGCGCCACAACAACAGAGAACGACGAAGAAACCACCGCGGTACCGGATACCGATCCGAACGCTGCGGGCGCAACCGATGCCACGACCCCACTGGACCGGGCGCAGAAGAGCTGGCGTGAACAGCTCGGAATTCTGGAACAGCCGGAAGGCACCCCGCGGGATGGCTCGGCCAGCCTGCTCGCGGCGCCGCCGAGCCGCTTCGCGCCGCGCAATGTGCGGCCTACCGGGATGCACCAGTGCACCGGCCGCGGTTTTTACTCCATGAGCTCGGGCAAGGGCGAAATCAATTTCCTTTATGTGAATTCGAACGGCACGTTGGGCTCGGAACTCGTGGGCCGCGTGGAATGGAAGAAGGATACCGGCGCGGGCCGCAACCTCGGCTACGACGGCCTGGCCATCGCCGCGGACGGCTCCATGTGGCATACCGAGCTGCAAGGTTCCACTCAGCCCGGAACAAACCCGACTACGTGGATTAGCCATGGGCGCATATCCAATACGGGGGATACGGGTTACCAAAATCTTGAGCGCTACCAGATCATCAACCCGCAAATGCCGATCAAGGGCGGCACGATGTCCCCGGACGGAAAGTACCTCCTCATTGGTGATGTGGCGAATGCGGGCCCCAATTATAAATCTAAGCGCAAGCTTATGGTCTTCGACCCGGTGAATCGGCGCCTGGTCACTCTTGGTTATCTGAGCTCTAGTAGCCTGTCCTCGACAGTTTTTTCTGACATGATTTTCGATAAGGAAGGCAATCTTTATCTCCTCGCGGGTTCTGCGGAGGGACGTCTCAATAACCGGGGGCGCGATTTTTCCGGCCTGACCCAGATGCGTATTGACCGCATTGATGCCAATGCCTTCAAGACTGCTTATGAGAAGGCCGTTGCTGCTGGCCAGTACGCGACCGCGAATAATTCCCGCAACCCGCAAATCAATCTCAATACAATCCGCAATAAGAATTTCCCGGAGCTGCCAGCTGAGCTCGTCCGGTCGTTCCATATGAACGTCATGATGTTTGAGCCTGGTGGGCTTGCAGCCGGACCCAACGGTTCGTTCTATATCTCCGGGATTTATAGCGGGCAGAACCCGGGTGCCGCCGACGGGCGGGGCGGTTTCGCGCGCAGTGCTATTTACGAGGTTGACATCGTTACTGGCAAAGTGAAGAACCATGGTCTGCCGGTCTTTAGGACACCTGATGGTGCCGACAACGATCTGTACAACGGACAGTGGTCCGATCAAAAAATTGTCGACCTGGAAGGCTGTGCGGATCTTGCTACGATTACCGCCGCGAAGGACATCACCAAGCGCCTGAACAATAGTGATCAGTTCACGGTGAGTGTTAAGGAAAAGGATCCGGGCAAGAATCCTGACGGCAGTGACCGGAGTGACCGGGACGGCATTTTCTCTCAATCTATGACGACGAAAGGTGAAACTACCGGTCTCCAAAAGGCTACGTCTACGTTGTTGCGAGGTCCGGGGCGCGTGTATGAGCTCAAGGAGCAAATGGCGAATGGGTCGGCATCGTCCCTTAGTGACTACAACAAAGAGTGGAGCTGCACGGACAAGAACGGGAAATCGATTCCTGTAAGTAACCAGAGGGAAGCCAACGGCGAATTCACGGCTGAGGTAAAAGGCCCCAAAGTGAGTGGTAACCTGGCGTGTTCGGTGACGAATAGCCCCAAGGTGACCTCCTTGACTATCGAGAAACAAGATGGGGATTATGGTGACCCGCTGCCCGGGGCCGTTTTTGACCTGTGCGAGGATACCAACGGGAACGGACGCTGCGATGCCGGCGAGCCGCGCCAAGGCGAGCGCACCACCGGTGCGAATGGCCAGGCCAGCTGGGATGATCTGCGGATCGGAACGCGCTACGTGGTGGATGAAAAGTCCGCTCCGCGCGGATACCGGCCGGCGGGTACGCCGCAAGTCGTGACGACCAAGCAGCAGAATCCCCCGGTCATTATTAAGAATGATCGCGTGCGCGGCACCATCGTCTGGGAGAAGAAGGAAACCGGGTCGGAAAAGTTCCTTAAGGGATCCGTGTGGACGGTGCGCGATCAACATGGGCGTCCCTTCGAGGTGAGCGATTGCGTGGGGGAGACCGCGCAGGCGTGCCCGGCCACCAAGCTCTGGCAGGATCAGGATCCGCGCCCGGGCAAGCTGCGCCTGGAAAATGTTCCCTGGGGTACCTACACCCTGGAAGAAAAGACCGCGCCGCTGGGCTACGTAAAGACCACCGAGGTGAAAACCGTGGAGGTGGGCGCCACCACGGTCACGAATGATCGTAATGAGCCCGTGGAACTGAATCTTGGCGTGATTTACAACAAGCTTCGTGAGGCACCGCCGCTCCCACTCACCGGTGGATGGAGTGATAGCGCGTTCCGCACGGCAGGTTTCGCGGTGCTCGGGGGAGCTGTGCTCCTGGTGAGCATCGTGATGATCAGACGGCGAAACCGGGGGTGAGCGTGGAATAAAGGCTCAACCACTGAGAACTATCTGCGCGGGTAACACTGCGTAGCTACCGCCGCCCTTCGGGCAAAAATAACCACACAACTAATTGAAGCAATATGTGCTGCAATCACGGAGAGGACTACCATGCAGCTGAAGAAATCTATCCGCGCGGTGCTCGCCGCCCTGATCACCGCCCTCCTCGGCGCGGCCGGTCTGGTGCTCGCACCCGGGGCCCACGCTCTTCCTGGCGATGAAAGCCCGCTTGGCAACCCGGACCTTAATAAGGCCGGTTCCATCACGGTTCACAAGTACGAGAATCCTGCCTGGGGCAAGGAAAATAACGGCCAGCCCATCGCTGATGTGCCGCCGACTGCTAAGTCCATGGACGGTGTCGAGTTCATTCTCCAGAAGGTAACCGGCGTTGATCTCACGAAGCCTGAAGACTGGCAGAAGATTTCCCAGCTTCAGTACAACGAGAACACCAAGAAGGTCACCTACAACGGTGCAGACGTTGCGGTTGAGACCAATGAAACGAAGAAGACCACCGCTGATGGTGGGGTTGCAGCCTTCACCAACCTGCAGGCTGGCGTGTACCTCGTCCGCGAAGGTAGCACCGGTCCTCACAAGGTGATCAAGAAGGCCCAGCCCTTCTTCGTCTCCATCCCCTTCCCCTCGAAGGTGAACAACAAGGCTGAATGGCTCTACGACGTTCACGCTTACCCGAAGAACACCGTGTCCGATGATGGCACCAAGACCCTGAAGGACGAAGCCGCCAAGAAGGTCGGCGACGATGTCAAGTGGGAAATCAAGTACGAAGTGCCGGCCCTCGGTGTGAATGCTCAGGGCGTTCAGGAAACCTACACCAAGGTTGGCATCGAAGATCTTCTGGATCCGCACCTGAAGTACGTGAGCGCCAAGGTTACCCTCGGTACCGAAACCCTCACCGAGCACACTGACTACACTGTTACCCTTGATCCGGCGGTCAAGGCTGATGATGATGTCGCTGATCGTCAGAAAGTAACCATCCAGCTCAGTGCCGAACGCCTCGCCACGGTTCAGGCGGGTCAGGAATTCAAGGTGGAACTCACCACCAAGATCACCGGGCTTCCCGAGGGTGGCGAAATCCCCAACTCCTTCGGTCCTCTTGTCAATGAATACAACCCGGGTACTAACACGACCACGAGCGACCGTCCCGTCAAGGTCGGTGACCTCCTCGTCCTCAAGCGTGACAAGGACAACCAGAAGCCGCTGAAGGATGCGGAATTCGCGGTTTACGCGACGAATGACGATGCTACTAAGGGCCAGAACGCCGTTGCGACTGCAACGTCTGATGCAAATGGCGAGATCCGTTTCGTCGGCCTCGTCCTGGGCAATGCTGACCAGAAGACCTTCTACCTCAAGGAAACCAAGGCTCCGGCCGGTTACGTGATCAGCACCGAGGTGAAGGAAGTTAACGTCAAGAAGGGTAAGTCGACCACGGTTGAATACACCATCGACAACACCAAGCATGACGGCCCGAACCTGCCGCTGACCGGTGCTGCCGGCCAGCTGCTGCTCACTCTGGGTGGCCTCGCGCTCCTGGGTGCTGCTGGTGGCTTGACCGTCGCCCAGGTTCGCCGCAACCGCGCGGTGAACGCCTAAGCACAGAACTGACCGCGTAATATACGCGGCCTACCGAACGGGTGGGGAGGTGCCATCTGGTACCTCCCCACCCGGGTCTGTATCTCATGAAGAAAAACCTGCTGCTGCCCTACCTCATCGGGCTCCTCGTTATCCTCGGCCTCACCCTACTGGTGTACCCGCATGCCGCCGCCTGGCTCTCCCAATACGAGCAATCCAAAATCACCGGCGCGTACTCCGATCAAATCGCCACCGCCCAGCCCGATAAAGAAACCCAGCTCGCCGCCGCGCACGCCTATAACGAAGCATTCAACGCCGGCGCAATCCTGGAAGCCAACGAACGCAAAGCCACCGGCACCGGCGACACCACCGCCGCAGACGGCATCTGGCCATACGAAAAAATTCTAGCCGCGGACTCCGAAGGCCTCATGGCCAGGCTCCGCATCCCCAATATCGACGTTGATTTACCCGTCTACCACGGCACCTCAGATGAGGTCCTCAACCGCGCGGCCGGCCACCTGGAAGGCACCTCGCTGCCGGTAGGCGGGCCGAGCACCCGCGCCGTCATCACCGCGCACCGCGGCCTCGCCAACGCACGCATGTTCACCGACCTCAACAAGGTCAACGTGGGGGATACCTTCACCATCGAAGTATTCGGTGACGTACTCACCTATCGCGTCCGGGATACCAAAGTGGTGGCCCCGGAAGATACCGATACCCTGCGGGTAGAAGAAGGAAAAGACCTCGTCACCCTGGTGACCTGCACCCCGCTCGGTATTAACTCCCATCGCATCCTGGTCACGGGGGAGCGCATTATTCCCACCCCGGTGGCAGACGTGAAAGCCGCGAATAAGCCCTCGGATCTGCCACGTTTCCCGTGGTTCGCCATCGCCTACGGGGCCGCAGTTCTGGGGACCATCGGCGTGCTCGGCCGCATGACCTGGAAAGAACGTCGCCGCGCCAAGAACAACGCCGCGAGCAAGGCAGCGTAGCGCCTGCGGAACAGCGAACGGGAGGGGTACTACTCAGAACCCCTCCCGTTCAGCTAAGCCAGTTCTTCTTCATCACGCAGAAACTCATCCCGCCCGATGGTGAAACGCCGCTTGCTTACCGGCGCGGGCGGGGATGGAAGCGCAATCGCGTCAAGATAAAAATCATTGACCCGCACCAGCAGCTGGAGCCGGCCCTGTTCCACCAGGTAGAAAGCACGCGGATGCGGGCCATCCAACCAGCCGCGATACACATCCAAATCCAGCACACTCAGCACAAAGAAACCAGCTGCCTTCAACCGATAGTGGCTCGGCCGGGCCTCCAGGTACCAAATCCGGGCATCCGGGAAGAGCTCACGCACCTGATCATCCGCATCGCGCCGCTCAGCCGCCGCGAGCTCGCACTTGTGCCGCTCCGGATCAGCCACCAGCTTGCTGCGCACGTTCTGCGTGGCCCGGCGCAGCACCACCGTGCCAAATTCGTCCATCGGCGTTTCCGGATTACGCATCGAGGGCCGTTTAGCCATCAGGCACCTTTCTTTCCGTGCTTCGTGGCAGCACCAGCATTCGTGGAAGCCGCATCGCGCCGCCAGCGCCATTGCCCACGGTAGCCATATTACGCGCGGCCTGAGTATCAGCTGCCGGAACGGCAGCTGCGGCGTCGTCGCCCTCACTAGAGCAGGGCGCGGGGAGGCTCCATTGCAGCGGAATCGCCCCGCGGCTGCGATCCGGATGCTGAATTACATCGAGGAGTCCCAGGATGGTGGGGGTGAGCGCCGTCGTTCCTGTGTACGCAAGATAGCGGGACTGCCAGCGCGGCTTGAACTTTTCCTTGTAGGAACGCAAGCCCTTGAAATTGTAGAGGCGGTCGCCGAAGTCGTAGATCACGCGCACCACCTTTTCGCGCGCCCGCGAAAAACGCGTGGTGCCCGTATTGGACATGGGTGCCATCCCCAGGTTCACGTGGGTGTAGCCGTTTTCTTTCGCCCATTCGATCAGCGAAACGAAAATGCCGTCCATGGTGCCGCCCGGAGCGTCGGGGCGAATGCGCATGAGGTCCACGGACGCAACACCCGGCGCCATCGGCATGAGGCTCGCGAAACCTTCGATACGTTCCTCCCCGCGCACCAGCAGCACCGGGGTGCGGCCAATATACGACGCATCAAAGAAACCGAGGGAGAAGCCCATTTCGGAACGTTTGCCCAGCCAGGCATCCGAAACTTCACGCAGCTCCCCAATGAATTCGGGAGTGTAAGGCGGGAAATGCACCTCGAAATGTGTGCCTTTTTCACCCATGCGGTTGCGCATGCGCCGGAACACCTTGCCCTTATTGCCCACATTGGAATAGGTGGCCAGGTCCACGGTGGCGTCCTCCCCGATTTTCACGAAGGAGAAACCGATATTCGCGCAGGCTCCCAGGTAGATATCCGCGATCTCGTAGATCGCCACCGAACAGCCGTGTTCATCGGCGTAGGTCACGAATTCCTCGAAGAGCTCCTCGAAGGAGGCTTCGTCCCCAAAGGGATCGCCGAGCACCAGCATGGAGGAACGGTAGGGGCGGTAGAGCAGCGCGGCGCGCCCATTCGAAGAATAAAAGACCTGCTTATCGCCCAGGTAGAAAAGATGCGTGAAGGCATTACCGGCATTGTGCTCGCTCATGAACGTTTCGAAACGATGCACATCCTCCGGGGTGGGCAGCTCAAAATGCGGGGCGCGCGAACGCGAGAAAAGCAGCGCGAGGGAAATGAGGGAAACGAAGCAGATCATGCTCACCCCGGTGAGTAGCGCGTGGGCGGTGGGGTATACGTGCGCCTGCGGGGCCCCATGGATCCAGCGCCAGGCGAAAATCCCGAGCGGGATCCCCACCGCGATGATCGCGGAAAAAGCGAAAGAACGCCATTCGAAGGGGAGCGGGTCGCGGTTGAAAGCCCCGCGCGCCAGGTAGAGCAAAATCGCGAAAAGAATAATGACGATAATCGCGCCGGTATCTAGCCCGCGCGCCACGGAAGCCACCGCCGCCACGCCCAGCAAAATCAAAATAATCGGGAAAATGCGGCTCACCCGCTGGCGTACCCCGCGCGCCAGAATCAGCAGCATAATCCCCACCAGCAGCGAAACGATACGCGAAGAGCGGATCATTTCGTGGGGGAGGAACACATGCAGCAGCGCCACCCGTGCGTAAAACGAAGGCGCGAAAGCATTGACGATGGAGAAAATCCCTAGAATCACCACCCCGGTGGAAAGCGCGTTAATGAGCCAGCGTTCGCGCTTCTCGCGATCCTCCAGGCCCAGGCGCGGGTAGGCGTATTCGGCCAGCCAGTACACGGTAGCGGCCAGCCACGGCAGCGCGTAGTAGGTGACGCGGTAGACGATAATCGCGAGCACCAGGGTCGAAGAATCAAAACCGAGGTGCTGGAAGAACACAATAACGGTGAGATCGAAAGTCCCCAGGCCCGCCGGAATAAAGCTGAGCAGGCCCACCAGGGTGGCGGTGGCGTACACAAATACCGCCTGCACGAAAGAAACTTCACCCAGGAAGGTGCGCACGCAAATCCAGAAGAACACCGCCGCGGCCAGCCAATCCGCAACGGAGGCAAAAAGCATCTGGAGTTTCTGCCGGAAATTCTGGGTGCCGATAGCGGTTGAGCGCAGGTCAATTTTCCAGAAATGGACCTTGCCGGCCAGGAAATACACTGGGATATACAGGCAGGCCACCACGGGGACCACCAGGAAACGCCCGTCGTAGCGGAAGGCGAAAGGCAAAGTGGTCAGCAGCATGGCGAAAAGCCCGAGCAGGTTTGCGGCCCACACCGCAACGCTGGCATCCACGGCGGCTTTCGTGGAGGCCCCGGCCCGCTTGTAGTAGCGCGAGCGAATCGCCCCGCCGGTCAGGCCGCCCAGCCCCGCGAAATTGTTGAAAGCCTGGGCGATCCACCCGATTTTCGCGGCGGTTCCCACCGGGATCTCCACCCCAAAATGCCGGGAGGCGAAGATGTCATAAATACCGGTGGCGGTAAAAGCCAGAAAACCGAGAGCCACCAGTTCCACGAGGATAATCGGAGGTGTTGAGCTCAGCACTTTCGCCATCTGTTCACCGCTCAGCTCCTTGAGCTGGCTGTGAGCCACGGCCGCCACGCCGGCGATCACCAGCACGTAGAAAGCGATTTTGAAGGGGCGGGGGTGGGAGCGGATGAAGGCGACAAGTCGCGACACCGGGGAACCTTTCTTCGACGACGACGCCCCGGCCCGCGTGCTCACTTTCGCGGCGCTGACCGGCCCGGGGCATCCTGAACCTTACTCATTATGCCCTTAAGGCGGGCCTTCGCGCCGGCCGCGCTGGGGCGGTGCGGGTGCGCAAATCCTGTGACAACTGTGCAAATTGGTGGGAGTTGTGATGTATGTCTTAACCGACACGCGGCGATTTCGCAGAAAATTCTCACTTTGGCGCCAGTTTCCGCTACATTTTTGCTTAGTGGTTCTTATGAGCCATGTACCTGAACAGATATCGAGAGGTATTTTCATGTCCGTTAACCGCACAGAGCTCATCGCAGCTATCGCCGACCGTTCCGGCCTGTCCAAGTCCGATGCCGATAAGGCGATCGCCGCGCTCCAGGAAGTGCTCGTCGATTCGCTTTCCAAGGGCGAAGCCGTGAAGATCACCGGCCTGCTCTCCGTGGAGCGCACCGAGCGCGCCGCCCGCAAGGGCCGCAACCCCCGCACCGGTGAAGAAATCGAGATTCCCGCCGGTTTCGGCGTGAAGATCTCGGCTGGATCCAACCTCAAGAAGGCTGTGTCCAACAAGTAGCCTGAGTTGCTTGTGAGTATCGCCTCCTCGGATCGTTCCGGGGAGGCGATTCTTGTGTGCGGGCGTGTTGAGGTACGACGGCGCTGCCGGGCTCCGGGCACTTTCGCTTCCCGCGCGAGGCGCCCCGGTGCGGCTTACCGGCAGCGGCTTCCCCACACCGGCGCGGGCCGTACAATAGAGCCCATGAGTACTTCCCTTCCCGATCCTTTAGGAACTCCGGGCGCGCCATCGGCCCCGGCCGGCCCGGCCACGGAATCTCAGCAATCCGTCGGGGTGCTGGAACGCACCGAAGAACGCCTTTCCCACGGTGACGAAGAGCGTTTCTCCCATTACGTCCGCAAGGACCGTCTTATGGCTTCCGCCGTGTACGGCCAGCCGGTGGTGGCGCTCTGCGGGAAGATTTGGATTCCTTCGCGCAACCCGGATCGCTACCCGGTGTGCCCCACCTGCAAGGAGATCCGCAAACAGATGGGCAACCAAGGCTCCGGATGGCCCTTCGGGCCGGACGTGCCGGGAAGTGGCAAGTGAGTCTGCACCGCTCGATTCCCGCTTCCACCCCGCATACCCCTTCCGTTTCCGCCGCTTCGAATCTCCCTCCGGCTTTCCCGGCCCGCGCGGCCTGGGGAACCACCTCGAGCCTGCGCTCCTGGCAGGCCGAAGCGCTGCGCCTCTACCTGGAGCGCATGCCCCGGGATTTCCTCGCGGTAGCTACCCCCGGGGCGGGTAAAACCACCTTCGCGCTGCGTGTCGCCGTCGAAATGCTGGCGCGCCACGAGGCCCGCACCATCACGGTGGTCTGCCCCACCGAACACCTGAAAACCCAGTGGGCGCAGGCCGCGGCCCGCGTGGGTATTCAGCTGGACGCCGATTTCACGAATGCCCAGCGCACCGAAGGTTCCTTCTTCAACGGGGTGTGCGTGACCTATGCCCAGGTAGCCGCTAACCCGGCCCTGCATCGCGAACGCACCAGTGCCCGGCCCACCTTCGTGATTCTGGACGAGATTCACCACGGTGGGGATGCTCTCTCCTGGGGCGATGGCATCCGCGAAGCCTTCACCCCGGCTACCCGCCGCCTGGCCCTCACCGGCACGCCGTTCCGCTCGGATACTTCACCCATTCCTTTCGTCACCTACGAACCGGATGGCTACGGGAACCTGCGCTCCAAAGCCGATTACACCTACGGTTACGCCCAGGCACTGCGCGACGGGGTGGTTCGGCCGGTTATTTTCCTGTCCTATTCGGGGCAGGTGCGCTGGCAAACTAAACAGGGTGACGTGGTGGCCGCGACCCTGGGCGAGCCGCTCACCAAAGATATGACGGCGCAGGCCTGGCGCACCGCCCTCAACCCGGGCGGGGAGTGGATCCCGGAGGTGCTGTCCGCCGCGAACGAACGCCTCACGGTGGTGCGCCGTTCGCTACCCGATTCGGGTGGGCTAGTGATCGCCTCCAACCAGAAGGATGCCCGCGCTTACGCGCAGATCCTCACCGAGATCACCGGGGAAGCACCCACCGTGGTGCTCTCCGATGATGCCGGCGCGAACGAAAAAATTGCGACCTTCGCGGATTCGGATTCCCGGTGGATGGTGGCGGTGCGGATGGTATCCGAAGGCGTGGACGTACCGCGCCTGGCCGTGGGCGTGTATGCCACCTCGGCTTCCACCCCGCTCTATTTCGCGCAGGCGATCGGGCGTTTCGTGCGGGCCCGGCGGCGCGGGGAAACCGCCACGGTGTTCCTGCCTTCCGTGCCGGTGCTCCTGGAGCTGGCCGCACAGATGGAAAAAGAACGCGACCACGCCATTTCGAAACAGGCGGAGGTGGCCGGTTGGGATGATGACCTGCTGGAGGCCGCCAACCGGGAAGACAAGGCCAGTGAGGAACTGGAGGGCCCGGGCTACGAGGCCCTGGAATCGGGGGCGCTTTTCGATAGGGCGCTCTTCGACGGCGGTGAATTCGGGCTCGGGGCGGCTGTCGGTTCGGAAGAAGAAGCTGATTTTCTGGGGATTCCCGGGCTGCTCGAACCCGAAGAAGTGACCACGCTGCTGCGCGCCCACCAGGCCGAGCAGGCAAAAAAGGCCCGCAATCAGCGCCCGGCCCCGGGTACCGATGAGCTCACCCGCCGGCGCACCGCACGCAAGGAACTCACCCAGCTGGTGGCGGCCTGGGCGAAGAAAACCGGGGACCCGCACGCCCTTATTCACACCGAGCTGCGCCGGGCCTGCGGTGGCCCGGAAGTGGCCCGGGCGAGCGCCGACCAGATCGAAGCGCGCGTGAAAACACTGCGGCGCTGGTTCGTGGGCCAGCGCTAAGCGCTTGAGGCCGCGTCGAACCAGCGCCGGGAAGGTGCGCGCCGCCTGTTTGGTTCCGCGCGTGTGGTCACGCGCGTGCGATCCACGGGCGGCCGCGCACAGCACACCGCGCCTGCCTCCGCGGCCAGTGCAATTAGCCGCAGCGAGCAGGAAGGCGAGCGGGAATTAAGCCGCGGCGTCGTCGCCCGGGAAAATATCCACCATGCGGGTGGGGATCGCGGGTTCCCCGGCGGAAAGGCGCCAGCCGTCGTAGGGGAGGGCGTCGCGCGAGGTGTCGTGGCGCAGGCGGGCGGCGGAGAGGACTTCCGTGCCGCAGTAGCGTTCGTCGATGGTGCCGGCTTCTACCAGGTGGACCTGGAGCGGGCGGGCGCCCTGTTTCTCCAGGTAGGCTAGGCCCTCGGCGAAACTGGAGGCGCTCACCACGAGTTCCTCGGTGGCGTGCCCACCGCTTTCCAGGCGCCCGGCAACCTTGAGCCCGCCCACCGAAGCCTTATTCTCCGAAGCCTTCGCGACCTCTTCGGGCCGGCCATCCGCACCTTCGCGCTGGACCAGCTTGTAGACCATTTGCGCGGTGGGAACTCCCGAGCCGGTGACCAGGCGGGTGCCTACCCCGTAGCCGTCCACCGGGGCGGAATTGAGGGAGGCGATTGCGTACTCATCAAGATCCGAGGTGACGGTGATCTTCGTGGAGGTGGCACCCAGGCGATCCAGCTGCTCACGCACCTTGAAGGCAGTGGCGATCAAATCACCCGAATCGATACGCACCGCGCCGATCTCACCGCCGGCCGCGCGTCCGGCCGCCACCGCATTCTCCACACCCTGCGCGATATTGTAGGTATCCACTAGCAGCGTGGTGCCGGTGCCCATGGCCGCGATCTGAGTATCAAAAGCCTCGCGCTCCGAATCGTGGACCAGGGTGAAGGAATGCGCCGAGGTGCCCGAAACCGGAATCCCGTACTGGCGCCCGGCCTCCAGATCCGAGGTGCCCACGAAACCGGCGATATAGGCCGCGCGGGCCGCGGAAACCGCGCTGCGTTCGTGGGTGCGGCGCGCCCCGAAGTCCACGCAGGGCCGCCCGTGCGCGGCAATCGTCATGCGCGAGGCAGCCGTGGCGACCGCCGAGTCATAATTGAAAATAGAAAGCGCGAGGGTTTCCAGCACGCAGCATTCCGCGAAGGTGCCCACCGCGGTGAGAATGGGGGAACCGGGGAAGTACATTTCACCTTCCGCGTAACCCCAAATATCACCGGAGAAACGGAAGGTGCGCAGCCACTCCAGGGTGGAATCGGAAACGATTTTATTGGCGCGCAGGTACTCAATTTCTTCTTCCCCGAAGCGGAAATTTTTCAGGGCGTCGAGGAGGCGGCCCGTGCCGGCCACCACCCCGTAACGGCGCCCGCCCGGGAGCCGGCGCGCAAAAATCTCAAAAACGGCCCGCCGTTGGGCCTTTCCCGACTGCATGGCCGCATCCACCATGGTCAGCTCGTACATATCAGTGAGCAAAGCAGTTGAAACACTCATATGCCTGAGTCTACCCGCGTCCGCCTGAGCTGGCCGGGGATGATTGGCCGCGCCGGCTAGAGCTTGGCACTAGGATGGAGATATGAGCGCGCACACATCTCCTGAAGATTTAGGGGCCAGCAGCCCGGCAAGCCGCACCGAAAGCGTCACGCTTTTTGAAGCGGTCACCGGCCCGGCCCGCGCCTGGCGCACCGTTGTGCACGATGACCCGATTAACCTCATGAGCTATGTGCAGTGGGTGTTCCAATCCTACTTTGGCCATTCGGCCGACCGCGCCCTCACCCTCATGTTAGAGGTCCATACCCGCGGGCGCGCCGTCGTATCAACCGGACCGCGCGAGCAGATGGAAACAGACGCCCGGGCCATGCACACCTACGGACTGCTCGCCACCATCGAAGAAGAACCGGAAGGTGGGAGATAATATGCTGCCCTTCCGCCCCGCCCGCGGCGGTTACCGTGCCAGCGTTGACGCGACCGAACGGCAACTTTTTGCCGGACTCGCGCGCGACGTCGCAACTCTGCTCGGCTACAACCTGGACGAGGAAATGGAATCACGTTCCAGCGATGTACTCGCCTCTTACGAACGCGAATTAGCCGACCTGGAAACCACCCGCTGCTACACCCCGGCCTGCGATATGGATACTGCCCTCGCCCGGCTCCTGCCCGATATGTCCGAGGAACCCGAGCTCGCTGACGAATTGCGCGCCCTCACCGAATCCGCCGTCTGCCACACAAAAATCCGTAATCTGCTGGTCTTCTACAGCTCGCTGGCGAGCGAGGCTGTGTGGGTGAGTAATGAAGATGCCGGTAGCTGGCTGGCCGGCGCGAATGATATCCGCATCGTGCTTGGCACCCGCCGCGATATCACCACCGCGGCGGAATCCGAGGCCGTGACCTCCCGCGCGCTCGACATTATGGAATCGGAGCGCCCCCAAATCGATACCACCGATGACATGATCGGCGTGCTCTACGTAATTATTGCGTGGTGGCAAGATTCACTCATCACTGCCATTCAGAACAAGGACCTGCGGCGGTAACTTGACAGTATGGATTCCCGTCCCATTGGCATTTTTGATTCCGGCGTAGGTGGCCTCACGGTCGCGCGCGCCATTATTGACCAGCTCCCCGGCGAATCCATCACCTATATCGGGGATACCGCCCACTGCCCCTACGGCACCAAAACCATCCCCGAGGTACGCGCTTACGCGATGGACATCATGGAGAAACTGGTGGGCTCCGGCGTAAAAATGCTGGTGATCGCCTGTAATTCCGCTACCTCCGCCGCGCTCGCGGATGCCCGGCAGCGTTTCGCCACGGAGATGGGCATCCCGGTGCTCGAGGTGATCCGCCCGGCGGTGCGCCGCGCGGTGCGGGCCACCCGGAACGGGAAAATCGGGGTGATTGCCACCCCGGCCACCATCGAATCGGGGGCCTATCAGGATGCTTTTACGGCCGCCCCGAATCTGGAACTGACCACCCGGGCCTGCCCGCAGTTCGTGGAGCTGGTGGAACAGGGGCAGACGGCCGGCGCTCAGGTGCAGGCGGTTGCCGAACATTACCTCGCTCCGGTGCGGGCAGCCGGGGTGGACACCCTGGTGCTGGGCTGCACCCACTACCCGCTGCTCGCTGGCGTGATCTCCTACACCATGGGGGAGGATGTGACCATCGTGTCCTCCGCGGATGAAACCGCCCGCGATGTCTACCGCGAACTAGCCACCCGCGATATGTTTGCCGGCCCGGGAACCCCCCGGCGCCGCTTCTACGCCACCGGCGACCCGGTGAGTTTCGGGCACCTCGCCCGCAGATTCCTCGGTCCGGAAGTAGGAACCGTGCTATCTACGGAGGAGCTCTCGGCATGAGACTGACGATCATTGGATGTTCCGGCTCGATGTCCGGGCCGGAATCACCCGCCTCGGCCTACCTGGTGCAGGCGGAAGGAATCGACGCGCACGGCGCCCCGCGCACCTACACCTTCACTCTGGATTTCGGCCCCGGCGCCATGGGCCATCTGCTGCGCTATACCGACCCGGCCCTCCTGGACGCCATGGTGATTTCCCACCTCCACGCCGACCACTGCGCGGACCTCATCGGGATGCAGGTCTACCGGCGCTGGCATCCGTCCGGCCCGCTGCCCCGGGTGGCGGTGTACAGCCCCGGGGATGCGCGGCGGCGCGCCCGCCAACTGGGCGACGACGGCTCGGAAGAAACCTACGACGACGTTTTCGACTTCCGCCAGGTCCGCGCCGGGGATACGTTCCGCGTTGGTCCCATGACCATCCAGGCTTTCCCTGCCCTCCACACCGTGGAAACTTTCGCCTACCGGATCACCGGCCCCTCGGATCTGCGCCCCGGGGAGAACGTGGTGCTCACCTTCACGGGGGATACGGATATGTGCGACGGCGTCGTCGCCGCGGCGCGCGGCGCCGATTTGCTCCTTTCCGAATGCGCTTATGAAGACGGGCGGGATACCGTGCGCGGCATTCACCTCACGGGTTCGCGGGCCGGGGCGCTGGCCGCGCAGGCCGGGGCCCATGAGATGCTCCTCACCCACCTCCAGCCGTGGACGGATCGGGAATCCGTACGGGCCGCGGCGCGGGAAGAATACGAGGGCCGGGTGGCCTGCGTGCGGGCCGGGGAAGCCTTCCGGATCTAAGTGGACTTGGGCGGGGCTGCGGGGGCTTGGTTTGGCATCAGCTGGCTATGCGGATTTTTCATGTCGTAGCGGCGCGGTAGCCTTAAGCCATGACTGAAAAGAACTCCAGCGCTACGCGAGCGGACGGGCGCGCCGTAGATGAGATGCGCCCTGTCACTATTGACCGCCACTATTTTGAGACCGGGGAAGGCAGTGTGCTGGTGCGCTTCGGGCGCACCACCGTGCTCTGCGTTGCTTCCTTTGAAGAAGGGGTGCCGCGCTGGCGCAAAGGCAGCGGGGAAGGCTGGGTAACCGCCGAATACTCCATGCTTCCGCGCGCTACCTCGGATCGTTCCCCGCGCGAATCCGTGCGCGGGAAAATCGGGGGCCGCACCCATGAGATTTCGCGGTTGATTGGCCGCAGCCTGCGCGCCGCCGTTGATATGAAAGCCCTGGGGGAGAACACCATCACCCTGGATTGCGATGTGTTGCAGGCCGACGGCGGAACTCGCACCGCGGCCATTACCGGCGCTTTCGTGGCTCTGGCGGATGCCATCTCCTGGGCTCGGGCACGTAAGTTGGTGCGCCGCCCGGTCCTCACCACCTCGGTTTCCGCGGTTTCGGTGGGCATCATTGATGGCCAGCCGCGGCTCGATCTTCCTTATGAAGAAGATGTGCGCGCTGATACCGATATGAATATCGTGGCGCTGGGCAGCGGGGATTACGTGGAGGTTCAGGGAACCGCGGAGCACCACCCCTTCAACCGCGCTGATCTTGGGGCTCTCCTTGACCTGGCTGATAAGGGCACGCGTGAACTTCGCGAACTCCAGCATCGGGTGCTGTTCGAGGGGGAGAATCCGGTACGTAGCGATGTTTTTACCGGCGGTGACCAGTGGAAGTAGCGCAGCCGCGGCGCGTCGTCGTCGCTACCGGAAATGCCCATAAAGTCACGGAACTTCGCAATATTCTGGCGCCGTGCTTGCAGGAAATTGAGCTCGTCTCCGGCGCGGAGTTCGCGGTTCCTGAACCGGTGGAAGATGGCACCACCTTCGCGCAGAACGCGCTGATCAAGGCACGGGCCTTCGCGCGGGCTACCGGCCTGCCGGCTATTGCTGATGATTCGGGCCTGTGCGTAGACATTCTAGGAGGGGCGCCCGGGATTTTTTCGGCGCGCTGGAGCGGTCACCACGGAAACGACGCCGCGAACCGCCAGCTCCTCCTCGCCCAGCTCGCGGATGTGCCGCTGGCCAATCGGGGTGCTCATTTCCATTGTGCGGCCGCGCTGGTAACCCCGGAGGGCCGTGAGGAAGTACGCGAAGGCGAAATGCCGGGCAGCCTCCTCACCGCCGAGCGCGGCAGCGGGGGCTTCGGCTATGACCCGATCTTCGCGCCGGCCGGTTCCAGCCGTTCCAACGCGGAATTGAGCCCGGAAGAAAAGGATGCTATCTCCCACCGCGGCAAGGCATTTGCCCAGCTGGCGCCGGTGATCGTGCAGGTGCTAGCCGAGCGGGCTTAGCAGCGGCCAATATAGCCGAGGGCTGCGCGCAGGAGGGCGGCGTGCCCATCGGACATTTCCGCCTGCAGCTCCGCGGTGCGTGCCTCCCCGGGCGTGAACCAGGTGAATTCCAGGGAGTCATTTCCCGGATCGCAATCCCCGTGAATGGGGATGATATAGGCCAGGTCTACCCGGTGCTGGCGCGCATCGTAATACCCGGCCTCCGGTTCGGGAGTTGGGAAGTATTCGGTGACGGTGAAGGGCGCCAGGTAGGGCGGCAGTTGAGGAAGTGCCACCGAACCGAGGTCTTTATCGATATGGCGGATAAGCGCGGCGCGCACCGGTTCGTGGAACAGTACCCGCCCCGAGGGGAACTCCCGCAAAATCCCCTCAGAATCGGCACGCAGCAGCATCCCGATAGCGATCACCCGCCCGGTTTCATCCAGGCGAACCGGCACAATATCCACGTACACCATCGGGACCTTGTGCCGGACAAATTCGAGTTCCTCGGGGCTGAGCCACGGACCCATATCAGCTGCGTCGACTTCACTCATGTTCTTAATTTTGCCGGGCTTTACGGCCGCGTGGTCCACTCCACGCTACCCGCGAAACATCTGCATTTTCGCGTAGAGCACCGGCGCGGGCGGGGTGCGGCGCGCCATGTGGAAGCTAGACTGAGTGGCATGCGCCAAGCTCGATATCTCAACTGCCTCGCCCTCGCCATTCTTGCGTTGGGCGTGCTCACCCTCGCTGTGGGCTGGTATATCGCCATCAGCGGGCATGCCCTTCCGCAATACGGAGTGATTCTCGCGCTCGGAACGGTCGGAGCGGTGGCGTGCGGGCTCGGGTACTGGAGTGAACGTCCCTGGATATTCGGGGCCGGCGCGGTGTTTATGCTGTGGTTCGCGCCCACGCCTCTGGGCCTGTGGCCTCTCGGGATTGGTATCGCCATGCTTATCGCGTGGGCCGTGCTTATTGTGAAGGAAAATAATGTTAAATTCTGGTGATCGTGCCCCGGATTTCACCTTGGAAAGTACTGCGGGAATCTTCCGTCTTTCTGAACATTTGAACGACGGCGCCCGCGGAGTCATCGTGTACTTTTACCCGAAAGCAAATACCCCAGGGTGTACTACCGAAGCCTGCGATTTCGGCGATAACCTCAATTCCCTGCGCTCGGCCGGCTACGCCGTGGTGGGAGTTTCCCCGGATTCGCTCACTTCGCTGGAGAAATTCCGGGAGAAGCAAGGCCTCAACTTTGTGCTCGCCTCGGATCCAGATCATGCCGTGGCAAGTGAATGGGGTGCCTGGGGAGAAAAGCAAAACTGGGGTAAAACGGTTATTGGAATGCGCCGCTCCACCGTGGTGGTCAATCCGGATGGCACCGTGGCAGCGGCTTTCTACAATGTGAAAGCCACCGGGCATGTGGCGCGGCTGCGCCGCGATCTCGGTATCGACGAATAATCAGGAAAGGCGCGGGGCCGGAACGCTGGCTCGGCATTGTGATCGTGCGGTAGTTTTCTGATCTTTCGGTCCTTTCGGCGTTCCCGGCCTTTTCTGGCTTTCCTGGCCGTTTCCGAATTTTCCTACACCGGGAAATCCGCTAGGATAGACCGGTACGCGCGCGTGGCGGAACTGGTAGACGCGCTGGATTTAGGTTCCAGTGCCTTTGGGCGTGAGGGTTCGAGTCCCTCCGTGCGCACTCTTTGCGGCCTTACTTATCTGCGGGTATATGTAGGCCGACGCCGCTACTGGCACAGGGCCGCCCGCATGACCTCCACGGGAATGTCGGTGCGGCCCAGCCAGATTTCTTCGGCGAAAACGCCCTGCCACAGCAGCATATCCAGGCCGGATACGCATCCCGCGCCGGCGCGGCGGGCTCGCTGTAGCAACTCCGTTTCCAGCGGCTCGTACACCGCATCAAAAACAATATGGCCCGGGTGCAGCCAGCTTTCGGGGATCAGAGCACCCGGATGGGTGCTCATGCCCACGCTCGTGGCATTGACCAGAAGGGAAGCGGCCTCAACCTCGCGGCGCAGCGCATGCTCATCAGCAAGGTCACAAAGCTGGGCATCCACACCGGTTTCGGCACGCAAACGAGCCAAAATCTCGATAGCGCGCTCGTAATTCTGCCCGCGCCGCGAAAATACCCGGATACGGGATACACCTTCGAGGGCAGCCCGGGTATAGATCGCGCGCGAAGCTCCACCCGCCCCTAAAATCACCACCGAATCGCCAGGATCGTATCCGGCTGCCCGCACCGCCGCGAAAGCACCGCGGCCATCGGTATTGTGCCCGACCGTGCTCCCATCCTCGCGGATGTGAACGGTGTTTACGGACTCCATGAGCCGGGCATCGTCGGAGAGCTTATCAACGCTCTCATAGACGGCAGTTTTATGCGGCATGGTCACGTTAAAACCGCCAAAACCCAGGTTTCGTAAAGCTACGACTGCCCGCGCACCCGCGTCCGGAGCAATATCAAAAGCCAGGTAAACAGCGTTTACACCCAGGTGTCCGAAAGAAGCATTATGCATAGCGGGGGAGCGGGAATGGCCCACCGGGTGCCCGATCACGGCATAACTAACCGTGCGCCCATCAATTCCCATCGCGTTACTTCTCGCCGCCGGCCGGCTCGCCAGACTGCTGCCCCTTGCGCTCCCCGAGCTGCCCGGCCGCGCCACGCCCACCGCGCTCGCCGCGCCGCCGCAGTCGTTCGAGCCGGCGCTGCGCACGCCGTTCCTTCCGGGCCGCCCGCCGGCGTTCCTTCGCCTCCGATTTCTTTGTGGACTCGGAATGATTCGCCCCGTAAATGCCATCCACCACATCGCGGTACCGTTCGAGCACCACTTCGCGGCGTACCTTCAGAGAGGGCGTGAGTAGGCCATTTGCCTCGCTGAAATCACCGGGCACAATCACGAATTTCCGGATCGATTCCGCCCGCGAAACCTGCGCATTGGTGCGGTCAATCGCCCGCTGGAGCGAAGCGTTCACGGCCTCGGAATTCATCGCTTCGGCCGGGCTCATCTTCGGCAAGCCGTGCGAGGAAAGCCAGGAGGGAAGCATCTGCGCATCCAGAGTAATGAGCGCAGAAATGAAAGGCTCCCCATCACCCAAAACCACCACATTAGAAATGAGGGGATGGGAGCTCAGCTTATCTTCCAGCACCGCCGGTGCCACATTCTTACCGCCGGCCGTCACAATGAGATGCTTCTTCCGCCCAGTAATCGTGAGGTTGCCGCGCTTATCGAGAGTCCCGAGATCCCCAGTGTGGAACCAGCCGTCCGCGAAGGCAGCCGCGGTAGCTTCGGGATTGTTATGGTAACCGCGGAAGACAGAGTGGCCCTTGACCAAGACTTCGCCGTCGTCGGCAAGTTTAATACGCATGCCCGGAAGCGGCCATCCAACGGTACCCAGCACGGGATTCGCCGCGCGCGTGGCATTTGCCGGACCGGTGGTTTCCGTGAGGCCGTAACCTTCCACCACGGTGAGCCCGATGCCGCGGTAGAAGCGCCCCAGGCGGGTGCCCAGCGGCGCCCCGGCGGAAATCGCGAAACGAATCCGCCCGCCCATCGCCTCGCGCAATTTGTTGAAGACCAGTTTGCGTGCCAGTGCGCGTTTCACCGCGAAAATAGGGCTGCGCCGGCGCCGGGTGCCGTTCTGCACCGCAATATCGGCCGCCCACCGGAAAATCCGGCGCCGCAGACCCGCCCCGGCTTTCGCCTCGGCCGCGTTATAGACCTTTTCCAAAACGCGCGGCACCACCAGCAGGAGGGTGGGTTTGAAAGTCTCCAGGTCGCTCATGAGGTTCTTGAGATTCCCCACGAAGCCCACCGAAATACGGGTGGCTAGCCCGAAGTAGGCGCAAATCCTCCCCATCACATGCGCCATGGGCAGGAACAGCAACAGCGAAGCCTGTGGATTATTGAGAATCTCCGGTTCGTAATGCCAGGTCCCCAGCACGGTACGCGCGAAATTCCCGTGGGTGAGTTCCACGCCCTTGGGATCCCCGGTGGTGCCCGAGGTGTAAATAATGGTGGCGAGCGAATCGGCCGTAACCGCCGCGATGCGGGCGTCCAGGTCTTCTTCGGGAACTTCAAGAGCCGCGGCATTGAGCGCAGCGCGCCAATCTTCCGTCATGACGGTTGCGGGCGGAATCGCGGGCGGGGTCACCGAATCCACTAATTCCGCGTGGGCGCGAGTATCGGTGAAAATATGGGTAATCTGCGCATCGGCAACCATCCACGCGATCTGCTTCGCGGAACTTGTTTCATAAATAGGAACGGGCACCACCCCGATATGCAAAGCGGCCGCGTCCAGCAGCGCCCACTCGTAGGAGGTTGCCGCGAGGATCCCGATGCGTTCGCCATGCCCGAGCCCCAGGCCGATGAGCCCGCGGGCGGTAAGCCGCACCTGCTCGAGGAATTCCGTAATCGTCAACGGTTTCCAGTTCCCGCCAATCGAGCTCTGGATATGCACCGCGATATCGCGCGGATGCTTGCGTTGCCGCTGCGCGAGCAGCCACGGAACCGTGTGATACGACTCGTTCTTGAAAGGAGCTTTTTGCGATAGGGAACCATCGCGATGCTTCTTCATCTATCCTCCTGCATGGGCCTGCCCGCGGCGCGGGTGCGGCCCCGGTTGTGTAGTTGATGCCCGCTTTATTTAGTTCGCCGCGAGGACCGGGTTGCGCAGCACCCCGAAACCTTCGATTTCACATTCCACGACGTCGCCCGCTTTCAGCGGGGGCTCACCGTTAAAGGCACCGGGCAGAATGATATCGCCGGGAAGCAGGGTGCAGCGCCGCGACGCCGCCGCCACTGACTGCGCCACGGAAAGCGGATAATCGGAGGTTCGCGCCCGGGTGTAGGTTTCCCCGTTCACCCGCGAGGTCATCGCCAGATCGCTCACATCAATATCAGTGAGGATATAGGGGCCCACCGGGAGGGCGGTATCAAACATCTTCTGCGCCCCGTTCACATCCCCGCGGGCCGTCACATCATTAATAATGGTGTAACCGAAAACGGCCTCCAGCGCGCGCTCCTCGGGAACATCCTTGGCAACCCGGCCAATAATAATTCCGAGCTCCACTTCGTGGGCGAGGCCTTCGCTGGCCCACTCCGGAATAATAATCGGATCATCGGGCCCGCATACCGCCGTATTGGGTTTCATAAAGAAGAAAAGATCAGCGGCGGTGGCGCCCGGCGCGGTCGCATTGCCGAAGCCAATCGCCTTCGAGCGCGGAATCATGGGGGAGAGGAGCACGGCATCGGCGGCGGCCACCCGTTCCCCGGTCGGTTGAATTTCCCCGAAAATCGGATCATCGGCGAGGATAACGAAGTCATCGGCGCCTTCGTCGTAGACCGCGTAGCGCGGCCCCTGGCTCAAACTCAAGCGTGCTATTTTCATATCATTAACCTTAGTATTTCACCTAGACTTTAGCGACCGGCGCCCCGAAGGGGCGTTACGCTCCCGCCTCCAGCAGGTCTTCGATCCGATCCAGGGCCTCCAGGGCAATCGCGCGCGGGGTGGCCAGCACCATGCGGGCCCATTGCTCAAAACCAGTGCCCGATGCCCGCCCGGGCGTAAGTGCCACATTGGCCCGCTCCAATATAGCGGCGACGGCGCCCTTCGGCTCGCGCGCCTCTTTGCGGGCACGTTCCTCTTCCGCGCGCACAAATTCCGCCTCGGAAAAATCGAGGAAAGCAATATAGGTGCCTTCCACGTGGGCCATGCGCACCCCGGGCCAGGCCCGAACCCGCTCCTCAACAATCCGCAGGGTCTCGCCAATATAGGAGCACACCGCGCGATTCCAATCCAGCGCCTCTTCGAAAGCGATTGCGGTGGCCCGGGCTCCCAGCGTGGAGGTCGGAGAGCTCCAGGCATTGGCGTGGGGCGCGTAGCGGGCTGCGTCGTCGTCGTTATAAAAAATGAGCTGCGCGGCCTTGAGGCCGGGGATATTCCAGCCCTTCGTCGCGCTAATCGCGCTGATCGTATGCGCGCGGGTGGCCGCGCTGCGCGGGCCGTAAGGGACGTAGGTGCCGTCGATAAGTACCGGGGCGTGAATGGAATCCTCAAAAACGCGAGCCCCGCGCCGTTCCACCACGGCCGCAACCGCGTCGAGTTCCGGACCGGTCAAACATCGGCCCGCCGGGTTCCACGGGTTACACAAAACCAGGAGGGAACCGGGGGTGAGCGCCGCTTCCAGCGCCTCAAGGTCCAGCTCCCAGCGACCCTCGCGGAAAATCGAGGGCACCTGGCGTACCTCCCGGCCGTACTCACCGGGAAGTGTGAGGAACGGCATATATGCTGGGGTGGGGACAATGACCGGGGCGTCCGGGGCTGTGAACTGCGTGATCGCGATCCGCAAAGCGCTCAAAACTTCGGGAATGAGGAACATGCGTTCCGGGCTGGGCGCCGGGCCGAAGTGGCCGAGCCACGTGGAAACTGCGTTCATAATCCCCGGAATTTCGCGGGGAGGAAGGTAGCCGAGGGTGCCGCGCTGCGCTGCGCTCACCAGGTAATCGCGAATTTCCGGCGCGATTCCCAAGTCCATTTCGGCCACCCACATGGCGATAGCATCCCCGAAAGCGGACCACTTATGCGAGCCCTGCGCGATGAGATCGGAGACGGTGCGAGTGTCGAAATCATATGTCATATCCGTAGCGTATCCTTAACCCATCATGGCTATCACAACTGCTACCGGACGCGAGATCCGAGTTCGTTTCTGTCCCTCACCCACCGGCACCCCGCATGTCGGTATGGTACGCACCTGCCTCTTTAACTGGGCCTACGCCCGGCACGTGGGTGGAACTTTTATTTTCCGCATTGAAGATACCGACGCAGCCCGTGATTCTGAAGAGTCGTATCACCAGATTCTTGATTCCCTGCGCTGGCTCGGGCTGGACTGGGATGAAGGGGTTGAAGTGGGCGGCCCGCACGGTCCCTACCGGCAATCCCAGCGCGGGGATATTTACCGCAAGGTCGCGGCTCAGCTCCTGGAGCGCGGCTACGCTTATGAATCTTTCTCCACCCCGGAGGAAATCGAGGCGCGCCACCGCGAACGCGGGGAGGATCCCAAGCTCGGGTACGACGGCTATGACCGCAACCTCACCGAAGAACAAAAGGCCGCCTACCGCGCGGAAGGGCGCGAACCGGTGCTGCGCATGCGCATGCCCGATGAGGATATTACCTTCACGGATGTGATCCGCGGGGATATTACTTTCCGCGCCGGCTCCACCCCGGATTACGTGATTGTGCGCGCCAATGGCGATCCGCTCTACACCCTCACCAATCCCATTGACGATGCCCTCACGGAAGTGACGGACGTGCTGCGCGGGGAGGATCTGCTCTCCTCCACACCGCGCCAGATCGTGCTCTACCGCGCCCTGGAAGAACTGGGCATCGCGAAGTGGACGCCGCGCTTCGGCCATATGCCCTACGTGATGGGGGAGGGTAACAAGAAGCTCTCCAAGCGCGATCCGGAATCGAATCTGCTGCTCCACCGCGAACGGGGCATGATCCCGGAGGGCCTGCTCAACTACCTGGCCCTGCTCGGGTGGTCCTTCTCCGCCGAACGCGATGTGTTCAGCAAGGAAGAACTTGTGGAGCATTTCGATATCCACAATGTCAATCCGAACCCGGCACGTTTTGATGACAAAAAGTGCGTGGCGATTAATGCGGACCATATCCGCCTCCTTGACGTGGCCGATTACACCCGCCGCCTCGTTCCTTATCTCAGCGAGGTGCTCAGCGGCGGCGCCTATGAGGAGCTCACGGATCGCGAACGGGAAATTCTTGACGCGGCAGCGCCGCTGGCGCAGACCCGCATGCAGCTGCTGGGCGAGGCCCGGGATCTGCTCGGCTTCCTTTTCGTTGGTGCGGCGGAGCTGGAATACAACGAGAAAGCCCTCTCGAAGCTGCGTGATTCGGCGCCCGAAGCGCTGCGCGGGGCTCGTGAAGCGCTGAACGCTCTGGATGATTTCACGCCGGAAACTATTAAGCCCGCCCTCGATGCGGCGCTGGTGGAGGGCCTCGGTATCAAACCGCGTTTCGCCTTCGGCCCGCTTTTCGTGGCGATGACGGGCACGAATGTGTCCATCCCGGTGATTGACTCCATCGCTATCCTCGGGCGTGAGGAAGCGGTGGCGCGCATTGACCAACTCCTGGAAAAGATTTCCGGGTAGTTGAGAGACTGACGGGGAGGGCCGCGATGGTGGTATGTACGACGCCGCCGCCGCGGCCCGCCGCGTCTTTTCCCGCGCCGGGAACCTACCTGCGTGCCTGGGGAAGGGCCTGGGAGCGGGTGGCGGCGGGCGCTGGTGAACGAGTATTTTTCGAGCCTCTCACCATGGATGATGGCAGCGTGGAGTGCGTCCCACGGGTAGAGCTATTCGGTGCGGAAAATTCCCAACCATCCTGGCCGGTAGCTGAGCTGGGGCCTTTCCAGCGCGTGAACCTGGCGCTGGGGGAGTTCTCCATCCATTTTGCTTTTAACGCGAATATTGAGCGCGTTCTTGCCGCGGATTGGGCCTTGAGCGCGGAGGAAGCCGCTACGCGGGATTGTGCACTTGAGCAGCGTATTCCACCCGAATGGGAGGCGGGCTTCGGGCCCCAGCAGTTGCGCTTCCACGAGGTTGCGCTGCCCAGTCACCGCCGCAGCCACCGCTCGCGCCGCAGCCGTAGGCCGCTTGGTTGGGATATCAGTTCGCAAATCATCGAGATCCTCGGCCCGGCGGATAATCCGGCGCGCCCGGAGGACTATATCGCCTTCAGCTACCTCAGTTTCGACGTGGGCGAGTTCTTCACCGGCCACCACCTCGGGGAGCTCTCCAGCACCTGGTCATTTTTCGGCGACGACGCCGGCGACTACCCGCGCTCCCGCCTGCTCGCTACCGAACTCCCGAAGGTGGCGCAGCTGGATGATTCGCGGATCTACCGGATTGTGACCACGGCCGACTGGGTCGAGCTGGTGGAGCGCTTCCCGCTCCGGATCCCCCTGGAGCGGATGTGGAGTCCGGAGGCCCTTGACGGCCTGGATACTTACACGGTCAATTGGGCGCGGGCCCGCCGCGATTACGACGCCGTGGACATCACCATCGCCGGGGCTGTGCGCTCTATGTTTTCCTCGCTGCCCGCCTGTGACGGCTATACGATGCTCACCGGTTGCACGCCCGGTTCGCGTATCTGGCTGCGGGTACCGGATGCCTTGAGCGCGGAAGCTGAGCGGCAGGGCCGCGTGCGTGAATGGTAGTGACGGGTTTCGGCATCGCCTGCGCAAGTGCAGTTCGAGCTGGCTGCCCGTTTGTACCGGCGCGGGTGCAGCTCGAGCAGGTGCGCCGCTTGAACTAGCGCGGACCGAGAACGTGGTGCGTCACACGTCCAGCGGATTTGCTAGCTCGAGGAGATTCCACTAAGCTTTTTATCTGTCGTCCTCGGGAACGTAACGATTCTGAGGTTCACACCCTTGGGGTATGGTGTAATTGGCAACACAGGTGATTCTGGTTCATCCATTCTAGGTTCGAGTCCTGGTACCCCAGCGATGATGCTTCGGCATTCTCATAGGCCCCGTTCGTCTAGCGGCCTAGGACGTCGCCCTCTCACGGCGGTAACACCGGTTCAAATCCGGTACGGGGTACAGCACAAGGCGGGAAAGCTTCGGTTTTCCCGCCTTGAGTCGTCTCAGCTCAGCCGCAGCCTCTAGGATGAGAATGCAGGGAGGTGGAACCACATGATTATCCGAGGGCGCTATACAAGTCTCGACCAGGTACTCGCTCGTCAGAATGAGATTTTGGACGAGCTGCGCACCACCCGTGATGACTATAACGAAAGAGCGGAAAACTACTGGATGAACGACAAAGAGGCTGCACTACGTCCAGAGGTTGAAGCACTTGAAGGCTTCGTGGATTTCTACCGCGAAGAAGCGGACCGAGTTAATAGACAGTCCGCAGCCCCGTCCGCACCCCCAAAGTGGGACTAATGGCGGCGTGGCGTTGGCTTGGATCCGGCCCGGAACTACCGTGAACCGCGTCCCGCAAACAAAGTGTGCGGGAGAGCACCGTTTCGGGGCGGTTCTGTGTCTCTTACGCACATCCTGTGGGAGGCGATGTCCCGGACTCACACTTTGCCTCGCTGTCCTGCCTAGCCGACCGCCGCGCCGGCGAGGAGGGTATGTTTTTCCGGGATGTACTTCGCATGTACGACAAGTGCAGTCCAGCTCTGAAAACACATACCACCCCAGCAGGTGCTGGTGTGACTATTGAAGTTAGTGAGATCCATGACGCTCTGGCGGGAAGGTCGCCGCGTTTGTCCGAAATCAAAGTTACAGCAACGGCAGCCCCGTCCTGAATGTGCACTTGGTGGGGTTAATAGACAAAAATAGTTGCTAACGACGGCGTGTCGTTGGCTTGGATCCAGCTTGGATCCGTACGAACTGGGTCCGTAGACGAAGTGCGAGGGAGAGCACCGTTTGCATCCGATTTCATGTCTCTAACGCGCACTATGGCGACTACACGGCCCAGAAAGCGCACTCTGGCACCTCTGCCCACCCCGTGACTGTGGCGCGTGGCAGCCCGGGCGGAACGAGTTTTCCGTCGAGGCATGTCACGCAACGCATGTCAAGGAAGCCAGCTTATTGAGGTGCTCGACCTCAATAAGGCCGACTTTTCGTTGGTATAGCAAGGGAAAGTCCGGGTGTTATAGCAACCATTTCTGTCTACTTACCCGCGAAGAGCGCGTCATTTACGCATATTATCAATCACGTTGTACATAACATCGTCGTCAAATCCGGTGTTACTCGCTGCCACGGGCTTACCTTCAACAAGCTTCAATGCGGCCTTGCTGCCAGCCGGCACAGTAGATATCCCTTGCGCATTAGCACACCGCACCCTTGCTACCGCCCGCAAGAATGAGGGATCGCGCATGAGCCGGGTTTCCCATTCCCCGCGCCCGGCTCCGCTATCCTCGCGGGCCGGAGTCAATACCACCTGGATTGCCGGACCGGCGCATTCCTCCAAAGCCGAAAGGTAGGCATGGCGTAATTCCCCGTAACTTTCGGCGGGGAACTCGGGTGGGAAGAATACGACGTCGTTCGGAAGAAGCACCCCAAGAGCATCCGCACGTTCCACGCGCCGAGCGTGCGCAGCTACCACATCCGCATCGGTACCGGAGTTCGCATGCCGCGCCGCACCCTCTCCGGCACCTGCACCACGATCCGCCAGATAACGCGAGGCCGCCAGAAGCGGATCACCCCGGCGCGCGTACCGCAGCGGCACCCCAACACGCGCGCAAAATTCCAGCGCGCAATCAATAACCAGGCCGCGCCCGCGAAAATCGCGACCGTAGCGCGGCCCGGCGATACCCGCTGGGCGATACCCGCGGTCTTCCATCCAGGAGAATTGCGCAGCCAATTCCGTGAGGATATCTTCGCGCACGAGCTGCGGGGGAGCGGCGTTTTCTTCCGCGGAAAGGTAGCGCCCGCCGCGGTCCGTCAAACTTGAGGCATGCGGGCCGACGGCGCGCCACGGAGCCCCGGGCCCCTGCGAACTAATAGCGAAACCCAGCAGAATCCGCCCTGGATCGATGCCGACGGCCGCCAAAGCCCGCAGGGCATGCTCCGCCGCGGGGGCCGCAACCAGGAGGGTGGCGCAGGTGGCATGCCCGCGTTCCAGCATCTCGATAATGAGGTTATTGAGGGCACGATTGCGCCCCAGCCCATCCGCGCACACCGCCACGGTGCGGGCCGAGGAGTTGGGGTGGGATGCAATCATGTCGCCAAAAATATCCATCTCACGTTACCGAAATATGAACAAAAAATGAATGGGAGTCCGCGCCGCGGGTGCGCGGGAGCGAAAGGACTAATCTTCGAGGTTGTCGCGCCCGGGCAGCCAGGTATTCCCCTTCTTGCCCCAACCGTGCTCACGCTTGGCACGCTTGGCCGCGGCTTCCTCGCGCCCGGTGAGCCGATCCACGTACAAATGCCCGGTCAAATGGTCGTATTCATGCTGGAGAATACGCGCGAACCACCCGGTTGCCTCGATCTCGTAATGCTCGCCCTTTTCGTTTTGCGCCCGTAGCAAAGCGTGCGGGGAGCGCGCCAGGGGATACTGTTCCCCGGGGAAGGACAGGCATCCTTCTTCGAAAGGCTCTTCATCCGGATTCACAGGTTCAATAAACAACGTGGGATTAATGGCGACGCCGCGCTCGGGAGCCTCATCCTGATCGGCGTAGACCCACACAAAAATCTGTTTGCCAATACCCACCTGCGGCCCGGCTAGCCCCACCCCGGGAGCGGCCACGGTGGTTTCATACATATCTTCGACCAGCTGAGCCAGGTCCTCGTTAAATTCCGTAATGGGCTGGGCCGGCCGATGCAGAACGGGATCGCCGGTGATGTAAATAGGAAGAATAGCCATGCTTTAGTTTAAGGCCCGGGCGCGCCCAGGCAAAGAGCATTCCGTTTTAAAAATTTCGGGTGGTCTTTTTCTGTCGGAGGCGGGCGCTAAGCTGACGCTAGGAAAAGGAACGACGCCGCACCTACCCCGGCTACCCGTGGGTAGCCGGTCAAGGGGCTCCTCCGTGAGGGGGTCTCTGTGCGAAAGTGAGGGCTTATGCGCATTGCGCTCGTCTCGGATTGCTTCTTGCCCCGCCTGGGCGGGATTGAAGCTCAAACCCGGGATCTTGGTCTGGCCTTGCAGGATGCGGGCCACCGGGTGTTGGTCATCACCGCCACCCCGCGTGATACGCCTCCGGCTCCCGGAAGTCCGGCAGATCGCGATATCGTGGCGGGCCTTCCCGTCCAGCGCATTACCTCAGCGCTCTTCGGTAATCTCCCGGTCTCCCCGGGGCACGGCGCCCAACTGCGTGCCTCGATGCGGGGTGCGGATGTGGTGCATATTCAGGCCGGAGTTGTGTCGCCTTTTGCGTGGGCCGCGATGCGCATAGCGGCGGCGGAAGGAATCCCCACTACCGTCACCTGGCACTGTGTATTGGATCCGGTGGAAAAGCTGCTTGCTCCGCTGCGCTGGGTTACGGCGCGCGGCGTGGTTCATAACGCGGTATCCACGTGGGTGGCTGGGCAGGTACGCCGGGCCGTGGGTGGCGCCGTCGCGGTTATCCCTAACGGTGTGGATCTGGGGGAGTGGCGCGCGGTTGCCGCTTATCGCCTCGCGCGTGCGGAGGCGCTCGGTGGCGCAGCTGGCTATTCGGGCGGCGGCTGCGATGCCGGTGCAGGCGCAGCCTCAACTGTCAGCTCGGATAGGCGGCTTGAGGTTGTGGCGGCGCGGCGCCTGGCCCCGCGCAAACGCAATGCCGCCCTCATCGATTGCGTGGCAGGTGCGCGCCAGCTCACCGGGCGGGATATTCACCTCACCATTTACGGGGATGGCCCGCTGCGCTCCCAATTAGAACGGCGCGGGCGGGCTCACGGGAACCCCACCAACTGCTCCGGGCCCGGGAGCGGCTGGCTTCATCTTCCCGGCCGCACAGACCGGGCCGGGCTCATGGAGGCTTACCGTCACGCGGATATTTACCTCACCAGTTCACGCCGGGAAGCCTTCGGGATTGCCACCCTGGAGGCACGGGCAGCTGGCCTGCCCATTGTTTCGCCGGCCGGCACCGGAGCTGATGATTTCTTAGAAGACGGGCGCTCAGCGCTCCTGGCGGAAACCGATGCGGATATGGTCGCGCAGCTCGCCCGCCTGGTGGAGGATACCGCGCTGCGCACCCGGATTGCCCACCACAATGCCAGCGTGGCGCCCGGGTACGGGTGGGAGGAGGTGGTGCCCCGGGTTCTCGCTGAATATGAGCGGGCTATGCAGAATAGTCGGTCCCGCTAGCCGGATAGTCGGGTGTGTGGCTCGGTGTAGGAAAACACCAGGCCGTGACGCGCATCCGTGTATCTACGCAGCGGGCGATAATACTCGACTACTCGCTACTACCTTTACTCGTTAATACCCTCGGTTGTTTGTAGAACATCGGTAAGGCGGCCAGCTGCGGCCACCACCGCGGCCGAATGCACCCGCCCGGGCTGGCGACCCATCCGCTCCAGCGGTCCCGAAATCGACACCGCGGCAATAACCCGCCCGCTCGGCCCGCGCACCGGCGCGGAAATAGAAGCCACCCCGGCTTCGCGTTCGCCTACGCTCTGCGCCCAGCCACGCCGGCGCACCGCGGAAAGATTCGTGGCCGTAAAGGAAGCGCCCTGCAAACCGCGATGCAATTGATCGGGTTCCTCCCAGGCAAGCAGCACCTGGGCCGCAGAACCGGCCTTCATAGATAGAGAAGCACCCACCGGGATAGAGTCGCGCAGGCCCATGGTGCGTTCGGCATTTGCCACGCAGATACGCTGGTCGCCCTGGCGCCGGTAAAGCTGAGAAGATTCCCCGGTATGGTCACGCAGCGCGATAAGCACGGGATTCGCCGCGGCGATGAGGCGGTCTTCACCGGTGGCGGAGGAGAGCTCACCCAGGCGCGGCCCTAAAGAAAAACGCCCTTCGTTATCGCGGGAAACGAAACGGTGGTATTCCAACGCGACGGCCAGGCGATGCGCCGTCGGCCTTGCTAAATGGGTGGCGGTCACCAATTGCGCTAATGTTTGCGGGCCGGCCTCGAGAGCATCGAGCACGGCGGCAGCCTTATCGAGAACGCCCACACCACTTCCCTCCGGGGCGGGCGCAGGCTGAGCGTGAGGAGAATCAACCATACCGAGATTTTCTCATCTCAATAAGTGAGATGCAAACGTCCACACTGTGGTGCCGCGCGCAGCGACGCGCCGCCCGCGCTACAGTCGCATAATGTCCAGAATGTGAGAATTTCATCTTGCCATATGGACGGAACTGGGTAAACTAGCGCGCGGACCACCACAACCGATCACCGTTGGAAGAGTAGACAGAGTAACCGCAAAAAGAACCCGGGAAAATTCCCCGGAATGATGAAGAGGAGGGTAGGGATGGGACGCACGCTCGCGGATAAAATCTGGGACGCCCATCTGGTTCGGCGTGGCGAGGAAGGCACGCCGGACCTCCTCTACATTGACCTGCATCTCATCCACGAAGTGACCAGCCCGCAGGCCTTCGACGGCCTGCGCCTAGAAGGCCGGCCGGTGCGCTGCCCGGAACGCACCGTCGCCACGGAAGATCACAATGTCCCCACCATCGATATTGATCGCCCCATCGCGAATACCACCTCGCGTAAACAGGTGGATGCCCTGCGCGCGAACGTCGCGGAGTTTGGCATCCCGATCTATTCCCTCGGCCACGCGGATCAGGGTATTGTTCACGCGGTCGGCCCCCAACTGGGCCTGACCCAACCGGGCATGACGATTGTGTGCGGGGATTCCCACACTTCCACCCACGGTGCCTTCGGCTCCATCGGGATTGGCATCGGCACCTCGGAAGTTGAGCACGTCCTCGCCACCCAAACTCTGCCCCTCCAGCGTTTCAAAAATATGGCCATTACCGTCAATGGCACCCTGCGCGAAGGCACGACCGCGAAAGACATTATCCTCGCCGTCATCGCCAAAATCGGAACCAACGGAGCATCCGGGCACATTATTGAATATCGCGGGGAGGCAATCCGGGCGCTGTCCATGGAAGCGCGCATGACGATCTGCAATATGTCCATTGAGGCGGGAGCGCGCGCCGGGCTGGTCGCCCCGGACGCCACCACCGTGGAGTACGTGCGCGGGCGCCCCCACGCCCCGCGCGAGGATGCCTGGGACGCGGCGGTGGACTACTGGTCCACGCTGTATAGCGATCCGGATGCGCATTTTGATACTGAAGTGGTTCTTGAGGCCGCCGAGATTGAGCCCATTGTCACGTGGGGAACGAATCCCGGGCAGGGGGTGCCGCTGTCCGGCGTCGTACCTAATCCGGACGCACTGCCGGAAGAAAAAGAGCGCCAGGCCGCGCGGGAAGCCCTCGACTATATGGACCTGCGGCCGGGTACGCCCATGCGCGATATTCACGTGGATACCGTTTTTATTGGTTCGTGCACGAACGGACGCATTGAAGATCTACGCTCGGTTGCCTCGGTGTGGCGCGGGCGCCACAAAGCCAAAGACCTGCGCGTCATGATCGTGCCGGCCTCGGCGCGGGTGCGCCTCCAGGCCGAAGCCGAAGGCCTGGATGAAGTCTTCCGAGCTTTCGGTGCCGAATGGCGCAATGCAGGCTGTTCCATGTGCCTGGGCATGAACCCGGACCAGCTCACCCCGGGGGAGCGCTGCGCTTCGACCTCGAATCGGAATTTCCGCGGCCGGCAGGGACCGGGCGGGCGCACCCACCTCGTTTCTCCGCTGGTGGCCGCCGCCACCGCGGTGACCGGCCATATTTCCCATCCCGCAGACCTCGCCCCTACAGCGTAGAAAGAACACGCCCGTGGAGATTTTCACCCAGCACACCGGCATCGGCGTCCCCCTGCGCGAAACCGAGGTGGACACCGACCAAATCCTGCCCGCCCGCTACCTCAAACGCATCACCAAAAGCGGCTACGAGGACGCCCTCTTCCACGAACGGCGTAAAGACCCTGCTTTTATCCTCAACCAGGCCCCGTACGCGGCCGGCTCCATTCTGGTAGCCGGGCGCGATTTCGGGACCGGATCCTCGCGCGAACACGCCGTGTGGGCACTACGAGACTACGGTTTCCGCGCCGTCCTCAGCCCGCGTTTCGGTGATATTTTCCGCGGCAATATGGGAAAACAGGGCCTGGTTGCAGGGCAGATTAGCGACGACGCCGCCAGCCGGCTGTGGGAACTTTTAGAAGAAAAGCCGGGCCGGGAGCTGACCGTGGACCTCGACGCCTGCGAGGTGCGCTGCGCCGATATCACCTACCCCTTTGACATCGACCCGTATACCCGCTGGCGCCTCATGGAAGGCCTGGACGATATCGACCTGACTCTGCGTGATATCTCCCTCATTGAGGAATATGAAGCCCGCCAGCCGGGTTTCACTCCGCGTACCCTGCCGCAGCGGCATCTACCCGAGGTGCCGGTTCGCTCGGCGCGCCTGGAGCCAGATTCGCAGGCATAACGCCACCCGGATATCCTCATAACTCCGGAAACCGGCCGTGGGCCGGTATGCTGGCTGGGTACCTGTGACACGCGAGAAAGGCGGAGAGTATGGTGTCCCAACTTGTGGTTCGCGGAGGAGTCCCCCTGAGCGGTGAGATTACTGTGCGCGGCGCAAAGAATTTTGTGTCGAAATCCATGGTTGCCTCCCTGCTCACCAAAGAAACGTCCGTACTGCGCAATGTGCCGCAAATCCGTGACGTCACCGTGGTTTCGGAGCTGCTCGGCCTGCACGGGGTAGAAGTCAACTACCAGCCGAAAGCCGGAACCGTGGAGATCACCCCCGGTGATATTCACCTGCCCCACGATCCGCACGAAGTGAACGCGCTGGCCGGCTCTTCCCGTATCCCCATTCTTTTTGCCGGCCCGCTGCTGCACCGTCTGGGCGAAGCCTATATTCCGGATTTGGGCGGGTGCCATATCGGCTCGCGTCCGGTGGATTTCCACCTGAGGGTCCTGGAAGAATTCGGCGCCAAGCGCGTCCAGGAAGAAACGGGTATGCACCTGGTGGCGCCCAAGGGCCTGCGGGCCAAGCCGGTACGCCTGCCCTATCCTTCCGTGGGGGCTACCGAACAGACTCTCCTCACCGCCGTTATGGCGGAAGGCGTAACCGAGCTGTCCAATGCCGCGGTGGAACCGGAAATCATGGATCTCATCGCGGTGCTCCAGAAAATGGGCGCGATTATTTCTGTGGATACCGACCGGGTTATCCGGGTGGAAGGCGTGGATGAACTGGTGGGATACTCCCACACCTCGCTACCCGACCGTATCGAAGCGGGTTCCTGGGCGGCTGCCGCGCTGGCTACCGGTGGCGATATTTTCGTGCGCGGGGCCGAACAGCAGTCGATGACTTCTTTCCTCAATCTTTTCCGGAAAGTCGGCGGGAAATTCGATGTGCGTGACGACGGCATCCGCTTCTGGCACCCGGGTGGCGCTCTGCAATCCGTATCTTTTGAAACGGATGTGCACCCTGGTTTCATGACCGACTGGCAGCAGCCGCTCGTCGTCGCCCTGACCCAGGCCGAAGGCATGTCCATCGTCCACGAAACCGTCTACGAAAACCGTTTCGGCTTCACCGAAGCGCTGCGGGATATGGGCGCCAATATCCAGACCTACCGCGAATGCCTGGGCGGGCACGAATGCCGTTTCGGGCAGCGCAATTTCTACCACTCGGCCGTTATCCAAGGGCCCACCCCGCTGCGGGCCACCGATATTGTGGTTCCCGATCTGCGCGGGGGCTTCTCCCACCTCATTGCCGCGCTGGCGGCCGAAGGGGAATCCCGGGTCTCCGGGGTGGATATTATCGACCGCGGCTACGAAAAGTTCCTGGATAAACTCCAGGCCCTCGGTGCGGACGTCACGCCGCTGGATGCCTAAGGATTAGTTATTGGCAACGTCAATAACAACCCGCTTGGGGCTCTCCAGCACCTGCACCCGGTAGGGCCGATCCTTATCCAGCCCGATATGGACCTGGTGCATGCCCTCAAAAGCGTGCTCCACGTGGACTCCCTGCACCACCTTCGCGCCCCCGAGGTTCGGCACGGAGAGATCCGCGGCCTGCGCCGGATCCTCCGGGTAGGTCACCCCGGAAATACTCAGGGTGAGGAAGCGCTTGCCCGGAATATCCAGGGGCCGCCCCGAACCATCCTGAATGGCCTCATCACCGAAGAAACTGAACCATTCCAGATCGGCATCGCTATCGTATTCCACCACCACGCGGTCCCAGCCCTCGTGGCCGGCCGCCCGCACGGCGGTGGGCACCGCGGAATTCTCGGTGAGCTTGGGATAATTCGGGGACTGCGAGTCCCCTTCAATAAAGCCCTTGAGGGAGCTTTCCGCAGCCTTGGGTGTGAGGCTGGGGGACTGGCTCACCGCTGGCGCAGGGGAAGAAGCGGCCGGGGTGGACGGCGTGGCCGCGCCATCACTAGCCGGAGCACCCTTCCCGGTCCCGGAGCAACCGGCCAGCGTGAGGGCGGCAGCGCCTGCGAGCAGGAGAAACGACTTCATTGTGTTCTGTGTCATATGTTTACTGTAGTAGGCCGCGCCCGGGTTTGTCACCTTGCCGCGCGGCCCGGCGTACTACCCTGGGAACAGCACTGAGTAGAAAGGTGTCCATTCGTGGCCACACATCACGTCGCCCTCATCTACGGGGGCGTATCCGGAGAACACTCCGTCTCTTGCCTCACCGCGGCTTCCGTTCTGGGAGCTATTGACCCGGAGCGCTATAGCGTTATCCCCATCGGCATCACCACCGAAGGCATCTGGGTTCCCATGAGCACGGAGGAGGTGGCTGCCGGCGCGGACGTGAAATATCACGGAGAACGCGTGCTGGCAGATTTCGGGCCCGGCGGGGGGTTCGTGGTGCGCGGTGAGGACGGTAGTTCGCGCAGCCTCGGGCCTATCGACGTGGCCTTCCCGCTGCTCCACGGCCCCTTCGGCGAAGATGGCACCATCCAGGGCACCTTCGAAATGATGGGAATTCCCTACGTGGGCTGCGGGGTTTTCGCCTCGGCCGCGGCCATGGATAAGCACTATATGAAACTGGTGCTGGAATCAGCCGGCCTGCCGGTTGCGCCCTACGTGCTCGTGGAACCCCAGCGCTGGAACGCCGACCCGGAGGGCGTACGCGCGGAAGTAGCCGAACGTTTGCAGCTTCCCGTGTACGTGAAACCAGCTCGCGCCGGATCTTCACTGGGCATCACGCGGGTAGCTGAACTTTCGCAGCTCGACGCCGCCATTGCCACAGCGCGCGCCGTCGACCCTAAAGTCATTGTGGAAACGGGAATCCCGGGCCGTGAAATCGAATGCGCCGTGCTCGGCGGGCGTGACGGTGCCGCGCCGCGCGCATCCGTGCTCGGGGAAATCGTTTTGGACGTGCAATGGTATGACTACGCCACCAAATACGTGGCCACCGAAGGCTTCCATATGGAGATTCCTGCCGCGCTCCCGGAGGCGGACGCGGAGAAAATGCGGGGCCTGGCGCGGCGCGTTTTCGAGGTTTTCGAATGCGAAGGCATGACCCGCGTGGACTTCTTCTACACCACCACCGGGGAGATGTACGTCAACGAACACAATACAATTCCCGGGTTCACCGCCGTGTCCATGTACCCCATCCTGTGGGAGAAAACCGGGCTGGCCTACCGCGATCTCATTTCCGAACTCATCGAGCTCGCCCTCGCGCGCGGGGTAGGGCTGCGCTAAATGCCCCGGCCACCTGCCAGTAATATGCCCGGGCCCCTGGTGCGCGACCTGAGCGAAGCGGAACTCCTCGCCCAGATCGTGCCGCTGCTCCCGCGTGGCGAAACAACAATCGTCCCCAGCGGGGACGATAGCGCGGTGCTCGGCTTGAGCGACGGCCGGGTCACGGTCTCCACCGATATGCTCGTGGAAGGCGTGCATTTTCGGCGCGACTGGTCCAGCGGGAGCGATGTCGGCTGGCGGGTGGCCGCCCAAAATATTGCCGACGCTGTTGCGATGGGAGCGCGGCCGCGTTCCCTCGTCGTCGCCATGGAACTGCCCGGGGACGTCCCGGTCGCCTGGGTGCGTGACCTTGCGCGCGGCCTGGCCGAATGTTGCGGCCCGCTCGGATGTGGGGTCGACGGCGGAGACCTCGTGGGCGGGAGCCATATGGCCATCAGCGCCACCATTCTGGGTGATCTGGAAGGGCGCACCCCGCTGCAACGCTCGGCGGCAGCGCCCGGGCAGCCCCTTATTCACTGCGGGAATTTGGGGCGGGCGGCGGCCGGTTTGGAACTTCTCAGCCGCGGCTTTGCTCCGGAACGGGGAGCTTTCCCGGATGCCGCCACCCGCCTCATTCAGGATTTTCTACGCCCGCGCCCGCCCGTGACCGAGGTGCTGCGCGCGGTCCGCGCCGGATTGCGCGGGGCGATGATGGATGTGTCTGACGGCTTGCTCCGCGATGCGCAGCGGATAGCTGCCGCCTCCGGGGTGCATATCGATATTCATTCTGAGACGCTCTCCCGCCACGCCCATGACCTCCTCGAGGTGGCCCGGCACTTGGGCCGTTCCGATCCGCTGGAGTGGGCCTATGGCTGTGTGCTCACCGGGGGAGAAGATCACGGTTTCCTCGCCACGATGGACGTGAGCCCGGAACGGGCCTGGGGAGCGCGCATCCCGCACCTCCCGGAAGGCTTCAGCCTTATCGGTGCGGTGGAAGCGGCGCATCCGGGCGGTCTGGTGACCGTGGACGGGCGCGCCTGGACGCGGGGAAGCGGTTGGGATCATTTCCGGCGCGGGTGAGGGCCGAGGCCGAAGGTCGCTGGTGAGGGCCGCTGCACCGTTATCCGGATAGGTGTTTTTTTTGCGCGAAATCAGGACGTTCTCCCCTGGAAGATTATGCTGACGCTCGCAAAAATAAGAAGTGGTGCGGCGAACCGCACCGCATCAACTGGGAGTAAGGATGCTCCCGCTGAAATAGGAGGAGAAAATGCGAGCAGCGACAGTTCGAGAAACCTCGGACGGCTACGTTGACATTAAGGACGTGGAACTGCGCCCGATTAAGGCCAACGAAGCACTCGTCGATATCGAATACTGCGGCCTGTGCCACACGGATATCCACGTGGCGCTCGGTGATTTCGGTGACGTGCCCGGCCGCATTATCGGCCACGAGGGCGTGGGCGTTGTGGAACAAATCGGTGAGGATGTCACCTCGCTCAAGGTGGGCGACCGCGTGTCTGTCGCCTGGTTCTTCCGCGGTTGTGGCCACTGTGAATACTGCGTGACCGGTGACGAAACCCTGTGCCGGAACGTGGAAAATGCCGGTTACAGCGTTGACGGTGGCATGGCCGAGAAGTGCATCGTCGTCGCCGATTATGCCGTCAAGGTCCCCGAAGGGCTGGATCCGGCCGAAGCTTCGTCCATCACCTGCGCGGGCGTGACCACCTACAAGGCCCTCAAGAATGGCAATATCCGCCCCGGCCAGTGGGTGGCGATTTACGGCGCGGGCGGGCTGGGTAACCTTGCCATCCAGTACGCCAAGAATGTCTTCCGGGCCCGCGTAGTCGCGGTGGATATCAATGACGAGAAGCTGGAATCGGCAAAGAAGGTCGGCGCTGACCTCGTTGTCAATTCCTCGGATATCAACTCCGGGGAATGGATCCAGAAGGAAGTGGGCGGCGTGGACGTTGCGGTGGTGACCGCGGTATCCCAGGTTGCTTTCGGTCAGGCCGTGGACGCCATGAAGGCCGCCGGCACGGTGGTGTGCGTCGGGCTCCCGAAGGGCACCATTGACCTGAATATCCACCGCACGGTTCTGGACGGCATCAAGGTGGTGGGCTCCCTCGTGGGTACCCGCCAGGATCTGGCCGAAGCCTTCGACTTCGGGGCCCAGGGCCTCGTCAAGCCGATCGTGGCCACCCGTCCCCTCGATGACATCAACGATATGATCGACGAAATGCTGGCCGGCAAGATCGAAGGCCGCATGGTTGTTGATTTCTCCAAGTAGGGCTTGGCAAATCCTCCGCGCGTGACCCGGCGTCACCGCGGGGCGACTTCTGCATAATCCCTACTCGGGAGGGGCGGATCCGGTTTATCCGGGTCCGCCCCTTTTTGCTTACACAGCTTTCCGATTCCTTGTTGTTGCGGCCTCTCGGCTCTTAGTTTTCGGCCTTCCGGCTCCTGCTTGCACAAACTTACGCCCTGCTCGCCCACTTTCACGACCTGCTTATACTGATCTCTTTTTTGTGGCATGCCGGGTATACCCGGTGGTACTCTAGGTCACATTAGTACTTACGGCCTACTTGTTCGGTTGAATGGGCAACGGAACTTTGTGGCTACCACCCTTGGGAGATTATCTATGGGAACGATTGTTTCAACGCCAAACCGCTGGCTCGTCCTCATATCCGGCAGTGTTTTCACCTTTGCTTTATCGGGCACATCTGCCTTCTCGGTCTTTGTTTCTCCCCTCATGGAAGAAACCAGCTGGGAGATGGGTCAGATCACCCTGGCTTTCACGCTCTACAACATTTTCATCGCGCTCATGGGGATTATCGTCGGAACCGTCGCGCATAAGGTTACGCCCGGCCGCATCGTCTTCACCGGAGCGTTATTTTACGGTGTCGGGTGGGTACTCACCGGCTTTGCGACGAGCGTTGCCATGATGTGGCTGACCTTCGGGGTGCTGGCAGGCATCGGCGGTGGCATGATCTATAACTACACCATCACCTCGGTACTCAAGTGGTTCCCGGATCGGCGGGGCCTCGCCTCCGGTTTGGTTATCGGATTTGCTGCGGTCGGTCCGGTTTTCGCGGCACCGGTGGCTACCGCGGTTATTGAGGCCAAGAGTGTTTTCGCAGGGTTTATCGTCTTGGGAATTGTGTATGCCGCCCTTATGTTCATCTTCGCGGCATTCGTGCGCCCTCCGGCTGAAGGGTATGTTCCTGCCGGGTGGACCCCGCCCAGTACGAATTCTTCCGTGCCCGGCGGAGTGCAGCTCACCTGGCGAGAAATGATGAAAACATCGACCTTCTGGCTGCTCTTCTTCGTTTTCGTGGGCGCGGGTACCTCCTACATGATGATGCTCGGGGCGGCGGCCACCATCGGTAAAGAACAAGCCGGCATGTCAGTTGAGCTAGCTACGATTTCCGTGACCGTGGTGGCCCTATCCAATTTCATTGGTCGGATGATCTTTGGAGCGCTCTCGGATAAATTGGGGCGCGAAATCACCTTGATGATCGCCATGGCCGTCAATGTGGCCGCCATGCTTTCCATGTCCGTGGTGACTAACGCGGGCCTGTTCCTTGCTTTGATGGCCTTGGTCGGTGCTTCGGGCGGCGCCTTACTCGCGCTTTTCCCTGCCCTGGTATCTGACCAATTTGGTGCCAAGTACTCCACCCTCAATTACGCCATTATGTTCACGGCGTATTCCGTTGCTGCCCTCATCGCTCCCCAGCTGGCGGCCTTCTATCGGCAAAGTGGCAACTATGCCCCGGCATTTATGTGGGCAGCGGTTTTGACGGTTGCTGCCATCGCTGCTCTCGGAATTGTTATGAAGAAGGGCTCCGTGTCACAGCGGCGCTCCAAGTAATAAAAGCTGCCGCCAGCGGCGGTATAACCCAATATAAGAGGAGAAAAAATGAGTCAGAAAACTGCTGTTATCACAGGAGCGGCATCGGGTATGGGGCTCACGGAGGCCAAGCTCTTCGCGGAGCGCGGCTACAAGGTTGCCCTTCTTGACGTCAATGAGGACGGTCTGAAATCTGCGGTGGCAGAGATCAAGGCCGCGGGTGGGGAAGCCGCATCCTTCACCATTGACCTGACCGATCACGATTCCATCATCGCTACCGTGGCCGAGGTGGAAAAAGAATTCGAGCATATCGACGTGCTCGTCAATAACGCCGGTGTCTTTGATAAGTACCAGGCATCCCTGGATACCCCGCGCGAACGCTGGGATTTCCTCCTGGCTATTAACCTGACCTCCGTCTTTGATATGACGAACGCAGTCCTCCCCGGCATGCTCAAGCGCGGCGAGGGTGCGGTGGTCAATATTGCCTCCGTTGCCGGAATCGTAGCTGCCAAGGGTGGGGCCGCGTATACCGCTGCTAAGCACGCCGTTATTGGCTACACCAAGCACCTGGCCTCGGAATACAGCAAGGAAGGCATCCGCTTCAACGCCGTGGCACCCGGTACCATCGTGACGCCTCTGGTTGCCGGCATTGTCGACTCGATCCCCACCGATCCGGTTCCGCTGCGCCGCTTTGGCCAGCCTGAAGAAGTTGCGGAAGCCGTCTTCTTCCTGGCGGATGGTAAGGCCGGTTTCGTGAACGGCACCACGCTGACCGTGGATGGCGGTTTCACCATCCAATAAAAGCCGGAGAAACTCTGGGAATCACCCCGGTTGTAACCCCGATTCATGTTCCCCTCAGAGGTTTACGGGGTACCGGTTCTCCAAAGAAAAAGGAAGTGGTCGGAAACAATATCCATGTTTCCGACCACTTCCTATGCTGAGCCCAGCTAACTCACAAGAGCGAGCCAGAGCTCAGCGAAGCCACAGTACTTAGGCGGCGCGCTGCACCTTGCCGGCCTTGAGGCACGAGGTGCACACGTTGAGGCGCTTGGGGGCGCCCTTCACAAGCGCGCGAACACGCTGAATATTCGGGTTCCAGCGGCGGCTAGTACGCACGTGCGAGTGCGAGACGCTCTTCCCGAAGCCCGGGTGCTTGCCGCAGACGTCACAAACAGAAGCCACGGTGTTCTCCTTCGGTTGATCATGGATCCGCTCGCGCACCTGCCGCTGTTCGGTAGATACACCTGAGCGCATAGGAAAATTACAACTCCACTAGTATAGCGGTCGGGAGAGCACTTGCCAAAGGTTCCCTCCGTGGCGTAGGGCACGTGTGGCGGGAATGGCGGCGTCGTCGTAACAAACAATGCATGGTCCCCACGGTGCCGGCCCGCACCATAAGAGTTCCGATCCGCACCACCACGTGCTGCGCCACCGCGTGCCGTGCGGGCAACGTGCCGTTAGGGAAAATATAACGCGGGTGTTAATCTGAAGAGTATGGACAGCGCGCAGGCGGCGGCACAGACGCGAGGCGGCACCCCGGCCGTGGTATCGGACGGGTGGACCGCGCTCAGCGTGCCCCTTGAGCGCGCCCTGGGCAAACGCAGCGCCACCTCGTTCGCGCGGCTCGGCCTGCACACCGTGGGTGAACTGCTCTATCACCTGCCCTTCCGTTACGCGCGCCGCGGCGAACTCCTCCCCATCGAGCAGGTGCGCGAAGGCGAGGACGTCACCGTGATCGGCCGGGTGGTGGGCGCGGAATTGCGGCCCATGCGCGCGCGGCGCGGCTTCATCCTCTCCGTTCTTATGACCGACGGCGCCCGCGAACTCAGCCTCACCTTTTTCGCGAAGTCGCAGCGAGTTTTGGCCTACCACGAACGGCGCCTGCAACCCGGCACGGTCGCCACATTTTCGGGCACGGTGAGTTCCTACCGTGGCACCCTGCAACTCACCCACCCGGATTACGACCTGGTAGAAGACGAGGGCAGCGTGGACGTGGAGCGCCTGCGCCGCCCCATCCCCATCTACCATGCCAGCGCCGCGCTACCCTCCTGGAAAATCGAGCGGGCGGTCAGCACCGTTCTCACCGGGCTGACCAGCGCGGATGTTCCCGATCTGCTTCCCGCCGGCTACCGGCGCGCTCATGGCCTGCCCACCCGGCTCGAGGCGCTGCGCCGGGCCCATCGCCCCGAGGAACCCATCACCGCCGCGCTCGCCCAGCTACCCTTCCGCCACGAAGAAGCCCTGATGCTTCACACCGTCCTCGCCCGGCGCCGCGCCGCCCGCGCCGCGCATCCCACCACCGCCTACCCGCCGCAAAGCGGTGGATTTCTGGATGCTTTCGACGCCCGCTTGCCATTCGAGCTCACCGCCGGGCAGCGCGCGGTGGGGGAGGAAATCGCCTCGGACCTTGCCGCCACCACCCCGATGCAGCGCCTGCTCCAAGGCGATGTGGGAAGCGGGAAAACCGTGGTGGCCCTGCGCGCCATGCTCCAGGTGGTCGATGGCGGAGGCCAGGCCGCCCTCCTGGCGCCCACCGAAGTGCTGGCCGCCCAACACGCCCGCAGCGTGCGCGAACTGCTCGGGGACCTGGCCGCGGGCGGGATGCTGGGGGCCGCCGAATGCTCCACCCGGGTGGAACTCCTCACCGGATCGCTCACCGCCAGCGAGCGCCGCGCCACCCTGGCCCGTATCGCCTCGGGAGAAGCCGGCATTATTATCGGCACCCACGCGCTGCTTTCCGAGACCGTCCAGATTCCCTTCCTCGGCCTGGCGGTCGTGGACGAACAGCACCGCTTCGGGGTGGACCAACGCGATATCCTCGCGCGCGGCGTCCACACCCTCGTCATGACCGCCACCCCCATCCCGCGCACCGTCGCCATGACCGTTTTCGGAGATATGGCCGTCTCCACCTTGCGTGAACTGCCCGGCGGGCGCGCCGGGGTGAGCACCGTCGTCGTTCCGGAAAACCGCGCGAACTGGATCGCGCGCATGTGGTGGCGCGCCCGGGAAGAAATTGCGGGCGGCGGGCGCGTGTACGTGCTCGCTCCCCGTATTAGTGAGAACGACGACGCAGCCACCCCCGCGGAGGACCCGGGCAGCGAAAGTACGTTGGCCACCGTCACTGAACTGGCCGAACGCCTGCGCGCCCTGCCCCAATTCGAGGGAATCGCGGTGGGGGAGATGCACGGGCGGCTGAGCGCCGCGGAAAAAGACGCCGCCATGGCGGATTTCGCGGCCGGGCGGGTCCCGGTGCTCGTTTCCACCACCGTTATCGAAGTGGGGGTGGATGTGCCGCAGGCCACCATGATGATCATTATGAACGCCGAACGTTTCGGGCTGTCCCAGCTGCACCAGCTGCGCGGGCGCATCGGGCGCGGGAGCAAAGCCGGGCTGTGCCTGGCGGTGAGCGGCGCCCCGGAAGGAAGCCTGGCGGCCGAACGCCTCGCGGCTTTCGCCGCCACCACGGACGGTTTCGCGCTGGCTGAAAAAGATGTGGAGCTGCGCTCCGAAGGTGATGTGCTGGGGACCCGGCAGGCGGGAACCACCTCCCACCTGCGTTTCCTCTCCGCGGTGCGCGACGCTGATATTATCGCTACCGCGCGCGCCGCCGCCACGGACCTCGTGGAACGCGGCGCGCTGCCGGCGGAGCTGGAGCGGGCCGCGGACGCATTGGATACCGAGCGAGCCACCTACCTGGAAAGGGGATAAGCAATGACACGTATTGTTGCCGGAACCGCCAAGGGGCATATTTTGCGGGTGCCGAGTTCGGGAACCCGCCCCACCTCGGAAAAAGCCCGCGAAGCGGTATTTTCCCGGCTCGACCATCGCGGCTTTATTGCGGATGGGGAAGTCCTGGATCTTTTTGCTGGCTCGGGTGCCTTGGGTTTGGAAGCGAAAAGCCGCGGGGCACGCGCCGTCGTGCTGGTTGAATCGGAAGGGCCGGCCGTCAGCATTATTCGTGACAATGCTGCCCGCGCCCACCTCGATGTGACCGTGGTACGGATGAAAGCGGAAAAGTATCTTTCCCAGGAACCGAATTATCGTTTCGATGCCGTTTTCGTGGATCCGCCCTACCGTTATACAGAAGCACAGATCACGAAAGTGCTCGAAGGCCTGGCCCCGCATGTAGCCGCGGACGCCGTCGTCGTAGTGGAACGCGATAGCTCCTCACCGGAACCGAGCTGGCCGGAGGGGTGGGAACTCGATGATTCGCGCCGTTACGGGACCGCGACGCTGTGGACGGCGCAGCGCAGCGCGGGCACGGAAGGCGGAGAAACGGCAACGCCCGGCGCAACCGCGGCGGCGAGCGAGCGCCCCGCGTCGGCCGAGAGCGCGCAATAATCGCGCGTCGACTAGGCCGAGCGCCTCAGGAAAGATTAGGCTATAACTATGACGCTTGCAGTCTGCCCCGGATCCTTCGATCCCGTCACTTTCGGACATCTCGACGTTTTTGCCCGCGCCGCTTCCCTCTTTGACGAGGTTGTTATTCTGGTCGCGCATAACTCTTCGAAAAATCCGCTTTTTTCGCCGCGGCAACGCGTGGAGTTCATTCGCGAAGAAGTGCGCCACATGGCCAATGTGCGGGTGGAGGATTTCGGCGGGCTGCTGGTGGATTTTTGCCGCGATATCCGGGCGGACGCCATCGTCAAGGGGCTGCGTTCCGCGGTGGATCTGGATGCGGAATACCCCATGGCGCTCATGAACCGGGAAATATCGGGCATCGAAACGGTGTTCCTGGTGGGGGACCCGGCGAAAGGCCATATTGCCTCCTCGCTGGTCAAAGATGTGGCACGGCACAAAGGTGACGTGCGGAGTTTCGTTCCCGCGCGGGTGGCGCGGGCTTTGGAAGAGGAGATGCAATGACTCAGGATACGCGCGGGGAATCGGTGGTGGAGATCCTCGATGAGCTCCTCGCCCTGGTGGATAACGCCCGGTCCATCCCCATGTCCGCCTCGGTGATGATCAACCAATCCGAGGTGCGTGACCTGCTCCAGCTCGCCCGCGATGCGGTGCCCGACCAGGTGCTTCGTGCCGATGACGTGCTGGCCGATATCGATTCGGTGCGCGCATCCGGCCGCCAGGAAGCCGCCAGTATTATTGCCTCGGCCCGCCAGGATGCGGAAAATATTGTGGCCGAAGCGCGCGCCCAGGCTAGCCGGCTCGTCTCCAATGACGCCATCACCATCGCGGCGCGCTCCACCGCCGCCCGGATTGAGGATGAGGCCAAGCAGAAGGCCGAACGGCTGCGCGACGGCGCCAACCACTACTCCGATTCCACCCTCGCCACCTTGGAAGGCCAGGTAAACGGGGTGGCCGCCGCGCTGGAAGAAGCCGTGCGGGCCGCGCACGAAAAAATGGATGCGGCCCTCGCCCAGATTTACGCGGGCCGGGAAGTTCTCGCCAGCCGCCAAGAAACCACCGACGCTGTTTTTGATCATTCCGAGGAGGAATAGTGGACCTTCGCAGTCCTTTTGTTGTGTCGCTGCACGATTTACCGCGTAGCGACGGCTCCCTCATGCCGGTGCGGGAAACTTTTGCCGCCCCCGCGGATCTGGGTATCGAGCTCATGACCGTCCCCACCGGATCCGAGCTGGATGTAGACCTCAGCCTCACCTCGGTTTCCGAAGGCGTGTACATCGGCGGGCAGGTGCATTTCACGGTTGCGGGCCAGTGCTCGCGCTGCCTGCGTGATATTCACGAAGAACGCACCCAGGACGTATCCGACCTGGCCTACTACCCGCAGCGGCGCGCCGAACTCATCGCCGAAGGGGATGAGGACGCCGAAGAACACCCGGTTATTGAGGATGACCACGTGGACCTGGAACCGGTACTGCGCGATGCCATCGTGCTCAACCTGCCCTTCCAGCCGCTGTGTTCGCCCACCTGCCAGGGCCTGTGCGCCGGCTGCGGGGAACGCCTGGAAGACCTGCCCGAAGGGCACCACCATGAGGCCCCGCCGCGGCGCTCGGATGCCCTGGACGCGCTGGAAGCCCAGCTGCGAGCACAGGAGTAAGCGGAGTACGTATGGCCTATCGCGAATTAGTGGAACAGTGGGGAATTGACCTGCCCCGGCCGCTGCTGCGCCGCGCCCTCACGCATCGCAGCTTCGCTTTCGAACACGACGAACCCCATAACGAACGCCTGGAATTCCTGGGTGACTCCATTTTGGGTCTCATTATCGCGGAGAAAGTTTTTCGGGAATACCCGGACGCTTCCGAAGGTGATATGTCCCAGATGAAAACCTACGCGGTGTCCGAAAAGGCACTCGCCGATGTGGCGCGGCGTATCAACCTGGGCGATTCCCTGCGCCTGGGCCGCGGGGAAGACCGCTCCGGCGGGCGCAATAAGGACTCCATCCTTTCCGATACCGTGGAAGCGCTGATCGCCGCCACCTACCTGGAACACGGGATGGAACCCACCCGCGAAATCGTGGATCGACTCCTCGATTCCAAGATCAAAGACGCCTCCGTGCTGGGCCCGAACCTCGATTGGCAAACGAGTTTCGAAGAGCTCGCGCACGGCCTGGGTTGGGACGGCACCATGGAGTTCGAACTCAGCTCCACCGGCCCGGACCACGCCCGCGTTTTCACGGCCGTTGCGTCGATGGCCGGGCGCGCATGGGGCAGCGGCGAAGGCACCTCGCAAAAGAACGCGCGCCACGCCGCCGCGGAAGCCTCCTACCGGATTCTCGCCGATCTGATCGAGAAAGGCGAAGTACAGCCGGTGGCTGAGGATAAGAACGACGACGCAGCTCCCGGCACGGGTGCATCCGCCACCGACGGCACTGCCGGCGCGGAATCCTAGTAGGTAGGCGTGCCCGAACTTCCCGAAGTTGAATCCATTCGGCGCGGGCTGGCCGAGCACCTGGTCGGCCGGCGCATTCTTGGTGCCCGTGCTTTCGGAACCCGCGTGATCCGCCGTGCCCCGCAGGGCCTGGCCCCGGTGGTGGGTCGCACTGTGCGAGCGGTGGTGCGGCGCGGAAAATTCCTGTGGTGCGATATGGGAGAGGACCTGGCGCTCCTTGCCCACCTGGGTATGTCCGGGCAGTTCCGGGTGGATGAGCCGGGCGAGGAAGAAAGCACTGCCGGGCAGCGCCGCCACCTGCGGGCCCGCTTCGAGCTCGATAACGGTCTGCTCCTTGACTTCGTGGACCAGCGCACTTTCGGCTACCTGGCGCCGGTCACTTTCCAGGCCACCGCTGATGGCCAGCCGGGCGGGGCGGGATCCAAGCGCGCCGTCGTACCCGCGCCCGTGGCGCATATTGCCCGCGACCTGCTCGACCCTTATTTGGACGAAAGCGCGCTACTCGACATTCTCGGCACCACGCGGCGCGCGCTTAAACGGGTGCTCCTCGACCAGGAGATTGTTTCCGGGATCGGCAATATTTACGCCGATGAAATGCTCTACCGGGCGCGCATCCACCCGGAGGCGACGGCGCTCCCCGCGGCTGCGGCGCAGGCACTGCTCAATGCCGGGCGGGAGGTACTCGAGGCCGCGCTGGCTGCCGGCGGAACGTCGTTTGATCAGCTATATGTGCATGTCAATGGGGAGAGCGGCTATTTTGAGCGGTCTTTGCAGGCCTACGGGCGGGCCGGGCAGCCCTGCGCGCGCTGCGGTGCCCCCTTGCAGAAAATTACCCTCGGGGGCCGTTCCACCACGCTGTGCCCGGTATGTCAAGTCGCTCCGATTGGGTAGAATAAGGGCGGATTATTGACCGATGATGGTGATGCACAAAGGAGGGCCGGCGCGTGGCACAAAATATTCGCGTCATGATTATTGATGATCATGAAGTGGTACGGCGGGGAATCATTGAGGTGGTTGACCGTTCGGAGGGCCTCGAGGTGGTCGCTGAAGCCGGATGCGTAGAAGAAGCGGTGCGGCGCGGCGGCCTGGTACTCCCCGATGTGGCGCTGGTGGATCTGCGCCTCCCGGACGGCACCGGAATTGACATTATTAATCAATTCCAGGAGGTCAGCCCGGATACCAAGTGCATCGTCCTCACCTCTTTTGATGACGACGACGCCCTCTCCGAATCCCTCAACGCCGGCGCGAAAGCGTACCTCTTGAAGTCGGTGCGCGGGGCGGAAATCTCGGACAATATCAAGGCCGTGGCCGAAGGGCGCGTTCTGCTCGATGAGCGCACGGTCTCGCGCCGGCGCGCCGATCATGACGACCCCACCGCGGATCTCACCCCCTCGGAACGCAATGTTCTTGAGCTAATCGGGGATGGGCTATCCAACCGGGAAATCGGCGAGCAGCTCGGGGTGGCAGAAAAGACAGTGAAGAACCACATCACCTCGCTGCTGTCCAAGATGGGACTGCAGCGGCGCACCCAGGTGGCCGCGTGGGTTGCCGGCCAGCGTGCCACCGGTTGGCGTAACCAGTAAGAACGCTTGTTGTGGCGGAGCGGCTGTGCAGTCACCCGGTTGAGCCGGCAGCCATAGTGCCCGCTTAGGTGCTTGCGCCTGTCGCTATCATCTAAACGGGCATTTATCCGTCAATAAGGGCCCGCCAGCGCACCACGGTACCGCGTTCGCTTCCCGGAGCGATGGAGAAAGTGCCGTGGTGGCGCCGGGCCCGGGCGGCCAGATTAGACAGCCCCGAACGCCGGCTCAATTCGCCAATGCCCACGCCGTCATCGGCAACTTCCACGCTAATATCACGGTCGGTGACGGTGACGGTCACGGTGATGGAATGGGCGTGGGCGTGGCGCACCGCATTGGAGAGGCATTCGCGCACCACCGCGATAACGTCGTCGCTAATATCCGAACCGATAGCATCATCGATTTCGGTGTGCGTGCCGCTATCAATATCTTCGCCGCGCACGGTAATCCGCAGGCTCGGGGTGAAACCGAGCTGCGCCGTGACGGAGCTGACCTCGCGGCGCAGGCGTGAAACTACTGGGACGGACGTATCCGGGCCGCGCAGCGAGTAAATAATCTGGCGGATCTGCGCCACGGATTCGTCAATCGACTCGATGGCGTTATCGAGGGAATCGAGCACGTTATCGGCCACCGCATCCTCGGTTGCCAAATCGTCACGCAGCGCGGATAGGCGCATCCCGGAAGCAAACAACTGCTGGATCGCGAAATCGTGCAGATCGCGCGAAATGCGGGAGCGTTCTTCCAGCTGGGCCGATTGGGCTTGCACATAGCGGGCATCGGCCAGTTCCAGGGCGAGGGCGGCTTGGTTGGCCACGCTTTCCGCCATCGTCAAATCAACCATGTCGAATTCGGCGCGCCCGCGCAGCCGGGCCAGGATAATAACGCCGCGTGCGGTATCCCCGCCGGCCATCGGCGCGTAGAGAAGCGGGCCGAAACGGTCGAGGGGATTATCGGGGGAGGGAGCCGCGGTGCTCGTATCGATAATGCGCCCGAGCCCGCTTTGGGCTACGGCCCGCGCCCGGGAATCCCGCCCGAAGGTGGTTCCCACCAGGTCCTGCCCGGCTTCCCCCGCCACGAATTCGCAGGCCCAGGTATCGGCTACCGAAGGCAGAATAATGAGGGCCAGATCGGCATCCGCTACCCGCCGCATTTCCGTGGCGATGAGCTGGAGGGCTTCTTCTTCGTCGCTTCCTTGCAGCAGCGCGATAGTGATGCGCCGTGAGGCAGAAAGCCACTGCGCACGGGAGTTCGATTCCTCGTACAGGCGCGCATTTTCGACGGCGATGGTGGCCGCGCGCGCCAAGAGCGCAATGAGGTTAATATCTGATTCGCTAAAAGCCCCGGGCTTGTTAAAGAAGATCACCCGGGCGAGCACCCGGTTCCCGGTCATGAGGCGGGAGGTGAGGAAATTCGTGATACCCGGGCCGTAGATGCCGTCCTGGTGGCCGGCGGCGCTGAGCGGAGTGCTGCCAGCGGCGGGTTCCGGGATGATGCCGCTCTCATCGTGGACGGCGCTCACCGCCTCGGCGCGATCCCACATCACGGTATCCTCATCGCCCAAGCTGGTCAGGTCCCGATCCAGGCTGGTGGGGGTGAGGCTGGCAGCCGCGGGCAGCGGCTGGCCCAGGGTGACAATGCTCGTCACCTTTTCCGCCGAATTGAATATGAGAACGGCGGCGCTGGATGCCCCGGTTAGTTTCAATCCGGCGCCGGCCAGATTTTCGAGCACCTGGGTGCGATCCAGGCGCGCGGTCAAGGCCAGCGCATTGAAAATAACCGTTGTGGTATCCAGCATCCTTATTCCTGTTTCGCCGCCCATGCGTATGAGGCGAGCCTTTCGGTGAGCTCCTCGTGGGTGCCGCGCGCGCTCACGTGGGCGATACCGCCCTCATCACGGGTTATCACAATAACCTCGTCGGCCGCATCGAGGGGCGTGAGCCGGTGCGTCACCAAGATAATAGTACGCGGGTCGGAGCTATTCTTACCGGCCCGGAGCAAATCGCGGATAAGCTCATCGGCGGTTTCCGGGTCAAGGTGCTCACCGGGCTCATCCAGGAGCAAGAACTCCGCGTCGGAGGCCAGTGCGCGGGCAAGGAGCAGGCGCCGTCGTTCTCCACCGGAAATCGTGGCGGCGTCCTCTCCCAGCAGGGTGTGTACCCCGCGCGGAAGCTGGGTGAGCCAGGTGCCCAGGCCCGCCCGCACCAGCAGCTCCACCGCTTCTCTTTCCGTAACCGAAGGGCGGGCCACCCGCAGGTTTTCCAGCACGGTTGTTTCGAAAACGTGGGCGTCTTCCGCCGTGAGGGTGAGGGTGTGGGATACAGTGCGCCGATCCAGGGTGGAAACTTCATGCCCGTCCAGGCGCACCGAGCCGGCGTGCGGGCGCAGCATTCCCGCCAGGGTGTAGAGCAGGGTCGATTTCCCGATTCCGGAATGCCCCACGATGGCGATGGAGGAACCGCGTTCCACGTGCAGCTCGAAAGGCCCGGCCACATCCGGGCCGCCTGGCCAGCCGATAATAAGGTCGGTGGCATGCAGGCCACGTTCCGCAACCGGGGCCGGGGCTTCCGGTTCCTCACTGCGCTGGGCGCGGTCGAGGAGCTCGAGGATCCGCTGGGCGGCTTTGGCGGAACGCACCAGCTGGATAGCTGCTTCCCCGAGGCCCTGGGTGGCTTCGAAAGCGGCGAGCGGGGTGAGCACGCAGACCGCCAGCGCGGTGGCGGAGAGGGTGCCGGCATCCAGGGCGCGGCTCCCGATAAGAATCGCACTCACCACGGCAATCCCCATGGCGAGGGTATCGAGGGCGATAGCGAGGGCCTGGGGGCGGGCCGCGGCATCGCGGTGGCGGAAGATCCGCTGTTCGGTGGCTTCCTGCACGTCCTCCATGGCGCCCACCCGCCCGGCTACCCGCAGCTCCGCGGCGGAATCCAGCATGGTCAGCGCGGTAGCGGAGATCTCGGTTTCGTCACGCACCTGCGCTTCTTCGGCGATACGCCCGCCGCGCATGGCCAGGTAGGGCGCGAGAATACCGGAAATCAGGAGGCAGCCGGCCAGCAGCAGACCGATGGGCGGGCACAGAATCCCCACGATCAGGCAGGAGACCAGGCAGACTATCCCGGCAACCGCGCCCGGTTGCACCGCTTTGACGACGACGTCGCCAACGGAATCGACATCCCGGCCGGTACGGGCGAGCAGGTCACCGCGCCGCACCGAAGTGACGACGTCGGTGGGGGAATCGGCCAGCGTCGCGTACACGGCAGTACGCAGATTGGACATCCCGTAGAGGGTGACCCGGTGCGAGAAAATCCGATTAACATAGCGCAGCAACGCCTTGGACACCCCGAAGAAACGCACCGAGGTGGTGGCCACCCCGAGGGCAAGAACCGGAGGCATTTGGGACGCGCGGGTAATAAGCCAGGCAGAAACGGCAGCCAGGGCCACTGAACTGCTCAGCCCGGCGGCACCCGCCGCAACGGAGCCCCAGAATCCGCCCTTATCCACGCGCAGCAAACGCAGGGCACGGATGAGAGCGCGGCGTTCGTCTTGAGGGAAAGTACTCACTTGGTCACCTCGGTTGTCTGGGAGTTAGTGGATGCGGTGGCGTTTTTCGTTGGTACGGTGGCCGGTTGCGCCGTCGTCGATACAACATCAATAACCGCGTCGGCAAGATCGAGAAGCGCGGTGCGGTGCGCGATCACAATAACGGTGCGGCCCTGCGCGCGTAGATGCGCAACAGATTCGACGACGCGCTTTTCGCTACGGGCATCCAGGTGGGCGGAAGGTTCATCGAGGAGCACCAGCGGGCGCTCGGATACCAGGGCGCGGGTGAGGGCGAGGCGTTGGCGCTGGCCCACGGAAAGGCCCACCCCGCCCTGCCCAATGAAGGTATTCCAGCCTTCGGGAAGCTCGGCGATGACCTCATCAAAGCCGGCGAGGGCGGCGGCGCGCTCCAGGGCCGGGCCCGGCGTTACCCCGATATTTTCCGCCACGGTTCCCGGTACGATCACCGGACGTTGCGATACCCAAGAAACCTGCGCCCACAGGCTTTCTCGGCGGATGTCTGCGAGCGGGGTGGTGCCGATATGAACGGTTCCGCTATCGGGGGTAATGAAGCGGAGGAGCACATTCGCCGTCGTCGTTTTTCCGGAACCGGAAGCCCCGCGCAAAGCCGTGACGTGCCCGGGAAGGATCTGGGCATTCAGGTGCGAGGGAGCGATGGTATCGCGGCCCGGGGCGAGCACCGAAAGGTCGGAGATGGTGATGGGGGAGGTGGCCAGATCGGGGCAGTCGAGCGTGCCGTCTTCCACGGGCAGGGGCTGTTCGAGTAGGTCAAAGACCTGGGCGGAAGCGGCCACCCCGTTGGAGGAGGCGTGGAATTGGGTGCCCACTTCCCGCAGCGGTTTAAAGACTTCCGGCGTGAGCATAATAATCGTCAGGCCGGTGAAAAGGGAGACGTTTCCGGCCACCATGCGCAGGCCTACCTCCACCGCAACGAGGGCGGTGGAGAGGGTGGCGAGGAATTCCAGAACGGCGCCGGAAAGGAAAGCTATATAGAGAGTCTGGAGCGTTTTCTTCGCGTAATCATCCCCGAGGTGCTTGACGCGCCGGGCCGGGCCTTCTTCACGCCCGAGCGCCTTGAGGGTGGAAAGGCCGCCCAGGAGGTCAAGGAGCTGCTGGCCGAGGCGCTGCATGGAGGCGAGGCGCTCATTGGAGAATGCCTGGGTCATGCGCCCGATGAGGATCATGAAAATCGGGATGAGAGGGATGCAGGCCACGATGGCGATAGCGCTCACCCAATCGAGGAAAAGAATAACGACGAGCGCGAAGGGGGTGACCGTGCAGGTGAGGATGAGCTGGGGGAGGAATTTGACGAAATAGGGTTCCAAGTCGTCCAGCCCGGAGGTCACCAGGGTGACGGTGGTGGAGGTGTTTCCCGCGGCGAGCCAGCGGTCGCCCAGATCACCGGCGCGGCGTAGTACCCGGGCGCGCAGATTGGCGATGGTGCGCAGCGCGGCGCGGTGGCCGTAGGATTCGCGGATATAGATGAGAAGGCTGCGCGCGGTGAAAGCCGCAGCGACCCCGAACACGGGCCAGCCAATATCACGGAAGGTGAGATCGCCGTCTGCCACCGGGGCGACCGAAGCGGCAATAAAGAAGCATTGCGCGAGCACGAGCGCTGTTTCGAGAAAACCAACGCCGCCGAGTAAGGCGACGTAGCGGCGCGCCGTGGGCGCAAATTTCATGAGTCGAGCATCAACGGGCTTCATTCTTCTCCTTGCACTCTGCTTTATCGTAGCCCGCCCGGTATTGCTTACCCGGCGGCCACGCGAATTCGCGAGGCCGCTACGGCGGTTTAAGAGCGAGTTTTTGAAGGTGCGGGTTTATGAGGGGAGGCCGCGCGCACGGTGCGTGGGCGCGGCCTCCCGATCTCACGTGCTACTTAGCGAACCTCGAACTCGCGGATCTTCTTCGGTTCCAATCCCACGGGTTCCTCGGGGATTTGGCCAGCGTCAATGCGCTTGCGGAACACGGAGTATGCCCACACCGTGTAACCGAGGACGATCGGAACGAAGATGAGTGCCGCAATGGTCATGATGGTTTGCGTTGGCGCGGTGGCCGAAGCCTGCGCGATCGTGAGGGAGTAGGCCTCGTTGATCGACGACTTCATGACGTAGGGAACCATCATCGCGAAGATGGTGGATACCGCCCCGGCAATCGCCGCGAAGTGCAGCCCGAAGGCCAGAATTTCGCGGTTGGCCCAGGTGGCTACCACAGTGGCAATGAGGAGCAGCGCGCAGATAGCCAGCGGGATAATCGCCAGCACCTGCGAGCTGTACACAAAGTAGGCCCACAGCGCCCAGACCGCGGTGATGGCCGTGGAGATCACGGTGGTGCGCTTCGCCAGGTTAATGGAGCGCAACTGGAGTTCACCAGCCGTCTTAATCGAGAGCCACAGCGCGCCGTGGCTGAAGAAGAGCGAGAGGGTCACGAGCCCGCCCAGGATGGTGAAGGGAGTGAGCAGCGAGAAGAACCCGCCGGTCAGGTAGTGGTGGTTATCCGCGAGGGCTTCCCAGGTCACCGCATCGGGTGCCACGGCCACGAACTCACCGGAGGAGTAGTTGCCCACTTCGATTTTCATCCCGGCCACGAGGTTAGCGAAAGCCACCCCGAAGAGGATCGAGACGATCCACGAGACGATGCAATGCAGGGTGTCCCAGGTGTTACGCCAGCGCTCGGTGCGGATCATCTTGCGCCATTCCAGGGCGCAGATCCGGATAATGAGGCAGACGAGCACGAGGACAAGGGCGATGTACATGCCCGAGAACATGGTGGCGTACCATTCCGGGAACGCCGCGAAAGTAGCGCCACCGGCGGTGAGCAGCCACACTTCGTTGCCATCCCAGTGGGGGCCAATCGAGTTGATCATCGCGCGGCGTTCACGTTCATTACGCGCAAAGGTCTTGAGGAACATCCCCACGCCGTAGCCGAAGCCCTCCAGAGCGAGGAAACCAATCCACAGGACCGCTACGAGGATGAACCACAGTGTCATCAAAAATGTTTGTTCCATGAGGTCCTCCTAGTAAACGAAATTCGGGGTAGATTTCGCATCGTATTCGACGACCTTCTTGTGGGTATTGATACCCTCGCGCAGGTAGCGGCCCAGGAGCCACACCCACACCACGCCCAGTGCCGAGTAGAGCACCGTGAAGATCGTTAGCGAGAAGGCCACGCTGCCACCGTTGACGGAATGGGAAACACCCAGATCCGTCATAAGAAGCACGCCGTCGATTTGAGTCGGGTACACGATCCACGGCTGGCGGCCAATTTCGGTCAGGATCCAGCCCGCGGAGTTCGCCACGAATTGCAGCGGAATCATCCACAGCCAGAACTTACCCCAGCTTTCCGAACGCATGATCCGATCACCGCGCAGCACCCACAACCCGAGGGCCGCGATGAGGATGTCCAGCAATCCAACTCCGACCATCACGCGGAAGGAGTAGTAGGAGGCCAGAACATTCGGGGTGACCTGCTGATTTTCGAACGCGGTATCGAATTTCTCCACGAGTTCCGCATTGACGTTTTCCATCTGGTGGATGCGATCCCGCACCCGCTCATTAGCTTCGCTAATGGATTCCAGCCGCGATTCGGGGCCGGACCAGTGGTTGGTCATCATGAAGGATTCCAGACCGGGAATCGGCACGTAAATGGAGGTGGCGTCCTCGCAGCTATTGCCCCACATCACGAGGGACAGCTTGGCGTTTTCTTCACCCTGGCACACGCCCATCATGGCCGCGGCCTTGGGTGGCTGGATCACGCCGAGGTGCTGGCCCATGTAGTGGCCGGAGAGCGCGGCGATAATCGCGGCAACCAGGGTGACCTTGAGGCCGAGCTTGGCGGTGGGCTTCCAGTATTCGCGTGCCTCAACTTCATTGCCGGAGAGGCGAATAGAGCGGGCCATCCACCAGAAGGCGAAGCCGGCCACCACAACGCCGGCCAGTGTGAAGGCGGCGCCCATGGTGTGGAGGAAGGTGAGTACCCAGGTGGTATTGGCGAACAGCCCGAGGAAGCCCGCCATGCCGTCCAGCTCAGCGCGCCCGGTTTCCGGGTTGAAGACCGCGCCGTGCGGATCCTGCATGAAGGAGTTCGCGGCCAAAATCCAGGCCGCGGAGATCACGGTACCCATGGAGAAAAGCCAGATGGTCAGGTTGTGCATCTTGGGGGAGAGGCGGCCCTTGCCGAAGATCCACAATCCGAGGAACGTGGACTCCAGGAAGAACGCCAGGAGAGCCTCGAAAGCGAGCGGGGCGCCGAAGATGTCACCGACGAAACGCGAGTACTCCGACCAGTTCAAACCGAACTGGAATTCCTGCACGATACCGGTGGCAACGCCGAGCGCGAAGTTGATGAGCAGGATCTTGCCGAAGAAATCGGTAATCCGCTGCCACTTCGGATCGCCCGTTTTGCGGGCCTTAGTTTGCATATACGCAACGATGACAGACAGGCCAATGGTCAGGGGCACCTGAAGCCAGTGGTAGACGGTTGTAATACCGAACTGCCATCGCGCAAGGGTGATCGGATCCACCTTTTCACCTTTCCGATGTGTAACACGTGTGATCGCGCGTGGAGCGCTGCGGTGGTCCCGTAGCAGCGCGATCAATTTTTCACCCTCGATCCTACTCACCGCAGTGGCAATAAGAGGTATCGAACACGAGGGACTTTTGTCCGGCGCGGTGCTCATGTGCCATCTGGCACACAGGTTAGCGACACCTGTCAAAAAATAAGGACGAAAGTCCCGGCCGGCCTCATGTGGTGGCGATTGCGCGTTCCGCTGAGGCGCCGCCTTTGCGGAGATCTCGGGAATCTCCCAGCGCCGGTCGAGGTCTCCTCATGTAGAATCGGTATCAGTGTACCGGGCGCTACCGTATCGCCCCGGTGGTTTGAGGTAGTGAAGAACCTGGCCGGCAGATTGTGAGTGCCGGATATGCCCTCGAACGTGGATATGCTTGCGCGGCATTGGCCGCAATGGTGACAGGCCCGCACGGGATACGGGGTGCGCGCCCGTCGGGAAGTGTAGATGAATGGCGAAAGAAGCCACCGCGTCGGAGTACGGCACCGTGAGTGCGGCTGCGGCGAGTCCGTTTTTTATTCCGGTACCCGAAGAAGAAGCGGTGGACATCCCGCGCTTCCGTATTAATACGGATATTCCACTCTTCCAGGAACCCGACGCCGCCAACGCCATCCGGGTCACCTACCTCGTTGATGACGATTCCTCCAGCGGTGCAGATTCCGATTCCGGCGATAATTCTTCCTCCCGGCGCACCCGCCGGCGCGAACGTGGCGAGCATGATTCATCCGCCCGCACGCCTCGAAGTGCGGAGCACGACGACGCCGCCTCTGAAGAAGGCGAGCACGAAGAAACGGAAGGTGCTTCGGAAGCGCCCACCCGCAGGCGTCGTCGTAGCCTTTCTTCGGATGATGAAGTGGCAGCGCCCCGGGGCTCCACTCGCCTGGCCGCCAAGCGGGCCCGGCGCCGCGAAAACCGCGAGGGTTCAGCGCGCCGGCGCGGTTCCATTACGGAAGTGGAATACCTGGCGCGGCGCGAATCGGTCAAGCGTGACATGATCGTGCGTGAACGTGATGGGCTCAACCAGATCGCGGTGCTCGAAGATGATGTGCTCGTCGAGCATTACGTGGCGCGGCATACCCAAATTTCCATGGTCGGCAATGTGTACCTGGGGCGGGTGCAAAATGTGCTGCCCTCAATGGAAGCCGCTTTCGTGGATATCGGTAAGGGGCGCAATGCGGTCCTGTACGCCGGGGAAGTTGATTGGAAAGCCGCCGGGGTTACCGGGAAGAATCGCCGCATTGAGCAGGCCCTGAAATCCGGGGATACCGTGCTGGTGCAGGTCACCAAGGATCCTATTGGTCATAAGGGCGCGCGCCTGACCAGCCAGGTTACCCTGGCCGGGCGGCATCTTGTTCTTGTTCCCGGTGGGGATATGACCGGTATTTCGCGTAAGCTTCCCGATTCGGAACGCTCGCGGCTCAAGAAGCTCCTTAAAGAAATTGTGCCGGAAGATCACGGCGTTATTGTGCGTACCGCCGCCGAAGGGGCGAGCGCGGAACAGCTCCAGAATGACGTGGATCGCCTGACGAAGAGCTGGAAGGAAATTCAGCGCAAGGCCAAGGCGGCGAAAACCGCCCCGCAGGTGCTCAAGAGCGAACCGGAACTGGCCGTGCGGGTTGTACGCGATATCTTCAACGAAGATTTTGATTCCTTGCGTGTGCAGGGTGAGGATGCCTGGGAAACGATCTCCACCTATGTGGAAGAGCTGTCTCCCGAACTCATGGATCGGGTGAGCCGCTGGGATGATTCTCGCGATATTTTCGAGGCTTACCGGGTGGAAGAGCAGCTGGCTAAGGCTTTTGATCGCAAGGTGTGGCTGCCCTCGGGTGGAACCCTGGTTATTGACCGCACCGAAGCCATGACGGTTGTGGATGTGAACACCGGGAAATTCACCGGATCGGGCGGCTCGCTGGAAGAAACTGTCACCCGCAATAATCTGGAAGCGGCCGAGGAAATCGTGCGGCAATTGCGGCTGCGCGATATCGGCGGGATTGTGGTCATTGACTTTATTGATATGGTCCTGGAATCCAACCGTGATCTGGTGCTGCGCCGGCTCATCGAGTGCCTCGGGCGGGATCGCACCCGCCACCAGGTGGCGGAAGTGACCTCCCTGGGCTTGGTGCAGATGACCCGCAAGCGCGTGGGGCAGGGCCTCGTGGAGGCCTTCTCGACCGTTTGTGAGGCCTGCGAAGGGCGCGGCTATATTATTCATGATCACCCGGTGGAGGAAAACGAAGAACCTCACGCACCCCGCAAGCGCAAGGCGCGGCGGGAAGCCACCGCGCCGCAGCGCGAGGCGGCCGTGCAGATGATGAATTCCATCGCCGCTGCCGGGCATGCTGATGCGCAGCAGAAAGATAGCCAGGAGAAGGCGGACAACCAGGAGAAAACCGACAAACCCGCCGAATCACGGAAATCCGCGAAGCGGGAGAAGCCGGAAAAGTCGGAGAAATCTGAAAACTCGGAGAAGCCAGATAAACAGGACAAGTCCGAGAAGCAGCCGGCTACGCGGCGTCGTCGTACCTCGCGCAGCGCGGCAGCCACCGCGGATACCTCGAGCGCTACCGCTAAGGATGCGGCTGTCACGGGCGGCGCACGTACTACATCTGGTACCGCAACTAACGGAACCGGCACCGCAAGCACGGGCACCGCGCGTAAAACCGGCATGGTTATCTCCTCCGGCGTGGTGAGCCCCGCGCACGCGGCCGCTTCGACTAGTGCCCACGCAAAGACGGTGTCGCCGTCGTCCTCTATCCACACCGGATCGAGTGAAGCGGCTAACGGTACGCGTGGGGGTACCAAGCGGCGCGCCGTGGTTTCCTCCGGCCCTATCTCCACCGGAACCGGGGCGGGGGTCCTGAGCTTCCCGGCGAGTTCCCAAGGGTAAACCGGGGTGGTGGAATGCGCCGCGAACCTCAGGTACGTGGCGCATCCCATAGCGACACGGCCGGTCTCATGCGCAGTCTCACTTGTAAGAAAGCGGGTCAACGCAGTAAAGTAGATGGTCGGTGCTTAGGCACTCAGTCGTTTAAGTGCGCTGTCCAGCGCGAAAAGTAGCCGTAATCAACAGGAGCAAACGTGGTGTACGCGATCGTCAAGGCCGGGGGCCGTCAGGAAAAGGTTTCTGTCGGAACCGTCGTGGTTGTTGACAGGATGGAAGGTGAAGTCGGCGATACCGTCGAACTCGAACCCATCATGCTCGTTGACGGGGATAAGATCACCACGGCTGCCGATGGCATTTCGGCGAAGGTTACCGCGGAAATTGTGCGCGATGAAAAGGGACCGAAGATCTCCATCATCAAGTTCAAGAACAAGACGGGTTACCGGAAGCGCCAGGGGCATCGTCAGCCCCTGACCCGCCTCAAGGTCACCGGCATCCAGTAGGATCTGCCGCGTCAGCAGCTAGTTTTGAGATAGTAAGAAGGTAGACAGATGGCACATAAGAAGGGCGCCTCTTCCTCGCGCAACGGGCGCGACTCCAATGCCCAGCGCCTCGGGGTGAAGCGGTACGGCGGTCAGGTTGTATCCGCCGGTGAAATTCTGGTTCGCCAGCGCGGCACGAAGTTCCATCCGGGCAATAACGTCGGGCGCGGCAAGGATGACACCCTGTTCGCTACCGCAGCCGGGACGGTCCAGTTCGCTACCCGTCGCGACCGCAAGGTCGTTGACGTTGTGGCCCAGGCTTAAGGCGCAGCGGCCCTAGCGCCGCACGCACCTATGATGAGGGGTGGGGGATTCAACCTCCACCCCGTCATTCGTTAACGCGGGCGGGGCGCGGGCGTTCAGCTGTTTGCTACGGCGCCTTGCTGTTTGCGGCGGTACGGGCGTTCAGCTTTTCGCACCCGCACCGCGTTATCACTACAGGAAAAGGGGAGGGCACACGTGGCCTCGTTCGTCGATAAAGTGACCTTGCACCTGCGCGCCGGCAACGGCGGAAACGGGTGCGTTTCGGTGCGCCGGGAGAAGTACAAGCCTCTCGGAGGGCCCGACGGCGCCAACGGCGGCCACGGGGGCTCCATCATCTTTGAGGTCGATTCCCAAGAATCCACCCTTATGGACTACCACCACACCCCGCACCGCAGCGCGGAAAACGGCCAGCCCGGCGCCGGTGATAACCAACGCGGCAAGAACGGCGCGGACCTGATCCTCAAAGTTCCCGCCGGAACCGTGGTGAAAAACAGCGAAGGTGATGTGCTCGCGGACCTGGTGAACCCCGGGGATTCCTTCGAAGTGGCACGCGGCGGAGTGGGCGGCCTGGGGAATGCCGCCCTGGCCTCCCCGCGGCGCAAAGCGCCCGGCTTCGCCCTGCTCGGGGAAGCCGGTGAGGAACTCGATGTTGTTCTCGAATTGAAATCGGTGGCCGATGTGGCGCTGGTGGGTTTCCCTTCCGCCGGAAAATCCTCCCTTATCGCGGCCATGTCCGCAGCCCGCCCGAAAATCGCCGACTATCCTTTCACCACCCTTGTGCCCAACCTTGGCGTGGTGACCGCCGGGGAGGAACGCTACACCATTGCCGATGTACCCGGCCTCATTCCCGGCGCCTCGGAAGGGCGCGGGCTCGGCCTGGAGTTTTTGCGCCATATCGAGCGTTGCGCGGTGATTGCTCACGTTATTGATTGCGCCACCCTGGAACCGGGGCGTGATCCGCTCACCGATCTGGATACCCTGGAACACGAACTGGCCCGGTACGCGGCGAATATTCCGCCCACGGAAGGCCAGCTTCCCCTCACCGAGCGCCCGCGGGTGGTTATTCTCAATAAAATCGATGTTCCGGACGCGCGGGAACTCGCCGAATTTGTGACCCCGGAGCTGCGCGAACGCGGCCTGGATGTTTTCGCTATCTCCACCGCTAGCCACGAAGGTCTGCGCGAGCTTTCCTTCTACCTGGCGCGGGTGGTGCGCGAAGAAAAGGCCAATCGTGAGGTTACCGAAACGGTGCGCCCGGTGCTCCATCTCACTCGCGAACGCGATGACCGTTTCACCATCGTCAAGCGGCGCGACGGCATGCAAGAGTTTTGGAATGTGCGCGGGCGCCAGCCCGAACGCTGGGTGGGGCAAACGGACTTCGCCAATGATGAAGCGGTCGGGTACCTCGGCGAGCGCCTGCACCGCCTGGGCATTGAAGATGAACTGGCGCGCCTGGGTGCGGTGCCGGGCGATATGGTGGTGATTGGTCCGCCGCAGACCGGCTTCGTTTTCGATTGGGAACCGACCGTTGCCGCCGTCGCCGAAATTTACGGGCCGCGCGGGCGGGATATCCGGGTGGAAGCCGAACGCTCGCGCCCCACCCGCCGCGAAAAGCGCGCCGATTTTTACGAGCGTATGGACGCCAAAGAGGAGGCCCGGCAGGAATTGCGTTCCGAGCGGGAGGCCGGCATATGGACGGACCCGCAGGCAGGCACCCCGGAAGGGGACTAAACTATCCTGCGGTGTCCCGAAGCATCAGATAAGAAAGAGTGACTCGTGTCCGGTACCTCATCCGCCCCGCTGACCCGGCGTGACTGCCTTGAGAACTCCCGTCGAATAGTCATCAAAGTTGGTTCCTCCTCCTTGACCGGGCCGGACGGTGCCCTGCACCAGGAAACCCTCGATCTTCTTGTTAATACCATCGCGGAGGTGCACGCCCGCGGAGTGGATGTGGTGCTGGTGTCCTCCGGCGCGGTGGCGGCCGGCATCGGCCCGCTCAAGCTCGGCCGCCCGCGTTCCCTGCGGGAAAAGCAGGCTGCGGCGATGGTGGGCCAGTCCCGCCTCATGGCCGCCTACGAAGAACGTTTCGAAGCGCATGACATCAGCGTGGGGCAGGTGCTCCTCACCGCCTCCGATGTCACCAACCGGCGCCACTACGCCAATGCGCTCACGGCCATGCGCACGCTCTTGCGTTTACGGGTAGTTCCGATTGTTAATGAGAACGACGCCGTGGCCACCGACGAATTGCGCTTCGGTGACAATGACCGGCTAGCCGCGCTCACCGCCCACCTGGTAGGAGCTGGCACCCTGATATTGCTCACGGATGTGGATGGCCTCTACACCAAACCACCCAGCGAACCGGGAGCCACCCGCATTACCGAGGTGACCAGCGAAGATGACTTAGCAGGACTGCGGATTACCGGACGCGGCTCCGCGGTGGGAACCGGGGGAATGCGCACCAAAGTAGCGGCTGCCGAGTTAGCCACCTCGGGCGGGGTCGGCGTGATTCTCACCCATGTCGATAATGTGCAGCGCGCCGTGGCCGGCGACAACGTGGGAACCTGGTTCGTGCCGAGCACCAGACACGTTTCCGCGCGCGGGCGCTGGATGGAATTTGCGGCGCGAGCCCGCGGCCGGGTCACTTTGGACGACGGCGCCGTTGCCGCTATCACCGGCAACCACGCATCCCTCCTCCCGGTGGGAGTCATCGGGATCTCGGGCCGCTTCGCCGCCGGGGACATCGTGGAATTATGCGATGGGCACGGCGAGGTTATCGCCCGAGGCCTGAGCGCCTACAGCGTCGAGGAACTCATTGAGCTGGTCGGTAGCACCCGGGCACGCGGTAAGAAGCCGGTGGTGCACGCAAACGATATCGTGCTGCTCGGTTCGTAGCGTGCTTCAATACTGAGCCGGTGGCGCGCGCAACGCGCGGGCAATTCTGTGTTTCGCCTTACTTTACGGACCTGTAACTATGTGGAAGCTGCATAAAGTTTCACGGCGGGCGCGGCTCAGGATTATTATTTGCGCTGGTCATCGGGTTATTTGCGCACAAGCTAGCGAAATATTACATCACAGTGACTGAATAGTAATCTGAATAATTGAATAGTGACTTGCGCAAAGAACCGTCGTGTTCGTCTTGCCTATTGGACAATAAAGATCTAGCGTTATCGCAAGTGCTTATATAGCACCCTCGCAATCGCTCGGAACTACCCGAGCCGACGAAGAACGGAGAATTCGATGTCGCAGTTTGTCACGCTCCAGGATGTCACCTCTAGCATGCTTGCCGACTATCGAATTACCAAGGCGCATTGGCGCCGCTGGCATCACCACTTTATGAGCGCGCGCCTTCTTGCGCCGGCCAGTGCCCCCTCTGCCCGTCTTCGTCCTGATAGTGAGTACTAATGACCATCCAATTGACCACCCTGTGCACCACCACGAATGAGGAAGTTTTAAGAGAAACATTTTTAGGAGTCGATCTCTCGGCGCTCGGCGGCGGGGAGAATCTGTGCGGCGACGGCGCAGCCGTGCGCCCAGCCCACGGGGCGTCCATCGCCCACCTGGCCTCCTGCGCCGATGCGGCCTGGAAAGGCGGACTCGATTTCGTCCAGTTCTCCGGGGAATTTGTGCTTCCCGGCTCCCGGGTTGCCTCCGCAATGGAAACGGCAAGCCGCTTAGGGCCGCGTGCCCGCGGTGATATCGCGGTGGAAGTGCCTGCTACCTCCCAAGCCCTGCGCGAAGCGGTCGCCCGAACCCAGCAAGATACTTCTGATACTCCGGCCCTGGTGAGCCTGCCCATCACCCCGGCAACGGACCTTGCGGCCCTGCGCAGCGACGTGGAAAATGCGATTGCGGCCGGGGTGCGCCTCATGCCGCACGTGCGCGCCGAAGATGTTCCGAATCTGAATCTGCGCGCGATCTGCGGTATTTCGCCGATGATGCGCCTCTCCGCTCCGGATGCGCACCGTGCCCGCGAGGCCCGTTTCGCTTTGCGTACGGCGGCGGAAGAATACGATACCGACTTGCAGGTCCTCCTCGATATGACCGTTATTATTTCGGCTACCCGCACCGCGGCCCGCGAGCGCCTCTTCCTGGTCCAAGCCCTGGGCGGCCCGGACTTCTCCCGCAGTGCTCACGTGGTTGGAACCGTATACGATGTCGCGGATACCACCGAGTCCTGGCTGGGCATGGGCGCGGCAGATGGCATTATTTACCGACCCACCTCCATCCGTACCGATTTAGCCTCGCTGGTGCGCGGAGTGCTCCCGGTCCTCTTTGGCCGGGCAGAGATTTCCTAAGCTGTACTGAGAGTAGCGGGGCCTTCCGAGAGTCGCGGAGTTTCCCGAACACCACGAGGGGCGAACTGGAATTGACCAGTTCGCCCCTCGTGGCTTGGAGCTTCGCGTGCGTGGCGCTGCATGCCTCGGCCTCGCGCGTGGTGCTGCCCGGCTAGCGGCCAGCTACCGCGCTTACTCAGCCTGCTTCGCGGATTCCTCGGCTTCGTGAGCGGCAAGACGAGCGCGAATCTCATCCATATCCAGCTCCTTGACCTGCCCGATGAGATCCTCCAGCGGGCCGGCCGGCAGTGCCCCGGCCTGCTCGAAGACGCGGATACCATCCCGGAAAGCCATAATGGTGGGAATCGCCTGAATCTGGAAATGCGCGGCGAGCTCCGGGCTATCCTCGGTGCTCACCTTGCCGAAAGTAATATCGGGGTGCTTTTCAGAAGCCTTCTCGTAAATCGGGCTGAAAGCACGGCACGGACCGCACCAGCTCGCCCAGAAATCCAGCAGGACAATGCCTTCATGCACGGTATCGTTGAAGTTTTCCGCGGTGACAGTAACGGTTGCCATGGTTCTCCTCGAGTTAGTGGAAATCTCGCTACCTGCAACGCGCCACGTGCGCGCGCTATTCCCATGAGGTAGCCCGAATATATACGAGTGGCCACATGAGGTATCCGCGAAGTCGCAGCCCGCCGGCTGTTCCTATTCGGTAACGGAGGCCTTCCTGGCCTAAAGTAGAGACTATGACCGCAACGTTAACCGAGGGCGTGGCCGATGTGGCCCGCCGCGCGCGCCAGGCGGCGCGTTCTTTGCGGGGGGCGCAAACCACGTCAAAAAATGACGCCCTTCGCCGTATCGCCGCGATTTTGCGCAGCGAAACCGCCCGTATTGTGGAGGCGAATGCCCAGGATGTGGCCCGGGAAAAAAGCCGGCTTTCCCCGGGCATGATTGATCGCCTCCTCCTGAATGCGGAGCGCATCGAAGGAATTGCCCGGGCGGTAGAACATGTGGTGGGTTTGGCCGACCCGGTGGGTGAAGTGGTACGCGGTTCGCGCTTAGCTAACGGGATGCGTTTGCGGCAAGTGCGGGTGCCCATGGGCGTGATCGGAATGATTTATGAGGCCCGGCCCAATGTCACGGTCGATGCGGCTACCTTGGCGCTCAAAGCCGGATCCGCGGTGATTTTGCGCGGGGGGAGTGCCGCCATCCGCACCAATGAAGTGCTGGTGGAACTCATGCGCCAGGCGGTAACGGAGGCCGGTTTCCCGGCCGACTGTGTGCAGACCATTGATGCTTTCGGGCGCGCGGGCGCCGTCGAACTGATGAAATTGCGCGGCCTGGTGGACCTTGTTATTCCGCGCGGAGGCGCCGGCCTCATCCAGACAGTCGTGCGCGAATCCCTGGTCCCCGTGATCGAAACCGGGGTGGGCAATAATCACGTGTACGTAGATGCCAGCGCGGATGTGGAGCGGGCTAGCGCCGTCGTCGTTAATTCGAAAACGCATCGGCCCAGCGTCTGCAATGCGGCCGAAACACTTCTGGTCCACGCGGATATCGCACCGCAATTTATGCCGCGGATTTTGCGTGAACTTTATGAGCGCGGCGTGACCTTGCATTGCGATGCGGCCGCGCAAAGTTTCGCGGGGGATATTCCCACGCAGGCCGCAACGGAAGAAGATTGGGCCAAGGAATATTTGGCGCTGGAGATGGCCGTCGCGGTGGTGCCTGATATTGAGACGGCGCTCGCGCATATTTCCCGCTATTCGAGCGGCCATACCGAGGCTATTGTGGCCGAGGATCAGCGTGCTATTAATCGGTTTACCTCCGAGGTGGATTGCGCGGCGGTCATGGTTAATGCTTCGACGCGGTTCACGGACGGTGGCGAATTTGGGCTGGGCGCGGAAATTGGTATTTCTACCCAAAAATTGCATGCGCGCGGGCCTATGGGTCTGGAAGAAATGACCACGACGACGTGGATTGCAGAGGGCGAGGGGCATGTCCGATAAAGACGAACCGGTGCAGATTCCTTTCGACGAACGCAAGCACCGGCGTCGGCGGATCGGGGTGATGGGCGGAACTTTCGACCCGATTCACCACGGTCACCTGGTGGCAGCCTCGGAAGTACAGCATCGTTTCGGGCTGGACGAGGTGGTTTTTGTGCCCACCGGCCGCCCGGCTTTCAAGCAGGGGCAGCACGTGAGCCCGGCCGAACACCGCTATCTCATGGCGGTTATCGCCACCGCCTCGAATACCCGCTTTACGGTATCGCGGGTGGATATTGAGCGGCGCGGACTGACCTACACCGTGGATACCCTGCGGGATTTGCGTGAGGTCTACCCGGATGCTGATCTGTACTTCATTACCGGAGCGGATGTTATTCCGGAAATTTTGCGCTGGAAGAACGCCGAGGAACTGTGGGGGATGGCGCGTTTCATCGGGGTGACGCGCCCCGGGCACAATATTGACGTGTCCGCGCTGCCCAAACATGCCGTGGAAATTGTGGAGGTTCCCGCTATGGCGATTTCCTCCACGGATGTGCGCGAGCGGGTGAAAGCCCACGAGCCCATCTGGTATTTGGTGCCCGAAGGCGTGGTGCAGCACATCAGGAAATACAAACTTTATGCCCAGCGCGAGGCACCGGGTAAACTTGACAAAGGACAGTCGTGCCGAGAGGAGAAGAAATGAGCGAGGGCGGGCGGCGCCTCACACGCAGCGAGATGCGCGAGCGCGGACTCCTAAAACCTCTCGAAGAAGGCGAGGCTTCGCCGGTAGAAGAATTGCGGCGCACCCGTGATATTCCGGTGGTGCGGGCAACGCGGCGGCGCGCCATTCTGGCCGAGCGTGCCGAAGCCGTTGAGGCAGCTGGGGCGGCTGAAGTTTCTCAAGCGGCTGAAGGCGCTGAAGTGGTGGCACCGCTGGTGGAAGATGAGGGCGCTCCCACCCAGGCATACGAACCTGTGAACGCGACCGAGCCCCGCGCGATCCGTGAAGAATCCGCGCCCGCGGGGGAGCGAATCTCCGTTTTCGACCGTTTCGAAGCCGATACCGAGGCAAGTATTGGCGAAGAAGAACACTCGCTCATCCCGCCATTTGCTGACTCGGCACCAGCTGCCGCGGCGGCTCCTGCCTCGCAAGTGGCCCCGGAATCGGTATCGGCTTCCGAGCCGGCTCCGGAACCGGACGTGGCAGCGGAGTTTTCCGAAGGCGGCAGCCTGCGCGAACGTTTACTCGCTCGCACCCAAAGCGATGCTTTGCGCGCCTCGGTTACGGAGCAGGAACCGGCGCCTGCGGTAGGAGAAAATACCGGGAACGACGCCGCAGCGGCGTTCTCGCCCGCTTCCGTTCCCGCGGCGCAGCCGGATCCGCTCGCGCACGAATATGTGGACGAAGATGAACTCGACGACGAATCCTCCCCGCGCCGCTGGACGATGACCATGCTGCTGCTCATTGTTATTAGCGTGGTGCTCGGCCTGGTTATCGGATTCTTCTTCCTCCAGCACGGCGCGCAGGCCGCGCCTGGTGATCTTGTGGCATCCAGCATTACCCCCAATATCAAGGAGATCTTGTGACAGCTTCGGACCGCGCGATTGAGCTCGCCCGTATTGGAGCCGCGGCAGCGGCAGAGGTGAAAGCAACATCGATTGAAGCTCTCGACGTTGGTGAGCGTTTCGCCATTTCCGATGTGTTCCTTATTATTTCCGGTGATTCGGAGCCGAAAGTGCGCGCCATCGTGGATCGCGTGGAGGAGAAACTCGACGACGCCGGCGGGCAACGCTTGCGCCGCGAAGGACTCACTTTCGACCCGCGCTGGGTGCTCCTGGATTACGGCGAACTGATCGTGCATATTCAGCGCGATGAGGACCGTGATGATTACGCCCTCGCGCGCCTGTGGGCCGATTGCCCGCATGTGGATCTCCAGCTAGATGATGAGGCTGTTATTACCGGAGCGCAAGCACCCGCGGCGCCGGAGGGCGCTGCGGAATCCGAGGAACCAGGGGAACCAGGGGAACCCGGGGACTCTAGGGACTCTGAGGCGGCCGGTGCCGCTGAGGTAGATGCATGAGTGCAGATCGCATCCTGCTCTGGCGCCACGGCCAAACTGATTACAACCTGGCCTGGCGAATCCAGGGCTCTACAGATATACCCCTCAATGCGGTAGGCCTGGGCCAGGCACGTTACGTGGCTCCCTATATCGCCGCTGCTGGCCCGGCGCGTTTCGTGGCATCACCGTTGCAGCGCGCCTATGCCACCGCTCTCGAGGCTGCCAAGCTGGTGGGCCTCGAGGTGGCAACCGATGCGCGTCTAGAAGAGCGCTGTTTTGGGCTTTTTGAGGGCTTGACCCGCACCGAGATTGCCGAACGTTACCCGCGTGAATTCGCGCAGTGGCGGGCGGGGGAGGAACCCGTAGGTGTCGGCGTGGAAACAAAGGAACACGTCGGCGCACGCGTGGCCGCGGCGATTAGCGAAGCCAGTGAAGATATGGATGGCGGCCTGCTGGTTGTGACCGCGCACGGCGCGGCGATCACCTGCGGACTCGGGGTGCTCCTCGGGTGCGGGGCGCAATGGCAAGGCCTGGGCGGCTTGGATAACTGCCACTGGGCCATGCTGCAGCGGCGCAAGAACGCGGACCCGCAATGGCGCCTCACCGGCTTCAACCGTTTCCTCGCCGATGAGCACGATCCGGTGAAAAACTTTGAGGTGGAAGGACCGGAAGGCTAAGCACCCACCTGCAAGAATGCGATGCTCGACACAAAATCCGGTTCCGATTTGCCAAGCGTTTCTTCTCCGACTAAAGTTCTATAAGTCGCTTGGGGCTATGGCGCAGTTGGTAGCGCGCTTCCATGGCATGGAAGAGGTCAGGGGTTCGAATCCCCTTAGCTCCACCACTGGGAATTTACTATTCCAATGCACAGTAATCTGATAGTTTTTACGGCTGTCCAGTTCGTTCTCCATCACGTCTGCTCTCGCCGAATGAGCCGGCTATTTACTCTATCTATGTGCCGCTAGCCAGGCTTAATGCTCGGCAGACCTCGTATCAAGAACAGCGCCGGGTATAAACGCGAGAACTGTCGCGCATACCGGTGGCGACTAAACATTCTCCCAACCGTTGCTTTCCCTATTTTGCGGCGGTAATGTCTTGTACATGAGAAATTCAACAGGTGTTGAATCCGTGTTGAGGGTACGGAATCTACATATTCGCCGTGGTACAACCTCAGTTTTACGGGGCCTGAATTGTAACTTGTCGCGCGGATCCATTACCGGCCTTTTAGGGCCCTCCGGGTGCGGCAAAACCACGCTGATGCGCGCAATCCTGGGCGTGCAGCAGATCACCAGTGGCTCCATAGATATTCTTGGGCTTCCCGCGGGAGCAAAGGCTCTGCGGCATAAAGTTGCATACACGAGCCAATCACTGTCGATATATCCAGATATTAGCGTTCATGATAATGTCGCCTACTTTGGCCGACTGGTTGGGGCCAGCGGCACCGATGTTGCGCAGGCCATCAGCCGTGTGCAGTTGAACGACTATGCCTCCCGGCCAATCACGAAATTGTCCGGAGGTCAAGCAAACCGTGCCTCGCTTGCCTGTGCTCTGGTCGGCCACCCGGAGGTACTGGTGCTTGACGAACCGACCGTCGGCCTCGACCCGATTACCCGCCAGGAGCTGTGGCAAGTATTCCGAGGTTTTGCTGCCGAAGGGGTTACTTTGCTTATATCTAGTCACGTCATGGACGAAGCCTCACATTGCGACGAAGTGCTGTTCATGCGCGAAGGCGAGTTCTTGGCACAAGAATCTATCGAGTCAGTTCAAGCTCGGACCGGCACCGATAATCCGGAGGAAGCTTTTCTCGCTCTCATTAAGGAGTCAGAATGAGTGTCACCCCAGCCGTTCGCAAGCCTTCGCCATTCGCAACCGTTGCTCGTATTATTTGCCAGTTGAAGGCCGATCCCCGCACTGTCGGCCTGATCTTGGTGGTACCTGCTCTGCTGCTGACGCTGCTCTATTTCGTATTTGTCGATGTTCCCGTCGCCCCCGGCCATACGCCTCTCTTCAATACGATTGGCCCCATCATGCTCGCGGTCTTGCCGATGCTGCTGATGTTCATCGTCACCTCGGTGGTCATGCTCCGTGAGCGGACATCCGGCACGCTCGAGCGCGTCCTCACCACCCCGCTGAGCCGATGGAATCTGATTGCGTCGTACGGGGCCGTGTTTGGGTTCTTATCCGTTACCCAGTCGTTAATCCTCGCGGTTCTAGTTTTGGGGCCGATGGGTGTGGAGCTCGCGGGACCGTGGTGGGGGCTCATCATAGTGGCACTACTTGACGGCCTGTTCGGTGTCGCCTCTGGTTTGTTGGCAAGCGCCTTCGCTCGCACGGAGTTCCAAGCCGTGCAGTTCATGCCTGTTTTCGTTGCCCCTCAGATCTTTCTTTGCGGTCTCTTCGTGCAAAATGAACACATGCCTGCCGTACTGGCCAAGGTCGCCGATGTGCTCCCGATGACGTGGGCTGTTGATGTAGTTCGCCAGACCCTGGAAACCAGCTCGCTATCCTCCGATTCATGGCTTCGTATCGGACTTTTAGCCGGAGTCATCCTTCTTGCCTTATTGCTCGCCTCGGCAACCATGCGAAGGAGCACGAAGTGACTGAAACGTCCAAGAGCGCCCAAACACGCAAACGCCTACTGGACGTAGCAGAGGAGCTTTTCTCGCAGTTTTCATTCGACTCTGTTTCGGTACGGAAAATAGCGGGCAAAGCTGGCGTAGACGCATCGTTGATCAATCACTACTTTGGCTCGAAGGAAGGACTCTTCAACAAGGTTCTGGATCGTATTGTCCAGCCGCGAGAAGCCGTCACGCATATCAGCAGTCTGCCCAAGGAGCGATGGGGATACGAAATCGTGCGTTACGCAGACACAATGTGGTGCTCCCCGTCAGGAAAAGCCATTCTTGCGTTGTTTCGACGGGCAATGGCAAGCAGTCCACATGTGCTACACAAGGCGGCGGAGACGCTATTAATAGATCGCATCCTCAAGCACCTCGATAGCCCCGACCGTGAACTACGCATCTCGCTGGTGCTCAGTCAGATGGCGGGAATCATAGTCGCGCGGTACATCCTCACAATCGAACCTCTCGCCAGCTTGACTACCGACGAACTCGTATCTCTCGTTGGCCCCACGATTCAGCGCTATCTCACAGGTGAACTGTAGGCTAATAGGCTTTCGTATTTTCACCCGATTCATGCACTCGGTTACTATCGTTGCTATGAGCACAGCGGAATTCACCATCCCCAGGAATGAGCGCTAATGCCGCGCCATCAGCTGGGAGTAGTGGACGCCTCCGGGCACATCACCTATCGCGAACGCGACTTCGCCCGGCCCACGAATATGCTTTTCGACGTGGACGGCACCCTCACGGACGCTAGCTCGCGGGTACTCCCGGAGAATATCCGCGCCCTCCAACAGCTCCACGCCGCTGGCATCCCGATTACCCTGGCCACCGGGCGCATCATCGCCGGGGCGGCCGCTATTCTCTCGGACGCCGGGGTACCCGGATGGGTGGTGGCCGAAGGCGGCTCCATCGTCTGGGACGGGCACGCGGTAGTGCGCCGTCACCCGCTCGGCAGCGCTGCCTATGCGCGCGCCGTTCGCTTCGCGGAGGAACACCGCCTCGGCATAGTCGTCAATGGCAGCGAGAGCGTCGTCGTACAAAGTTTTGGGGCGCCCCTGTATGAGGACGTTATGTGCAACGCTTCCGCGGGGCGGGAACCGCTCCGCGGCGACGTCGCCGGCCTTGCGGCCGATACCATCACGAAACTCTCCTTCTCCGGAACTGAAACTGAACTGGACCGGCTCCGTGGACTCTGGCAGGAGGCGTTTCCCGGGGCGGTGCGCGGGCACGCGAATTTTGTTGATGTGGTGGCTCCCGGGGTGACCAAGTGGGAAGGAATTGAGCTGGCGCTGCGGGCGCGCGGGCTGGACGCAGCACACACCTTAGGGGTGGGGGACTCCGCTAATGACATTCCCTGGATGCGCGAAATAGCGCAGAGCTGTGCAATGCCGCAGGCCAGCGCCGAAACTAAGGCCGCCGCCCGCTGGATTCTCCCCGAGGGTCCCGCGCCGGTTGCCGATCTGGTTGCCGCGGTGCTGCGGTGATATTTGCCGAGGGTCACTATTTTGCGTTTGAGTGAAGTATTGGAAACTAGCTCACATATCCACTATGTTATGGGGTATGAGTCACAATATTAAAGGAAGTGCGTTACCGCATGTGGTCATCGTCGGCGGTGGCTTTGCCGGTATCCAAGCGGCACGTGGCCTTCGCGAGGCACCCGTGCGGGTAACGCTCATTGATAAGAATCCGTATACCACGTTCAAGCCGCTGCTTTTCCAAGTGGCTTCGGGCGCTCTCAACGCGGGGGATATTACCTACAACCTGCGCGCATTGCGGAGCAAGCAGAAGAATCTGCGTTTCGTGCTCGGGGAGCTCCAGCACGTGGATACGGATAATAAGATCATCGAGCTCGATGACGAGCGCACGATGGCTTATGACTACCTCGTCCTCGCCACCGGTGTGAGCGCTGCTTACTTCGGTATTAAGGGCGCCGCGGAGCACACCTTGCCGATGTACACGCGCGATGAAGCGCTTCAGGTACGCGACCGGCTCTACGGGCTGCTGGACGGCATGGATGCCGCCGAAAATCCCGGGCCGTTCCGGGTGGTTGTGTGCGGTGCGGGCCCCACCGGCGTGGAAACCGCCGGCGCCATTGCCGAACTGCGTAATTTCGATTTCGAGACGCTCTATCCCAGCATCGATACCGAGCAATTCGAGATCATCCTCGTGGATATGGCACCCACCGTCCTCGGGCCTTTCGATGAGAAGAGCCGTAACGCCGCCCACCGCGCTCTCGAAGATCGCGGCGTGAAAGTGCTCCTCAACCAGGCCGTTTCCGCGGTGGAGGACAACCGCATCCTGGTGAAGAACACCGAGACGGAAGAAGAAGAGTGGATTGACGCCTCGCTGATCGTCTGGTCCTCCGGAGTGGGGGTTCCGCCCGAGGTCAAGGAATGGAGCGTGCCGCAAGGGGCGCGCGGGCGCATCCAGGTGAACGAACACTTCCAGGTGGAAGGGGTCGACGGCGTTTTCGCTGCCGGGGACGTTGCTGTGAGCGGAGAACGCGGGCTTCCGCAGCTGGCCCAACCTGCTATCCAGGGCGGGCGGCATATCGCCAAGGTCATCTCCAATAACCTGGCGGGCAGGGAAACCGAGCCTTTCGAGTACTTCAACAAGGGCACCATGGCCACCGTGGGTGTTGGTTTCGCGGTCACCGAAATTCCGCATCTGCCGGCCATTACCGGGAAGTTCTCCTGGCTCATGTGGAATGCCCTGCATATCCAGCAGCTCCAGTCCGGGCGGGAAATGTTCGCGACCTTCGCCAACCTCGCCTCGAAGTACTTCCTCTTCCCCAAGCGCCACGATGTGATCGTGGGGGATATCCATCCCTTCTCGCGGCGAGCACGCCAGGGGACCTTAAGTGCCTCTCCGAAGCTGGATAGCGAAGAACTGGAGAAGGTCGGAGCGTAGGGCACTGCGGTGATATCCGTAGCGCGGTGCTGCAACTAGCGGCGTTGCCACTAACGGTAGTGCCACTAACAGCACTGCAACTAGCGGTAGTGCCGCGCCGATCCGGAACGTAGCGGGCCGGGGGAGGGCGACCTCAAGATTTTTCTGTCGTAACCTCATGCCATCATTCAGGTATGAATGAGATACTGCCAGAAGATGTCCAGGTAGCCCTATCCCTCGGCCCGCCCTCAGGTCCTGTATTAGATCTGTCCTATTCGCGGTGGCCGCTACGGATAGCTACGCTTAGTTGGTACCTACCCGCCTCCGGTGGGTAGTGAGATGAATACGCGCGTTTCCACTTTCTTGGTATTTTAAGTGTGAAGTGCCTCGGGTCATGATCGCGTCGTGGCCATCGCTCGTTACGGAAGGAATACTCATGAGCGAACAGAATAACCAGTTCCCTGATAATAACCCCGGTTATGGTCAGCAGAGCGCCCAGCCGGAGCAGCAGTCCTACCAGCAGGGCTTTGACCAGCAAAATCAGCAGAGCCAGCAGAATCAGGCGCAGGGCCAGCCCTATATCCCCGCCCCGCAGCAGGGTCAGTGGGCGCCTTCGGCCTACTCGGCGCCAGGCTACGGCTACCTGCCTCAGCCCCAGCAGCCGCACAACCCTTCCGGCTTCGCGGCCCTGTTCTCCGTGAACTTCTCCACCCGGGTGGCCCGCTCCATCGCGCCGATCATCATGATCCTCGCCTTTATCGTGGCCGGCTGCCACGTGCTCGTCTCGCTTTTCGCGATGATTAGCGTTTTCGGTGAATACACTCCCACCACGGTTGCGCTCGCCGGAGTCCTCAGCTTCCTCCTCAGCCTCGTGGTTGCTGTCCTTATTATTGGCGGGGCCCGGTTGCTCTGCGAAGCAGCCATCAAAGACGAACAATAAGCAGGTCTAGCACGCCTGGCCGGGCCGCGGGCTTCTCACCAGCCAACTACCCTGCCGCGCGAAACCCACCAGCGGGCTGATACATCGCGATGTATCAGCCCGCTGCGTCGTCGTAAGAATACGTGGGTATCGGACCGGATCTGTGCATCAAGCCGGCCACTATTTCGCATCTGCGCGGCCCATGCACCATACTGTGGCTATGACGTCTTACCGCCTTATTGCTTTTGACCTGGACGATACCCTGGCACCCTCCAAATCTGCGCTGCCCGAACGCATGGCGCGGGCCCTGCGGGCGCTGCTGGATACATACGAAGTATGCGTGATTTCCGGCGGGCAATTCGGACAGTTCGAAAGCCAGCTCCTGGAAGGGCTGGACGGCACTCCCGCGGAGCTCGCTCGCCTCCACCTCATGCCCACCTGCGGAACCCGCTACCTCGTTCACGATGCGGGGCAGTGGCGCGATGTGTACGTCCGCAACCTCACCGAGGAAGAACGCCGGGATGCGGCACTGGCCTTGGAAGAAGAAGCACGCCGGCTCGGTCTGTGGGAAAGCACCACCTGGGGGGAAATCCTGGAAGACCGCGGCTCCCAAGTCACGTTCTCCGCGCTCGGGCAAAGTGCACCGTTGGAAGCGAAACGCGCCTGGGATCCGAGTGGGGAAAAGAAAAACGCGCTGCGAGAAGCTGTCGCAGCGCGTCTACCGCACCTGGAAGTGCGTTCGGGCGGTTCAACCTCCGTGGATATTACCCGCAAGGGCGTGGACAAAGCCTACGGAATTGCGGAACTGTCCAAACAAACCGGTATCCCCATCGCGCAGATGCTTTTTGTGGGGGACCGGCTCGATCCGGCCGGCAACGACTACCCGGTGACTCGGCTCGGCATCGACACCCACGCGGTACGGGACTGGACCGACACCGCCGAATTCATTGAGAACCTGGTGGGGCTGGCCTAAACCGCTCCGCGCGCGGGCCTCAAGCCTTGCCCGCAACGCGAGTCGAAACGAGCGATCCTAGGCGAGGGAACCGAGCTGTTCGGGAACGAACTCCTCCCAGCCCTGTTCGCGTAGGGCCGCGCGCAGTTCCTCCATCGCCGCATCCAATTCGGCGCCGGGCACATCCTTGCGTGCAGACGCAAAACTGGTGACGTTTTCCGAATCCGCGGGAATAACGTGCAGGTGGGTGTGGGGCACGCCCAGGCCGGCGATGACCAGCATTGCCCGATCCACCCCGAAAGCCGCGATCTGGGCTTTACCGATGCGCTTGGCAACGATGAAAAGATGCGCCGCCGTGTCATCATCAAGATCGGTGAAGCGATCAATTTCCGCGCGTGGCACAACCAGAACATGCCCGCGGGCGTGCGGTTCAAGAGTTGCGAAAGCAACACACACGTCGTCGGCCCAAACAAAACGACCCGGAATCTCACCGGCAATAATTTTTGAAAAGACGCTCATGGTTCCAGTCTAGCCGCCGGCTTTGGTGGCGCGCGGATGCCGGCTGCATAGGCCGCGGTTGCCAGCGCCGCCGTCCCGCTGTGGACGACCTGAGATTTGTCGGAGGAGAGAGCTACAATTGACCGAAGTCGACCGTCGAAAAGGAGTACCCTTGAGCGCTGAGGATATGACCCAGTTCCGCTACACCGCAGAACTGGCTAATGAGATCGAAGCCCACTGGCAGGAACGCTGGGAAGAGGAAGGTGCCTTCTACGCCGCGAACCCGGTTGGGGATCTCGCGGGGGATACCTCGGCGCCGAAGTTCTTCATCCAGGACATGTTCCCCTATCCGTCCGGGCGCGGCCTGCACGTGGGCCATCCGCTCGGCTATATTGCCACGGATACCGTGGCCCGCTACCACCGCATGAAGGGTGAGAACGTCCTCTACACCATGGGCTATGACGCCTTCGGACTTCCCGCCGAACAGTTCGCGGTGCAAAATGGCAAGCACCCGGCTATCACCACCGCGGAAAATATTGCCAATATGGCAGCTCAGCTGCATCGCCTCGGGCTTTCCCACGATTCACGGCGGGTTTTCTCCACCACAGATATTGATTACGTGAAGTGGACCCAATGGATTTTCACCAAGGTGTTTAATTCCTGGTTTGACCCGGATTACCCGCGCCGGGACGGGCGTGGCAACGGAGCGGCCCGGCCCATTGCGGAACTCGAAGCGAAATTCGCCAGTGGGGAAAAGGCCACGCCGGATGGTCGGCCCTGGGAGGCGCTCTCCAGGAAAGAAAAAGCGGATGCGCTCAGCGAGTACCGCCTGGTTTATATTAAGGAAGCCCCGGTTAATTGGTGTCCGGGGCTGGGAACGGTGCTTGCCAATGAGGAAGTCACCGCGGAAGGCCGGTCCGAACGCGGTAACTTCCCGGTGTTCCGGCGCAATCTTGCCCAGTGGATGATGCGGATTACCGCCTATGCGGACCGCCTGGTGAGTGACCTGGACACCATTGACTGGCCGGATAAAGTGCGGGCCATGCAGCAGAACTGGATCGGGCGCTCCCACGGCGCCACGGTTCGTTTTGAGCTTTCTGACGGCTCCGGGCGGGTCCTGGATGTTTATACCACCCGCCCCGATACTCTCTTCGGGGCCAGCTTCATGGCCGTTGCTCCCGAACATGAGGCCTTGGGCGGAAGTGAAGCGGGTACGGATACGGATGCGCAGGCACTCCGGGTTCCCGATAGCTGGCCGGAAGGCACCCGCGCAGAATGGACTGGCGGATACGCCACTCCGCGCGCAGCGGTTGCGGCCTACCGGGCGCGCGCCGCCGCGAAATCGGATATGGAACGCACCTCGGATACTCACGAAAAGACCGGCGTTTTCTCCGGGCTCTTCGGGATTAATCCGGTCAACGGCGCCAAGGTTCCGGTTTTCGTGGCGGATTATGTGCTGGTCGGTTACGGAACCGGTGCCATTATGGCGGTTCCTGCCCATGATGATCGCGACTGGGCTTTCGCGCGCGAATACAATCTGGACGTTATCCGCACCATCGGCCCGGCGGAGGATCCGTACGGCCCGGACCTGGAAGAGGGTGCCTACACCGGGGATGGCATCCTCGTTGATTCCGCCAATGAGGAAATCTCCCTCAACGGCATGACGAAATCCGAATCCATGGCCGCTATTATCGCCTGGCTGGAAGAACGCGGTGCCGGAACCGCCACCGTCACCTACCGCCTGCACGATTGGCTTTTCTCCCGCCAGCGCTACTGGGGTGAGCCCTTCCCGATTGTTTGGGATGAGGAGGGTATTGCGCACGCGCTACCCGAATCGATGCTCCCCTTGGAGCTGCCCGAAATGGAAGACTTCTCGCCGGCGTCTTACGATGCCGACGACGCAAATTCACTGCCCCAACCTCCGCTGGAACGCAACCCGGAATGGGTGAATGTGGAGCTTGACCTGGGTGATGGTCTCAAGAAGTACCGCCGCGAAACCAATACCATGCCGCAGTGGGCAGGTTCGTGCTGGTACGAATTGCGCTATGTGGATCCCACCAATTCGGATAGCTTCTGCGCCCCGGAAAACGAAGCCTACTGGATGGGCCCGCGTCCCGAGGCCGGTAACACTTCCGGAGGGGTGGATTTGTACGTGGGCGGCGTCGAACACGCGGTGCTCCACCTGCTCTACGCGCGTTTCTGGCACAAGGTCCTCTTTGACCTGGGTTATGTTTCCTCTTCGGAGCCTTTCCACAAGCTCTTCAACCAGGGCTACGTACAGGCATATGCCTATACCGATGCTCGCGGGGCCTACGTGCCGGCCGATGAGGTAGAAGAACGCGAAGAAAACGGCGAAACGGTCTTCTACTACCGGGGGGAGAAGGTCAACCGGGAATACGGGAAGATGGGCAAGTCCCTCAAGAACATCATCACACCTGATGATATGGCTGATCAGTACGGTGCGGATACGTTCCGCGTCTACGAAATGTCCATGGGTCCGCTTGATGTTTCCCGGCCCTGGGATACCCGCGCGGTGGTAGGTTCGCAGCGCTTCTTGCAGCGGCTGTGGCGCAATATCGTTGATGAGCGCACCGGCGAGGTGACGGTCAGTGACGCGGCTCCGGATACCGAAACCGCTAAGCTCCTGGCCCGCACCATCGCGGGAGTGGCTGATGATTACGATCATATGCGTATCAACACCGCGATCTCCAAGCTCATTGTTCTCAATAACCATCTCACCGGGCTGACGGCGGTACCGCGGGAAGCTGCCTGCGCTATCGTGGCCATGGTGGCACCGGTGGCCCCCCATATTGCCGAAGAACTCTGGGCACGTTTGGGTAATAGCGGCCTGGTCGCGCGCGCTGCGTTCCCGCAGGTTAGCGACGCAGCGCTGCTGGTGGATGACACCGTGACCTGCGTGGTGCAGGTGAAGGGTAAGGTCCGCGCCCGTCTGGAGGTACCCCAGGATATTTCCGATGCGGATCTGACCGCCCGGGCCCTGGCTGAAGAACGGGTGCAGGCCTTCCTGGAGGGCGAACCGCGCAAGATTATTGTGCGTGCTCCGGGACTCATCAATATCGTTCCCTAAAGCGGAACGCAGGCAAGTCTCAGGCTCTGCTGGGGTCCGAGCCTGAAATGCTCGTTCACGCCCGTGAAGTGGGCGCCAATCCAAGGGGAGGAACCCGCGGGAGTAAGGAGGAATATCGTGGCACGTATGCGAATCACAGCGCAGGACTTTGACGGTAACCCGGCGTGGCTTCTTAGCGCACCGGGCGGAGCCAGCGCCCTCGTAGCTGCACGCGGGGCCACCCTCCTCTCCTGGAGTCCCGACGGGGAGGTGTTTTCCGGATACCGTAACGGTGCCGAACTGGAGGAGGCAGATGGGGGGCGTGGGCTTATCGAAGCCCCCTGGGTGGGGCCTCTCGCCGGCGGGTGCTACACCTGGGATGGGCAGAGCTACCGCCTCGAAGCGGATACCACCGGGCGGTGCTTGCGGGTCCACAGCTGCGAATTCCGGCGGGAACGCTCCGCAGATGCGCTTATTTTGCGCGCGGAGCTTCCCGCGGTAGCGGGCTACCCGTGGCCCGTGGGAATCCAAGTGGTCTATGCGCTGGGGGATTCCAGCGCGGGAACCCATCATCTTTCCGTCAGTCTGGAAGTGACGAACCGGGGTGAGAGCTGCGCCCCGGTGGCGGTCGCGTGGAACGGCTACTTGCGTTTCCCGCAGCTCGCTTCCATTTCAAAAATGTCGACGACGGTTAGTGCGCGCACCAAGATCGCAGCCGATGCCCACGGAATCCCGGCTCCCGGCGATGCCGCGCTCACGGGGGTAAGCACCCCCGTGGAGTGGCCGGTACTCGGAGCTAGCCGTATCGACTCCACCTTCACCTCGCTGGTGCCCACCAGTGACGGAGTCGTGGCAACCGTGCTGACCGATCCAGCTCGCGAACGCGATATCATCCTCGCCCAGGAACCGAGCGAAGCACCCTATGTGCGGCTATGGACCGGGGATACTCTGGAACGCGGGGCCCGGGAAGCTCTCCTGGTTGCCCCGGCCTCTGCCTTGCCCAATGCTTTTAATCGTTCGGATCAAGTGGGGCGCGTGGCGCTAGCGCCGGGCCAGTCCCGCAGCCTCACCGTCACCATGAGCTATCCGGCTACCTCTGCTCCGTATGCCCGAAAGTAAGCGGAATCCGCGCTAGCGCCGCCGCCCGAAAATCGAATTAATAATTGAACGGCCGAGTGACCTTCCGGCACTGCGCACCACCGAATCAATTGCGGCATCGCGGCGCCGGGCCTGCCGTTGCGCCTCCTTCTCGGCATTCCGTTGGGCCTGCCGAGCCTGACGCTCCGCTTCCCGCTCCGCGGCCGCCAGTTTTTTCTCCGCCTCGCGGGCAGCTTTCTTCGCCGCGGCTTCCGCGGCCCGCCGCTGCTCTTCAGCTTCTTTAGCAGCCACCGCGGCAGCTTCTCGTTGCGCGCGCCGCGCGGCAACAGCGCGGGCAGCACCTTCGCTTGCGGTATCCCCGGCTATAGGAGCAGGCCGGGGTGTGGTGCCAAGAGCGGTGCTCAACGCGGCCGGTCCGGCTGGGCCCATGATAGAGCGCGGCGCCCAGAGCCGGGTAGGGGCCACGGCCGTAGGGGCGCCGTCGTCGCCCAAACCTGTAACCACAGCCTCGCCGGTGCCGAGCGCGGGTAGCACGGCCGCTATATCGAGGGGTGAGAAGGGGAAGGTTTTTGCTGTTTCCTTGAGAATCTTCACGTCCTTGGGCGTGTGGGCGCGCAGCGCGTGGTGAATGCGGGTGCCCAGCTGCGCGAGCACCGATTCGGGAATATCCTGCGGCGTTTGAGTCACGAAGAAAACGCCTACACCTTTCGAGCGGATGAGGCGCACCACGCGGGTAACCTCGTCCACGAAATTCCGGGAAGCGCCCGAGAACAGCAGATGCGCTTCGTCGAAGAAGAACACCAGGCGGGGCAGGGGAGTATCGCCCACTTCGGGAAGATCGGAAAAGAGCCGACTGAGTATCCACATGGTGAAAGTGGAGAAAAGTTCGGGCATATCGCGCACGTCGGGAAGTTCGAGGGCGGAGATAACACCGCGTTCGCCTTCGTGGGCGATGAGCTCGCTGGGGCTAAAGGACGGGCGCTGGAAGAACATGTCTCCGCCCTGCGCAGCCAGGGCTGATACCTCGCGCAGAATCACCCCGGCGGTGGCGGTCGATACCCCGCCAATACCGGATAGCTCCGCCTTCCCCGCCGTGGTCAAATAATGAAGTACCTCGCGCAGATCCTCCAGGGTGTACAAGTGCAGATTCTCTTTTTCCGCCCACGCGAAAACCAAGGCCAGCGCCGATTCCTGGGTGTCATTTAGTTTCAGGGCCCGGGCTAAGAGCAAAGCACCGAAATCTTCCACCGTGGAACGTAGCGGCACCCCGGTTGATTCGGTGAGGGAATACAGGTGGAGCGGGAACGAGGCACCGGACCAATCCTGCCCTAAAGCTCGGGTGCGGGCCGTGAGCTTATCGGAAGCCACGCCCGCTTCGCACAGGCCCGACAGATCTCCTTTAATATCGGTGAGGAAAACGGCCACTCCGGCCGCGCTCAGCTGTTCGGCCAGCAGCTGGAGAGTACGAGTTTTCCCGGTTCCGGTTGCTCCGCACACCAGGCCGTGCCGGTTGAAACTAGCGAAGGGCAGCCGCACCAGAACATCGGGGCGCGGATTCCCAGCCGGGTCCAGGTAGGCGCCCAGGGTGAGAGCCGGGCCCGATATCTGGTAGCTGCGGGCAACCTCGCTCGCGTAATCCTCACCGGTGCTTTCTGGCGATTGTTCCGGCGACGCCGCCGCCGGCTGCGCCGGTGAGCGCTTCTCTGCCGCGGTGGCGGTGGTTATGGTGTCCGCGCCGTCCGCGCCTTCCGCTCCTGCCGTGGCATCGGCGGCGGTGGCTACTGCCGGGGAGGCTGCGGCGGCAAGTGCGGCATCGAGGCGGGCCTGGGCGAGTTCGGCTTCGGCGCGGGCAGCTTTGGCAGCGGCTTCGGCCGCTTGGGCACGCAGGCGAGCAATATCGGCGTCGTTCATACCAATATTGTAGAGCGGGCAATGGCCGTGGCTATCCACAGCTCGGCAAACGTTAGCGTTATCCCCAGGCCAGTGGGGCTGCCAACGCTGGGTGTGCCTCGGTGTGCATGATAGCCCCATGAATGCTTCTCTGCCTCGCCCTGCCCCGCGCCTGAGTCTGCCCTTTAACGATCCTCTCAACGAAACCCGCGGGGATCCGGGTGCGGGTGCGCCGCCCGGCCAGAGCCCGGTACGGGATTTCGCCACGCTGGCCCTCGGTGCGGGCACCGGCGAGGATATCGCCGTGCTCACCACACCCGCGCAATCATCGCGGTGGCGGTGGTCACCCCGCGCGTTGGGCGCCTTTGCTATAGCTTTGCTGGGCGGGCTGCTCATTCTCGGGCTGCTGGTATGGCTCGGGCGCGGTGGTGGTCCCGTTTCCGCCAACCCCGCAGCGGTGCCACCGGGAAGCAGTGTGGCCAGTTCGGGTTCCAACACGGAAAATCCGGCTGTGGTATCTACCGATCCGCAGGCTTCGCCGGGCCCTTCGCACGGCCGGGTAATGGGTAGCACACCTGGGCCGGCTGGCCCTACCGCGGGAGAATCCGCTCCCGCAACCATCGTTGCCTATATTTCTGGTGAAGTGGCCACTCCGGGAGTGTATAGCGCTCCCGGTGGGGCACGTGTCAATGACCTCGTGGAATTAGCCGGTGGGCTCACCCCGAATGCGGATGGCGCCGCGATCAATCTTGCCGAACCGGTAGCGGATGGCTCCCATATTCATATTCCCGCTCCCGGTGAAGCACCGCGAGCACGCATCGGCTCTGGAGCTAGCACAAGCCCGGGTGGGAGCGGTGGTAGCGCAGGTGGGAATAGCGGTGGGGCGGGCGGCGGCGCGGCCGGTGGGGATAAAGCATCTGGGAAAGCCGGCTCGGGTGCCCTGATCAACCTTAATACCGCCTCAGCCAGCGACTTGGAGAGCCTCCCCGGGGTTGGCCCGGCTACCGCTCGGGATATCCTCACCTGGAGGGAAAACAACGGCCCCTTTACCGCTCCGGAAGATCTTCTTGAGGTCCCCGGTATTGGACCAGCTAAATTTAATAAGCTTTCCGCGCTGGTGACAGTATGATCCGCAAGCTCGATGTCCCGCGCAGTCGCAGTGCCAGGGGCAAGCGCAGCGATCTGTGCAAGCCTAGGGTGTTCGGCGATCCCCGCACTCGCAGAAGCCAGCGAAGTTCGCATTGCGCGCATGCGGGCCACGGTCAGGATATGCGCCTCCTTCCATCAGCCGCCGCGGCCCTGGGCGGGGCGTGGGCGGCGCTGAGCGGGTATGCGCACTTCGGATTCCTCGGTGCTGCCCTGTGCATCGTGGCAGCTTGGGCAGTAACCGGGTATGCCCGGGCGCATCCCGGCCGGCGCGGGAAAGCAAGCGGGGTGGTTTTGAGTATCCTCGCGGTGGCGTGCACGCTGGGTGCTACCAGTATCGCCGGGCTGCTCGCCCTCTCTGCCGCGCATATCCCGGCAGTCAGGGGAAGCGTGGAACTGGATGCCTATGTCATGACCCGCCCGGAACCCTCCACTATGCCGTGGGGAGAAGAAAAATGCACGGCGCTGCTGCGCCCCGCAAAGATCACCACCGCTGGCCCGAACGGGGTGCAGCTTGCCAGCGGCCCCCGCGCGCGAATCCGAGCGGAAGTTCCCTGCACAGCCCTGGCGGGTCAGCGCGTGTTTGGGCAGGGCCGACTCACCCCCGCGCACGGGCGGCGGGAAAGTGCCCGCTGGTCCGGGCCTGCCCTCCAAACACGCGGGAGTGGCGCGCTGAGCGCCGGCATCGTTCACCGCATCGATACCGCGCTTGCCACGCTGCTCTCCACCCGCCCTGAGCACGCCCGCGGCCTTATCCCCGGGGTCGCCCTCGGAGACGATAGCCGGGTATCCCCGGAACTGGAAGAAGCCATGCGCACAACGGCCCTTACCCATCTCATTGCGGTCTCCGGGGCTCATGTATCCCTTGTTCTCGGCATCATTATTATGGCGGTGGGCCGGGCCCGGCCCCTGCGTACCGCGTTAGCGGGAGTGGTGGGTTTAGGTGGACTGGTTATTCTGGTGGGACCCGCGCCCTCGGTTATCCGGGCGGCACTCATGGGCCTGGTGGTTCTCGCAGCAGTGGGAATGAACCGCCGAAGCCAAGCTATCAATGCCCTGAGCTGCGCGAGCATCACCGCTGCCCTCATTGATCCGTGGCTCGCAACCGGCTACGGTTTCCTGCTCTCCGCCAGTGCCACCCTCGGAATTATCTGCGGAGGATACCCGCTTACGGAACACCTCAGCAGGTTCTTCCCGGCCGCACTCGCCCGGGTCGTTGCCATTCCGCTGGTGGCCCAAATCTCCTGCCTACCCGTACTGCTCCTCTTCACCGAAGCTGGGTCGCTGTGGGCGGTTCCGGCTAATGCGCTTGTGGCACCCGTCGTCGCACCCCTCACTATTTTCGGACTTGTCGGGGCGCTCACCGCACCGCTGTTCCCGGTGCTCGCCGGCCTCGCCATCTCCTTTGCGCAACTGGCCACGTGGTGGATTGACCACGTAGCCCGCGCCCTTGCCTCCCTACCGGGATCGGGAATTCCCCTTGTCCTTGCCGGAATCGGTCATATATGTGCGGTCTTGGTGCTCCTGGTGATACCCCGCCTGAGCGCAATCCTGATTCTGGTGGCCGCCCTCGTGGCCCTCGGGCTATCACGAGGGCCGGGCGCTACCGTGATTCCCTCCAACTGGACGGCGGTGCAATGCGATGTGGGCCAGGGATCAGCTTTCCTCTACCGGGTGCGCGGATACACGATAATGATTGATGTTGGACCTCGCACTCCCGCCGCTGCTCGCTGCCTAAGCGATGCTCAGGTGAGTCATCTTGATCTCCTCATCCTCTCCCATTTTCACTCCGATCACGTGGAAGGGTTACGCGACGTTCTCAGCACCGCAACAATCAGCGCGGTATGGATATCTCCAAATTCCGCCCCGAAGCCCCAGTCCCGCACCGCACTCGACTTACTCGATTCCCATTCCATTCCGGTGAACGTGGTAGCCGCAGGAACAACCTTGCGGGTAGATGATGTTCCCATCGCCCGGATTCTTAGCCCGCATCCGGGTGCGCGTAGCATTCCCGAGGAAGCCAACGCGGATTCCCTCGTGATCCTCCTCGACGCTGATGGTGTGGACAGCCCGGGCCGGGCAGCTAACGCCGGCGCGAGCGGTGGCACTAGCCAGGCTGCTCAACGCATCGTGGTTCTCGGAGATGCGACTGCCCCGGCCCAAGAACGCCTCGTGGGGGCGGTCGGGCCGGTTGATATCGCCGTCGTCGCCCATCACGGAAGCGCGGACCAATCCGCGCGCCTCGCCCGTGAACTTGACCCCGCAATTGCCCTGATATCCGTGGGGGAGAATAGTTACGGGCATCCCTCCGCACGCGTCTATGAGCTTTATTCCGGTGCCCAGATTTATCCCACCCTCGCGTGCGGGGCAATCGCATGGGCGGAAGGGGACCTCGTTTCCGAATGCGAGGAGCCACCCACGCAGCCCACGCCACCCAAGCCACCCGCCGTGCAGCAGGTGGGTTATGACATGAGAGAATGGAGCTATGGCAGCCAAAGAACGCGCGGTCGGGTACGACGCTCTCCGCTTAGAACCGGTGATCCTCATCGTTGGCGCGGAACCGGTCCTTGCCGAGCGCGCCTGGGCCCGCCTCATCAGCCTTGCCCGCCAGGCGCACCCTGAGGTGCAGGTCGTGCGCGTGGACGCGGCAACCTATGAACGCGGGGCCCTCGCCCTGCACACCTCACCTTCACTTTTTGGTGACCATTGCATCGTCATCGTCACCGGCGCCGAACATATGAATGACGCGTTCCTCACGGAGATGCTCGCCTACCTACCGCAGCCCAATGCGGATATTCCCGTGATCATCCAGCACGGGGGAGGTACCCGCGGTAAAAAACTCCTTGACGCTATCGCGGCGGGTGGTTGGCAAGTAGCCCGGATCGAAAAAATCAAACGCGATGACGATAAGGCGCGCTTGGTGACAGCGGATGTGCGGGCCGCCGGGCGCAAAATCACGGACGGGGCGGTGCGGGCGCTCGTTGATGCACTCGGCCAGGACCTGCGCGAATTACTCAGTGCCACCTCCCAACTCCTCGCGGATGTGGAGGGGATGATCACCGAGGACCATATTCGGGATTTCTATGCCGGGCGCAATGAAGCAACACCCTTTGAGATCGCGGATGCTGCCTTGGCCGGGCGTACCGGCCAAGCTTTGGCACTGGCCCGCCACGCTTTCGCCACCCGGGTCAACCCGGTTCCCATCGTGGCGGCGCTCGCGGCGAAACTGCGCCAGCTCGCTATTGTCCAGGCGCCTGGCATCACCCAGCGAGAATTGAAAATGGTGCCCTGGCAGGCCCAACGGGCCCGCCGGGAAGCACGCGGGTGGAGCGATGCCGGACTCGGGCAAGCCATTCGAGCGGTGGCGCTCGCCGATGAACAGGTCAAGGGTGCCTCCCGCGACCCGCAGTTCGCTGTTGAACACGCGATTATCACCATCGGGCGCGCCCGGCGCACGCGGTAGCGACTAACCCGCACAGTCTCACGCTTGCCGGGGTGCTCAGGCCCCTTCGGGAAACGTGGAATAATAAGGAATGTCCCGCGGCGGCGCGACAATGGCGTATCTGGAGCGCCGCCCACGCAGACCGCAGCACGGTAGTGCTGTACTGAGGAGCACTTTATGCTTGTTGGAATACCACAAAGTACCCGCCCGGGTGACCCCCTGGTGGCGGGCACCCCCGATACCGTCGCCAAGCTCATCGCTTTGGGCTACGAGGTCGTGGTGGAAACGGGGGCGGGGGAGGCCTCGTCCTACCCCGATAGCCAATACGAAAGCGCGGGCGCACGCCTCGTTTCCGCGCAAGAAGCCTGGGCTGCGGATATTGTTTTAGCCACCGACGCCCCGGATGTGAGCTACCTTGACCGCATGAGCCGCGGCGCCACCCTCATTGCGCGTATGAACCCGGCCGGCTCGCCCGAGCTTATCGAGGAACTTTCGCGCCGTGAACTCACGGCCCTGGCGCTTGACGCAATTCCGCGTATTTCGCGCGCTCAGTCCATGGATGTACGTTCCTCGATGGCCAATATTTCCGGCTACCGTGCCGTTATCGAAGCAGCCTCCCACTTCGGGCGGCTTTTCACCGGGCAGGTTACCGCCGCCGGTAAGGTTCCCCCGGCCACCGTCTACGTTATTGGAGCGGGAGTTGCTGGGCTTGCGGCGGTTGGCACCGCCAATTCCATGGGTGCGATCGTCAAGGCAACGGACGTGCGTGCCGATGTTGCCGAACAGGTTCAGTCCATGGGTGCCGAATTCGTGGAGATCCCGGTACGCCAGGAATCCGCGGACGGTTACGCCCGTGAAATGACCGCGGATCAGGCCAACGCAGCCGGGGTGGTCTACGCCCGGGAAGCAGCCGCGGCGGATATTGTTATTACGACGGCGCTCATCCCCGGCAAGCCGGCCCCGCTCCTTTTGGACTCGGAGGCAGTGGCCGCCATGAAACCCGGCAGCGTTATCGTGGATTTGGCGGCGGCCAACGGCGGAAACGTGGCCGGCACCCGCCCGGGAGAAATCGTCCACACCGCCAACGGCGTCACGATTATCGGCTACGAAGATCTCGCCTTGCGCCTGCCCGGCCAAGCCTCCCAGCTTTTCGGGCAGAACCTCGTCAACTTCCTCAAACTCACCACCCCGCAAAAGGATGGCCAGCTGGTCCTGGATACCGAGGATGATATTGTGCGTGGCATTCTGGTCACCCTCGGGGGAGCGGTGGCCTGGCCGCCCCCGCCCATCAAGGTCTCGGCCGCCCCGGCCGCGCCCCCGGCGCCTCCCGCACCTCCGGCTGCGCCCGAACCGGCCCGCCCCAACCCCTTGCGCTACCTGTGGGCCGGCCTGGCAGCGGCGATAGCGCTATGGATTCTCTTCACAGCCCCGCCGAGCATGACCTCGCATTTCATCGTGTTCATGCTGGCCTGCGTGGTGGGCTTCTACGTCATCACTTCGGTGACGCACGCGCTGCACACCCCGCTCATGTCCGTGACGAACGCGATTTCCGGAATCATCGTGGTGGGGGCAATCCTCCAGCTCGGTTCCGGGCATATAGCCGTGACCATCCTTGCCGCCATCGCCCTCACCATCGCATCCATCAATATTTTCGGTGGATTCCTGGTGACCGCGCGCATGCTGTCTATGTTCAAGAGGAGCTAAGCCGTGCTCACCACTATTAACGACGTCGTTACCCTTGCCGCCCCGAGCTTGGGCGGTCTCAAGGTCGCTGCTAGCGTGCAAACCGTCGCCTACCTGGTGGCGGCCCTGCTCTTCATCCTCGCCCTGGCCGGGCTTTCCAAACAGGAAACCGCGGCGAAAGGCAATATCCTGGGCGCCATCGGAATGGTACTGGCCCTCGTCGCCACGATCATCGTGGTCCTTGCCTTCCCGACGGAGGCATCCTCGACGGTAATTGTCCTCGTGCTCGTGCTTGCCCTCGTGGTGGGCGGCGGCATCGGGATCTGGCGGGCCCGCACCGTGGAAATGACGGGCATGCCCGAACTCATCGCCCTGCTGCATTCCTTCGTGGGTGCGGCAGCGGTACTGGTGGGCTACAACTCGTTCCTCCAGCAACCCGGAGAAGATTTCTCGCCCACAAACGCCTTCCATATGGGCGAAGTTGGCTTGGCGGTGTTCATCGGCGCGATCACCTTCACCGGATCGGTATGCGCCTATCTGAAACTCGCGGGGAAGATCCCCGGCAAGCCGCTGGTGCTTCCGGCCCGTAATCTTCTCAATTTGCTGGCGATCCTGGCGTGCCTGGGGCTTATTATTTGGTTCGCCTGGACCCGCGGGGTGGGGGCCGGCCTCATTCCCCTCATCCTCATCACGATTATTGCGCTGCTGCTCGGGGCACATATGGTGCTCGCGATTGGCGGTGGCGATATGCCCGTCGTCGTATCTATGCTCAATTCCTACTCGGGTTGGGCGGCAGCGATGGCCGGCTTCACCCTCGGTAATGACCTCCTTATCATTACCGGTGCGCTGGTGGGATCCTCGGGCGCGTACCTGTCCTACATCATGTGCAAGGCCATGAACCGTTCCTTCATTTCCGTGATCCTCGGCGGTTTTGGGTCCGACGGCGCAGTTACCGGGGAGGCGCGTGACTATGGCAGCCACACGGAAACCACCGCGGCGGAGGTGGCCCAAGAACTCGCGGACGCCAGCTCGGTGATTATTGCCCCCGGTTACGGTATGGCCGTGGCCCAAGCCCAATATCCGGTGGCGGAGCTGACGAAGAAGCTGCGCGAGAACGGAACCGAGGTGCGTTTCGCTATCCATCCGGTGGCTGGGCGCCTGCCCGGGCATATGAACGTGCTGCTGGCCGAAGCGAAAGTCCCCTATGACATCGTGGAGGAAATGGACGATATCAACGATTCCTTCGCGGATACCGATGTCGTGCTGGTTATCGGGGCGAATGACACGGTCAATCCTTCGGCTTCTGAGCCCGGTTCGCCCATCGCGGGTATGCCGGTGCTGCATGTGTGGGATGCCAAGAAGGTGATCGTATTCAAGCGGTCCATGGGCAATGCCGGCTATGCCGGGGTGCAAAACCCGCTGTTCTTTAATGAGAATACCGATATGCTGCTCGGCGATGCCAAGGCATCCGTGGATGCCATCAACGCGGCTTTCCCCGGTTAAGGTAGCCCGCTCCTGCGCCCAAGTCCGGGCGCGGCCGGGGCGAGCTGCACAACTATAACCGCTTAGGGAATCCCTCAGTTAGCGCAGGTGGCCGGAACACCTTTCAGGTTCCGGCCACCTGCGCTACGTGTATATCGCGGAAATACCGGAATACATGAGCCAAAATTCCACATATGAGACGGGGATCACGTTATAATGAAGGTGTCAATTACCGTGGAATGAAGAAGAAAGGAGGAAGAAATATGCGCTCAAAAAGGTATTTTTATTTCTCACAACTTGCATTCGGGGCTACTCTGGGAGGCTGCATTGCGAACATATTGATAGGTGATCGCTGGTACGATTATGCTCTTATCCCCGCCCTCGTCACTCTTGCGTTACTCTGCCTTGCGCTATGGCACCGGCATCGTGAAAACGAAGTACGCGCTACGCTGCGCCGTTTGAATACGGAACGCCGCGGTTTGGAAGCGGAACGAGAAGGCGAGCACGAAGGAGAAGAATGAGAAAATTCGCGCCGGATGCGAACGGATATGAAAAGCGGCTGGAACGCCTAGGTTCCAGCCGCTTTTCTCTAAGCATCAGCGCGGTAGATATAACAGATACAACCGCGCCGGGGGTCCAGCCTGCATGGCCGGAGCACAGCCTACTTGGCCAGTGCGTTCACGCGCTTAGCAAGCTTCGACTTGCGGTTCGCCGCCTGGTTGCGGTGAATAACACCCTTGGACACAGCCTTGTCCAGCTTGCGGGAGGCCGCGGCCAGGAGGGTTTCCGCCTCTTCGGCATTGCCGGCTTCCACGGCAAGGCGAGTCTTACGGATGTAGGTCTTCAGTTCCGACTTAACGGCCTGGTTGCGAAGGCGACGCTTCTCGTTCGTCAGAACGCGCTTCTTCTGCTGCTTGATATTAGCCAATGAAATATCTCTTTCGGTCAATCGCTAGGCGATAGATGAATATGGTCGGAGAGGGAAGCGTTCCTCGTAGGACTGCGGGCGTGGGGCACCCGTGGTTGTTACGAAAGAACAAGGACTTGCCACCCGACCGGTGAAAGTCCATCTCCAAACACTACCAGAATCAGGGGGTTTCGCGCGAGGCCCCGGTGTGAATCCCCTCTCCCGCGCGCTTGTCCAGCAGCGTATTCAGGAACGTGGTGACAGCGGGAAGATTCGCGATGCGGTGCAGGGTAACCGTGGCACCTGACGTCGTCGTCACAAGAAGGGAACCGGAGGTGCCGGTACCCGCAGGTTGCGCATCCACCCGTGCCACCGCGGCAAGCGGAAGATCGTGCCCGAGCTTTGTGAACACCCCGCGCCGGGTAATAATCCTGCGGTTGGTAATACTCACCGTGCTCATATACCACTGCAGCCACGGCCATCCGGCAATCGCAATAAGCGCGAGAACTCCGACCGCCACCACCAGCCACCCGGCCAGCGGCTGCCACCTACCCGGCAGCGCTACCACCCCGAGCATCGCGAGGAACACCACCGCCGCGGCACCGAGCACCCGCGGCAGTAAATGCCGGGCATCGGGGTGCATATGGACAAGGAGTTCTTCGCCGGTTCCTAGTAGTTTTTGCGACAGAGGCATACTAACCATCGTGCCACAAAGAAAAAGCGGGCGTGTGAAGCGGCCGATAGCGTGGGGGAGAGAAACGCGAAGCTGCGCGATACGGTACGACGCCGCGCCTAGCTGCCAGCGCCGCGCATTCCTCAGCTATTCAAGCCGTAGCCACGCGCGGCCAGCTCCAAGCAGGCCAGCGATTCTTCATGCGAGGTAGCCTGCACCGAGATCATGAGCTCATCGGCCTGCGCATCGCGGGCGAACTTTCGCAGATATTCACCCACCTCGGCCGCGTCCCCCACCGCGGTGTAGCGCAGCATATCGAGGATGTGGCGGGCCTGCGCGCTGTCCATGACCGTCTCAAGATCCGCATCGGAGATATCGCGGCCCGGTGCCCCGCGCAGCAGCATATTCCGGACCCGGGCCCGCTTGACCCGCTCAAATTCACGAGCGGCAGCCTCCGAAGTTTCTGCCGCGGTCACATTCACCGCCGCAATAACATAGGGCTCGGCCAGCTCCTCCGAGGGCTGGAAATTCTCCCGGTAGTGGGCAATTGCCTCGTGGAGCAGGCGCGGAGCGAAATGGGAAGCGAAAGAATAGGGCAGGCCCAGTTGCGCGGCTAGATCCGCCCCGAAAAGCGAAGAACCCAGAATAATGAGGGGAACGTGGGTGCCCTGGCCCGGATAGGCCGCAACCCCCGGCACCCGGGAGGTATCCCCGAGGAATCCCTGGAGTTCCACCACATCACGCGGGAAGTTCTCATAGGCGCTGGCATCGCGGCGCAGCGCGTAGAGGGTGCGGCTATCGGTGCCCGGCGCCCGCCCGAGCCCTAAATCAATACGCCCCGGATACATTTCGGCCAGCGCCCCGAATTGTTCAGCAATGACGAGCGGGGAATGGTTGGGGAGCATCACCCCGCCCGCACCCAGTCGAATCCGGGAGGTATGCGAGGCAACGTAGCCGATGATGATCGCGGGGGAGGAGGAGATCACCGTGGGCATATTGTGATGCTCGGTGTACCACACCCGGGTGTAGCCGGCGGCTTCGGCGCGCTGAGCGAGGTCCACGCAGCGATGCAGGGCCGCGGCCGGAGCTTCGCCGTCGTACCGCGTAGCGAAATCTAACACTGACAAAGGAACATTCATGGCAAACTCCCGTGACCGATATATCCATATCCATTATGGTCCAAGGACTATACTTGAGCAGAGTTTATTGTGAAGGAGAGACGTGCCTATTTCTTCCGCTGAGGAATCGCGCGCCATTATTCCGGGCGCGACGGCGCCCGAGCGTATCCGAAATTTTTGCATTATTGCGCATATTGATCACGGAAAGTCCACGCTGGCTGACCGGATGCTCCAACTCACCGGGATTGTGGAGCAGCGCGAAATGCGTGACCAATACCTGGACCGGATGGATATTGAGCGTGAGCGCGGCATCACCATCAAATCGCAGGCCGTGCGTTTGCCGTGGTCGGTGGAGGGGAAAGCCTACGCTCTCAATATGATCGACACCCCGGGCCACGTGGACTTTTCTTATGAGGTCAATCGTTCGCTGGCGGCCTGCGAAGGTGCGGTGCTGCTCGTGGATGCCACCCAGGGAATTGAAGCGCAAACCCTGGCCAATTTGTATATGGCCATGGAAAATGACCTCACGATTATTCCCGTGCTTAATAAAATCGATTTGCCTTCCGCGCAGCCTGAAAAAATCGCGGAAGAAGTGGCCTCGCTCCTGGGCGTGGAACCGGAAGACTGCCTGGCGGTCTCCGGGAAAACGGGGGAGGGTGTGCCCGAGCTCCTCGACCGGATCGTCGCGGAGGTTCCCGCGCCGTCGGGGCGCCCGGACGGCCCGGCCCGCGCCATGATTTTCGATTCTGTTTACGATATTTATCGCGGGGTCGTCACCTACGTGCGTGTGGTTGATGGTGAGCTGACCACCCGCTCGAAGGTGCGCACCATGGCCACCCGCACCGAACACGAACTCCTGGAACTGGGCGTGATTTCCCCTGAACCCACGCCCACCACCGCGCTGGGCGCCGGGGAAGTGGGCTACCTCATCACCGGCGTGAAGGATGTGCGCCAAACCCGCGTGGGGGATACCGTGACCGGCGCGCGGGAGAGTGCCACCGAAGCCCTGCCCGGCTACCTCGATCCGAAACCGATGGTGTACTCCGGGATCTACCCGATGGACGGCTCCGATTTCCCGAACCTGCGCGAGGCCCTGGAAAAACTCAAGCTCAATGATGCTTCGCTGGTGTACGAGCCGGAAAGTTCGGTGGCCCTCGGTTTCGGCTTCCGCTGCGGCTTCCTGGGACTGCTCCACCTGGAGATTATTCGCGAACGCCTCGAGCGGGAATTCGACCTCGATATTATTGCCACCGCGCCCTCGGTGATCTACCGGGTCATCACGGATGCCGGTGAAGAACTGACCGTCACGAATCCTTCGGAATTCCCGGAAGGGAAAATTCGGGAGATTTACGAGCCGACCGTGCGCGCCACGATCCTGGCTCCTTCCGATTACGTGGGCTCCATTATGGAGCTGTGCCAGGAACGGCGCGGGGCGCTCCAGGGCATGGATTACCTCACCGCCGAGCGGGTGGAGATTCACTACGTACTGCCGCTGGCGGAGATCGTCACCGATTTCTTTGACCAGCTCAAGTCGCGCACGAAGGGCTATGCGTCCCTCGATTACGATATTGCCGGTGAACAGCCCTCCGATCTGGTCAAGGTGGATGTGCTGCTCAATCACGAACAGGTCGATGCGTTCTCCGCCATCGTCCACAAGGACAAGGCCTACTCTTACGGCAATGAGATGACGAAGAAACTCAAGACCCTCATCCCGCGCCAGCAATTCGAAATTCCGGTGCAGGCCGCGGTAGGTTCGCGCATTATCGCCCGCGAAACCATCAAGGCCCTACGTAAGGACGTGCTCTCCAAGTGCTACGGCGGCGACGTCTCGCGTAAACGCAAACTGCTGGAGAAGCAGAAGGAAGGTAAGAAGCGCATGAAATCCATCGGGCGCGTGGACGTGCCCCAGGAAGCTTTCGTGGCTGCCCTCACCTCCGAAGCACCCACGGGGAAGTAGCTATGTCCGAGCGTCCCGAAGATTCACGCGCGGCTCGCCCGGATGCCACGCCGCAGCAGTACGACGGCGCAGCCGGGCCCTCCGCACCCGACCGCTCCCAATGGCGCATCCGCTCCTTCTCCCTGCGTGGTTCGCGCCTGGGTGCGCGCCACGAAGAAACGGTGGCCCGCCACCCCGAACTTTTTGTGCCGCTGGCACCCGGCCCCCAGGCCACCACGGTAGCCTTGGATGCCCGCTGCGACCTCGGGCAAGTTTTCGGCCGCGAGGCCCCGCTCGCCGTGGAAATCGGCCCCGGTTCGGGCGAGCACGGTGTTTCATTCGCCCAGCGCCACCCCGAATATAATGTGCTGCTCGTGGAAGCCTGGGCTCCCGGCGCGGCGCGCTGCGTGGCCAGTATTTTGCGTGCGGGCGTGACCAACGTGCGGGTGCTGGAGGCCGACGCCGCCCAAGCCCTCCCCGTCCTCTTTGGGCTGGAATGCGCGGGCCTGGTACGCGGGGAGGACGTGACTGCTTGCGGGCCGGCGCGCAGCACCGCCCATCCGAATGCCGCGAATCCGCGCGCCGAGCAGGTGTGGACGTTCTTCCCCGATCCCTGGCGTAAAGCCCGCCACCATAAGCGCCGCCTGGTTGCCGCGCCTTTTGCCACGGTGGTGGCCGGGATGCTCCGGGAAGGGGGCGCCTGGCGGCTGGCCACGGATTGGGATAATTACGCCTGGCAGATGCGCGACGTCGTCGAATCATCCCCGTATTTCACGAATCCGCACGCCGGTGAACGCCCGGACCCCGCGGATCCCACCCCCGAACGCGGCGGTTTCGCGCCGCGCTGGGAGGAACGCGTGCTCACCCGTTTCGAGGAACGCGGCATCGCGGCCGGGCGCACCATCCACGATGTTCTCGCGTTGCGAGCCTAGGCTCCGATGGCGTCCCTTCCGCACGGCGAGCCGGCCCCGGCCTCCGGCGCGCTCCCGAATCCGGATGTGAGCGCCGGTTTTTCCGCCTACGTTCATATTCCTTTTTGCACGGTGCGCTGCGGCTATTGCGATTTCAACACCTACACCAAGCCGAGCTTCGGGCCGGGGGCAGGCCGCGATGATTTCCCGGCGTCCCTCGCCCGCGAAATAGCGCTCTCGCGGGAGGTCCTCGATACCGGCAGCAACCGCGCCGCGCTGCGCACTGTTTTCTTCGGGGGCGGTACCCCCACCCTGCTGGATGCCGGGCAGCTCGTCGCGGTGCTCGCGGAGCTGGACCGCGCTTTCGGCCTGGCCGAGGGCGCTGAAATCACCACGGAATGCAATCCGGAATCCGTGGACCGCGCGGCCCTCGCCACCCTGCGGGCCGGCGGTTTCACCCGCATCTCCTTCGGGATGCAATCAGCCGTGCCCGAGGTGCTGCGTACCCTTGATCGCCAACACAGCCCCGGCCAGGTCGAACGCGTGACCGGCTGGGCCCGGGAGCTGGGTCTGGAGTATTCCCTCGACCTCATTTACGGGGCGCCCGGAGAAACGATGGAGCAGTGGCGCACCTCGCTCGCGGCCGCTCTCGCTCTCGAACCCGCGCATATCAGCGCCTACGGGCTCATGGTGGAACCGGGCACCAAAATGGGGATGCAGGCCCGCCGCGGCCTCATTAGCCTCCCCGATCCGGACGAGCTCGCCGATAAATACGAGGTCGCCGACGATATCCTCTCCGCGGCCGGCTACCGCTGGTACGAGATTTCGAATTGGGCCCGCCCCGGTCACGAATGCCGCCACAATTGCTACTACTGGGAGAATGCGAATTGGTGGGGCTACGGCCCCGGCGCGCACTCGCATATTAACGGGGTTCGGTTCTGGAACGTCAAACACCCGCGTGCTTACGCGGATCGGGTCTGGGCGCGCGGAATAGGGAACGACGACGCCGCCGCCGCGCTCCGCGCGCCGGGCGAGCCAGCCGCGAGCCAGCCAGCCATTGTTTCGCCGGCCCTGGAGCGGGAAATCCTCAGCCCGGCCGAACAACGCGAAGAAAAAATCATGCTCGGTATCCGGATGAGCCGCGGAATTGATATTCCCCGGGGCGTGGATGCCGCGGTGGTGGAAGGCCTGATCCGGGACGGTTTAGTTGAGGCAGAAACCGCCCGCGCCGGGCGTCTTGTTCTGACCCGGCGCGGGCGGCTCCTGGCTGATACCGTGACCCGGGCCCTCTGGTAGCGCGGGGTCTGGTTATTTCTGAACGTGCCGGGCGCTAACGCCCGGTGTAGCCGGCATCCACGGCGATCACGGTGCTCGTCACGTAAGAAGCTGCATCGGAAAGCAACCACAGGGCCGGTTGCGCGATTTCGCGCGGGCTACCAAAACGATTGAGCAAGGAAATCATGGGTGCGTATTCCTCGCCGCTCGTACCCAGGGCTTCGAGTGCATCGTGCAGCATGGGAGTATCAATTGCGCCCGGGGCAATAGCGTTGACGCGGATATTATGTGGCCCGTTCTCCACTGCCGCCACCTTGGTTAGGCCAATCACTCCGTGCTTGGCGGAAACATAAGCGGGGTTAAAGGGTTGGGGCCGAATTCCGGAAACCGAAGCGGTATTGACGATGGCACCTCCATCGCCTTGCGCGAGGAATTGCTTAATTTCGTACTTCATGCACAGCGCCACACCCTTGAGATCGACTTTCATGAGCTTATCCCAGTAGTCTTCATCGAATTCCGAGGTGAGCGCATTATCGGGGGCCGCCGCGGCATTATTGAAAGCACCATCCAAGCGCCCGTAGGTTTCTACCGCGGTAGCAACCATCTTTTGGACAGATTCGGAATCCGAAACATCGGTACGCACCGCAATAGCTTCGCCACCGGCCTTCTTGATGGTAGCGACAGTTTCTTCAGCGCCTTCCAGATTGTAATCAGCGACGATGACCTTGGCGCCGGCTTCAGCAAAAAGAATCGATGCTTCGCGCCCGAGTCCGGAGGCTCCGCCCGTGACAATAACGCTCTTATCGGCGAGAACCGGGAAAGTGGTGACATTGTTACCCCGCATAGCTACTCCTTCGTGGTAGGGGACCATAGTCGCAATCTATCGAAGGGGTGCCGCGAAGGTCGTCCGTCGGGGAAGTTTTACGCTACGGGCCTACGCCGGATGCGCAGTGAGGGGCGTTTGATGCCGAGCCGGTAGCGGCGCTTTGGAGCCCGCCCGATAAGGAAAATTCCGAGCAGCATAATAATCGCGCCCAGCCATTGCAGGGCGGAGAGTCGTTCACCTACGAGCACTGCGGAAAAAACAATGGCGCTCAGTGGCTGAATCAAAATAAGGGTGGCGGCCACGGAAGGGTTAACCAGCGGCATACTCGCCTGGCAGAACAACCACCCCAGCACCTGGCTGGACAGCGCAATCAGAATCATCCAGCCCCAAGAACTGGCCGACAGCGCGAGGGTGAGGGGCCCGTGAGTAGCAATGAGCAGCGGGGTGGAAACCACCGTGGTAACCAGGCACACAATCGCCATGGCGGTGCCCTGGTGGTGTGGAGAATTAGTGCGCCCGGTGAGGACTACATAAACGGTGTAGGTCAGGCCCGCGAGCGCGGAGAGGATAATGCCACGTACCAGGTCAGATCCGCCTGCGCCGTCGAGAATACCGGAAAGCAAGAAAATCCCGCCGAGGGAAAAAGGTGCGGCTACGAAAAACATCCACGGCACCCGGTTGCGGAAGAACAGCCACGCGACCAAAGGTACCGCGAGGGCCTGCACGTAATTGACCACCACGGCGGAAACCGAGGGGCCGGCCAATAGCACGGAGGGTGTCCACAGGGCCATATCCACCCCGAAGCACACCCCGCACACCGCGTAGAGCAGCAGATCGGCGCGCCGCATCGGCCCGTACTGGCGCCATTCATGAACCACCATGGGCAGCAGGGCGAGGAAAGCTAAGCCGAAGCGGAAGAACACAATCGTGGTGGCGTTTTCTCCCGATAGCGTGATGAAGGGAGAAACAAGTCCCACGAGAACCGAAGCGACGGCGAGGGTGCCGCGCGGGGACGCAACAGCGATTTTGTCCACGAGGGAGCGGCGCTGGAGGGCCACGTGATCACAACTCCTGATAGGGGTGAAGAAGAACCGAAACAACGAGGGCAGCGGCTCCGGCCGGGGCCGGATAAGCGCACGCAGCAAGGATATACCCTGAGGGCCTCGGGATTGTAGTTACTACCTGGTCCCGGCGGCGGTGACGAAATCGATGAGTTCCTCCATGCGGCCCAGCAGTGCGGGCTCAATATCTTTATAGGAGTGCACGCAGGAGAGGATGTGGGTCCAGGCCCGGCCAATATCTTCAGCCGTTTCGTGCGGCCAGCCGAGCCGGCGCAGGGTACCCACCTTAATATCTTCCCCGCGCGGTACCTCCGGCCAGGCCCGCAAACCCACCGCGGCGGGTTTAATGGCCTGCCACACATCAATATAGGGATGGCCGAGCACCAGTACGCCCGGGCCGGCCACCCGCGCCGCGATCCGCGATTCTTTCGAGCCGGGTACCAGGTGATCCACCAGCGCGCCCAGGCGGTGCTCATCATCAGGGGCAGTTTCCCGCACCACCGCTTCCAAATTATCCACCCCGAGTAATTCCTCGACCACCACCCCTTCGAGGGCCAGATCCTCACCCCAGATCTTGGCCACCAGTTCGGCGTCGTGCTTCCCTTCCACCCAGATACGCGAGGCGCGTGCCACGCGCGCCCGCGCTTTCACGTGAAAAGAACCGGAGGCGGTGAGGAGCCGGCCGCGCGGCGCCTCCGTGCGCGGGGCGGTGATCTCCACCGGCTCGCCGTCGATCCAATAGCCTTTGCCCAGCGGGAAGGAACGGCGCACCCCGCCGCGGCCCTCCAGTTCCATTTGCCAGCGCCCGGCTACTTTCCCCACCGAGAGCACTTCGCCCACAAAGCCGGAGGCCACGTCTTCAATGAGGAGGCCGGGTGCGGCCGGGACGGGGCGGGAGGCGCGGCGGTGGTCGTGCGGATCGCGAGCGAGTACGTCGTCGCCGTAGCGATCAGGCATTCCGGTAGCAGAGAACATCACGCTCTAAGGGTATGCGCTCCCGGGCCGCCCCGCGTAGAATTAGCACTCGAAGGTATAGAGTGCTGAGCGGGGCTCAAGGTAACTCAGGGTAAGGCAACAAGCACCGCCGTGGTTCCACGGCGCAGGGAGGAAGGATACCGGTGGCGGCAGAAGATCGGCGCGGGCGCGTTCTTGAGGCGATTGTGCGCGATTACGTCACCACCCGCGAACCGGTGGGATCCAAGGCCCTCGTGGAACGCTACGCGCTGGGAGTTTCCCCGGCCACCGTCCGCAACGATATGGCGGTTCTGGAAGAAGCCGGGCTGCTCACCCACCCGCATACCTCGGCCGGGCGTATTCCCACGGATGCGGGCTACCGGGCTTTCGTGGATTCCCTCACCACCGTCAAACCGCTCTCCAGAGCGGAACGGCGCGCCATTAGCCAAATCTTGGACGCCGCGGTGGACCTGGACGATGTGCTGGAGCGCGCGGCCCGCCTGCTTTCCCATCTCACCCAGCAGGTCGCGGTTATCCAATACCCGGCCCTCGATAAAGCGGTGCTGCGCCACCTGGAACTCATTTGGCTCGGCGCCACCCGTATTCTCCTCGTGGTTATTACCAGCGCGGGGCGGGTAGAACAGCGCGTCATCGCGGTGCCCCCGCACCTGGAGGGCCTGGATGTGGATGCGGTGAGCCGGGAGGTTACCACCCGCTGTAACGGCCAGCCGCTCACCACCGCGGTGGCCGTTCTCGCGGAGATCGCCGAACGTAGTGAACCGGAAGCCGCCGCGGCTCTGCGCGATATCGCGGCGGCGCTCACTACCGCGGTGCATACTGGCGCGGAGGACCGCCTCACGATGGCCGGCACCGCCAATCTCTCACGCCACTCGGTGGATTTCCTCCACTCGATTTCCCCGGTGCTGGATGCCCTGGAAGAACAGGTAGTGCTGCTGCGCCTCCTCGCCGCGATGGAAACTGATGTGGCAGTATCCATCGGGGTGGAAAATGATCATGAAAACCTGAGTGAAACCTCGGTGGTCTCTTCAAGTTACGAAGTAGCCGGGCATGAAGTGGCCCGGGTAGGCGTCGTCGGCCCTACCCGAATGGACTATCCCGGGAATATCGCGGCGGTGCGCGCCGTTGCCCACTATCTATCCGGTATTCTGTCCGGGCAGTCGTAGTGGCGGTCGTAGTGGTGATCGTAGTGGCGGTCGCAGTGGTAGGGAACGGAACTATCGCAGCGTAGTGCGCGGCACCGGGCGCGGTCACTCGCGAGTGAAGCGTGCCGGCGCGCGGGCAGGGCGCAGAAAAGAACAAAGACGGGAGAAATGTGGCTGATTTTTACGAAACCCTCGGGGTGGAACGCGATGCGAGCCAGGAAGAAATCCGCAAAGCGTACCTGCGCCTCTCGCGCAAATTACACCCGGATCACGCCGGTCCGGAAGCCGCAGAACGCTATAAGGAAGTCAACGAAGCGTATACGGTGCTCTCCAACCCGGATTCGCGCCGCCAATATGACCTCGGCGGGCGCGGCGGGGGAGCCGGGGCGGCCGGTTTCGGTTTCGATATGAACGATATTTTCTCCACCTTCTTCGGGGGTGGGGGAATGCGCGCCGGTGGCCCGGCCCCGCGCGGGGAACGCGGGCGCGATGCCCTCCTTGGTTTGAGCATTGAACTTTCCGATGTGGTCTTCGGAGCCCAGCGCCAGGTGAGCGACTCCTTCTTCACCGTGTGCCCCACCTGCGCGGGTAGCGGCTGCGCGGCCGGATCCCAGCCGGTGACCTGCGGGGCCTGCCAGGGCCAGGGGATGGTCCAGCAGGTCACGAATTCCCTCTTCGGCCAGATGGTTACCCAGGTGCCCTGCCACACCTGCGAAGGCCACGGCACCGTTATCGCCGACCCCTGCCGCCCCTGCCACGGCACCGGGCGCATCCGCCAAGAAAAAACCCTCACCGTGGACATCCCGGCCGGCATCGAGAACGGTATGCGTATCCGCCTGCGCGGCCAGGGCGACGCCGGAACCTTCGGCGCCCCGGCCGGCGATATTTTCGTGGAAATCCGGGTGGAAGAACACCCCATTTTCCAGCGGGTGGGCGATGAACTCCTTGGCGAAGTCCAGGTGCCCATGACTTTCGCGGCCCTGGGCGGCAGTGTCACCATCCCCACTCTGGATGGGGACCGCGAGCTGGAGATTCCCGCCGGGACCTCCTCCGGCGTGGTCCTCACCCTCAAGGGCCTGGGCGTGGCCCGGCTGCGCGGCAAGGGCCGCGGGGATATGCGGATCACCGTCGCGGTGAAAACACCCACTGACCTGGATGAACGCCAGCGCGAACTCCTGCGTGAACTGGCCGAACTACGCGGGGAAAGCGTGCAGGACGCCCAGCTCGCCGAGCAGGGCAAATCCTTCTTCGATAAATTGCGCGAAAGGTTGAGTTCACTGTGACGCTCCCGCTTTTCTTCGCCGATTTCCCCGCCACCCGGCCCGGGGGCGGAGCCGGCGCCGCCCTGAGCGTGGGCCAGGAACTGAGCCTCACCGGTGACGAAGCCCGCCACGCTAGCGTGATGCGCATCCGGGTGGGGGAGGAGATCCTGATCTCCGATGGGGAGGGCCGGCGGGCCCGCTGCACGGTGAGCGTCGTCGCCAAAAATGAGGTGCGCGCCCGCGTGGAGGAAGCGAGCGCGGAACCGAAACCGGCCGGGCCGATCACCCTCGTCCAGGCCCTCGCGAAGGGCGGCCGCGACGAACAGGCCGTGGAAACCTGCACCGAATACGGGGTGTGGGATATCCTCCCGTGGGAAGCGGCCCGCTGCGTCGCCTCCTGGAAAAACAAAGAGGAGAAGGGCCGGGCGCGCTGGCAGGCGACGGCACGCGCCGCGGCGAAACAATCACGGCGCAGCTATATTCCGCGCATCCGTTCCTTAAGTACGACGGCGCAGCTACCTCAGGCCCTTACCGGGAGCACTGTGCTGCTCTGCCACGAGGAAGCCGAACTGAGCCTGGCTGAGGCGGTGGCCCGCGGAAAAGTGAGTACCGCGCAGGTGGCCGGCCCCGTGGCCGTCATTATCGGCCCGGAAGGCGGAATCGCACCGGAAGAAATGGCGATGCTGCAGGCAGCGGGGGCCATCCCGGTGCTGCTGGGCGCGCATGTGCTGCGCAGTGCTTCTGCTGGGGCCTACGCCCTGGCAAGTATCGCCACCGTGCGCGCGCTGGGCACGCTACTATAGGACGTAATGACGCACACAGAAAACAGCCAGCGCACCATTGTGGTGCCGGACCGGGTTTCCATGATTCATCTGCTCGGGCATCGTGATGACGTGCTGCGAACCTTGGAAGAACGGCTAGCCCCCACCACCATTCACGTGCTCGGCCACCGGATCACCCTGACGGGCCCGGCCGCGGAGCTCGATCTTGCCGAATCGCTCATTGGGGAATTAATCGACGTCGTCGCCGAAGGTGAAATCCTCACCCGGGACGCAGTTGCCCGTGCCGTTAATATTGCGCGCGCCGGCGTGGCGCATCCCACCACGCTGCTGCACACCGATATTTTATCGAACCGCGGTAAAACGATCCGGCCGAAAAGCCTGGGGCAAAAAGCCTACGTGGACGCCATCGACGCCCATGATATTACCTTCGGGATCGGGCCGGCCGGCACCGGGAAAACCTATTTGGCGATGGCCAAAGCGGTGGTGGCTCTCAATGACGGGCAGGTCAAACGTATTATTTTGACGCGCCCGGCGGTGGAAGCCGGAGAATCCCTCGGCTTTCTGCCCGGATCCCTCACCGATAAAATCGACCCGTACCTGCGCCCGCTTTACGACGCCATGTATGACATGCTCGACGCGGATTCCATTCCGAAACTCATGGCGGCCGGCACCATTGAGGTGGCGCCGCTGGCGTATATGCGCGGGCGCACCCTCAACGATGCCTTCGTGATTCTGGACGAGGCGCAGAACACCACACCCGAACAAATGAAAATGTTCCTCACCCGGCTCGGCTTCAACTCTAAAATGGTGGTGACAGGCGATATCACCCAGGTTGATCTCGGGGCGAATAAAGTGTCCGGATTGCAGGTGGTGCGGCGGATTCTGCGCGATGTTCCGGGGATCCATTTCTCGGAGCTGAGCTCGGCGGACGTGGTGCGCCACCGTTTAGTTGCCGAAATTATTGACGCCTATGCCCGCTGGGATTCCCGGCAGCGCTAGCGCGGGGCGATAGGTGTGAGTAGCGGCGAGTAGTGCGGCGCGCGTTGCGGTAGGGCAGTTTCGGGAGAATCTAGGGAACGGTTGTCAGGAAAGACCACATGATAGAAGTAAATGACGAATCGAGTTTTAGTCCGGCTCCGGATCTGGAAGAGATCTCGGAGCTAGCCACCTACGTCCTCGATAAGATGCGGGTGCATTCCATGGCGGATCTGTCCATCGTGCTCCTCGATGAGGATGCCATGGCGGATCTCCACGTCACGTGGATGGACCTGGAAGGGCCCACAGACGTGATGTCCTTCCCCATGGATGAGGTGCGCCCGGCCCCGCCCGGTGAAGAACCGCGCCCGGGAATGCTCGGCGATATTGCGGTATGCCCGCAGGTTGCCAGCCGCCAGGCCCACGCCATGGGGCACTCCACCGCGGAGGAAATTCTGCTCCTCGTAACCCACGGGATTTTGCATCTGCTCGGCTACGACCACGCAACCCCGGAAGAAAAAGACACCATGTTCGCTTTGCAACGCCAACTCCTCCTCGTGTTCCTTTCCGAACGCGGGGGAGGCGATCCGCGCCCCACGGAGGTGTAAGAAAGGATGGATCACTTACCCGTGGCAGCGGGAACGCTGCCCTCCGCCCCGTTTTATATTGCTGCCGGCCTGTGCCTCCTGCTTTCTTTGTGGTGCACGGTGGTGGGCGCGGCCCTCGGGCGCATGACCCGCACCGAAGCCGCGGAAATGTACGCACATAAGGAACGCGGTTCGGCGCGCGTGGTGGCCATTATGGCCCGCCGCCCGGCCGCCTCCATGGGCATCGCCGTGGTGCGTGCGCTCCTCATGGCCAGCTACGGAATCTGCTTCACTTTCGCCCTCGGAACCGATGTGGCGGCCTGGTGGCAGATCTTCCCCATTTTCTTCGGCGTGACGGTCCTGGCCCTCCTCGCTTTCGCCTTCTTCAACCCCCTGAGTTTCGGGGTGGAACGCCACCAGCGGGTGCTACGCAAAGCCACCTGGTGGCTTTCTCCGCTCACCTGGTTGCTTTCGCTGCTCATCCGGGAACGTGAATTTTCACCCGAGGAAGCCGAACAGCGCCAAGAAGACCAGCTCGCCGTGATGGTGGAACGCGTGGCCGAATCCGAAGCCCTGGACGATGCCGAACGCGATATTCTGCAATCGCTTTTCGATATGGGTAATACCCTGGTGCGCGAGGTCATGGTGCCGCGTACCGATATGATCGCGGTGGAGGCGGATGAAACCCTGGATCGCGCTATTTCCCTCTTCACCCGCTCCGGTTTCTCCCGGGTGCCGGTCTACCGGGAATCCATTGATGATGTGATCGGCGTGCTCTACCTCAAGGACGTGATCCGGCGGGTGCACCGGCGCCACCAGCACGATGACCTGCGGGTAGCCGATCTGGTACGCGAACCGGTTTTCGTTCCGGAAACTAAGATTATTGACACCCTCATGCGGGAAATGCAGGCCGACCAGGTCCACATCGCCCTCGTTGTGGATGAATACGGCGGAATTGCCGGCCTGGTTACCATCGAGGACCTCGTGGAAGAACTCGTGGGCGAAATTTCCGATGAACACGACCGGGCCCTCCCGGCGGTGGAAGAACTCGAAGCGGGAAGCTTCCGGATCCCGGCGCGCATGCCCATTGACGACCTCGGTGACCTCTTCGGAATCGAATTGGAGGACGACGACGTAGATACCGCCGGCGGCCTCTTCGCCAAGAGCATCGGGCGCGTCCCCATCCGCGGCGCCGAAACAACCGTGGCCGGAATCCACATGGTGGCCGACCGTTTCGAAGGGCGCCGGCGCCGGTTATCGACTATTATCGTTGCGCGCGAAGAAACTGAAGATGAGGGCGAGGACTAGAACACAATGACGGTGGAGAACACAGAATTTCGGGCCGGGTTCGCCTCGGTGGTGGGCCGCCCGAACGCCGGGAAATCAACCCTCACGAACGCGATGGTGGGGAAGAAGGTCGCCATCACCAGCGCCCGCCCGGAAACCACCCGGCGTATTATTCGCGCCATTGTGACCCGGGATGCCGGCCAGGTGATCCTTGTGGATACCCCGGGGATGCACCGCCCGCGCACCCTGCTGGGCGAACGCCTGGGCGATATGGTGCGCGATTCCATCGCCGATGTGGACACCATCATTATGTGCCTGCCCGCCAATGAAAAACTCGGGCCGGGTGATAAATACCTCCTCGATCTGGCGGTGCGCGCGAAAGTCCCCATGATCGCCGCGATTACCAAAACTGATCTGGTCACTCGCGAAGCCCTCGCGGAAAAAATTGTGGCCGTGGCTGCCTTCCATGATTTTGTGGAGATCGTGCCGGTGAGTGCCACCACGATGGATCAGGTGGAACTCCTCACCGAGCAGATTATTAAGCAGCTGCCCGTTTCCCCGCCGCTCTATCCGTTGGATGCCATTACCGACGAAACGGAAGAAACCCTCATCGCGGAGCTTATCCGCGAAGCCGGCCTGGAAAAAATGCGCGAAGAACTTCCGCACTCCCTCGCGGTCACCATCGACGAAATTATTGAGGAGACCGCACCTAATGGGGGCCCGCTGGTGCGTATCCACGCCTCGCTGCACGTGGAGCGCGATTCCCAGAAGGGGATTGTTATTGGGCGCGGGGGAGCGCGCTTGCGCCAGATCGGGCGCGATGCCCGCAAAGCTATTAAGGCGCTGCTGGGCACGCCGGTCTACCTCGATTTGCACGTGAAGGTCTCCAAAGACTGGCAGCGCGACCCGAAAATGCTGGATCGACTCGGGTTCTGATACGTGCGCCTGACCGATCTTCCCTACACCCCGCCCACCGAGAATCCGCCGCCGGGGCGCACCCTGGTGCCAGCTAGCCACCTGGAGAGCGCGGATCGCGCAGAACGTACCGCGCGCCGGGGGCGCGATGAGCACCCGAATCACACCGACCAGCCGGAACGCACCGCGCGCAGGGGCTGGCGGCGCTGGCTGCCCACCCACAAACGCTTCGTCACCTGGCTCATTGTAGTGTTGGCCGCCGGGCTCATCGGGAGCGCCTTCGGGCCGGGCTGGAATCCGCAGCCCATGACCGCGGCGATCGCCCCGCAAACCCCGGATACCACCATTTCTACCGGGGTCCCCACAGCGCGGCTGGGAACCTACCAGGTGGCTAGCAGCACCGTCACAATCACCTTGCGCGATGGCACCCTCATTCCCGCCGTCGTCAAACGCCCGGTGGGCGCGGGCCCGGTGGTCCCCGGGATGCTCTTTATCCACGGCACCGGCACCTCTTCTGCGCGCGATTTCGGGCGGGAAACCGAAGCGATTGCTTCCACCGGGATTATTACGGTGGTTCCGGAAAAACGGGTAGCGAACTATACGACGACGCATCGCGATTACCTCCAGCTCGCCGCGGATTTTGAAGATGTGTACCGGGAGATGCTCTCCTGGGAGGATGTCGATGCACGCCACTCGGGTCTGTACGCGGTATCCGAAGGCTGTTTCGTGGCCCCGATTGTGGCCACCAGCGCGAAGGCGGTCAATTACGTGGCCCTCATCAGCGCGCCGGTGCTCCCGATCCGCCAGCAGGGAGCCTACGCGGCGGACGCCTACCTGCGCGAAATTCACGCCCCGGCCCGGCTGCGCGCCGCCATCCCGAAGCTCATCGGCCAGGATTTTGGCCCCGATACCTTCCGCTATATCGATTTCGATGCGGCCCCCTACGAGAAGCAGATGACCATGCCGGTCCTTATGCTCTACGGCACGGCCGATAATTCCATGCCGACCATCCAGGGCCCGCAGATGATGGCCCGCTACCTGGAAGAAGCCGGCAACAGCGCGCTCACGGTGCGCTATTACAAGGACGCCGACCACGGCCTCCAGATCAACCGCAGTAAGCTTTCGCGCGCGGCCATGCAAGACACCGCGGATTGGGTCAATGGTTTACCCTTTACGGCGACGGCGCAACCGCGGGTGGCCGGTGACCAACCACGGCAGGCCTTCGTGGCCCCCACCCTCACGGCCGGCGGGTGGTTCACCGCTCAAACAGCGCTCTATATCGCGCTGGGCGGCGTTGCCCTCCTGGCGGTGAGCATTGTGCTGGTGGCGGTGTGCTGGATTCCGGTGCGCGGGCATCGCCTCTCGAATTTCTCCGGATCGGGGGCAGCTCTCAATCTCGCTTCCCTCTCGGTGGTGGGCGCCTGGGCGGTCTTCCTCGTGTACCTGGTGGCCGTGGCCCATATCGCGCTCACCTACTCCCATAATCTCCTCATCGTGCAGGGCGGTTTCGCCCTTGTTCACCTGGCGGCGCTGGGGGCGGCGTGGATGCACGTGCGGGCCGCTTTCCGTAGCTGGAATGCCCGGCCCGGCATGGGGCGCATCGCACGGGTTACTACGCTGCTCACTTTGTGCGCCCAAGCGGTGCTACTCATGAGCCTGGGATACTGGAATGCTTTCCCCGCGGTGCTATAAACCGACGAGACCGTCCATAATACGGGCGTTATGTCTCACATCTCGGAAAAATCTGTGCATATTCAGCTAGCTGAGGGGCTAGAGTTATGCCTATGGGTACCCTTCGCCTTCTCCTTATGAGCCGCCGCGAGCTTATTCGGCTTCTCGCGGCGGGTTAAGCTGCGCCGTCGTTCTTAAATTTGACCGCCACACAAAAATAAAAGGTGACCACCCCATGAAAACTTCCGGATACACGCACCGTCAGCGCCCCTCGGGTATGCCCTTCTACAAGTATCGGCCGTTCCTGGATACCAATCCGATTGCGCTGCCGGATCGTACCTGGCCCAATAATCGCATTACCAAGGCGCCGCGCTGGCTTTCCACCGATCTGCGTGACGGCAACCAGGCCCTTATCGAACCGATGGATATGATCCGCAAACGTCGGATTTTCGATCTACTTGTCAAGATCGGTGTGAAGGAAATTGAGATCGGTTTCCCGGCCGCCTCCCAAACCGATTGGGATTTTGTACGCTCCCTGGCGGAAGACGGCGCGGTGCCTGACGACGTGACCGTCTCGGTTCTCACCCAGTCGCGCCCCGAACTTATTCACCGCACCATCGATGCGCTGGCTGGATTCCCGCGCGCCACCGTGCACCTGTACAACGCCACGTCACCGGTGTTCCGCGATGTGGTTTTTGGCTCCTCCAAGGAAGCCATCCGCGAACTGGCCATGGCCGGAACCCGGGAAATCGTGGCTTACGCCGAAAAAGTACTTCCGGATGATCTCATTTTCGGTTTCGATTATTCCCCGGAAATTTTCGTGGATACTGAAATTGATTACGCCCTCGAGGTGTGCTCATCCGTTATGGATGTCTGGCAACCGGATGCCGAGCGCGAAATTATTATTAATCTTCCCACCACGGTGGAACGCGCCACTCCGAACGTCTACGCTGATCAAATCGAATACTTCTCCCGCCATATCCCCAAGCGCGAGTACGTGGCGCTTTCCGCGCATAATCACAATGATCGCGGCACCGGGGTGGCCACCACCGAATTGGCGATGCTCGCCGGTATTGACCGGGTGGAAGGCTGCCTCTTCGGGCAGGGGGAGCGCACCGGAAATGTTGATCTTATTACGGTGGCGATGAATCTTTATTCGCAGGGGATTGATCCGGAACTGGATCTTTCCGATATTGATGCCATCGTGGATGTGTGCGAAGAATGCACCGGGATTGAGGTGGGCCCGCGGGTGCCCTACGCCGGTTCGCTTGTCTACACCTCGTTCTCCGGCTCCCATCAGGACGCCATTAAGAAGGGGATGCAACGGCGGGCCGCGGATCTGGCCGCGGCCGGCGGAGATGAACGGCAGGTTCCCTGGGCGCTGCCCTATCTGCCCATTGATCCCAAGGACGTGGGGCGCACCTACGATGCCATCGTGCGGGTTAATTCCCAGTCCGGCAAGGGCGGGGTTGCCTACCTTATGCAAACCACCCGCAATCTGGATCTGCCCCGGCGCATGCAAATCGAACTCTCCCGCATTGTGCAAACCTGGACGGAACGCACCGGCGAAGAAGTCAGCGCGGATACCCTGTGGGATATTTTCGTGGACGAATACCTCCCGCTCTCGCAAGGGTATGCGGAGCAAGAGCCGGCGGGCGCTGCTGCGGCGAAGCTGACCGGTGCAACGGGTTCGGCGGGCGCTGCGACCTCGCAGAACGCACCTGGCGCGCCGGGTGCGGCCAGCACCCCGTGGGGTCGCTACCGTTTGCGCGCCCTGGAATTCACCAATCACAGCGGCGGGGTGACCGATATTAGCGCCGTCGTGGAAACCCAGGCCGACGGCGTGCAACATAGCCTGCACGGCAGCGGCAACGGACCCATCCACGCTTTCGTCAACGCGATGGAACAGCTGGGCGAGTATATCCACGTGCTCGACTATGCCGAACACACCCTGAGCGAGGGTACGGATGCTTCCGCGGCCGCCTATGTGGAATGCGAGATTGATGACCAGGTGCTGTGGGGCTGCGGTATTCACACCTCCACGACACGCGCCGGCCTCAAGGCGATTATCTCGGCTGTCAATCGCGCGCACCGCTAAACTGGGAGCCAGTGAAACTCTATCGGGATGAAGGAATAGTCCTGCGTACGCAGGACCTGGGGGAAGCGGACCGCATCGTCACCCTGCTGGCACGCGCGCACGGTTTGGTGCGCTGCGTGGCCAAAGGGGTGCGCCGCACCCGCTCCCGATTCGGGGCGCGCCTGGAGCCCTTTACCTATGTGGATGTGCAGCTCTACCGGGGGCGCAGCCTCGATATTGTCACGGAAGTGGCTACCCTCAATCCCTTCGGGCGGGCCATCGCGCCCGATTTTGAAGCCTACACGGCTGCGAGCACCATGGTGGAAGTTGCGGAAAAACTCGGGGCGGAAGGCGAACCGGATCGGGCCCACTACCGCCTTCTCCTGGGCGCACTCAATTCCCTGGCTGCCCGCCAGCACGCTCCCTATCCGATTATGGATTCCTACCTGCTGCGCGCCATGGCGGTATCCGGGTGGGGCCTAGCGGTGACCTCCTGCGCGCTCTGCGGTAGCGGGGAGGATCTCACGGCTTTCCACGTGCAAGCCGGCGGACTGGTGTGCCGGCGCTGCGCCCCGCGCGGGGCCGCTTATCCGGGCGAGGATACCCGCAGGCTCCTTGCAGCCCTGGCACGCGGGGATTGGAACGTTATTGACGCGCTGGCCGGTACCGCTGGGGAAACCGCACACGGCTATATTTCCGCGTATGTGCAATGGTATTTGGAACGCAAGGTACGTTCCTTGCAGATCGTGAGGTCGGCATCATGACAGACGAGCACCCGAATCGAGCGCAGCTGGACCATCTCCCTCACCTGGAGCGGCCCACTCCGGCCCACCGGCCCGGCATCACGCCCCCGCCTCTGGGCCGGGTGCCCGAACACGTGGCCATCGTGATGGACGGTAACGGGCGCTGGGCGAATGCCCGCGGGTTGGCGCGCACCGAAGGTCATAAAGCCGGCGAGCGTTCCCTCATGGACGTGGTGGCCGGCGCCCTGGAAGTGGGAGTCGCGGAGCTCTCCGTCTACGCTTTTTCTACCGAAAACTGGCGGCGTTCACCTTCTGAAGTCCGGTTCCTCATGGGATTTTCCCGCGATATTATCCGCGCCAACCGCGATCAGCTCCACGAATGGGGAGTGCGGGTGCAGTGGGTGGGCCGCGAAGGCCGGCTGTGGCGCTCGGTGCTGCGTGAAATTCGCGCCGCGGAAGAACTGACCGCGGGGAATACCCGGATGGTTCTCAACCTGTGCATTAACTATGGCGGGCGCGCGGAAATCGTGGATGCGGTGCGCGCGGTTGCCGAGCGGGTGGCCCGCGGCGAACTCAAAGCCGAGCGCATTAGCGAAGCAACCCTGACCGCCCAGCTTTACGCCCCGCGCATGCGCGACGTCGACCTCCTTATCCGTACCGGCGGGGAATACCGCACCTCCAATTTCCTCATGTGGGAAAGCGCCTACGCGGAACTGTATTTTTCTCCGCTGCCGTGGCCCGAATTTGAACGGCGTGCCCTATGGGAAGCCTGCGCCGCCTACGGGCAGCGCGAAAGGCGATTCGGCGGCGCCGTCGACAAAATTGCGCCTCAAGATACCGGCACCGGTAAGGTAAGCGCGCCGCGGGGCGCAGGCGCCGTCGACAAAATTGCGCCGGAAGGCGCCGCCTCATCACGCTAGACTGGACCCTAAGCGCGCCCGCCGCACGGCCGCGGCGCCCACGCACAAAGACACGCATAAGGAGCGGATATGACCACCCACGATCCCTACGCCGGAGTGCCGGCCGGAAGCGTTGATCTTCACCTCACCTCCGATGATTTCGCGAACGGGGAAGCCCTGCCCGAAAGCGCAACCGGCACCGGCACCACCCCGGGCGGGGCGGACCGCAATCCGCAACTGGGCTGGGATACCCCGCCGGAGGGCACGGTGAGTTTGCTCGTCTCCTGCTATGACCCGGATGCTCCCACCCCGTCCGGTTACTGGCACTGGACGGTTGCGAATCTGCCCGCCGATACCGCGGAAATTGCGGCCGGCGGTTCCGATGACCTTCCGGCACCCGCCCTCACTTTGAAGAACGACGGCGGAACTCCGAGCTTCCAGGGCGCCGCCCCGCCGGCCGGCCACGGCCCGCACCGCTATATTTTCGCGGTGCTGGCCCTTGATACCGTGCTGGATATTGATGCGGAAACCCGGCCCGCGGTGGCGTATTTCCTGGCGCGCGAGCATGTATTAGGGCGCGGCCTGCTCACCGGCACCTGGGAAAATAACTAAAGCAAGCGAAGCGCAAGGGGAGGATAACTCGATGACTGACGTGCGCACCTACGCGGTACTCACACCTTTTGATAGCGCGGATGCCCTCGCGGCGCTCTGCGCGTTGCACGGCCTGGACGTGCAGGTGGTGGCCACGGATTCCGGGGCGCTGGTGTACCGCCAGCTGGCAACGCCCGTCTACGATGAGTGGGATATCCGCAATATCACCGGCCCGGATCCCGATGAGGAACCAGCCTCCCTTTCCGATGATGCGCCCGCGGTGGCCGGAATGCTTTCCCGCCTCAGCCCCTACGGCTCCATCCTTATTGACGTCAATCTGGATAAAGAATCCACCGGTTTTGAGCCGGGCGTATCCGGGATGGTGCGCGCGCGGCGTTTCTTCGCTGGCAAGGCCGATGAAGAAATTGCTTCCGGCCTGCTGCTCAACTCCCTGGATCCCATCGTGGAGGAGCTCATGCTGGGGGAGCGCTCCATCACCGACTGCGCAGCCTTGGATTCCGGGAAACTCACCCAGGCGGATATTGAGAAGATTCTGCGCAAAGTCGCGCGGGGCGAAGATGCGGATGATCTGGACGGCATGGAAGGCGAGGCCGGCTCGGCAGACGCGGCCGGTGAGGCCGGCGAAGAACCCAGCCGCGGGGGATCGCGATGAGCTGTGAGCTGCTCGTCGCGGTAGATATTCGGGCGGGGCGTTCGGCGCGGCTGGGTAGCGGCCCGGAAGCGTGGAGTGACCCCGCGGCGGCTATCGCCGATTTTCGGGCGGCCGGAGCGCTGTGGATTCACCTGGTGGACCTCGACCTTGTATACGGCACCGGGGATAATTTCGCTCTGCTCGAGCGCCTCATGGACAGCCACCCGATGCGCTGGGAGCTTTCCGGTGGCATCGACACCCCGGAGGTGCTCGACCGCGCTCTCGCTACCCGTGCCGAGCGCATTAATCTCGCGACCACCGCCCTGCGGGATCGCGCGTGGGTTGCGGGGGTACTGGCGCAGCACGCGGATCGGGTGGCGGTTTGTCTTGATGTCGACGGCGCCCGGGTGGTTGCGCGCGGTGCCGGTACCGATGTTGGGGAGTTGCGTGAGGTTATAGATTTTCTCGACGACGCCGGTGCGCGCCGCTACATCGTCACAGATCGAACCCGAGATGGCGCCCTTGCCGGGGCGAACCTTGAGCTACTCCACCGGGTCGCGGAGCTGAGCCAGGCGCATATCACTGCCTCGGGCGGCATGGCGACGCTTGCCGATCTGCGCGCGGTTCGGGAGCTGAGCGAGCGCCGTGCGAGCGCCGATAGCGATTCGCCCGGCTGCGTAGACTCGGTCATCATTGGCAAAGCCTTTTACGAAGGTAATTTCACCGTTGCCCTGGCCCTCGCGGAGCTTTCCTGAGCGGTGAGTTCCGCAGCCGCGGGGCGTGGCTGCGCCGTCGCATGTGGGGAGAATAACCCGCGGTGTTATCCGTAACTCATGCCGATGTGCTAAACTAGTACGGTCAATCCGGCATTCTGCCGGAACGCAAGTGGAGAAATCCCACCTAGCCGCCCGCCCGGGCCGCTATTTCGAAAAGAAATTTTCGGAAAAGGAAGGACCGGGTCATATCAAAGGGTAGCGGGTTCGTAACATGGCCGTTTGGCGTGCCGTGTCACCTCGGGAGTACTCCGTGCGTTGTCCACGTTGAGGAACAGAGGAACTGCAATTAACAACGAACCGCGTGTAAATGATCGCATCCACGTCCCTAAGGTGCGCCTTGTTGGCCCCAGCGGTGAACAGGTTGGTGTGGTGCGCACGGAAGATGCGCTCCGCCTGGCCGTTGAGGCGAACCTCGACCTGGTGGAAGTTGCTCCGAATTCCAATCCGCCGGTCGCGCGCCTCATGGACTACGGGAAATACAAGTACGAATCCGCCCAGAAAGCTCGGGAAGCACGTCGTAACCAGGCCAATACTCAGATCAAATCCATCCGGATTGGGCTGAAGATTGACGGTAATGACTACAACACCAAGAAGTCGCAGGCGGAACGTTTCCTGAACGCCGGGGATAAGGTCAAATTCGATCTTCGTTTCCGCGGCCGTGAACAATCCCGCCCGGAAATGGGTGTGCGCCTGCTCTCCGGCCTGGCTGAAGAACTCGCGGAAATTTCCACTGTGGAAGCAGCACCTCGCGCTGACGGGCGCAATATGTCCATGGTCCTTGCGCCCACGCGGCGGAAGTCCGAAGCGAAGTCTGATCAGCGGCGTCGTCGTGAAGCTGAACGCGAGAACCGGCGCGCGAAAGCCGCCAAACGCGCGGCTGACCGCAACGCAAAAACCTCCGAAACGGATAACAACGCAGCCGCAACCGAATAAGTTGCCTTGTGAAAGCGCGCCCGCGGGCGCGAAAGATCTGGTAGATCAAATGTGCCCCCGGGGCACGAGTGAGGATGAACAATGCCCAAGATGAAGACGCACTCCGGTGCGAAGAAGCGTTTCCGCGTGACGGGAAGCGGCAAGCTCATGCGCGAACAGCGCAATAAGCGCCACCTGCTGGAGCACAAGAGCTCCACCCGGAAGCGTCGGCTCTCGCGCGACCAGGTTGTGGACAAGTCCAACCTTCGCGAAGTTAACCGTCTGCTCGGCCGCTAGATTCGTCCGACGAAAAGTTTTGTAAAAGGAGAAAAACATGGCACGCGTCAAGCGCTCCGTTAACGCCAAGAAGAAGCGTCGCACTACCCTCGATCGGGCGTCCGGCTACCGCGGGCAGCGGTCCCGCCTCTACCGCAAGGCCAAGGAGCAGGTCACCCATTCCTTCGTCTACAACTACCGCGACCGCAAGAAGCGGAAGAACGACTTCCGCAAGCTGTGGATCACCCGTATCAACGCGGCCGTGCGCGCCGAAGGCATGACCTACAACCGTTTCATCCAGGGCCTGGGCCTGGCCGGAATTGAAGTTGATCGCCGTCAGCTCGCTGAAATGGCCGTCAATGATCCCACCGGTTTCACCGCGGTGGTCAATGCCGCCAAGGCTGCGCTTCCGGAAGACGTAAACGCACCCAAGGTTGCCTAAGCTTTTTCCAGCGTGATACATCAGCGGCCCGAGTGACGATACCTCGTTACTCGGGCCGCTGCGTTTAGACTACAATCATGAAACTTTTTGCCCACCGCGGTCTGTCCGCTGACGCACCCGAAAACACCATGGCCGCATTCCGGGCCGCCTACCAGGCAGGATTCACCTGGATCGAAACGGATGTGGATATCACCGCGGATGGCACCCTTCCGCTGTGCCATGATGCCACCCTGGAACGCACCACCACCGGCCGCGGGCGCGTTGATGAACTCCGGGCTACGGACCTGGAAACCCTGGACGCCGGGTCCTGGTTCAGCCCCGGCTTCGCGGGGGAGAAGATTCCCACCCTCGCCCAGCTCGTCGATTTTGCCCGTGAGACCGGGATGGGCATTAATATCGAAATGAAACCCTGCGCGCAGGGCGGCGAGCAGGCTCGCGCCCTGGTTCGTGCGGTGGCGCAGCAAGCCCGGCGGCTCGGCCCCGAGCGGGCCCTCGTTTCCTCCTTCTCCCACCTGCAACTGGCCGAATTCGCGCGTCACGCCCCGGAAATCCCGCGCGGAGCGCTATTCGAGCGCGCGAGTTTCGGGCCGGATTGGCGCACCGTCCTTGACCTCAGCGATGCGCGTTACCTGCATCTGAGTGACGACGCCGTGACCGCGGCCGTGGTGGCGCAGGCTCGCGCGGCGGGCCGAGACGTGCACGTCTACACAGTTAACAACCCCGAACGCGCCCGGCAATTAGAACGCTGGGGTGTGGCCGGTATCTTTACCGACGGCTTCGTGCGGCCCTAGCGGTTTCCTAGAAGCTGCGCCCGCCTTCTGCACACCCTGCTACATCCACCCCTACAGAAAAAGAAACGACCCGTGAAAAGCACACCCGCATCGCATACCCAACTCACCCGAGCCGCCCGCCTGCACCGCCCCCAACGGCGCGAACGCTTCCGGCAAACCCTGGTGGAAGGCCCCGGAGCTGTTCAAGAACTCCTCGCGCACCGCGCGAATCTGGTTCGCGACGTTTACTATACGAAGGCGAGCCTCATCTCCAACCCGGAACTCGGTGACCTTATCAAAAATGCTGGCGTCTACCACCACCCGCTCAACGCTGATGAGATGCAGGCGCTCTCCGAAGATGCGCGCGGCGTTGTGGCCGTCATCGATATTCCGGAAACACCTGCACTCACACCCACGGTCAAGGGCGCGAAGCTGGTGCTGGCCACCGCGAATATTCAAGACCCCGGGAATGTGGGTGCCATTATTCGGGCCGCGGACGTGGCCGGATGCGATGCGGTGCTGCTCGGGCGCGGCAGCGTGGAACTGTGGTGCCCGAAAGTTATTCGCTCCTCGGCCGGTTCCATTTTCCACCTCCCGGTTCTCGATTCCATTAACGTCAGCAAGCTCGACGGCGTGCTCGAACGCGCGGGCATCAGCTTCCTGGCAGCAACCGGGGAGGGGGAGTGGGACCTGGCCACCCTGGTGGCCTCCGCGAACGACGCCGCCTACCTCGGGCAGCCGCCCCTTGGCCCGGATCTCACCCGGCCGGTGTGCTGGCTGCTGGGCAATGAAGCGCACGGTTTCGCGGATGTAGATGCCAATGTGGATGCGACCGTCGCCATCCCGATCTACGGGAAAGCCGAATCCTGCAATGTTGCTATGGCCGCCGCGATCCTTTCCAGTACGACGGCGATGATCCAGCAGCGCCCCTAAATAAATACACGGGGTAAGCCAAGCGGGCGGCGAAGAAGATTCTTCGCCGCCCGCTGCGGGGCACCCGCTACCGGGTAACCCATCACTACTGAGGTGGATATATCAGTACTGGGTGGATGTACCGATAATGGTGGATTTACTTGTTATCGGAGAGGTTGTCCTTGACGTCCTCGAACTTTTCCTTGGCGGCATCACCAGCATCGGAAGCGGCATCCTTGACCTTTTCGCCAGCATCCTTCGCCTTGTCACCGGCTTCGGAGGCCTTCTCCTCAGCCTTATCGCCGTGGTCCTTGTCCGTCAGTTCGTCCTTGACTTCCTCGAACTTTTCCTTCGCAGCATCGCCCAGCTGGCCCGCCTTATCAGCGGCCTTCTGGCCGAATTCCTTGGCCCGATCAAAAGCCTCGGTTGCGCCTTCCTTAATCTTGTCCACAAATTCGTTCGCCATGGCGACTCCTTTCCATTGATTAATGAAACAAGTCGATCATAGCAAAGTGGTGGCCATCACTTCATATTAAGGTAGTTAAACACTTGGCCGTGCGCGAACGTATCGCGCACGGCCAAATTCTCAGTTCCGGGTAGTTCGTTGCAGAGCCGCACTCCAGTTCCAGAGCGGTACTCCGGCCACGGACTAGTACCCGTTACTTGGGCGTGTTTCCTTACTTCGCGGTGGTCCCGCTCAGCTTGGAGGTATCCACCCGGAAGGCCCGAGCCGGAATCGTGGTCACGAGGGCTTCGGACACCTCGAGGGCTTCATCCAGCTCCAGGCGATGTTCGGCCACCATCCGTGCCAGGTAAACCGAGTCCATCCGGCGGGCGACGTCGTGCCGTGCGGGAATGGAGGCGAAGGCGCGGGTATCGTCGATCATCCCGGAGGTCTTGTAGAAGGTGCCGTAGGGGGTGACCTGTTCGCGGTAGCGCAGGATCGCATCCGGCTCATCGATGAACCACCACGGGGCACCCACGTACACGCTCGGGTAGTACCCGGCCAGCGGGGCCAGTTCACGCTGGTAGACATCCTGATCGATGGTGAAGAAAACAACCTGGAAGTTCGGGTTGTCTCCGTATTCGGAGAGCATGGGCTGCACGTTATTCGTGAATTCCACGGCCATGGGCACATCGCCCCCAACGTCCGCACCCAGGCGCTCGAAGGCCGCCTGGTGATGGTTGCGGTACACGGCCGGATGGAAGGTCATAACCAGACCGTCCTCGCAGGCCAGGCGCGCCTGGTCGTTGAGCATATGCCGGCGCAGGGCCGCGCCATCTTCCGGCGAAATCTTGCCGGCCAGGGCCAGCTTGTAGAGTTCGGCCGCCCGCGCTTCGGGCAGGCGTGCCGTACCCGGATCGCGATGCGAGTGATCGGAGGATACCGCGCCCATCTCCTTGAAGAAGAGGCGGCGCTTGCGCATGGCTTCCACGTAGCCTTCATAGGTGGACACATCCTGGTCAGCTGCCTGGCCGAGCGCCTCCACATTGGCCTTGAAGTCCGGGGTGGCCGGTTCGAGGTACTTATCGGGGCGGAAGGTAGGCGGAATATAGCCTTCCCAGGTGGGATCATCCAGGAACTGCTTGTGGTAGCGCAGGTCCGAAACCGGATCATCGGTGGTGGCCATCATCGCCAGGTTGAAACGCTTGTACAGCGAGCGGGGGAGGAATTCTTCCGTCTTGAGCAGTGCGTTGATGTGATCGTAGATCTCATCGGCCGTTTCTTCGGAGGGGCGCACATGCACATCGAAGACGTCCACGAATTCGGATTCAAACCAACCCTGCACCGCGGTACCGCGCAAGGTCCACCAGTTCTTGCAGAACAGGCGCCAGGCCGCGCGAGACTTTTCAGGGGAGAGCGGGCTTCCTACCGGCACGCCCAGATCGGCCAGATCCACCCGGCCCACCGCGTGCAGGAGGCGATTGGTGTAGTGATCCGGGGTGAGGAGCATGCTCGTAGGATCGCTGAAGGGAGTATTGAGAGCGAGCCATTCGGGGGGAACATGGCCGTGCGGGGAAATAATGGGATGCTTCTTGGTGACCTCGAAAATTTCGCGCGCCAGTTTCCGCTGCGTCGGATCTGCCGGGAAAAGCCGGTCCGGGTTGAGAGTGAGGGGCGTCGACATTGAATCCTCCTATTTTCGAGCCGGGCGCGGGGCTTTCCCTCGCCTCGGCTTGCTTCTTTTAAGGTACTCCACCCCGCCCGGGGGCACGCGGGCACGGAGACCGGGTGCGTAGCCAACGGCGACGACGCCGCGGCCCGCTCTCTCACTTTACGCGAAAACATGCGGTTTTCGGGAGAGTATTTGAGAGCTAGAAACGGGAATTTCTAAATGTGAAAAACATTACGGTGGCGGAGGGAGGGTGCGCGTCAGCGCCGTCGTCGTGCTAAAAACCGCGAGAATCCGCGGTTTTCAGAGAATCTCCCCGGCGGCACGTTCCTCGTCCACGATACGAACGGGGAGCTAGGTAACTGCTGGAAAGCCGCGGAAACTTATAAGCTTTTGATGCGAAAGAGCGGTAGTGATAGCTTCGCGGCAGTGTAGCGCGGTAACAGCTCGCGCGGGCACAGAAGCCGAGCGTGAGCGCGGTAAGAGTCGATGGCGAACCACAACCGTTCCTCCTTTCACAGAAAGACAAAAGAAAAATGGGAACACACAATAGCGGCGCCCTCGACGCCGATAAGCGCAGTGAGCTGGAGAAGCTCTCTAAGCTGCGCGTGTACACCGCCAAGCCGATCACCATTGGTCGCGGTATTTGTTTCGGGCTGGTGGACCTCATGGGTGGTGGGTGGAATACCATCATCTCCGGTCTGCTGCTCTACTTCTTCACGAACTACGGCGGGGTCACGGCCACTCAGGGTGGTCTGATCCTCGGTATTGCTCGTATCGTTGACGCCCTTATCTCGGTGTTTATTGGTCCGCTCACGGACGGTTTCTACCGCACGAAGCTGGGGCGGCGTTTCGGCCGGCGCCACTTCTTCCTCATGATCGGCGCGCCCCTGCTGCTCATTATTTTCCCGCTGCTGTGGATTCCCTTCGGCGGATTCTGGTACTACCTCGTCATCTACCTGCTGATCGAGGTTATTATCGCGATCATCCTCATTCCGTGGGAAACCCTGCCTACCGAAATGACACGCAAGTACGAGGAACGCACCACGCTCTCCTCGATGCGTATGTTCTGCTCGGCCACCGGTACCTTCGTGGTGTTCTTCATCCCGGCGCTGGTGCGCGGTAACGTCTCCAACCCCTGGGCCTACCTGGGAATCGGCGGCGCCTTCGCGGTGCTCTTCGCCATCGGTGTATTCACCACCTACGCCACCACCTGGGAGCGCCCGCTCACCCCGGAATTCGTGGAAGAACTCGACGCCATGCCGAAGATGAACGGCTTCCAGATGCTCAAGCACACCGCGAAGGAATTCACCTCGGTATTCCGCAACTCTTCGTACAACAAGCACCTGACGGTCTACCTCTTCTCCTTCACCGGGAAGGATGTGTACGCTTCGGCGCTGACCTTCTTCGCGGTCTACGCGGTGGGAATGAGCGAATCCCAGGGCTTCTGGCTGCAGGCCGTGTCCATCGTGGGTATCCCCATGACGATCTGGGCCATGTTCCTCATGCTCTCGCACGGGCCGCGCTTCCTGTGGGCCTTCTCCTTCACCCTGATCCTCGCCTCGCTGGCGGGTGTGGGCGCGATCTACCTCATCGGGCCGGAAAGCAACGCCTTCATCTACCTGCTGGCCACCGCGGTCATTTACCAGTGCGGGCGCGCGCTGCTCGAATACACCCCGTGGAATGTGTACCCCTTCATCCCGGACGTTGATTACATCATGACCCGCGAAGATCGCGCCGGCATCTACGCCGCCGTTATGACCTTCGGGCGTAAGTCCACCGGTGCGCTGGGAACCTTCCTCGTGGGCTGGTTCATGGACCTGGGCGGCTTCGTCAACCCGCTGGAAAAGGGCACGAACCTCGCGGCCTCCGGCTACACCCCGCTGCACGAAGGTGCCTGCAAGGTGGATGCCTCCGGCGCACTGGAAAGCTCCTGCCAGGTGGTTCAGTCCGCCGGCGCTTCCCATATGATCGCCTTCGTGACGGTCATCCTTCCCGCGATCCTCATCGGGGTGGCGCTGCTGGTGTCCCGCTTCGTCAAGCTGGATAAGCGCACCCACGCCATCCTCATGGATGAGATCCACCGCCTGGAAGCGGGCGGGGCGAAGGAAGATGCCACTCCCGAAGCTCGCAAGGTTGCCGAAGACCTCACCGGGCATTCCTGGGACAAGCTCTGGCCTGAGGTTCCCCTCAGCCAGCGCTAAATTCTAGGAACGACGCCGGCGCCGCGTACCGCGGCGCAAGAGCGCTACCAGTAACCTCACAGCGGGGCCGAGTCCATCTCGGCCCCGCTGTTACGCACTTTCGGCGAGTTTGACTAGAATTGACATGGTTAACAACAAGAAAGGCAGCTATGTCCTCACAGCTCAGTCCCCTGGACGAAGCGGGAGTGCAGGCGGCCGTCGCGCAGGCATGTAGCGCTTTTGCGGCGGCCACCACCCTCGAGGAGTTGAAAGCCGCGCGGTTGGCGCACAGCGGTGATAATGCTCCGATCACTCACGCGAATATGCAGATCCGGAACCTCGCCAAAGAAGAAAAGCCCATCGCCGGCAAACTTCTGGGCGCGGCCCGCAAGGAAATCCAGGCGGCCCTCGCCAGCGCCACCGCTCGTATTGAGGAAGCGGAAGCGGCCGCGGCCCTGGCCACCGAAACGGTGGATGTTACCGTGCCGACCAACCGCTTTCCGCGCGGGGCACGCCACCCGCTCACGGTTCTCAGTGAGGACATTGCTGACTTCTTTATTGCCATGGGTTGGGAGATCGCCGAAGGCCCCGAAGTGGAGCACGAGTGGTTCAACTTCGACTCCCTGAATTTCGGGCCTGACCACCCGGCACGCCAGATGCAAGATACCTTCTACGTATCGGGCGTCGTCGGCCCCGATGGTGAGGTTACCGAGGAACGCAACCTGGTGCTGCGCACCCACACCTCGCCCGTGCAATCCCACGCGCTGCTGCGCCGCGGCGCCCCGCTCTACATCGCCTGCCCGGGCAAGGTATTCCGCACCGATGCGCTGGATGCCACCCACACCCCGGTTTTCCACCAGGTGGAAGGTCTGGCAGTGGATAAGGGCCTGACCATGGCCCACCTCAAGGGCACCCTGGATCACTTCGCCCGCCATATGTTCGGGCCGGAAGCGAAGGCGCGGCTGCGCCCCTCCTTCTTCCCCTTCACCGAACCGAGTGCCGAAATGGACCTGTGGTTCCCGCAGAAGAAGGGCGGTCCGGGCTGGATCGAATGGGGCGGCTGCGGGATGGTCAATCCGGAAGTGCTGCGTAATAACGGCATTGACCCGGATGTTTATACCGGCTTCGCCTTCGGAATGGGCCTGGAGCGCACCCTGATGCTGCGTAATTCCATCGCTGATATGCGTGACATGGTGGAAGGCGATGTGCGCTTCTCCATGCAATTCGGAACCACCGGGAGGGGAAACTAATGCCACTGATTCCGCAGGAATGGCTGGGCTCGCACGTGGAGCTGCCCGAGGATCTCAGCCCCGCGCAGCTGGCGGCCGCGCTGGTAAAAGTCGGCCTGGAAGAAGAAACAATCCACCCCGGCGCGGTCACCGGCCCGCTGGTCTTCGGCCGGGTCCTCAGCCGCGAACCGAAGAAACAAAGCAACGGCAAGATCATTAACTACTGCCGCGTGGACGTAGGGCAGTACAATGACGAACCCGGAACCGGGCGGGAACCTTCCGAGCTGCCTTCGCGCGGCATTATTTGCGGTGCCCATAATTTCGAGGAGGGCGATACCGTGGTGGTGTCCCTCCCCGGCGCCGTGCTGCCGGGCGGTTTTGAGATCGCGGCCCGCAAAACTTACGGCCATATTTCCGACGGCATGATGTGTTCGGAACGTGAACTCGGGCTGTCAGATGAAAGCGCGGGCATTATTGTTCTCGACGACGCAGCCGCGGCCAGTGTAGAACTCGGAAGTGACGCCCGGCAATTCCTGGGCCTACCGGGGGAGACCCTGGAAATTAACGTGACCCCGGATCGCGGGTACTGCTTCTCCATGCGCGGGGTAGCCCGCGAATACCACCACTCCACCGGGGCTCGCTTCACCGACCCGGGCCTGGCGGACGCTCCGCTCCCGGAAGCAACTCCCACCGGGTTCCCGGTGCGCGTGGAAGATAACGCCCCGATTCACGGCCAGCCCGGATGCGATCTGTTCGTCACCCGGGTGGTGCGCGGGGTAGACCCGGCAGCGCCCTCCCCGGCCTGGATGGCACGCCGTCTCCAGCAAGCCGGCCAGCGCTCCATCTCCCTGGCGGTAGACGCCACCAATTACGTGATGCTGGACCTGGGCCAACCCCTGCACGCCTACGATCTGGACAAGATCCGCGGCGGCGGGCTGGTGGTGCGCCGGGCCCAAGCCGGCGAAAAACTCACCACCCTCGATGATGTGGAACGCAGCCTCGATCCGGAAGATCTACTTATTACGGATAACGGGGGAGAGCGCGTGCTCGGCCTGGCCGGCGTGATGGGCGGAGCCGATACAGAGATCACCGCGGAAACCAGCAGTGTGCTGGTGGAAGCAGCGCATTTTGATGCGGTATCGGTGGCGCGCAGCGCCCGGCGCCATAAGCTCCCCACCGAAGCCTCCAAGCGTTTCGAACGCGGGGTGGATCCCGCGGTGGCGGCGGTGGCCGCGCAGCGCGTCGTCGACCTTTTGGTGGAATACGGCGGGGGAGAAGCAACCGATGAGGTCTTTGTGTACGGCCAGGTACACCAGTTGCCCGCGCTCGCTTTCCCGGTTGCGGATGTGGAACGCCTGACCTCTTTGCAGTTGAGCGAGGATCGTATCGCGGATATCCTCACGGATATTGGCTGCACGGTGGAACGCGGCGGTGCGGTGTGGAGCGTGCAGCCTCCCACCTGGCGCCCGGATCTGGTGGGCTCGGCTCATCTGGTGGAGGAAATCGCGCGCCTGGAAGGCTATGATGCGATTCCCACCGCCGTTCCGGCAGCTCCGGCCGGGAGGGGGCTGAGCCCCGCGCAGCGTCAGCGCCGCGATATTGCGCGCACTCTGGCGGAAACCGGGTGGGTGCAGGTGCTGACCTATCCTTTCATTCCGGCCGCGCGTTTCGATGAGCTCGGCTACGCCGCCGATGATGAGCGGCGCACCGCTATCGCGCTGGCCAATCCGCTGCAGGATGAGGCCAATCTACTGCGCACCTCCCTGCTCGATACCCTCATTCCGGTGGCCTCGCTCAACGTCAAGCGCGGTAATCCGGCGGTGGCGGTCTTTGAGATGGGCACGGTGAGCCGGCCGGCCGGTATCAGCCCGGCCCCGATTCCGGCGGCGGGTCAGCGGCCCTCGGAGGAAGAGATTGCCGCCCTGCACGCAGCGATTCCTGCTCAGCCCCACCACGTGGCCGGGGTGGCCTGCGGGCCGCGCACCGCAGCTCGGGCCGGTTACCCGGTGGAAACCTGGGATTGGCGGGATGCGGTAGAAGCCGGGCGGCGCGCAGCCGGGATGCTCGCCGAGGTTTCGGTGCGGGCTGCGGACCAGGCACCCTGGCACCCGGGGCGCTGCGCGGCCATCCTCAGCGGAGACCGCGTTGTTGGCTACGCCGGGGAACTCGCGCCGGCGGTGTGCAAGGCCTTGGATATTCCGGCGCGCTCGGTTGCTTTCGAAGTGAATACCGACGCCGCGCTTCCGGAAACCGTGGAACCCGCCGCGGTCAAGCCGGTGTGGACGAGCCCGGTTGCTAAGGAAGATCTTGCCTTTATTGTTGATGCCGATGTGATTGCCGGTGATGTGCGGGCCGCCATCGTGGCGGCCGCGGGGGAGGCCCTCGAAGACATTGAGCTTTTCGATGTATTCACGGGTGATCCCGTTCCGGAAGGGAAGAAGTCGCTGGCATTCGCGCTGCGCTTCCGCACCGATCACACCCTGACCGCTGAGGAAACTGCCCAGGTGCGCCACCGGGTGGCACGCCGGATGCGCAAGGAATTCGGTGCGGAGCTGAGGGCCTAATGGCACAGCAGGAGGTGGAGCGCGTGGATGCCGGTGAACAGGTGACCGGGCAGCAGGTTACCGCGCAGCAAGGGACCGCGCAGCAAGTTAGCGCACCGCAGGAATCGGAAGGACTCGCACCGGCCCGCAGGATTCTCATTACCGGGGCTTCCCGGGGCGTGGGTAAGGAGCTCGCTATCGGCTTAGCGGCGCCCGGACGCACCCTCATTTTGCTGGCGACCAAGCTATCCAATTTGGATGGCACCGCCACCGAATGTGAGATCCGGGGTGCCCAGGTTATTACCCTCGGGTGTGACCTGGCCAAAGAATCCTCGATCCGCGAGATGCTGCGTATCCTCCTCGAGGAAGGCGCCCCCGATATGGTGCTTAACTCTGCCGGGGTGTACGGGGAAGAAGAACTTCCCTGGGATACCAGCCTGGAGGATTTCCAGCGAACCATCGCGATTAACGTGGAAGCCCCGTTCCAGCTGGCCCAAACTTTGGTGCCTATTATGCTCGAGCGCGGCGGCGGGAGAATCCTAGATCTGTCCGCCACCGCGGCATCCCACGATTCCGCGGACGCGGTATCCTATTACACCTCAAAAACAGCGCTATTGCGCCTGGCAGCATCTTTGCATTTGGCCGGTTACCAGCGCGGTTTGCGGGTGCTTTCTCTCAATCCTGGCGCGGTGAAAACCGATATGACGGCGTCTATGAAACGCTATCGGGACCGCACCGAATGGGTACCGCTCGGCGAATCTGTGGCTATCGCCCAGGCTTTCGCGGCCGGTGAGCTCGATGGACTCTCCGGCACCCAGGTGCGGGCCGGAACCGACTCCCTGGAGAAGCTCCGCGAACTCTCCGCGCGCGGGGTCTCCGGGCGGGCGCGCCGCCTGCGGCTCACCGGATGGGATGCCTAAAACCCAGAGTGCGTAAGCAGCGTGCATAAGCACAGCGGACTAAGGGCGGGAGCCTCCTGTATGGAGACTCCCGCCCTTACTCATCTGCTTTTTATCTGCGGTACAGGCTTATCTGCAACACAGACTATCCGCGGCGTACAAAGTGCGCGCCAGGAACACGATCAGCAATTAATTATGTATCGAGACTCGCATCCTCTGCCGGCAGCCGGCCCAATGATTACTGGGTATTAGCCCCGAACTTTTCCCCGCAGACTTTGGCTGCTTCGCCCATAATCGCCTGGTCTTCCTGCGAGAGCAAAAGGATCTGCGCGGCGATATTACGCTGGCCCTGCTCGGATAGGCCACGGCTGAGCCCTTCATCGACCGTGCACTCCACGAGCTTGGGGAGCAGCGCCTTTTGAGCTTCCGGGATATCCTGGGTGTTCTTGAGCAGCTCGGACGTAGCGGCAAGCATGCCGGCGCTCACCTCATCGCGGGTAGGGGCCGGGCCGTCCGTTGCAATAGCTGCCGGGCCCTTATCGGTGATCGGCGCGGAAGGCTGAGCGGGGCTCGCATCCGCTGCCGAGGGAGCCGCCGGCGCCGAAGCGACCGAAGTTTCCGAAGCTGGCGAAGCCGATTCCGACTTATCGCTATTACCCGAGCAGGCAGCCAGGCTCACCGCGAGACATGCCACAGCTGCTGCACCTAAAAGTTTACGCATCTTCACTCATTTCCAGGCGGAATAAAACAAGTAGATACTATCAGTTGCGCGGCTTTCGCCCGGGGGATGCCCGCGTGAGATCCACCGCCTTGCCTAGCCCCGCGGGAGTTGCGCAGCCCCTGGGGTTGTCACGCAATCCCACGGGTGTCGCGTAACTTCGCGGGCGTTTGAGTGAAGATGCGTCACGAGCTGGGCCGTCTCCCCGTTGGGCAGGGTACGACCCGGTGGCTCTTCCCGATGAGTATTACCCCTGGGGCTGCCCGACGAGCTTCGTGGCGCAATTCTCCGTTACCTTTTGGAGGATATCGTTGTCTTCTTTAGAGACTTCATCGAATTTCTTTACGTCACCGTTGGCAATAATCTTGAGGCCTTCTACGGAGACACCTTGTTCGATAGCACCATCGGCCATGCACTCAACGAATCCGGTAACAATGGATTCGTGAAGTCCGGCTGGGAGCTTGTTACCCGCCTCCTCAATAGCGGAATTGAATCCCTTGTTAAGCCCGGCCACAACCTCATCACGCGAGGGGGCGGCATCCTTTCCGGAACCGTTCGAGCAGGCCGTCAGAGTGAATGCGGTGCAGATAGCTGCAAGACCGGTAACAAGTTTACGCATGGAATTCTCCTCGGAAGAGCGGTGATGGATGAAAGATTATCCACCCACGCGCACCCTACCGGGAGATGGTTACCAGCGCGTGAACACCGGGAAGCCTAAACTATGAACGCCGCCACCCGCGCCCGCCGCGGCGCTCTCCGCGGTCATGCCGATCATGGCGCCGATCCGAGCGCCGCTCAGAGCGGTAATCCGAACCGTAATCGCCCTCATCGCCACGGTTGAAAGAACCGCGGCCACGCCCGCGCCGGTCTCCGCGTGCGCCCCGATCCGAACGCCCCGCGCGATCCGAACGGCTGTGGCCGCCGCGGCGCGCGGCGGGAGCGCCACTGTCTTCAGAAATCCGCAGGGCACGCCCGGAAACCTGGGCCTCGGAAATACGCCGGCGGGCTTCCGGAGAAAGCGGCACCCCAATTTCCACCAGGGAGAAGGTGGGGTAAATATCGATATGGCCCAGGTCTGAGCCGCGCAGCCCGCCTTCGTGGGTGAGCGCGCCAACAATCGCGCCCGGCCGTACCCGGTCCTTGTGCCCGACCTCGATGCGGTAACGCTTCCCGCCCTTGAATTCGCGAGCTTCGCGGCGCTTCTTCTTGAAGGAATCGCGGCTGTCCTCCCCGGTGAAGCTTTCCTCTTCATCCGCGGAAGGCCCGGGATCGCGCACCCCCAAGGCCAGCAGCGCCACGATAATATCCTCGAGGCTCATCGGTGCGGGAGCTTCGGTCGCAGCCTCGTTTTCCGCACCGGTTTCTGTCTTGACATCGGTATTGTTTCCGGTACCGGTTTCGTTCTCGAAGCCTTCTACAGTATCGGTAACGACGGCGCCTTCCGAGTCAGCCGGAACCGAGCTTGCTGCCTCAGCAACGCCCTCGTCAAGCGGGAGGATAGCGGTGGAGGCTGCGGCGTCGTCGTTCTTATTCTGCTGCGCCTCCTGCTGGGCGGCCAGGAATTGCTCGAGGACCTCGCGGTAGACCCCGAGGCGCCCGGCGTCGAAACGGGTGCGGGCCTGCTCCATGAGTTTGGCGGCGCGCAGCTTCGAGACTTCGGCCGGGGTGGGAAGATCGATTTCTTCCATCTTCGATTTGGTGGTTTTCGCGATGCGGCGCAGGCGCGGCAGTTCCTTCGGTGTCACGAAGGTGAGCGAGCGGCCCTCGCGCCCGGCGCGGCCGGTGCGGCCGATGCGGTGCACGTAAGTATCGGCTTCGCGCGGCACATCAAAATTGACGACCAGCCCAATGCGTTCCACGTCCAGGCCGCGCGCGGCCACGTCGGTGGCAATCAGAACATCCAGGGTGCCGTCGCGCAGGCGCGAGACCAGGCGTTCGCGATCCTTTTGGGCGACGTCGCCCGAAAGCGCCGCGGTGGCCACCCCGCGGGTACCCAGCTCAATCGCCAAATCCTCCGCGGTGGCGCGAGTGCGCACGAATACAAGGGCGGCGTCGGCCTCAGAAACCGCGAGAACCCGGGCGAGGGCACCCACCTTGCGGCGGGCCGGAACCACCGCGAATTCCTGGGTAATATTCGCAACCGTGGAGGCCGGCGGGGTGACGGTAATCTCCTCCGGATCATTCAGATGAGAGTCGGCTACGCGGCGAATCGCCGGGGGCATGGTGGCGGAGAAAAGTGCCGAGACGCGCTCGGCGGGCAGATCGGAGGCGATCTTTTCCACGTCCTCCGCGAAGCCCATGCGCAGCATTTCATCCGCTTCGTCCAAAACGAAATAAGAAACGTGGTCGAGCACGAGCGCACCGCGATCAATAAGATCCATAATGCGGCCGGGCGTGCCCACCACCACATGCACACCGTTTTCGAGGGCGCGCAGCTGCGGGGGATAGGGCGAACCGCCGTACACGGCCAGCACTTTGGTATCCGTGCCGCGCGCAAAAGATTCAATGGCGTCCGCGCCCTGGAGCGCGAGTTCGCGGGTGGGTGCGAGCACCAGAGCTTGAACGACGGCGCTGCTAGTATCCACCTGTTCCAGAAGCGGCAAACCGAAAGCGGCAGTTTTCCCCGTTCCTGTTTGGGCAACACCGATAACATCCCGCCCGCTCAGCAACAGCGGAATGGCCTGCTCCTGGATCGGGGAGGGGTGTTCAAAACCGAGAGCATGAATAGCGGTGAGCGTTTCCTCAGAAAGACCGAGGTCAGCGAAAGTCGCCGGGGTGGCGGTGGAGGAAGAATCAGACGGCGTATTTTCGCCGAGATGTTCAGACATGAATTCCTAACATAGGCACAGGGGGCGCAAACGCGCCGCTACTAGTTTACTCCGGGGTGCAAGCCCGGCGCTGGATATATGCGGTGAGCTTGCCCTCTGTTCGGTAGGGCAAAGGGGTAGTTCGCTGCTGCCGGGGGCTAGTGAGCACCCGGGCCGGCGCTGGAATCTTCGCTGAGCATATCCGAGCCGCTCAGCTTTTCCCCGCCCGGACCCACGCCGCTCAGGCGCTGCGATTCGGCAAGATTTTCCGCGGCCTCGCTGCCCGCCGGTGGCACAATGCGGCTGGCCACCACCGCGCCGGCAATGGTCAGCGCAATGGACACCGCGATGCCGGCCATCAGCGCAATATCTTGCGGCGGGGTAAGCACCGAATAAATAATCCCAATAATTGCGGCTACCAGCGAAGTCCCCATGGAATCGGCCACCTGGAGCGCGGAAGAAGTGCGGCCCTGGCCCTCTTGGGAGGTGCAGGCGAGCGCATGCACGCTCAGCGCCGGGAACGCGAAGCCGCATCCAATACCCGCGATAGCCCACCCGATAATAACGAGGCTGCCGGGCAGAGCATGATGCGAGCCGGCTAGCACCAGGGCAAGGCCGATAGCATCGCCAATTGAGCCCCATAGCGGCAGGCGCAGGCGCAGCGCCGCATTGGTGATCCGCCCGGAGAAATACGATCCCACCGCCCAGGTAATCGAGCCGACCGACAAAATAAGACCGGCTTCCACCGGGCTCCACCCGTGCACATCCTGGAGCAGGAGCGGCAAAAACATCTCAATTGCGGTGAAGGTACCGAGGAGAACGCGGGTGGCAATAGTTGCGGGCAGCCCGCGTATCCCGCGGAAAGTCCCGCGCGGGAAAAGCGGGCGGGCGCAGAAAAGTAGGGCGAATCCGCACACCCCGATAATGGCGAAGGTGTGCGCACTATGCTCCGTTGCCCCGCTCATAATTTGCAGGCAAGCCACCAGGGCGCCGGTCCCGAAGGCAGGAATGACCATGGTGCGAATATTCATCGGCTTTTTGACACGATCAATATCCGGTATTTTATTCATCCCAATAAAGAAGAAGGGCCCGATGAGCAGGATGGTGGCCGGCACGAAACCGAAAATCCACCGCCAGGACATCGCCTCAACAATAATTCCGGCGAGCAGGGGGCCGAAAAGCGAGGGGAGGACCCAGGCCGCGGCGAAAGCGGTGAAGAATCCGGGGCGACGGCGCGGCTGCACGCTATTGCCCACGATTGTGTAGAAGGGCACGATAATGAGGCCCCCGCCCAGGCCTTGGATAGCGCGGCCGGCCACGAAAATTTCCATGCTGGGGGAGACGGTACAGATTGTGAGCCCCACGGTGAGAAGCACAACGCCGGTGTACAGGCAGGAATGCGGGCCTTTGGAATCGGACCATTCTCCGGCGAGCGCCGTCGTCATTAACTGGGCTGCAAGTACCACGCCGAGCGCGAGGGCGTAAAGGTTCTGGCCGTCAAAAGCGCGTGCCACGGTAGGCATGGCCGTGGTGACCGCCATGCTCTCAAAAGCAACGAGCGAAATAAAGCCAACGGAAAAAATACGGAAAAGGCGTTCGCGCTCCGGAGATAGATACCTGCTCATTAGATCCATTAGACCAGCGGAAGGGGGCAGAAAGGAAGAGGCGGAGCCCGGTAAATGCGGTGGTGTGTGCCACCGTGATGTACTGAGGTGCGGCAGGAGCGTAACTTTTGCCCGGAGCGTGCCGCGGGTTCTACCATGGAGCCGGTGCTTGCTCGTCTCGCAAGCACCTTAGGACGGCCCGTCTAGCCGTTTCCCACGATAGAAAGAGTGACAAAAGCGTGTTACGTACTCGTTATGCCGGCTCGCTGCGAGCAAGTGATATTGACAGCGAAGTGACGCTGACCGGGTGGGTGGATCGCCGCCGTGACCACGGGGGTATCGCCTTCATTGATCTGCGCGATGCCTCGGGTATCGCCCAGGTGACCGTCCGTGAAGAAATTGCGCACGAGTTGCGTAACGAATTCTGCATTAAGGTGACCGGGGTCGTGCGCGAACGCCCGGAAGGCAATGCAAATGCCGCCCTGGCCACCGGGGAGATCGAGGTGGAGGCCACGGACGTTGAGGTCCTCAGCCCCGCCGAAGCCCTGCCTTTCCAGGTCTCCGATCATGCCGAAGGTTCCGGCAAGGTCTCCGAAGATATTCGCCTCAAGTACCGCTACCTGGATTTGCGCCGCTCCTATGAGCAGAAGGCGTTGCGGTTGCGCGCCAAGGTGAATCAGGCGGCCCGCCGGGTACTGGACGGCCATGATTTCGTGGAGATCGAAACCCCGACCCTCACCCGCTCCACACCGGAAGGCGCGCGCGATTTTATTGTGCCGGCGCGCCTCAACCCGGGAACCTGGTACGCCCTGCCGCAGTCCCCGCAGCTCTTTAAGCAGTTGCTCATGGTGGGCGGGATGGAACGCTACTACCAGATCGCCCGTTGCTACCGCGATGAGGATTTCCGCGCGGATCGCCAGCCGGAGTTCACCCAGCTGGATGTGGAGATGAGCTTCGTTGATCAAGATGACGTTATTGCGGTGGCCGAAGAAGTGCTGCGCGAAATCTGGAAGCTCATCGGCTACGACCTGTCCACCCCGATTCCGCGGATGACCTTCAAGGACGCCATGGAAAAGTACGGTTCGGATAAACCGGACCTGCGTTTCGGGTTGGAACTCATCGACCTGACCGAGTACTTCAAGGACACCACCTTCCGGGTCTTCCAGAACCCCTATGTTGGTGCGGTGGTCATGCCCGGCGGGGCTTCCCAGCCGCGGCGCACTTTCGATAAGTGGCAGGAATGGGCCAAGGCGCGCGGTGCGCACGGCCTGGCCTACGTCACCATCGCGGAGGATGGCACCCTGGGTGGCCCGGTGGCCAAGAATATTACCGATGCGGAACGCGCCGGCCTGGCCGAAGCCACCGGCGCCAAGCCCGGGGATTGCATTTTCTTCGCCGCGGGTGAGCCGACCTTCTCCCGCGAACTGCTGGGTGCGGCCCGTTTGGAAATTGGCCAGCGGGTAGGCCTCATTGATGAGGATGCCTGGGCTTTTGTGTGGGTGGTGGATGCCCCCATGTTCAAGCCGGCTTCCCAGGCCGCCGCGGAAGGCGATGTGGCCCTCGGTTCACGCTGGACCGCCGTCCATCACGCTTTCACCGCTCCCAAGCCCGAGCACCTCGATACTTTCGATACCGATCCGGCCGGCGCGCTGACGAATGCTTATGACATCGTCTGCAACGGTAACGAGATCGGTGGTGGTTCCATCCGTATCCACCGCCGCGATATCCAGGAGCGCGTCTTCAAGGTCATGGGTATCGATAAGGAAGCCGCCGAGGAGAAATTCGGTTTCCTCCTCGAAGCTTTTAAATTCGGTGCGCCCCCGCACGGCGGGATTGCTTTCGGCTGGGATCGCATTGTGTCCCTGCTGGTCAAGGCGCCGTCGATTCGCGACGTTATCGCTTTCCCGAAGATCGGCAACGGCTGGGATCCCCTCACCGATGCCCCCGCGGAAATTACCGCGCAGCAGCGTAAGGAAGCCGGTGTGGATGCCACCCCAAAGGCTCGCTCCGGCGCGGTAGATGCCGCAACCGGGGCGCCCCTCGCGGAGGAAGCACCGGCGGCCGGTGAGGATGCCGGAGCAGCTGCTGGAAAGTAGCAGTCCGGTTGCCGGGAAGTAGCGGCCAAGTTGCGGGAAAGTAGCGGCTCAGCTGCCGCGTAGCCGGCAGCCGCGAAAAAGCTAGCGGGATAGAAGGAAGACGCCGAGCGTACTCAGATGCGCTCGGCGTCTTTCACACCCGCGAGCAAGCGCGGATCAAGCGCGGTGGCCGGCCCGGTAAGCACCGATAGCTGCCCATTGGGTTCGAGGATGACAGCTGCGACGTCGTCCACACACGCAATGCCGCGCAAACGCACGGCCATCATGATTTCTTCCGTGGTGGTCGAGTGCCGGCGCGCCGCGGGCGTGAGTTCCCCGCGCGCCCAAATAACGACGGGCCGCGCGTGCACCCAGGCCTCCCCGCGGTGGGAGAGCGCGATAAAGCGCAGCAGCGCTTGCATAAAGAAGAGGGTGAGAAGGGCGACGACGCCGCCGGCCAGGGTGGGAGTATGCCCGAGGGTGACGCGCCCCGCGATCGCCCCAATAACGACGACGGCCGCCATATCCGAGGTGGACAGTCGGCTCACCACGTTTTGCCCCAGGGCCCGCAGAATCACCACGAGGAAAAGGTAGATAAGGCAGGTGGCCACCGCGATGGCGCCCGCTTGCAACCAGGTGATACCTAGGAGTTCGGGTAGTTTCAGGTGATCGATCTCAGACATGCCTCCATTATGGCGCGGCGTGCCGGCCGCGTGGCGCCGGTGCGGCGGTGCTCGCGCTTGCGGTGGCATCGGTGGTACTGGCGCTTCCCGGCGTCGAACCCGCGGGGAGCGCTACCGGCGCACTGCCCTTGGCGGTTGCCGGCTCGTGGTGTTCGAGGGTGCGGTGCCCGCCTTCGGATACCCCGAAACGCTGGTAGATGCGCGAAAGCCAGCGCGGCGCCCACCAATTCCACTTGCCCAGCACCGTCATGGTGGCCGGGACCAGGAGGATACGGCTGAGGCTGGTATCCGCAATGACGGTGATGGCCAATAGCACGCCCACTTCCTTAATCGCCAGCATCTGCCCGAAGCAGAAGCCCACGAAAACCGCCACGATAATCGCGGCCGCGGAAGTAATAATCCGCCCGGAACGCTGCAAGCCGAGCGAAACTGCCCGATCATTCGATTCCCCGGCATCCCAATATTCCTTCATACGGGCCACCAGGAATACTTCGTAATCCATGGAAAGCCCGAAGCCAAAGGCCAGGCCGCAGGCCACCACCACCGCGGTAAGTCCGTTAGTTTCCGGCAAGCCGAGCAGGCCGTTATCGAAGAGGAAAGCGGTGAGCCCGAGGGAGGCCACCAGCGAGAGCGAATTAATAATGATGGCCTTGAGGGGAATCAGCACCGAGCCGGTCATGAGGAAGAGCAAAATGAGGACCGCGAGTAGCACCACCGCGAAGGCGATGGGTGCGCCCTCGCGCAGTACCTGATTGAAATCAATCTGGATGGCCGCGCTTCCTCCCACCAGAATCTCCGTATTCGCGGCGCTTTCCGCGTGGGCGCGAATATCGCGAACGGTATTAGTGGCCTGGGCGGAGGTGGGATCCCCACCGCTGACAAATACCCCGAGGTTATGCCAGCCGTTATCCATCTTCGTGGATTCCCCGACCTTGGATACCGCCGGCAGCCCGGCGATCCACTCCGATTGCTCGCGCAGGGCAGCGGCGTCGCCCTTCACCAGGACGGTAATGGCCGGCTGGCTCAAATCTGGGTAATCGCGTTTGAGAATCTCCTGGGTGGTGCCCGGGGACGAGCTCACCGGAATATATTCGCTGGTATCCGTGCGTAAAGTGGTGTCCTTAATGGGAATAATCATGACCACGAGGATGGCCGTCACCACGGTCATAATCACCCACGGGCGGCGCTGCACCCAGCCGGCAATCCGCGAGAACACCCCGTGATCGGTATGGGTATCACCCACCGCGCGCATGAGGTGCCCCAACCCGGGAATTTTCGCGAGCACGGAAGGCTGGGCCAGCCGCGGCCCGGCAATGCGCAACAGGGCGGGCACCAAACTCACCGCGGAAATAACCGCGAGCAGCACGACGACGAAACCGCCCATGGCAATCACCCGAATAATGCGGGAATTGAAGGCCAGCAGCCCGGCAATGGCAAAAGCAATGGTGACGGCGGAGAAGATCACGGTGCGCCCGGCGGTGCGGACAGTGGTGGCCAGCGCCCCTTCCATAATGACGGCCAGGTCTTTCTTCTCCGGGCGCACGCCCGGCCCGTAGCGTTTCTCAATACCGCGGGTGATTTCTTCCCGGTAGCGGGAAACCACCAGCAAGCCGTAATCGATGGAGAGCGCCAAGCCGATAATGGAGACCACGTTGAGCACGAAGGAATCCACATCCGCTACGAAGGTGAGGAGCCAAATACCACCCAAGGTAATAATGATGGCCACAATAGCCCCGGCCAGCGGCATGAGGGCGGTAAGAACCCCGCCGAAGACCAGCACCATGAGGATGAGGGCCACGGGCAGGCCAATGGCTTCCCCGCGCACCAGATCGTGGCGGGCCACGTCGTTAATAGCGGTCATCGCGGCGTTCGCGGAGGTGGCATCCACCTGGACAGAGTGAGCGGCCGCGAAAGAATCGAGCGCCTGCTGGACTTCGGCTTCGGTGGCTTCGCTTTTCGCATCGGAGGTGAAGGTGATGACGAGGGCGAAGCCGCTCGCGGAGCGCAAACCTGCCGTTTCCTCGCTCGCCTGAGTGTGGGCTTGCGCGATGCCTTCTTCACGCGCGGAAGCGATGACTTCTTCCTCGCTGGGCTGGCCCGCCTGGGCCGCGGCCGCCGCGGCGCTTACTTCCTGGGTGGCGCGGGCCTGGGCAGCTTCGCGCGGCATGCCGGCGCGCATGAGCTGCGCGGTAGCCGCCTCAATCTGGGCGGCGAGTTGCTGCTGGGCCGCGGCGGCGGCTTTCTGATATTCCGCGCGTGCCTTTTCCTCCGCCTGGGCGGCGCCTTCCGCTTCGGCTTCCCGCACGAGGGAGGGGGAACTCACCGCGCTGGCAACGCCCGGGATTTTCGCGATCTTCTCACTGAGATCAGCAATATCAGCGGTGAGTTCCTGCGGGTTCGCGGCGCCGTGGACCACGGCCACCATGCGGTAATCACCCTGGGAATCGGTGAGCTCCAGGACGCGGGCGGATTCCGTACCGGTGGTGAGGCCCTGGGTGGAGGACATGCGGGAGAACAGGCCTCCCTGACCGAAACCTGACAGTGCGGCGATGCCGGCAACAACGGCGCACAATATCCAGGTGATGATGACTCTCCACGGGTGGCGAATAGAGGCACGCGCTAACAACTCTGTCATGTCTCTATTATTGCTCATTTTCCCGAAAAATAGCGGTTTTTAAGCCATCTTTGAACGCTTGACCTGGAGCTTTCGCGCACGCCGCCCGTACCCGCCATCCGTATCCGCCGCCCGTACCCGGTGCGCGGCCCGCGCGTGCGCCTAAGCGCCGAGCTCGTAGACTGGGAGGGTGGATCTCTTCGAAAGTAGCCAAGTTGATGCCCGCGGGGTGCCCGATTCTGATACCGGCCCGCTGGCGGTGCGGATGCGCCCGCGCACGGCCGCCGAGGTGGTAGGTCAGGATGAGGTGCTCGCCCGCGGGGCGCCCCTGCGCCGCCTCATTGATGCGGAGGCCGGGTCTGCGCCGTCGTCAGTATTTTTGTGGGGACCGCCCGGGGTAGGGAAAACAACCCTCGCGTACCTCATCGCCCGGTCCGGGCAGCGCGATTTTATTGAACTCTCCGCGGTGAGCGCCGGGGTGAAAGACGTGCGGGCCGCGGTGGAGAGCGCCCGGCGCAAACTGGTGAGTAGCGGCACCGAAACCGTGCTCTTTATTGACGAAGTGCACCGCTTCTCGAAAACGCAGCAGGATGCGCTGCTACCGGCCGTGGAAAACGGGTGGGTGATCCTGGTGGCCGCGACCACTGAAAATCCGGCCTTTTCCGTAGTGGCGCCGCTGCTCTCACGCTCGCTTCTCGTGACGCTACGTGGTTTGAACGACGACGATATCCGCGCCATCATCAATCGAGCCCTCACCAGTGAGCGCGGGCTGGGCGGCGCATATACCCTGGACGAGGATGCGGAATATAACCTGGTGCGCCTGGCCGGGGCGGACGGGCGGCGCAGCCTGACCCTCCTGGAAGCCGCGGTGGACGGGGCGCGCGCCCGCGGGGAACACCGGGTGAGCGTAGAGGATGTGGCGCGGGCCGCCGATGGTGCCACCGTGCGCTACGACCGCGATGGTAATGAGCACTACCAGGTGATTTCCGCTTTTATCAAATCGATCCGCGGCTCGGATGTGGATGCGGCCATGCATTATTTGGCGCGCATGCTAGAGGCGGGGGAGGACCCGCGGTTCATCGCGCGCCGCCTCATGATTTCCGCGGCTGAAGATGTGGGGATGGCCGATCCTTCCGCGCTGCAAACCGCCACCGCGGCGGCCCAGGCCGTGGCGCTGGTGGGGATGCCCGAAGCGCGAATTATCCTGGCGGAAGCCGTGGTGCACCTGGCCACCGCCCCGAAATCCAACCGGGCCTACCGGGCCATCAATGCCGCGATTGCCGATGTGCGGGCCGGGAAAAGCGCCCCGGTGCCCCTGGCGCTGCGCAATGCTTCCTTCAAGGGCGCTGCCGAACACGGCTACGGGGAGGGCTACCGCTACGCCCATGATTACGAGGAAGGTATCGCTCCTATGCAATTCATGCCGGAGGGCCTGGAAGGCACCCGGTATTACGAACCCACCACCCGCGGCTACGAGGCGAATATCACCCCGCGCCTGGCCCATAACCGCGAGGTGCTCGGCCGCGAGAACTGATACACTAGTTCGGTTGCTTTGCGAGAAGTAACACCTGGGGTCTTAGCCGATTGTGTTGGCCCCGAACCGGCGCCACTCGGCGCTGGAACGTACATCTACAGGAGATAATTCATGGCAGGAAATCGTTCTCGTAAGGCCGTGCGTCAGTCGCGCGCCCTGGGCATCGCCCTCACCCCGAAGGCCGAGCGCTATATGCAGCGCCGCCCCTACCGTCCCGGTGAACACGGCCGCGGCCGCACCAAGGATTCCGACTACTCGGTCCGCCTTAAGGAAAAGCAGCGCCTGCGCGCTCAGTACGGCATCCGCGAAGCGCAGATGCGCCGCGTGTGGGAAGAAGCGCGCCGCCAGGATGGTCTGGCCGGTGAAAACCTCGTGGAGCTGCTGGAAATGCGCCTGGATGCCCTGGTGCTGCGCGCCGGCTTCGCGCGCACCATCGCCCAGGCTCGCCAGGTTGTGGGCCACTCCCACGTGATGGTGGACGGCAAGATCGTCAACCTCCCCTCCTACCGCGTGACCCCGGGCCAGGTTGTGCAGGTCAAGCCGAAGTCGCAGGCCTCCCCGCAGTTCCTCGTGGCCGCGCAGGGCGCGCACCGCGATGTGCTCCCCGCGGTTCCCGAATATCTTGATGTTGACCTGGAGAAGCTGAAGTTCACCCTGGTGCGCCGCCCGCGCCGCGTGGAAGTTCCGGTCCAGGCTGATGTCCAGATGATCGTCGAATACTACTCCCGCTAAATCGGTGGGACGTGAGGAAGGGTGCACCCGCAAAGGTGTGCCCTTTCTTTATTTCATAGCTTGGTAGCTATGTGACAGCGATGCCCGCCGCTGCTTCTAGCGCCCACGCAGGCAGCTGCGGCGTCGTCGTAAAAAATATGCCACTCCCGCCCGCGCCTCGAAAATAGCGGGTGGGAGAGCCTGTACCATAGGTGCGTGGCCGGCTCGGCCACATAAGTCATAAGGAGACAAATACGTATGCGCACCGCTGAGATTCGCCGGCGCTGGCTGGATTACTTCGCGAAGCACGACCATCATATTGAGCCGTCCGTGCCCCTCGTGTCGCCCGATCCGTCCATTTTGTTCACGATTGCCGGCATGGTTCCCTTCATTCCTTATATCGTGGGAACCCAGCGAGCTCCGTGGCCGAGGGTAGCCTCGGTGCAGAAGTGCATTCGTACGAATGATATCGATAACGTGGGCAAAACCACGCGGCACGGTACCTTCTTCCAAATGTGCGGCAATTTCTCCTTCGGGGACTACTTCAAGGAAGGCGCTATTGATCTGGCCTTCGGGCTGCTGTGCGCGCCGCTGGACGAAGGCGGCTACGGCCTGGAAATCGAGCGGATGTGGGTGACCATCTGGGAAGAAGATGAGGTCTCCTTCAACAAGCTCGTTGAGGTGGGCGTGAACCCGGCCCATATCGTCAAACTGACCCGGGAAGAGATTTTCTGGTCCACGGGCCAGCCCGGACCGGCCGGCCCCTGCGCGGAAATTCATTACGACCGCGGCCCCGAATACGGCCCGGATGCCGTGGGCGGAACCGTGGACCCGGGCGGGGACCGCTACCTAGAAGTGTGGAACCTCGTTTTCGACCAGTACCGGCGCGGGGAAGGCTCGGGTAGTGACTACCCGCTGCTCGGGGAGCTGGACCAAACCGCTATCGATACCGGCGCGGGCCTGGAACGTATCGCCTTCCTGCTCCAGGGCAAAAATAATATGTACGAAACCGATGAGGTCTGGCCGGTTATCGCCCGCACCCAGGAACTCACCGGGCGTACCTACGGCGCGAACGAAGAAGACGACGTCCGCATGCGCGTGATCGCCGACCACGTACGTTCGGCCATGATGCTTATTAACGACGGCGTGCGCCCGGGCAATGACGGACGCGGCTACGTGCTGCGCCGGCTGATGCGGCGGGCCATCCGCTCGGTTCGCCTGCTCGGGGTGGATGCCGCGGTCCTCGGGGATCTGGTGGAAACCTCGAAGAACGCCATGAAGGAGTCCTACCCCGATCTGGAGGAAAACTTCGGGCAGATTCACCAGGTGGCCGTGGAAGAAGAAGCCGCCTTCCGGCGCACCCTGGCCACCGGCGAACAGATTTTCGCGGCGGCCGTGGATAGCGCAAAGAGCGCGCCGCATACCGGCAAGGTGATTATTCCCGGCTCTGCGGCCTTCACTCTGCATGATACCTACGGATTCCCCATTGACCTCACCTTGGAAATGGCGGCCGAAAAGGGGGTGGACGTGGACGAAAAGGGCTTCCGGGCCCTTATGACCGAGCAGCGCGAACGCGCGCGGGCCGATGCCCAGGCGAAGAAAACCGGGCACGTGGACGCCCACGTGTACCATGAGATTCTCGATGCGCAGGGCGGGCCCACCTCCTTCCTCGGCTACTTAGAAAAGGCCGCGGAAGCGCGCGTGGTGGCCATCCTCGAAAATGGGGTGCCGGTGCCGGCGGTGAGCGCGCCTTCCGATGCCGATGTTATTTTGGACAAGACCCCCTTCTACGCCGAAATGGGCGGGCAGCTGGCCGATCACGGCACCATTAGCGTGGCCGGGGGCGGGATGTTCGACGTCGTTGACGTGCAGGCGCCCGTCAAGGGACTGCATGTGCACCGCGGCTCGCTGACCGAAGGGACCATCGCGGTGGGCGATATCGTGCACGCACAAATCGATACCCTGCGCCGCCACCGGATCGCTCAGGCACATACCGCAACCCATATGATCCACAAGGTGCTCCACGAATTTATCGGGGAGCAGGCCACCCAGGCCGGTTCCGAGGATGCTCCCTCGCGGCTCCGTTTCGACTTCCGGCACGGTTCGCAAATCCCGGTGGATGTGATGACGCAGATCGAAGCGCGCGCCAATGAGCGCCTCCAGGACAACCTGGAAGTCACGTGGGCCGAATACCCGATTGAAGAAGCCAAGAAACTCGGGGCGCAAATGCTCTTCGGGGAGAAATACGGCGATATTGTGCGGGTGGTCTCCATTGATGACGCCTGGTCGCGGGAATTCTGCGCCGGCACCCACGTGGCGAACACCGGTGAAATCGGGATGATTACCGTGCTGGGTGAATCCTCCATCGGTTCCGGGGTGCGCCGTATTGACGCGCTGGTGGGTGAAAGCGCCTACGCGCAGGGGGCGCGCGAACGTGCCCTGGTTTCCCAGCTCACCGCGATGATGGGAGTGCGCCCGGAGGAACTTCCCGAGCGTATCGACACCATGCTCGGCAAGCTCAAGGCGGCCGAAAAGCAAATCGCGGCGCTGCGCCAGAAGGATATTGTGGGGCAGGTAGACACGGTTATTTCCCAGGGCGTACACCTGGGCAATCGCACCCTCTACCGCGCTCACCTGGGCGTGGTGGAAAGCGCGGATGATCTGCGGGTGCTGGCTACGGAAGTGCGCGGGCGCCTGGCTCCTTCCGATGATTTCATCGTGATTATCACCGGGATTAGCAATGAGCGGCCCCTCATCGTGGTGGCGGCCTCCGAAGCGGCGCGCAGTGCCGGGATGAAGGCCGGGGCGCTGGTCTCGCGCGCGGCGAAGATCCTGGGCGGGGGCGGCGGCGGTAAGCCGGACCTCGCGCAGGGCGGCGGCTCGGATGTGACGAAGCTGGATGAAGCCCTCGCGGTTCTGGAAGCGGAGCTGCGCGGCTAATGCGGCGAGGCGTACGGATCGGAGTGGATGTAGGGCGGGCACGCACCGGCGTGGCCAGTTGCGATAGCGACGGAATCCTCGCCACTCCGATCGCCACGCTCCCGGCGAACGGCACGGACGTGAGTGAAGTTGCTCGCGAGGTGCGCGAGCGCGGCGCCATCGAGGTGATCGTGGGTTTGCCGCGCAATATGGACGGAAGCGAAGGCGCCTCCGCGCGGTATTCGCGCAGGTGGGCGCGGCGTTTAGCCCGGCGTATCGCCCCGGTGCCGGTGCGGTTATTCGACGAGCGCCTCTCCACCGTGGCCGCTCACGCCCAATTGCATGAGGCGGGGCGCAGCTCACGGCGCCACCGCGCCGTTGTTGACCAGGTTGCCGCGACCGTTATTCTTAATAATGCGTTGGAAGCAGAGCGGCTCACCGGCGCACCTGCCGGCGAACTCGTGGCGGCGACAACCGAAGCGCAAAGCGAAGCGAAAGGCGATAATGAGTGACGTTTTTGACCGCTTGAGTGCGGACGACGCCGATACCCCGCGCCGTCGCCAATCGGGTGCGCGGGGGAGGTCTCACGGGGCTGGCTCGCAGCGGGGCGGTGAGTTGCGCGGCGCGGCATCGCGAAGCGGCGATTTACGGGGCGGCTCCCCGCGGGGCGCGGCGCGCGGAAGTCATCCGCACGGGCGCGGCTCGCAGGGGCGGGGAAGCTCCGGGCGGGTGCCGGCCGGGCGTAGCGCATCGGGGCGAAATTCAGAAGGCCGCAATGCCGCGGAGGCCCGGCGCCGGGCCGCGGCGCGGCGCAATGAGCGGGCCCGCTTGCGTAGGCGTCGTCGTATCACCACCGGAATTATTACTGTATTGCTTGTCACCGCGCTCACCGCGGCGGCTGTTATTTTCTTCCCGCTCCTGCTGCACAGCTCCGATACCGTGCGCGATTACAGCGGAGAAGGAACCGGCCAGGTAGTGGTGCGGATTCCGGAAGGGGCCACCGGGCGGCAGATCGCCGCGGTGCTCGCCGAAAAAAATATTGTTGCCACCGAGGGCGCATTTATTGATGTTTTTTCCCGCGACCCGCGCTCCACGGGAATCCAGGCCGGGGCCTATACCCTGCGCGAGCAAATGTCCGCATCGGCCGCGCTATCCGCGCTGCTGGACCCGGCCAATGCCGCCACAATTAAGGTGACGATTCCCGAAGGCTTCACGAAATGGCAGGTGCGGGACCGGCTCGGTAACCTCATGGATATCGATGTTGGCGTGGTCGAAGATGCGATGAACGACGCCGCAGCTATCGGGCTGCCCGCGGAAGCCGGCGGGAACGTGGAAGGATGGCTGGCGCCCGCCACCTATGATTTCGATCCGAATACCACGGTGACCGAGGCACTCCAGCAAATGGTGGAGGTCCAGGTGGGGCGCCTGGAAGCCAGCGGCGCGGAGCGGAGCCGGTGGCAGGCGGTGCTCACCACGGCCTCCATTGTGGAACGCGAAGGGCATCCGGCTGATTATCCGAAAGTTGCCCGGGTCATTGAGAACCGGCTGGGGGATAACGCCCCGGAGGTCGCCGGGCGGCTCCAGATGGATTCCACCGTGCTCTACGGGGTGGGTAAATCCGGCGGGGTACCCACCCGGGCCGAATTGGATGCGGATAATCCCTATAACACCTACCGGGTGAAGGGCCTGCCGCCCACCGCTATCGGGGCACCCGGGGTGGAGGCCATTGAAGCGGCCGTCAATCCGGCCGAGGGCAATTGGCTCTACTTCACCACCGTCAATCTGGAAACCGGGGAAACGAAGTTCACGGCCGATTACGAGGAGCAGATGCGTTTCCAGGCCGAATTCCGCGAGTGGTACGCCGCGCACCCGGACGGAGAGAAGAAGGACCACTAGCGCAGCCGCGTATAGGTACGACTGCGCAAGCTGCTTTGGCACGTGCCCATTCGGCGGTGCCGGTACTTATCCCCAGGTTGCCCAAATGGCGGTGCTATCCACAGGGCGCAAACGGGTACTGGCTGAGGCGCTGGGGCATCCGTAACCTGAGCGCATGACCTTCTTTTCCCGCGAGCGCATCCTGCGCGGCACCCTCAGCCCACCGGTAGCGGTCGTGCTCCTGCTGGGCCTGAGCCTGTGCTGGGCGGGGCTGGGGTGTTCGCGCGCGGTAGGTGCGAGCATGCCTGCGCTTCTTTGCGAGGCCCTCTGCGGGGGATGCCTGGCGCTTGCCGCGGTGGTGGACGCGCGGGTACAGCTCCTTCCCGATCCGCTGCTGGCCGCGGCCGGGGGAGCCGCACTCACGGGGATCGCGCTACGCGGGCAGTGGGAGGATATCGCTATCGGAGCAGCGGCCGGCTTGGGAGGCTACGTGGCACATCGCCTCGCCCAGCTCGGCTGGGGTGATGTCAAAATGCTGATTGTGCTGGGGTGGTGGACGGGCCCGCAGCTCGGGCTCGCTCTACTCCTCAGTGTGCTGGGAGCGGGCATTTTCGCCGCGGTGCGGGTGCTGAGCGCCCGGCTCACCCTAGCGGATGCGGTGCCGCTCGGGCCGTGGCTCATGGGCGGTGGCGCCCTCGCCTGGCTGGCCGGGCTAGGATAGGTAGGCGCCCGCATCCCGGCAGCATCGGGCAGCGGCGCGCGGAACGGAACCGCTTACTCATCTGGCACCAGCACGGATGGCCAGGATGGGGAACGGGATCTATGAACATAGGAACGGGGAAGGACGGCGCATGATTCGGTGGTCAACAGCGGGGGAATCCCACGGAGCAGCCCTCGTGGCACTTATCGAGGGGATCCCGGCGGGCCTGAGCCTGAGCTCGGATACCATTCGCGATCAATTGGCCCGCCGCCGGCTCGGCTACGGTCGCGGTGCCCGCCAGAAATTCGAACAGGATAAGCTGCACGTTCTCACCGGATTGCGGCACGGAGCCACCCTCGGTTCACCTATCGCCCTCGTTATTGAGAATTCCGAATGGCCCAAATGGGAAGCGGTCATGTCCGTTGATCCGGTCCCACCCGAAGCCCTGCTGCGTAATGCCGGGCGGGGAGATAGCCAAGAACTTGCCCGTAATAAGCGCCTCACCGCGCCCCGGCCCGGGCATGCCGATCTCACCGGCATGAATAAATACGATCACAGCGATGCCCGGAACGTCCTCGAACGCGCCTCGGCCCGGGAAACCGCGGCCCGGGTGGCTCTGGGTGCCATCGCCCGCGAGTACGCGAAGCAAAGTGCCGGAATCACCATTCTTTCCAGAGTGGTGGCCCTCGGCGGAGTGCGTGATACCTCGGATACCGTTCCGGGGCCGGGCGATGCCGCGGCTCTCGATGCTTCGCCGGTGCGCTGCCTGGATGAGGCCACAGCACAGGCCATGATGGATGAAGTTGATCGGGCGAAAAGCGCCGGGGATACCCTGGGCGGCGTCGTCGAAGTTCTTGCTTACGGCGTGCCGCAAGGCTTGGGCAGTTACGCAACCCCCTACGGGCGTCTCGACGCGGAATTGGCCCGCGCCATGATGTCGATCCAAGCCGTGAAAGGCGTGGAAATTGGGGACGGATTCGCCACCGCCGGCAGGCCCGGCAGCCAGGCCCATGATGAGATCGTCCGCACCGAAGAGGGCGTGCACCGCCTGACCAATCGGGCGGGTGGCATCGAAGGCGGCATGTCCAATGGGGAAACGATCCGGGTCCGGGTTGCTTTCAAGCCGATTTCTACCGTCCCGCGGGCCCTGCGCACGATCGATACCGAAACCGGGGAAGCCACCACCGCGCTGCACCAGCGCAGTGATGCCAGCGCCGTGGTTCCCGGGGCGGTTATCTGCGAAGCGATGATGGCCCTGGTTCTCGCGGAAGCCATCCAGGATAAATTCGGCGGGGATACCCTCGGTGATACCCAAGCGGCGGTGCGCGCCTACCTGGAACGCATCCCGGAGGAACGCCGATGAGCGTGCGGGCAGTGCTGGTCGGGATGCCGGGAGTGGGCAAATCGACTGTAGGAAAGCTGCTGGCCAAGGATCTTGAGCTTCCTTTCGCCGATTCGGATGCTCTTATCGTCAGCGAAACCGGGCAGAGCATCCCGGAGATTTTCCAGACGGTAGGGGAAGAGGGATTCCGGCGGCTGGAAGCCGATATTATCGCGCGGACCCTCGCGGATTTTGACGGCGTGCTTTCCCTGGGGGGAGGCGCTATTTTGAGTGAGGCCACCCGCCGGGCACTGCGCGGCTATCCCGTGGTTCTTATCGAAGCGCGGATGGATATTTTGGTACGGCGCATTACCGGATCACGCACCCGCCGCCCGCTCCTCGAGGATAATCCGGCGGCGCGGCTACGCGAACTCGACCGGGAGCGCACTCCGCTCTACCGCGAGGTGGCAAGCGTGACGGTGACGTCCGATGGTGGCTCTCCGCACCGGGTGGTACGCCGGATCCGCGCGGCTTTGGAGGCGTGTGCGTCGCAAAGATGAAACTCCCCGTGTAAACTTGGGGAGGACTATTTCTGAAAGGATACCTTGTGGCAACAACCAATGATTTGAAGAATGGCATGGTCCTGGTATTCGACAACCAGCTGTGGCAGGTTGTTGAATTCCAGCACGTCAAGCCGGGCAAGGGCCCCGCTTTCGTGCGGACCAAGCTGAAGAATGTCCTCTCCGGCAAGACTGTGGATCGCACCCTCAACGCGGGCATTAAGGTCGAAACCGCCACCGTGGACCGCCGCGATATGCAGTACCTCTACCATGACGGCACTGATTTCATCTTCATGGATGAGGATACCTACGAACAGGTTCCCGTCACCGCTGAAGTCATGGGCAATCTCGCAAACTTCCTGCTGGAAAACCAGAAGGCCATCGTGGCTTTCCACGAAGGCAATGTGCTCTTCGTGGAACTTCCCGCTTCGGTGATTCTCGAAGTGACGGAAACCGAACCGGGTCTTCAGGGCGACCGCTCGAATGCGGGCACCAAGCCGGCTACGGTGCAGACCGGGTACGAACTCCAGGTGCCGCTCTTCCTCAATATTGGGGACAAGATTAAGGTTGATACGCGCACCGGTGAATACATTTCCCGGGCGAACGACTAATGGCTAAACAGAAGAAACGCCGGTCCACGGGCCGCTCCACCCAGCGCCATCGCGCCTTGGATGTGCTTTTCGAAGCTGATGAAAAGAACATCACCTCGGAAGCGGGCATCCTCGATCTTCTTGCCGAACGCCAGCGTGTCTCCACGGCCCAGGTTCCTATCGGGGAATTCGGCTCGCAGATCGTGACCGCTTACGCGCAGCAAATCTCGCAGGTGGATACCCTCATTGAGGCATCCTCGGAGGATTGGGCCCTTGACCGCATGAACGCGGTGGATCGCAGCGCTTTGCGCGGGGCGGTTGCCGAACTCATGTACCTGGGGACTTTCCGCGGTGCCGTTATCGTGGAGTGGACCAACCTGGTGCGCGAATTCTCCACCGACCGCTCAGTCGGTTTCGTGATGGGCGTGCTCAACAAGGCTGCCGATATCCGCGAACGTGAGGAAAGCAGCAGCACACCCATTCTTCAGAACGACGACGCCGCTAGCGCAGTGGAATCTGGCGAAGAAAGCGAGCTTTCGGAATCCGACGAGGCGGGCCTTATTGATGCTATCCGCACCGGCCAGTTGGATGCTCCCGAAGCCGGCAAAGTCAGCGTAGAAGACTAATAGTTTCTCTGCCAGCTAGTACCCCATGGCGAGTTTCCGTGAAAATTTCACGGAAACTCGCCATTTTTATGCTTATGCGAGCACTTCCGTTGCTCAGCGATAATAGCGTAGCTGTGCATCCCTGGGATCCGCGGGGTTACCGGCGGCCGTAATTGGAATTGCGGCCGAAAAGGCGGTCGAGTTCGCGCCGTTCTTTCTTCGTGGGGCGGCCGCTACCAGGATCGCGCCTCATCACCGGCAGATAAACTTTCTCCCGCACCGGGGTGAGATCCTCGTAATTTTCCCGGGCCAGCGGGGCACTCGTGCGCTTGGTAATAATTCCGGTAACTTTGAGGATCCGATCAAAACCTTCCACCCGGTAGCGCACCACATCACCAACACGGACTTTCGCGGCGGGCTTGACCGGTTCATCGTTGATGCGCACGTGGCCAGCCTTGCATTCGGAGGTGGCGAGCGAGCGAGTTTTGCACTGGCGCACACTCCATAGCCACACGTCAATCCGGGTTGTTTCCATGGCTGTAGCCTACTCGGACGCCGCTACCGGTCGCGAACTTCGTCACAAGCCGCGGCGCTGACCTGCCGCGATGGTTTTATAAAAAAACAAGGGCGTGGCTTCTTATATTATTTAGCGCTATTTCGCTCTACGCTACTAACAAGACGAAGAAGTTTCGTAGCGTCAGCGTCGCCGTGACTGATGTTGACGGAATTGTTATGAGCACCAGGGTATATCTGATGCGCTAGAAAGGGGACACTGTGGAGGTACCACCACTTACTCCGGAGCAGCGTCTCGCCGCTTTGGATAAGGCCGCCGAAACACGGCGGCGCCGCGCGGAACTTTTGCAGCAACTGAAATCCGGACAGCTGCACCTTTCGGAGGTTTTGGCTCAGCGTGATGACCCTGTCATCGCGCGCACCCGCGCCAGCGTGCTGCTGCGGGCACTTCCCGGTATTGGTGAAGCCAAGGCCGCGCGGGCCATGGCCGATATTGGGATCGCTCCTTCTCGGCGGGTGCGCGGGCTGGGTGTGCATCAAACTGCGGCCCTCATCGCGCTTTTCGGTTAAAGGCTGAGCCGGGGCAGGACTCAACTACTCCAGGCGGCCGGCACGGGATTTTGCGACCGAAATTTGTGTCGTAGGGCTGTGGCAGAATAAATGTCATGACACCTGAGGATGATCGCCGTATTTGCGTGCTTGCCGGCCCTTCCGGGGTAGGGAAGGGGACCGTGGTTGCGCAGCTCCTTGAGCGGGAGCCGCGCATCTGGCTTTCCGTTTCTGCCACCACGCGCGCGCCTCGCCCGGGGGAACGCGAAGGGGAATCCTACTTCTTCGTGGATGATGAACACTTCGATCACCTCGTGGAAAGCGGGGAGATGCTCGAATGGGCCGTTGTTCACGGGAAGCATCGTTACGGCACCCCGCGCCAGCCCGTGCTGGAAGCGTACGCAGCGGGAAAAATTCCGCTTCTCGAAATCGATCTGGCAGGGGCGCGCCAGGTTCGCCGGTCGCTGCCCGAAGCTTTCCAGATCTTTCTAGCCCCGCCGTCGTTCCAAGAACTTGAGGCGCGGCTGCGGGGGCGCGGTACTGAAACCGAGGAGGCCATCGAACGCCGCCTGGAAACTGCTCGTGGTGAATTAGCTGCGCAGGGGGAGTTTGATGCCGTCGTCGTTAATGACACCGTGGCACGTGCCACCGGCGAAATCCTCGACCTCATCGCCCCCACGCGTTAGAATAAAAGGCCGAAGCTTCACGGTGGTGCCCGTACGCGGCACCACGTTTATCCAGAAGGGAACTACATGTTCGGAACTGTTCCGGAACCCGAAGGCATTACCAACCCGCCCATTGATGATCTTCTCGCAAAGATTGACTCGAAGTACGCGCTGTGCGTGCTTTCAGCGGATCGTGCACGTCAGATCAACTCCTACAAGCAGGAAATGGCCCGCGGGGACGGCAATATCGAGCATTACGGTGCGCTTGTCTCGGCGGAACCGGAAGAAAAGCCCCTGTCCATCGCGCTGCGTGAAATCGCCGAGGACAAGCTCGAATGGCAGCTGGACGAAAAGTAGAGCACACGCCGCGCGTCGTTATCGGCGTGACCGGAGGTATCGCCGCCTATAAAGCGGCCTACCTCGTCCGGCTTTTTGTGAAAGCCGGTGCGGATGTGCATGTTATTCCCACCCCGGCCGCCCTGGAGATGGTCGGCGTCACCACGTGGGAAGCCCTCACCCACCATCCCGTTCTGGTGCGCACCAGTGAACACGCTGATGAAGTTGCGCATGTTCGGCTCGGAAAAGAAGCCGATCTCATTGTGATTGCCCCGGCAACTGCGAATACCATCGCCAAAGCTCGGGCAGGCATAGCTGATAACCTCCTTCTCAACACCTTGCTGGTGGCGCAGTGCCCGGTGATCATGGCACCGGCGATGCATACCCAAATGTGGGAGCATCCGGCCACCCAAGAAAATATTGCGGTGCTGCAGGCGCGCGGGGTGCATATTATTCCACCCGCCACCGGGCAACTCACCGGGGCGGATTCCGGGCCGGGCCGGCTGCCCGAACCGGAAGAGATCTTCGCGTACGCTTGGGCGATCCTCACCGGCGAAAACCGGGAAATGCGCGCTACACAGGATAGTGCGGAACGTACATCGCTGCGCGGGCGGCATATCCTCGTTACCGCGGGCGGTACTCACGAAGCTCTCGACCCAGTCCGTTTTATCGGCAACCGTTCCTCGGGGCGCTTCGGCCTGGAAATTGCGCGTGCCTTGCTGGAACGTGGCGCGCAGGTCACCGTGCTAGCGGCCCATGTGAGTCGCGATATTACCGCACTTGCTCCGGGAGCTGAAATTGTTCCGGTCAGTTCAGCACGCGATCTTCACGAAGCGGTTCTGGCGCGGGTGAAGGATGTGGATGGCGTGGTCATGAGCGCCGCGGTGGCCGATTTCCGCCCGGCCGAAACCGCCGCGAGCAAACAGAAAAAAGACGGCAGCAGGAAACGCGTCGTCGAACTGGTGGAAAATCCCGATATTTTGGCTGATATTTCCCATAAACGCCGCAGGGCCGGCCAGCTCATTGTGGGTTTCGCGGCGGAAACCGGGGATGCGGGCGGAACCGTCTTGGATTATGGACGCGAAAAAGCCCGGCGCAAAGGCGCTGATTTACTTGTGATCAATCGGGTGGGGGAGAAGGCCGGATTCGGCGAGGTACCTACCGAGATCACCGTGGTCACTCCAGCAGGTGAGATCATTGCGAGCGGAGCGGGCACCAAAGCCCAGATGGCTGTTATTATTGGGGGCCTTATAGCCGATTATTTCACCACCGAGCGCGTATAGAATAAGGCTTGCCTTACCTGCCAGCCGCTGGTGACTAATACTGAGAAAATAGATTGAAATAGCGAGGGGATACGATGCATTACCGGCAACCGTTCACGTCCGAATCGGTCACGGAAGGACACCCCGACAAGGTGTGTGACCTTATCTCCGATTCCATTCTTGACGCGCTGCTCGCGTCGGATGAGAATTCGCGCGTCGCCGTGGAAACCATGGTGACCACGGGGCTGGTGCACGTGGCCGGTGAAGTGACCACGGATGCCTACGCGGATATCGCTCATATTATCCGCAATGTGGTGACCGGGATCGGCTACAACTCCTCGCAGGTCGGCTTTGACGGCAACTCCTGCGGCGTGACGATTTCCATCGATGAGCAAAGCCCGGATATTGCGGCCGGTGTGAATACTTCCCTGGAACGGCGCGAAAGCCAGGAAGCTGAATACGATCATTTCGACCTGCAGGGCGCCGGGGATCAGGGCCTCATGTTCGGGTACGCCTGCAATGAAACCAAAACGCTTATGCCCGCGCCCATTCTGCTCGCCCATCGCTTTGCCGAACGCCTGGCGCTGGTGCGGCGCGAAGGCGTGGTTCCCGGGCTGCGCCCCGACGGTAAAACTCAGGTCACCATTGACTACGAAGGCGCGCGGCCCGTGTCCCTCAATACCGTGGTCATCTCCAGCCAGCACGATGAAAATGTGCAGCGTGACTGGCTCACGGAAACCCTGCGTGACCACGTGGTCACGCCCGTGCTCGAAGAAGAAAATATCGACATCGATACCGATAAATTTGCGCTTCTCGTTAACCCCTCCGGGCGTTTCGTGGTGGGAGGGCCGATGGGCGACGCCGGAGTGACCGGCCGCAAGATCATCGTGGACACCTACGGCGGAATGGCCCGGCACGGCGGTGGGGCTTTCTCCGGAAAAGACGCCTCCAAGGTGGATCGCAGCGCGGCCTACGCGGCGCGCTGGGCGGCCAAGAATGTGGTTGCTGCCGGGCTCGCTTCCCGGTGCGAACTCCAGCTCGCCTACGCGATTGGGCGCGCCCACCCGGTATCCGTGCGCCTGGATACCTTCGGCACGGAAACAGAAGAACTGGGTCGCATCGAAAACGCGGTTCAGAAAGTCTTTGATTTCCGCCCCGCGGCGATTATCGAGGCCCTGGAACTCAAGCGCCCCATCTTCGCGAAGACGGCTTCCTACGGTCATTTCGGGCGGGAACTTCCTGAATTCACCTGGGAGAAAACGGATCGGGTTGAAGAGCTCCTCCGCGCTATCTAAGGATGAGTGAGGTAGGGCTAACTGAGGTATCTCAGATATCTAAGGTCCCTAGGGCCTGAAGTTTCGCGGCGAATTTTTCTGTCGTAGGGCCGGGATATCCTAGGTGGCATGGAGAGCACACTCTTTGATTTCGATGCCCTCCCCCTCATGGGGGAGCAGGGTGCCCTGCTTGAGGCGCGCCCGGCACGCACCCGCGTGCGCTCCAAGGTAGCCGATCCGGTGGCACATGTTCATGTGCTTCATTCCCAACCCCATATGGACCGGGTATTTGACTACCTTATCCCCGAAAAATTCGCGGATAGCGCCCGGGTGGGAACCCGGGTGGTGGTAGATCTCGGTGCGCAGCGGGTGGGCGGCTTCATCGTTGCCCGGGATGGCACCACGGAAGGCAGCGGGCGGCTGCGCCCCCTGTATCGGGTGGTCTCGGAACACCCCGTTCTTACCGCATCGGTGTACTCGGTTGCCCGCACCCTTGCCGATAAATACACCGGAACAGTTGCTGATATTTTACGGGCTGCCATCCCGGAACGGCACGCCCGCGCCGCAAAAGAATTCTTGGCCGATGCCCAAGAGGCTATTCCTTTGGCCAGTCCGCGCCCGGCTCCTGAACCGGGGCCCTGGGAAGCCTATCGGGGCGGGCCGGAATTCCTGGCGGCACTCGGGGCCGGGAAAGCCGTGCGGGCCTGTATGGCTGCGCTACCCGGGTCCGCCGGGGGAGTGGAGGTCCTGGTTCGAGCCGTGCAGGCAGTGCGGCGCGCCGGGCGCAGCGTCCTGCTGGTTGTTCCCACCACCCGCGCGGCACGAACGCTTCAAGCTACCCTCGCCACCCGGGTGGGGGAAAATCCCACGCTCATGGTCTCCGAAGAATCCCATGAAAAACGCTACCGTGCTTTTTTGAGCGTGCTCTCGGGGCAATCACGTATCGTAGTGGGCACCCGCGGGGCCGCCTGGGCTCCGCTCACTGACCTGGGGCTCGCCATCATCATGGATGATGCCGCCTCCACCCTGCGGGATATCCGTGCGCCCTACTTGGCTGCGCGTGACGTGGTACTGGAACGGGCACGGCGGGAAAACGCTGCATTCCTCGCCTTCTCACCCTATGTGAGTGAAGAATGCGCGCAATTGCTATCCGAACACCGCATCACCTTGCTAGATGGCACCGCGGCCGCGCGCCGCGCCGCCCTCCCGAATATTTCTGGCCCGCACCAGTGGCCCGGGGGAGAAGCGGATCATTTACGCCTACCCCAACCCGCGTTCCCCATTCTGCGGCGGGCCCTGGAAGATGGCCCGGTTCTAATTCTGGTGCCGCGTAGCGGGTACATCCCGGCACTGTGCTGCGCCTACTGCGGGGAGCGTGCCTTATGCACGATCTGCGGAGGTAACTTGGCCCAGGGCACTCCGCATGATCCTCTGCAATGCCAACGTTGCGGGGTGCGGGTGCACCCGTGGCGCTGCCAGCACTGCCACAACGGGAAACTGCGGGCTATCCGAATTGGTTCAGCGCGCACGGCAGAAGAAATCGGGCGGGCTTTCCCCGGGGTGGGCATTATTCTCTCCGGAGCACACTCCCCGGAGGGAATTATTGGGAATGTTTCCCAGCGCCCGCGGATCGTGGTGGCAACTCCGGGGGCAGAACCGGAAGCCGAAGGAGGATTTGCCGCCGCATTGGTACTGGACGCACGCTACCTCCTCGGGGAAGGCCTGGGCGCTGAAACACGTTTTATTCGGGTGCTCGCACGGGTCGCGGCTCGGGTGCGCTGCGCGGCAGAAGGCGGCCATATGTTGGTAGCCGGGGGAGCACCACCCGAACTCCTCAACCGGATCGCACGGTGGGAATTGGGTGAATACGCGGCTGAGCTGCTCGAACAACGGGCCGAACTCGATTTGCCTCCCACTGCCACCTGGGTGGGGATCACCGGGGCCAGTGGGGATGTGCGTACCTACCTTGCCATGCTGCGCGCCGCGCTCAACCGCGGGGAATCCGCGGCAGGGGCGCGCGGTACGCAGGGAACGCACGATGTTCAGGATGCGTATGGTGAGCATCTCTTCACCCAGTTTTCTCCTGGTACCGGTAGCAAAGAATGGCAGTCGGAGAGCGGGAAAGAAACAGAAGCTGATCTGCTCACCGGGGGAGCCTTTGAGTTAGCCTCCGGAATCGTGCTGCTTGGCCCGGTGCCGGGGGCGCGCCCGGGAGAAATCACTGTTTATGCCCGAGCAGAACTCTCCCGGGGCATCACCCTGACCCGGCAGGCACGAAAAACCTACGGCGCTTACTCCGCCCAGCGCCTGGGTGGCTCACTGCGCTTACAGGTCAATCCGCCCCTGTAACCAGCCCGGATCATAGGCACGGAAAAGAACTAGGTAGGATTGACACGTGAGAATATTATTCGCAGGAACACCGGAGACCGCAGTCCCGGCCTTGCAGCTACTGCATGATGAAGGTTTCGATATCGCGGGGGTGCTCACCCGCGCACCGGCACCCCAGGGTCGCAAACGGGTGCTCACCCCTTCGCCGGTACACCGAGGGGCAACAGAACTAGGTATTCCCGTGCTCACTCCCCACACCTTGAAAGACGGCGCGATTCAGGAACAGATCGCTGAACTTGCCCCCGAAGCTGTTGCGGTGGTTGCCTACGGGCTCATTATTCCGCCCGCGCTTCTCAACGTGCCGCGCCACGGCTGGATCAACCTGCACTTCTCCCTCCTGCCGCGCTGGCGCGGGGCAGCCCCGGTCAATTACGCGATCGCCGCGGGGGATACCACCACCGGAACCAGCGTTTTCCAGATTGAACAAGGTCTGGATACCGGCCCTATTTTCGCGAGCGAAGCCACCCAGATCGGAGTGGAAGAAACCGCTGGAGAGCTGCTCGCCCGCCTGGCAGAATCCGGGGCGCGCCAATTGAGCGATACCCTTCGCGCTATTGCTGCCGGCCGCGCCCACGCGCAGCCCCAAAGCGGGGAAGTTACCCTCGCTCCGCAATTCGACTCGTCCTGGGCACGGGTGAACTGGGAGTGGCCCGCCCAGCGCATCGCGGATCGCATCCGCGCCGCCAACCCCGCACCCGGGGCCTGGACCACCCTCCACGGGCAGCGCTTCAAAATCGAATCGGTGCGCGTCATTGCGCCCGAAACATCTGAAACACCCGGAACACCCGAAGCCCCCGCCACCCGCGTCACCCTGGCACCGGGCGAAATCGGTCCGGGCGGCGCGGTCGGCTGCGGGGAAGGAAGAATCCAGTTACTGCGGGTTGCCCCGCCGGGCAAAGCACATATGGATGCCTCCGCCTGGCTCAACGGCGCCCGGCTGGTCGCGCACACCCATTTCGATGCCGAGGTGAAGGAGGGCCAGCATGAATGAGCGCCCCGCCGGCTGGGTACCGCGCCGCCAGTCATCGAACCACGCCCGCCTCGTTGCCTATGACGCACTGCGGGCAGTCCATACCGAAGATGCCTACGCTAATCTCATCCTCCCGGGCATGGTGAGCCGAGCGCGCCTCAATCGGAGCGATGCCGCCTTCGCCACCAACCTCGCCTACGGGACTTTGCGGCTCCAGGGCCGCTGGGATGCCATGATTGCCCGATGCTCCCAAGGCCGCACCCTCGCAGAAATTGACCCGGGTGCCCTTGATCTGCTCCGCCTGGGCTGCTACCAGCTCATCGAACTGAAAACACCACCCCACGCGGCCATTAACGAAACAGTTGCGCTGGCCCGCAATGAACTCGGGCAGGGAATCGCCGGTTTTGTCAATGCCGTGCTACGTAGAGTCTCCGAGCGCAGGGATGCCTGGCGCGGAATTATCGAAAACAGCACCGCATCCCGGGAAGAATTCCTGGCGGTTTGGCATTCCCATCCGCGCTGGATCGTGCGCCAGCTGGAAGCCTCCCTCGCCGCCGCCGGGCGCTCAACCGAAGTAGAAGCCGTTCTCGAAGCGAATAACACGCCCGCGAAAGTAGCGCTCGCCTGCCGCAATATTTCACCCGAGCACCTCAAAGCCCGGATTGAACGCGCCAAAATGACGTGGGAAGATCCCTACCTGGTGCCCAGCGCAGTGTTGCTAGCCTCCGGTGACCCGCACCGGCTCTGGCCCGTGCGCGACGGGGTCGCCGGCGTCCAAGATGAGGGTTCACAGTTGATCTCCGCTGTTGTTACGGAGTCCTCCATTTCCGGGAAGGATGAATCCTGGTTGGATATGTGCGCCGGCCCGGGCGGAAAAACCGCAACTATCGCCGCTACGGCTGCTCGGCGCGGGGCCCGGGTATTCGCGAATGAACCCCAGGCTCACCGCCTCGATCTCGTGGAAGAAAACGTTGCCCCTTGGGCGGATACCGTGGCGTTGCGGGAAGGCGATGGGCGGGAGATTGGCGCTCAGGAACCGGACAGCTATGACAGGATCCTCGTGGATGCCCCATGTTCTGGCTTGGGAGCGCTGCGTCGTCGCCCTGAAGCCCGGTGGCGCAAAAAAGAAAGCGACCTGGGCGCACTTACGCAACTCCAAGGTGAACTCCTCGACTCCGCCTACCGGGCCCTGCGCCCCGGCGGACTGCTGCTCTACACCACCTGCTCTCCGGTACTCGCGGAAACTCGCGACGTCATCTCCGCCTTCCTGGATCGCACCGCCGGCGCGGAACTCGGAGACGTAACCGTCACCGCGAACCGGCGGGCGCTGCGCCCGGTCGCCTCTCGCGGAATGACCGTGCAACTCTGGCCTGATATCCATCACACGGACGCCATGTACATGGCACGCATCCTCAAACCCGCAACCGCCCCCGCGCCCGCAGAGCGGCGCTCCTGAAAGGACCATCATGGACGTGAAGATTTCCCCCTCGATCCTCAACTGCGATTTCGGGCATCTCGCTGACGAACTGGAGAAAATCTCCAACGCCGATTTCGTGCACGTGGATATTATGGATAACCATTTTGTCCCCAACCTCGCCCTCGGCCTGCCTATTTTTGAGGCGGCGGCGCAGGCAACCAGTGTTCCGCTGGACGCGCACCTCATGATCGAGAACCCGGATCGGTGGGCCCCCGCCTACGCTGAGGCAGGAGCCGCCTCTGTCACTTTCCACGCCGAAGCCTGCCAAGCCCCGCTGCGCCTGGCCCGCGAACTACGCGCGCAGGGCGCCCGCGCCGGACTAGCCCTCAAACCCGCTAGCCCCATCGAGCCGTACCTCGATATCCTCAACGAATTCGACATGATCCTCATCATGACCGTGGAGCCGGGATTCGGCGGGCAGAGCTTCATCGAAACGATGATGCCGAAAGTCACCCGCACTCGGCGCGCTATTGAAGCAGCCGGCTTGGACGTATGGATCCAGGTAGACGGCGGCATTTCCCGCTCCACCATCGAACAGGCCGCAGCCGCTGGAGCCAATAACTTCGTGGCGGGCTCGGCGGTATTCCGTGCAGAGGATGCTTATGCCGAAGTGGAGAAGCTCCGTGAACTTGCCGCGGGCGCGTGCCAGCACGCCTCAAATTAACTACGGGTGCACGCCCGCACGCAACACATTAACCACGGGTGCACGCCAGCACCCGAAAGGCTAATATAGAACATGATGCACCGGGGTCAGTGAAAGTCTGAACCGGCGGTAACAGTCCGCGAACCACGCAAGTGGCCGATGGGGTGGAATTCCCCAACCGACGGTAACAGTCCGGATGGGAGGCGCATCGAAGGGCTCCAAGCCCTGCTTCGGCTACGCTATTTCGGCGTGCCGCGGCGTCAGCGTCTCCCGGTTTCAGCATTCCCGGCCATCGGGAAGGTCAGGAACCAGGACGTGAACACTGTGCGCCGCAACTCTCACCCACGCCCGCGCTCGTCTCGCACCGCGTGGGTACCCGCCACCCTTTCTCTCCTCGCGGTTTTTCTCCTCTGGGTGGTGGTCACCCGCGCCCACCTGGTGCCCGAGCATCTCCTTCCCGCGCCCGGCGCGGTCGGGCAACGCCTCGCCACCGCACTCCTCGGAATCGGCGACCACCCGCCCTACCTCCTCAGCGCACTGGGCAACACCCTCACCGCGGCCCTCACCGGCTGCGCCTGGGCGGCCCTCCTCGGAATTCCCCTCGGCATCGCGCTGGCCCGCTGGCGCCTCCTCAACAGCGCACTCCAACCTTTCCTCGCCGCCTCACAAGCCGTCCCCGCCGTTGCCCTCGCCCCCCTCCTCGTGGTGTGGATTGGCTACGGGATGCCCTCCATTGTGGTGCTCTGCACCATCATGGTGATTTTCCCGATTATCGTCTCGACCTCGGTGGGCGTGCACGCTATCGACCGCGACGTCATCGCCGCAGCTCGGCTCGACGGCGCCGCTCGGCTCACCCTCCTTTTCCCCATCATCGTCCCCCTGGCCGCGCCCTCCATCCTGGCCGGCCTGCGCACCGGATTCACCCTTTCCATCACCGGCGCCGTCGTGGGCGAAATGATCATCGGGGGAGCGGGCCTGGGCACCGAACTCTCGCGCGCCCAACCCACCGGAGACATCACCGGAATGTTCGCCGTCATCGTCGTCATGGCCACAGCCGCCATCAGCATCTACCTGCTCATCTTTACCGTCGAAAAACACGTGACCGCGGCGGTGCGGTGACGATGCCGTGCGGTAACGATCCGGTGCGCTAACGCTGGCCGCCAAAGCCCAACCCATAGCCACAACTCACGCACCAACAAGACCCCAGCGCATAGAAGCGCACCACACAAGAAAGGACACCCATGAAACGACTCATTGCCACACTCGCGGCCGCTACCCTCGGCCTGGCCGGATGCGCGGGAGGCACCGCGGGAGGCGGCGCGGATAAAAACGGGGAAAACGCCTCCCCCTCCGCCGCGCAGCCAACTACCGCGAGCGCCACCGCTTCCCTCACCGTTGGCCTCACCTATGTTCCCGATATCCAATTCGCACCCTTCTACGTGGCCGAAGACCAGGGCTATTTCCGCGAAGCCGGGCTCGATATCACGCTGCGTCACCACGGCGCCCAAGAATCCCTCCTCGGCGCGCTGTCCAGCGGTAGCGAGGATGTGGTCTTTGCCGGCGGCGATGAAATGGTGGAAGGCCGCTCCAACGGTATCGACGTAGTCAATTGGGCCACGATGTACCAGGATTACCCCGTCACGCTCATCGTCCCGGCCGATTCCCCGATCAAGAGCGCCGCTGACCTGGCCGGCCGCCGCGTCGGCCTGCCCGGCCCGTACGGGGAAAACTACTATGCGCTCCAGGCGCTCATGGCCGCCCACAACTGGAGTGAATCGGATATTAGCGTGAACTACATCGGTTACACCCAGGCCGCGGCCCTGGCCAGCGGGGAAGTGGACGCGATTATCGGCTTCCGTAACTCCGATGTTCCCAGCGTGGAACGCCAGGGGGTGCCGGTGCGCACTATCGAGATGCTCCCGGGCGGGCTGCCGCTCGTGGGCGTGGGGCTCGGTTCGCTGCGCTCCACCGCGGATGCCCATCGCGATGATTTCACCCGCATGCTCGCAGCTCTTGACCGCGCGGTGAACTTCGCGCGCAGCAACCCGAAGGAAACCGTGGAGATCACAGCAAAGCATGTGCCGGCTCTGCGCGAAGCGGATAACGCGGCCGCGGCTGAGAAAGTCCTCGCGAATACCATTGAGCTTTACGCCGGGCGCACTCCGCTCGGGGTGCAGGACGCGCAGCGTTGGGAGGCGATGGCCGCGTTCATGTCCGAGAAGCTCTTGCGCGAACCGGTCGCTGCGGCCGATGCTTTCGTTGATCTGACCGTTGGTAGCGCGCATTAAGAACGACGACGCAGCTGCGCGCCACCGGCCCATCAGGCGCGCAGCTCACCTCGGGCATGCAGCTCACCTCGGCCGTGCCCGCGCCACCAGCTCCCCGGCCGCGTAGCTGGCCGAGTCCGCTGGAACGAGGTTGGTGTTAGCCGCCTATACCCTACCGCGCACCGCTATTCTGGTAACCAAAGCACGGTGCATAAATATAGAGGAAAATCAAAGATGTCCCGGAAGAAGATCGCGGCGATTATTGCCGGCGTTATGGCTGTAGTGCTGCTGGGGGCTGGCCTATGGGCGGTTGTGGCCCATAACAACCGCGCTAAAGCGCTCGATGAAGCTACGGCCGCCTACACCAAGGCTGGTACAGCCCTGGAAAAAGTGGTGTCCGGTGTGGATACCGCTGGCTGCACCGATAACGGCGGGGACGCTGAAACCTGTTCCGCCCTGGAAAAGGCGGTCGCGGATGCTAAGGCCGGGCTGGCCGAAAAGCCGGGCAAAGACGCGGCCAAGGTAAAAGAAGCTACTACCAAGCGCGAGAAGCTCGCGGGTGAGCTGGCCGAGCTTTCGAAGAAGATGACTACCGAACAGGCCAACGCCGTAGCCACCTACCTGGATAAGGAGTGCCCGGCCAGCCTCGACCCCGAATGCGACAGCCTGCGAGGGGCCGGCTTGAAGCTGCCCGAAGCCAAGTCCAAGACCGAGGCTGTCAAGGCGCGCGTGGCCGCTGCGGCTCCTGCACCTGAAGCACCGGCTGCGGATGCCCCGGCCAGCGACAGCCGCGCTGAGGTAAGTGGGGATGCTGGTTATAGCGGCGGCGATGAGAGCTATTCCGAGCCGGCTTATGAAGCACCCGCGCCCGAGCCTGTCTATGAGGCACCAGCTGCGCCGGAACCTGCGGTGAATAGTGGCGGTGGGCGATGGGTGGAGTCTTGGGAGCCTAACGGCACTGACGATTGTTGGCAGCTTGATACGAAGGGTAACGCCTGGCGTTGCCCTTAGCCCTCATGTACGAAAAACACCCGCCTTGACCCAGCCAAGGCGGGTGTTTTTCGTACCCCACACAAAACCCGAACAGTTGCGCACACTAGATATGCGAAGCACCCAGTTGGGTGTTTGTCACGCACGATCTAGGAGGTTTGCGGATGTTCCGCACGTATCCTTCGCCCAAGAAGCGCATACCCGGCAACCGCTAAGGTCGCCTCACATCAGTCCTCAGGAATTGCTAGGGCAATCACGACGCAGCTGCGCGCCACCGGCCCACCGGCCGCGCGGGTCACCTCGGGCATGTAGCTCACCTCGCCCGCGCCACTAGCTCCCCAGCCGCGTAGCCGGCCGCGCTGGCCGCTAAGAAATTGAGGGGATCTTCGGTGAGCGAACGCCCCATCGTAGACAGCCGTACCGGGAAGTTCGCGAGGGCGCTCGCCACCGCATCCACCTCCACGTCCACGCGCTCTAGGTGCGGGGCCTGGAAAAGCTCGTCCAGTTGCTCGGTCAGCCGCACTCCCACCTCAGCGGGAACCGCGCGGGAGAGCGCATCCTCACCCAGCACCGGCACCGGGCAGCTTACCCGGCAGCGCGCCACCCGCCTCAAGGCGGTCACGCTGTGATGGGAAAGCCCCAGGTGGCGCTCCCGCTGATCCGCGCTCGACATGCGCAAGGCCGCAATCGGGATTCCTCCCAGGGTATCCGCGGCATTGAGATGCTCACCGACGCGCGTGCCAGAAAATCCCCATCGGGTATCCGTGCCTAAATTCCCCGGCCCTTGTGCCACCACGGCTACATCGGCCTGCCACACCAGGCGCGCCGCCAGCAAGGCAGTGTAGATCGTGACAGCTTCGAGCTTCCCCCCGAAGGCCTGCCCGCACGAAATTGTGCCCAGGATAAGGCCGAGATCTTCCAATTGCGCAGCGGTGCGGGAGAACCACGCTGGCAGAGCTCCGCCGTCGTCCATCACATACGCAATACGCGCACCCGGCACGCGCGCACGCACCCCGGCAACAATCGCGGGAAGCGCCGAATGTAAATCCGCAACCACCACCGGGATCCCGGCAATGGAATCCGCCTCGCGCAGCAGCTCGTGGTACGGGGAATTCTGTTCATCAACCCCCAGGGTGAGGTACTGGAGCGGCGTGTAGCGGGCCTTGACGATATGGCCGGGCGTGGGGGAGTCGGCGGGGAGCCGCTCCGGAATCGCGCACACAAAGAAATACCCGCCGGTGCCCAGCCCGCGCGCGGCGGCGCTCGCCTGGAGCAGCACGGTATCACCGGCAGCCGGTTCGCCCACCAGATCGGGATAGGCAAGCGCCCGAGCGCGACTGCCGTCCTCAAGTTCCACCTCGGCTTCGCGCGCCCCGCGCCATGTTTTCCCCAGGGAAATAATTTTCCCTCTGCGCCACATCATCACGGCTTTAACTCTACCGTCGGCTAGGCTGGGTACGTGAAGCAGAAAGAGACACGCCGGCACCGCGAACGCCAACTCGCGCTCCTCCACACGATTCGCCGCGGCAGTTTCCTCACCGCGGCCGAACTCATGGAGCGCATCCCGGCCTACGCCGAAGCGGGAATCGATCTGCGCACCTTCCAACGCGATATTGACGCGCTGCGGGAAGCCGGTTATCCCATTATTTTTGACGACCAGTGGCGTTATTCATACGATTCCGCGGCGCCGGTGCTCGCGCGCGTCACCGGGATCGGCGCCGGGGTGCTCCACGCCCTGCGCTCCAGTATCGAGGCGGGAGATCCCCAAGGTGAATCGGCGCGCCTGGGGGTGGCGAAACTTCTTGCGGGCGCGCCTCCGGAAAGCGGCGACGCCGCAGTCCCCACCCACTTGCGCGTCCGGATTCCGGGTGGCGCGGCAGCGCGGGTGGTTGCGCGTGCCTTGCAGTACCGCCGCCGGGTCAGCTTCGATTACCGCAGGGGTGCTGACCTGGTCAAACATTACGAGGTAGAGCCGTGGAATTTCGCTGAACATTACGGCATGTTCTATGTTTCCGGGCTGGCACGCTCGCGGGAGAGCGGCCTTAAGGATTTCGGCCCCTGGGCGGAGCGAACCTTCCGCCTCAGTCGCGTAATTTCCGGGACCCTCAGCGTGGGTGATCGGTGCGAGTTCCCGCGCGGGGAGGTGAGCGGGGAGCATTTTGATGTGGACATCATTCTGCATATTCGCGACGGCGCCGCGGCCGCCCTTGCCGCCCGCGGGGAGAAACTCAGCCACGCGGATGCGCCGGCTGTAGCAGGAACTTTGGCTCCAACGAATGTGCCAGCTCTAGCAGATGCGCCAGCTCCCGCACACGCACCAGCCCCCACGGGCTGGACGGCCTACCGATTCTCCACCGTGGGCCTTAATCGTATTTTCGAATATCTGGCTTTTTACGGGGTGGATGTGCGCCTGGCCGCCCCTGGCGAACTGCGCGAAGAATGGGAGCGCCGGGTGAACAATCTCATTAACCTGAGTGAAGCCACCGGGCTGGAGACGGGGGGATCGCGATGAGTACCGATATCGTCACCACCCTCGGGATGCTGATCTACCTGCATGAACGCCCCCAGGGCGCCACTTTGGCCGAGCTAACCGCACATTTCCAGTTCCCCTCCTGGAAGCGCACCCTCGATTACCTTTGGGATGCCAACCTGGCCGAAACCGCCGATTTTGATGTCCCCTTCGAATTGGAGCTTCCCGAACGCGGTGCTTGCGCGGGGAGCACGGCGCCGGCCGATAGCGCGGCAGGTGCGTGCGCCGCGGAGCTGCCGGAAAATATGGCGCAGGCGGATACCGTGGCCGGGCCGGAGAGCCGCGTCTACCTGCGCTCCATGACCGATGACCCGGTTATTCCCTTCACCCTGGACGATGCGATGGTGGTGGCCGCGCTGCTTGACGCCGCCCGGGATGTTACCGCCCCCGGGCCAGCCGCCGCGACCCTCACCGCCACCCGCGCTGCGCTGGGGGAGGCGGTGCGCGAAGCCGGATACGAAGGCGCGCTCTGGCCACCCACCCGCCCGGCCGCCGACGCGGCAACCATGGAAGCCGTGCACGCCGCCCTCGAAGGTGGCTGCTACCTCGATTTCAACTACGAACGCGCGTTCAACGATCCGCTTCCGCACGCGCGCGCCGGGCACGAACACGTTATTCCCCTCGTCATCTTGGCCGGCGACGCCCCGCTGCTGCGTACCCTCACCGAGCAGGGCCTGCGCCATTTCCGCCTGGATCGCATAACCGCGGCCCGCCCCGGCGCGAAGCTCAGCAGATCGGAACGCGCGGAGGCTCGCCGGGCCCTCGCCGAGGTGGAGAAAAACGAGAAAGCACAGCGCGCCCGCGGGGAGAACACCTGGGAGCCGAGCGGCACGGACGTGCGTATCACCGTCACCGGAGCCTCGCGCTGGGTAGCGGAAACCCTGCCCGGCGCACGGCTACGCGAAGCGAACGAAGAGCTCGGCATCGCGGATAAGCGCGGCGATGCGAATGAAGATCACGGCAACGCGAATGCGCTCAGCACCGCGAATGCGCGCGCTGGCGAGGAGCTGCTCACCATTGAGGTCCGTGCCCGCTCCCTCCCGTGGCTCGTCTCACTCCTCGTGCAAATCGACGATGTGGTCGCCCTAGAACCACCGGAAGTTGCGCGCGCGGTGGCCGATTATTGCACGCGCTTACGCGCGCAGGAGGGCGACGCCGCCGCTACGCCGGCCATCCGTGAACATACACCGGAAAGCACACCGGAGGGGGAGCAATGACGGATCTGCTACTCGAGGACTATCGGGAAAGCTACGCTAGCCGCGGGATCCACCTCGATGATTTCCAGCTGGAGGCCTGCGCGGCTTTGGGACGCGGCCATGATGTGCTGGTATGCGCACCTACCGGTTCGGGGAAAACAGTGGTGGCCCACTACGCGGTGTATCTGGCTTTAGCGTCGTCGAAAAAATGTATCTATACCGCACCAATAAAAGCGCTTTCCAACCAAAAATACGCCGAACTGGCGCGAGAAATCGGTGAGGAGCAGGTGGGGCTGCTCACCGGGGACCAGAGTATTAATCGCGAAGCGCAGATTCTGGTGGTGACCACCGAAGTGCTGCGCAATATGCTGCTGCACGAATCCCCGGATATCCTTGACGTGGGCTACGCGGTTCTGGACGAAGTGCATTTTTTGGCCGATCCTGATCGCGGGCCGGTATGGGAAGAAACGATTTTATCGCTGCCCGATCACGTGCGTTTGGCGGCGCTCTCCGCCACAGTGGCCAATACTGAGGAACTCGCGGCGTGGATGCGCTCCGTGCGCGGGCCAACGGACGTCGTGGTATCCACGAAACGGCCCGTTCCCCTCGCGCAATACGTTAATGTGGGTCGCAAACTCTTCCCGCTCTACCGCGCAGACACCTTGGAGCCCGATCCGGCCCTCGTCAATGCGCTCGACCGGCGCAGCGCGGAACGTAAAAAACGGGTCTCGGATCGCGAGCGCCGTGCCATTATCGACAAGCTCGGCGAGCGGGGCATGCTCCCGGCTATCGAATTTATTTTTTCCCGCAAAGGCTGTGATAAAGCGGTTGAAGCTTTGCTGCGCCATAACGAAGTTCTTACCACCCGCGCCCAGCGTGCGGAGATTAGACAAGAAATCGCGGCCCTGCGCGAAACGCTCACGGAATCGGATCGGCGGGCCGTGCATTTTGAGCGGGCTGCCGCGGCGCTGGAGCGCGGCTACGGGGCCCATCACGCCGGGGTTTTCCCCGCGATCAAAGAGCTAACCGAGCGCCTTATGGAACGCGGGCTCCTCAGCATTGTTTACGCTACCGGCACCCTGGCTCTCGGTATCGATATGCCGGTCCGCACGGTGGTTCTGGAGGAGCTCCAGCGCTGGGACGGGCACGGTTTCGTGGACCTGAACGCCACCGAATACACCCAGCTCATCGGGCGGGCCGGGCGGCGCGGGCGCGATACCGTGGGCTACGGGGTAGTCCTGGCTGACTCGGAAACCGATCCGGAGCATCTGGCAGATCTGGCTTCGGGGCGGGTCGAGCCCCTCATCTCTGCTTTCCAGCCCTCCTATAACACCGTGACGAATTTGCTGGCTCGCATGAGCTACGCGGCGGCGCGCGATCTGATGGGCCGGTCCTTCGCGCAATTCCAACGCAATGCGGAACTGGGCGGCCTGGCGGCGCGGCGCGCCCGGATTCAACGCCGGGTGGAAACCGAAGAAACCCGCTTGAGTTGCTCGCGCGGTGATCTGCTTGACTATCTGCGCCTGCGCGGGAATGCCGGGCGAGCCGCAAAAGCCGAACGTAAAGCCGCGAAACGGCGCTATCGGGAGCGCATAGCAAAGAGTTTCGCGGCTGTGCGCCAGGGCTACGTGTACGCTTACGCGATTGGCACCGATCTCGTTTACGCCCTGGTGCTTTCTGCCGCCCCGGACCGCGTGCGCGTGATCGATTGGTTCGGGGACCTGGCCTGGCTGTATGAAGATTCCCTTGCCTCGGAGATGCGCGAAATTGGCCCGGTCACGGTGCCTTTCGGGATGTCCACCAAAAAGCCGACGGTGCGCGAGCAGATCGCCGAAGATATTCTCGACCTGGTGGGTGGGCGCGCCGATCTGGGAATCGACCGGGATCTGCTGGCATCCTGGGCGCGTTTCGCCACCCCGCGCGATCCCAAAGTTGCTGCGCATCCGGTAGCTTCCTGCCCGCATCTGTACGCCCACCTCGATGAGGCCCAAACGTGGGTCTCGCTGCACCACCGCATCGAGGAAATCGATCAGCGCATAGCGGCCTTCACCGATTCGGCGGGGCGGGAATTTGATGCCACGGCTGCCGTCCTACGCGAAGTGGGGGTGCTCCAGGGTGATAATGACGCCATCCGCATGGGCCCGGGTGCCGCGCAATTACGCGAACTGCACACCGAAGCCGACCTGCTCATGTACCAGTGCTTGGCGCAACTCCCCGAAGGTAGCCTGGACGCACCTGCCCTAGCCGGATGGGTCTCCATGTTTTTGGCCGATGACCGGCTGGGCAGTGCGCTGCCGCGAGAGGCCCGGCTTGTTGATGCCGCCCGCGTAGCGCGCGCGGAAGTCCAATACCTGCAATCTCTGGAACTTACATACGGGATTACCCGCACCCCGGATCTCAGCCCGGGCTGCGCGGACGTGTTCGCGGCCTGGGCCGGGGGAGTGGGCTTGGAAGCCTGCCTAGAATCAGCCCGCATGACCGCAGGGGATTTCATTTCCGCCGCGCGCCGTATTATCGACGTCCTCGGGCAGGTCACGGTAGCAACCGAAGGAACCTGGCTGAGCGATATCGCGCGCCAGGCTCGTGACCTCATGCGACGATCGGAGCTCATGTGAGCGGTGTTCTCTTGCGGCTGTGCGGCGCGGTGTTGGCCGGGCTCGGGCTTTTCGCATCCTTCCCGCCCCTGAGCTACGGGATCCTCGCACCGGTGAGTATCGCATTGCTTCTCCTCGTTGCGGCACACTGCCGCCCCAGCGCCGGCTTCGGATACGGACTCCTTTCCGGATGCATATTTTTCTCCCTGCATTTTTCCTGGGCCGGGGAAGCCTCCGGGGCTCTCATTCCCCAACTCGCCCTCGCTTTTTCGCAAGCACTGTTTACCGGGCTGGTGGTGGCCACCTGGAGCGCTATGTGCCGGGCGCGCTGGACCCGCTGCCCGCTTATCTACCTCCCCGCGGTAGCCCTGGTGTGGGCAGGCGCGGAACTGGCCCGCTCCCTATGGCCCTTCGGCGGTATCGCCTGGGGAACCCTCGCCTTTTCTCAGGTAGATAGCCCGCTGGTGCGGCTAGCACCCTGGGGTTCCACCATGCTGGTCTCCGCCGCGGTGGTCATCTGCGGGGCCGCCCTCAGCCTGGCCCTGATGCGGGTGCGCAGCGGGCGGCTCTTCGCGGGGGCGAGTCTAGCCCTCAGCGCAGCACTACTCTTCGCCCTACCCTGGGCGCTTCCGCTTCCCGCCACCGCGCCCACCGGTTCGCTGCGCATCGGCTACGCGCAGGGGATCGTCCCGCGGGCGGGCAGCCTTCCCGAGGGCCGCGATCAAGCTCTCACCGTGACCGAGAATCTCAGCGCCGCCACCCGCGCAATTACCCCGGGGGATGTGGACCTGGTGGTATGGCCGGAATCCGCCTCCGACCACGATATTCGCGAACACCCGCGCGCCCGCGCCCTGGTCAGCGAAACCTCCACCTACCTGGGTGTCCCGCTGCTCTTGGGTACCCAATCCTATGAGCGCGATGCCACCGGGCAAGCAGTCAGCCGTACCAATGACCTTGTTGTCTACCTGCCCACGGAGACCGGGGGAGAGGTAAGCGCTGTTTACAGCAAGCAGCATCCGGTTCCCTTCGGGGAATATATGCCCTACCGGGATTTCTTCCGCAAATTCAGCTCCGCCGTTGATCTGGTCTCCGTTGATATGCGGGCCGGCACCACACCGGCGGTTCTTGATATTCCGGTGGGGGAGCGCGCGCCAGTGGAGGAGCCAGCCCCGGCAGAGAGCCCCGCCGGTGGCGAAACCGGCACCACGGGCGCGCAGGGTACTACCGTGCGCCTGGCCACACCCATTTGTTTCGAAGTGGCGCTGGGAGATGTAGGATCTGAGGCAATCCGCCAGGGCGCCCAACTTTATGTGGTGGCCACCAATAATGCGTCATTCGGGGATAGTGCCGAATCGGCCCAACAATTCGATATGGTTCGTTTCCGGGCGGTCGAATACCAGCGTATTGCGCTCCAGGTTTCCACCGTGGGAATTTCCGGCGTCGTCGAAACAAATGGTGCGGTACGCGAACGCACCGAACCGTGGACGCAAGCAGCGCATACCACCACGGTCGCCCTGCACGAAGGTCTCACGCCGGCGGCGCGTTTCTACCCGTACTACCGGGACGGACTTCTGGCTGCGGCGGCCGCGGCTGGCGGTATAGCATGGGTGTGGTACGCAAGGCTGCGCTGGAAGAAAGGTTAGTCGTGCACGTTCTCATCACGATTCCCACGTACAACGAGGCGGAGAATCTTCCGCGGATCATTGAGCGGGCCCGGCGGGCCGTACCCGAGGCGGATATCCTCGTGGTTGATGATAATTCACCGGACGGTACCGGGAAGATCGCAGATGAGCTGGCCGGGCGCGATGAGCACATCCACGTGCTGCACCGCACCGAAAAAGACGGGCTCGGGCGGGCCTATATCGCGGCTTTCGGCTGGGCCATGGAGCGCGGCTACAGCCACGTGGTGGAGATGGACGCCGATGGTTCGCATCATCCCGAACAGCTGCCCTTGCTGCTCGAACGCGCCGCGATGTCCGATGCGCCGGATTTGGTCATCGGTTCGCGCTACGTGCGGGGCGGGAAAATTGACGGCTGGTCCAAGCCCCGGGAGGCGCTTTCGCGCCTGGGTAACCTTTATATTCAAGGGATGCTCGGGCTGCCGGTGCGCGACGCCACCGCGGGCTACCGCGTCTACCGCACGGATATCCTCGAGCGCCTCAACCTGGACACCGTGGAAGCGCGTGGCTATTTCTTCCAGACCGATATGACGGATCACGTGGCGCGCTGCGGGGGCCATATCGTTGAAATGCCCATCACTTTTTCGGAGCGCGAGGCGGGGGAGTCGAAGCTCTCCGGCTCGGTCTTCACTGAATCCCTCAAGCGCACCACGGTGATGGGCGTCACGCGGCGGGGGCGGCAGCTGGGCAATCTCGCGAAACGCGTGGTTACTCAGCTGCGCCGGCCGCGGGACTGAGCGGCGCGGTAGTGGAGTACAGCGCCGCGAATCTGAAGCGCGCGGCCGGCACGCCGCGGAACTGAGCGCGATTAGCGATTGCGCCGCAGCCGCAGCTTGCCTTCACGCAGCAGCTCGAGGCGTTCTTCCAGCAGCACCTTGAGCTCATCTTCGTTGCGGCGTTCCAGGAGCATATCCCAGTGGGTCCGCACCGGCTTGGGTGGCTTGCGGTCGTCCACGCCTTCGCCTTCGATGAGCTCAGCTTCCACGCCGCAGCGGCAGGTCCACGCGGTAGGAACTTCGGCGTCCACCGCCATCGCCACGCCAAATTCGTGGCCGTTCTTGCAGCGGTATTTCACCTGCTGGCGGTCCACAAAAACCACATTGTCATCGGTTTCGAGCGAATTAGCTCCGATGCGCATGCCGCGCAACGAACGTTCAGCCATCGTGCTGTCCTTCCTCGCGAGCGTGTCTGCTCGCGTTACGTTTCTCCGTTTCCATATTAACGACGACGCCGCGGGCCCCGGTGGTTACGTCCCCGAATCGGGCGCCATGACGCCTTAAAGAGGGGCTGGACAGGAATCCGGCGCCCTTGCACTACTTGCCGATAATGTACATTATGTCAAAACGCGGCCGGGCGACGCCGCGCGAGGGTGACGGTGAGCCCCGCTCGCCCCCCCTGCTGATCCCCCCGCTCGCCCGCTCTCCACTCTCACATTCTGTTCCGCCGGTCGTTCACACTCTGGACTATCAATTTTGATTATTTAAGATATTCGGCAAAATTGCTGGCATGCCGTTGAGCTGGGCTCATATTTCCATGCCCGGACCAGCGGCCAGCTATCAGGAAGGATATGTATGGCTGAGCAACCACGCTGGCGCCGCTTGAGCGTCACCTGTGCGTGTGCCGCCCTCGTTGGCGGCGCCCTCGCTCCCGCAACCGCGGCGGCCACGGAATCAGATGGGCACGATCCCCTCGATATCCGCGCCACCGTTGCCGCGGCGGAAAGCGATCCGAATTTCACCGGCAAATGGTTTATTGAACTCAAGAGCGAACCTCTTATTCGAGGTGGCTCCTCCGCCCGCATCGCGGGCGAGCAGCGGGAATTCACCCAGACGGTCGAAGATGATGGTGGCGAGGTGGATACCTCCTACCAGCACGTGTGGAACGGCGTGACCGTCGAAGCCGATTCGGTGGAACTAGCGCGCTACGTTAATGACGCTAATGTGATCGGTGTTTACCCGGTGCTCACGGTGGAACGGCCTGCCGAAGTTGAATCTGACGCGGAAATGAACCGCCCCGGCGAAACCCCCGATATGTACTCCGCGCGGGATATGACCGGCGCGAGCGTAGCCAATGAGGAATTCGGCGTCACCGGCAAGGGCGTGCGCGTGGGAATCATTGATTCCGGCGTGGCCATCGATCACCCGGCTTTCGGCGGGAACGGCGTCAAGGGCGAGCGTGCTTTCCCCAATGACAAGATCGTAACCGGCTACGATTTCGTGGGCGATTCCTTCAATACGGATCGCAGTGACCCGAATTTCCAGCCGGTCCCCCACCCGGATGCTCTTCCTGATGACTGCGGGGCCGGCGGCGGGCACGGCTCGCACGTGGCCGGCATCGCCGCAGGTAATGACCCGGAAAGCACGTTCAAGGGCGTGGCTCCCGATGCCGTGATCGGTGCTTACCGCGTTTTCGGATGCACGGGTTCCACCAGCTCCGAAGTGATTCTCTCCGCGCTCGAACGCGCCCAGCGGGACAAAATGGACGTTGTCAACATGTCCATCGGCGCGGCCTTCGCGACCTGGCCTAACTACCCCACCGCGGTGGCCTCGGAAAACCTCGTTGCCGCCGGCGTGGTGGTGACGGCTTCCCAGGGTAATTCCGGTGCGAAGGGTATTTTCTCCGGTAGTGCTCCGGCCGTGGGCCCCTCGGTTATCGCGGTAGGTTCCGTGGACAATACCCACGTACTGCGCCCGGTATTTATGTTCAACGGCGGGCCTGAGGGATTTGAGAATGTTACAGAATCTCCCGCGGTGCCCACGGCGGGTAGGCTCGACGTCGTCGCCTATCCCGAAGGGCAAAAAACCGGCGCCGTTGATCTTCCCGGAACACCGTTTACCGGGAAAGCAGTGCTTATCTCGCGCGGAACCTCGACCTTCTACCAGAAGGCCCGTGCCGCGCAGGACGACGGCGCCGCAGCGGTCATCATCTATAACAACCAACCCGGCACCATTAACGCAACGATCGCCGGAAACCCGGCCGTAACGATCCCGGTCATCGCGGTCACCCAGGAACAGGGCGAGCGCTTCGAAGAGGCCGCGGCCGCCGGAAACGCCAGCCTGGAATGGACGGACGCCAAGCGAGTAGCCACCTCCCCCACCGGCGGGAAAATTTCCGACTTCTCCTCCTGGGGCCTAGCTGCGGACCTCCAGCTCAAGCCGGACGTGGTTGCCCCGGGCGGCAATATTTATTCCGCGTGGCCGGTTGATGATGCCGTGACGCCCTCGTGGAAGACGATTTCGGGTACCTCAATGGCCGCCCCGCACGTGGCCGGGAGCGCAGCCCTGCTGCTCCAAGCCAACCCGAAGCTCACGCCGGCCCAGGTGCGCACAGCCTTGCAGAATACCGCCGACCCGGTCACCGTCGACGGCAGCGCGGATGCCCCGAAGCTCGCTACCCACCGCCAGGGTGCCGGCCTGGTGAATCTGCCCGCGGCCCTCGCTGCGGTCACGGAACCGGGCACGAATGGCGGCGGGGCTCCCACCGCGATCACGCCCGCGAAGATTTCGCTGGGCGATTCGGACGTGCAGGAAACGACGACGCTCACCGTGCACAACGCCTCGGCAGCGTCCGTCACCTACACCTTCACGGCGGATACTCACGTGCGCGCCACCAGCGGGCCGCACGATCGTTTCACCACCTACAACGGGACCGATGCGCAGGTGGCGATTAACCCCGCGCAGGTGACGGTGCAGCCCGGGGCGGATGCCCAGGTACAGGTCTCGGTCACCGATCCGACGAATGTGCCCGAGGGCGCGATTTACGGCGGTTATGTGGTGGCCCACGGCGATGATAATTCCACCTACCAGGTGCCTTTTGCGGGCCTCAAGGGCGATTACGAAAATGCTTTGCAATTCCTCCACACCACGTGGAAGGTCAAGGATATTCGCCCGGATATCGCCCAGAAGCGCCCGGATTTGGCGAATCTACTCGCCTACGATCCGCCCTCGCTGACCAAGCTCATTGCCTGCCCCAACCCGGCCACCATCTACAAGGGTGAGTGCCTGGACAAGGGTGCGCAGTACTCCAACGCTCCCAATTCCGAGCTTTTCGCCTACGCCATGGACTACACCAACGGCGCGGTTCCGGTGGTGGAATACCATATTGATTCCCCGGTACAGAAGCTGGAGATCCGGGTCTTCCACGCCAACGAGGACGGCTCGAAGGGCGCCCCAGTTTCGGAAAATAACGTGGTGCATAGCGAGGACGGTGTGGGCCGTACCGATCTGGGGCGCTTCGCCTGGGACGGTACCTACCTCGAATCTGCTTCGGCGACGACGCGCACCGCGGCCGCCCCGGGTCGCTATGTCTTCGAGTTGCGGGTCGTGAAGGGTACCGGCGGGGGAACAACGGAGCCGAGCGGTGAGACCCTTCCCGGTTTCACCCGCAGCTCCAGTGAAGAAACTTTCGTAACCGCCCCCTTCTGCGTCAAGGAATGCACAACGCCGCAGCCGACGCCCACGCCGGAGCCTACCCCGAGCGAGAAGCCGGAGCCGAGCGCTCCCGCACCGACTCCGAGCGTTGAGCCGACGACTCCTGCTCCCGCACCGACTCCGAGTGTTGAGCCGACGGTCGATCCGACCACGCCCGCTCCGGTGCCGACGCCTTCGGTGGAGCCGGCCGAGCCGGCGCCGAGCCCGAGTGACAAGCCGGAACCCACGCCCGTTCCGGAACCGACCCCGGTTCCTACTCCGAGCGTGGAGCCCACGGACGAACCTCCGGCGCCCGAGCCGAGCGAAGATCCGGAACCGAGCGCGGAGCCGAGCAAGCCGGCCACTCCCCCGGCCGCGCACGGCAATACCTTCTTCGTCTCCAATAACTGGACGGCGACCGTTGCCTCCGTAGTCTTCTCTTACGGGCGCGCTGGTGACGAGGTCTACGTGGGTGATTTCGACGGGGATGGCAAGGATACTTTCGCGGTGCGCCGCGGAAACACCTTCTACGTCCAGAATTCGCTGGTTGGTGGGAATGCTGAGCAGGTGTTCTCCTATGGGCGTGCAGGTGACGAAGTCCTCGTGGGTGATTTCGATGGGGATGGCAAGGATACTTTCGCGGTGCGTCGCGGGAATACCTTCTACGTCCAGAACTCGCTCGTTGGTGGGAATGCTGAGCAGGTCTTCTCCTACGGACGCGCCGATGACCAGGTCTTTGCCGGAGACTTCGACGGGGATGGCAAGGATACTTTCGCGGTGCGCCGCGGAAACACCTTCTACGTCCAGAACTCGCTCGTTGGCGGGAATGCTGAGCAGGTCTTCTCCTACGGACGCGCCGATGACCAGGTCTTCGCCGGAGACTTCGACGCAGACGGCAAGGATACCTTTGCGGTGCGCCGCGGAAACACCTTCCACATCACCAACCGCCTCACCGGAGGAGATGCTGAAACAACGCTCGCCTACGGGCGGCACGGCGATGCGGTCTTCCTCGGGGACTGGGACGGTAACGGAACGGATACCCCTGCTGTGCGCCGCTAAGGTAGCGCCGGCACGGGCCCGCTAGCCCAAGAAGAATCCCGGTTACCTCACTACTCAAGCAGACGAGGTAACCGGGATTTCTTTGTTATATAGGAGTTGTTCGGAAAAGACTAGAACTGCTGGGAAGCTAGCTGGAACACCAGCTCCCCGTTGAAGCCTTGCTACGCTCCGCGGCGGCGCTTGGCGAGGCGGCGCTGGGCCAATTCATCCACCACTTCTTCTTCAGCGCGTTCGGTAGGAAGCTCGGAAAGCGAACCTTGGATTTCACGCCAAACCCGGCCAACCGCGATGCCGAAAACAGCCTGGCCGCCCTTGACCAGGTCGATCACTTCATCGTCAGAGGTGCATTCGTAGACCGAAGCACCGTCGGACATGAGCGTGATACCGGCCAAATCTTCCACCCCGCGATCCTTGAGCTGCGCGATAGCAACCCGAATCTGCTGAAGTGATACCCCGGTATCCAAGAGGCGCTTGACCACTTTGAGGACCAGGATGTCCTTAAAAGAGTAGAGACGCTGGCTGCCGGAACCCGAAGCATTCTGCACGGTAGGCGACACAAGACCGGTGCGATCCCAGTAATCGAGTTGGCGGTAGGTGATGCCTGCGGCCTTGCAGGCAATCGGACCGCGGTAGCCGGTTTCGGCGTCAAGCTCGGGAAGAGGATCGCCGAAGAGCATCGGTTGGGTACGCCGATACGTCGCGTCCTTGGCAGTCGCGTCGCTCATAGTCTCTCCGTTTCGCAGCGTGGATTCTGGCCGGTTGCCAGTGTTAGCTACCACGATATAGCAGCCCGGCCAGCGGATCAGCGCCCGGCGCGGCGTGTCTAAAGCTCAACTTGAGGTTTAGGGTAAGGCGCCGCAAGAAAGCACTGTTTACTACTCCCCTAGCCTACCGCATCCTCACCCAAAATTGGCTAGTTTCCAACACTTAAAGCCCGCGGCACCGGCACGCTCCCACACGAGAAGCGGCCGGCGCCGTCGTTCCTATCGCGATGTGATAAACGATACACGCGATGTTATTGTGAAAATTGAGGCGGCTGAGGCGAGCAGGCGAGATGCTACTCGCCCGCCCCAGCGCCTACCTCATCTAGCCCTCATAGGCGGCAATCTCCGCGGCGATGCGCTCCTTGAGGGAGGCCGGAGCCCAGGAAATATCCACCGCATTGCGCGCGAAACGCTTGAGCGTCTCCTTATCGACCCCGGCTTCGTCCACCACGCGCTGGTAATTCTCCGCGATATACCCGCCGAAATACGCCGGGTCATCCGAATTGACGGTGACCTTGACCCCGCGCTTATCCAGCTCGGTGAGCAGCCCCACCTTGGAGCCGTCGGAAACCCAGGTATTGGAGATCGGGCAGGAGGTCAGGCCAATACCGTGGCTGGCCATGTACTCCACCAGCTCGGGCTTTTCCAGCACATTGGTGCCGTGGTCCACGCGGTCCACCCGCACGTCCTCGAGGACCTGGCGGATATGCTCGGCCGAATCGGCAATATCAACATCGCAGTGCATGGTGAGCTGATAGCCCAGCTCACGGGCCTTGGCGAAGACGGCCGCGAACTTGGCGGGTGGGTTGCCGGTTTCATCCGAATCGAGCCCCACGCCGATAATCCACGGGTGGTACGGCAGCGATTCCAGCAGGGTCGCCATGGCGTATTCCGCCTGGAAATCCCGCAGGAAACACATAATGAGAGCGCTGTCCACCCCCAGCTGCTCACGCGCCTCAATCTGGGCGCGTCGCAGCCCGGAGATTACGGTGTGGAACTCCACCCCGCGCGAGGTATGCGCCTGCGGGTCGAAGAACATCTCCACGTAGCGCACGTTCTGGCGCGCGACCTTGCGGAAATACTCCATCGCGAGGTCGTAAAAATCCTCCGCGGTGAGGAGCACGCTCATGCCTTCGTAATACGCGTCCAGGAAGGAAGCGAGGTCATCGAATTGGTAGGAAGCCCGCACCTCCTCCTCGCTCGCGTAGGGCAGCTCCACGCCGTTGCGGGCGGCGAGCTTAAATTTGAGATCGGGTTCCAGGGTTCCTTCAATATGCAGGTGCAGCTCAACTTTGGGCAGGCCCTGCACGAAGGGCGAAATCGCGGTCATATTTTTCCTTTCTGCGTGGTAACGTTCGCGCGGTCGCGCACGTTTACCGCGCTGCAATAACGGGGTCGACGACGTTGAATGTGACGCAGTCAATGAGGCCAAGATCGGTGATCGCCCAATCGGGAATCGCGGTGATGGACAGGAAGATGAGCTGGCCGAAGGGCGAATCGAGCTCCGCGCCCAGCACCTCCCGGGCGGCCCGGTCCATTTCAGCTTCGGCGGCGGCCATATCTTCAGCAGCCAGGTCGGCAACAATACCGCCCACCGGGAGGGGCAGCGAGGCAACAACCTCACCGTCGCATACCGCAACCTGTCCCCCGCCCAGCCGGGCCACTTCATTGATTGCCAGGGCGATATCCTCCGGGTTCACCCCCGCGCACACCACATTGTTATCGTCCGGGGCCGCCGAGGTGGCAATCGCCCCGCGCTTGAGGCCGAAGCCCTGAATAAAAGCAACGGGCAGGTTCGTGGTTTTGCCGTAGCGTTCGGCCACGCATACATAAATGGCATCCTGGGCGATATCGGGTTGCACCTTGCCATCCACCACCGGGAGTTCGACCTCCGCGCCGGGGCGCTTGAAAGCAACGTCCTTGGAGAGCACGATGGTGCGCACTCGCGCAGAAGTAGCCGAATCGGCAACCGGAACCGCAATGCGATCCGCGCTCACCGGGGCGAGCTTGAAAGTATCGAGCACCGTGGCGGTGCGCTGCGGGGCCTGCGGGGCCTGCACGGCGGCGCCGTTGTGCGCCACGATCCGCCCACCCTTGAGGACGGTGCGGGGCCGGAAATCTTCGAGAGAATCAACGAAGAGAACATCGGCGAAACGCCCCGGGGCGATGGCGCCAATGCGGTCATCGAGCTGGAACATCCGGGCGGTGTTAATGGTGGCCATCTGGATCGCGGTCACCGGGTCAATCCCCTTCTCAATGGCCAGGCGCACCACGTAATCGAGGTGGCCGCGGCCCAGAATATCGGTGGCGGTCACATCGTCGGTGCAGAAACCAACCCGGTGGGCCGGGGCGCCCATCTCGGTGATGAGCTTAATATTTTCCGCGAGCATGGGGGCGGCGGTGGATTCTCGGATGAGGATATTGATGCCGTTACGCATCTTCTCCAGTTCTTCTTCCGGGGAATACGATTCGTGACACAGCGTCACGCCGGAGGCCGCGTAGCCGGCAACCCGCCGCGCATCCACGAGCGGTGCGCAGCCGAAGGCGTGCAGGCGGTTTTCTTCGGCCAGGTCCATGGCGGTGAGGACTTCTTCATCGCCGTATTCCACCATTTCCTGCACGGTTTCCCACAGGCCCACGCATTCGGGCATGCGCTGCACTTTCCGGTGGTCTTCCACGGCGAAACGGTGCCCCACGGTGGATTCGGGCACCGTGTAGGGCGCCTTGGCGGGCGCGCCCCACCATACCCGCATGGAGGATTCCTCGGCTTCGGCCAGGAATTCCTGCACGCCTTCCAGGCCGGCGGATACCAGGATCTGGTCCAGGCCGGAAATCACGGAGGTGGTTCCGTAGCGGGATACCAGATCCGCGAACATGGTTACGGAAAGTTTGGAGCACTCGATGTGCTGGTGCCCGTCAATGAGTCCGGGAGTCAGGTAGGCGCCGTCGGCATCAATAACGGTGGTATTCGGGCCGCGCTGCGCGTCCACGTTCCCCACCGCGGCCACCCGCCCGTAGGCGATGGCGACGGAGGCCGGGTACGTTTCCCCGGTGAGCACGTTCACCAGGATTCCGTTATCAATAATGGTATCGGCGTGGGCGCGCCCGTAGGCGACGTCGAGAAGCTGACGATGAGGCATGGGTTCTCCTAAAAACTATGAGGGTCGGGGCGGATGTGGCTGTTGCGCGGCCCTTAGGCAGCGGTAATAAAGGCGCGGCGGGCTGCGCGTTCACGTTCACGCACCGGCCGCAGGGCCAGGTAGATGAGGGTGGAGGCGATCACGCCGGCGGGAATAGACAGATCGGGGGCCGCGGCGGGCACGTCCACGAGGAGCCGAGTAAGCGGACCCACCAGGTAACCCGAGTTCGTGAACAGCGCCGAGCAGAGCATCCCGCCCAGCAGCGCGGCCATCCCGGACCAGCGCACCCCACCGCTGCCCCAGTACGGACCGTGGGATTCAATGGCCAGGCCGGACAGGTGGTAGGTACCGCGCCGTGCCACCCAATCGAGCAGATACACGGTCACCCAGGGCGCCAGCCAGATACTCAGCGAGGCCGCGAAAGCGTTGAGGAGGCTGTAAAAAGCTTCTTGCTGGATCGCGAAAATGCAGATGGCCACGCAGATGAGGCTGTCGATGCACACAATCACCATGCGCGGCACGTGGATACCGGCCGTCTGCAAATTCAGGCCCGAGGAATAGAGGTTGGTGCCGTTTTGAAGCAGCAAACCGACCATCACCAGGATGAGGAAGGGCACCGCGAAGGCCGGGCTGAGGATGGCCGGGACGGCCAGCGGATTGGACAGCTCCACCTCCGCGGGAACCGCCACGGTTGCCATCGCTGCTCCGAGAGTCTGGAGTAGTACGTAGGGAATGAACCCGCCCAGCGCCGCCCAGGTTCCCACCGCGAGGGGCGAAGAATCAGCGGGCAGGTAGCGGGAGAAATTCGCACCGCTCGGCGCCCAAGACAGCCCACCCGAGACAATAACGAGCGAGGTTGCGGAAATTAGGGTGAAAAGCGAATCGGTGCCCGCCGAGGCACCCGGTGCAGCTTGCGGAATAATGAGGGCCGCCAGCACGAGAAAAGCCACCGTGAAAATCATGGTTGCGTATTTTTGCGCTGCCATGAGAATCCGGTGGCCAAGAAGGGGAAGAAGAAGCTGAATCCCTGCAAGAAGAACGACGACGGCAATCTGCCCGCCGCCCTCTAGGGCAATGCCCGCGCGGGCGAGGAGTGCCTCACAGGCGTAGTAGACGAGAATGAGTCCCCCGGCTTCGAAGCCGATGAGCATAAGCCAGGACAGCACCCCATTAATACGAGCCCCGCGGGTACCGAGTGATGCCCGCGAAATGGTCATCGTGGTGGTACCGGTGAGCGGCCCTTGAATGGAGGTTAGCGCGAGAAGCGGATAGGCAATAACGTTGCCGATCACAATAACGGCGAGTGCCTGGGTGAATGAAAGTCCGTACAGTAGCACCAGCATGGCGCCGTAGGACACGGTAAAAATATTAGTGGTTGTGCCCGCCCACAGGAAGAAAAGATCGCGGGGGCGACCGTACCTTTCCCGGGGAGAAACAAGGTCAATACCTTGGGTTTCCACAGAACCTGACATTAATTGTCTCCTGCTAGTTGAGGTGCCCAGCATGACCTGGGTTCGGTTCAATCGATATGAAGTTGTACTACCACCCTACTCCTGGGTGGGCGGTGCTGTCTGCCCGGCGTGGCTCACTTTTGCGCAAATAGCGCCGTGAACTGCATTTTCAGGGGAGCGAAGTGGAAGGTTTTACCGGGGATGACCGGCGGCGCGCGATGCGATTTAGCGCAGTTCCACTTCGACGTTTTCCGTGAGGAGAGCGCCGTAAAGCCGGGCGATGGTGGCGCCATCCTCGGCGGCCTGGTTGAGGGCGCGTTCGGAGGCAACCGGGGTTTTCTTTGCCAGCTCGGTAGCCAACTGGGTGGTAATCATCACGGCCTGGGCGTGCGCGGAATTCTTGACGCTGCGGATTTGGCGCAGGTCATAGCCGCCTTCCAGCAGCATCACGCAGTAGCGCACAATATCCGCCGATTGCGCGGATAGGCGCCCGCGCGCATCGGTGGCGAGGATTCCCGCGGTGACCAGCTCTTCAATCGTGCCCAGCGCCGCTCCGGTCATATCGGCCAATTCGGCTTGGGTGATACGTTCGCCCGGTTTCGGGCGGCGCACTTCCGGTGCGGCGACGGCGCGCATCCCCCCGGGGCGGCCCGGTGCCTCAATAATGCCTTCATCGAGCTGGCGCAGCTCTTCCCGGATTTGGTCGAGGGGCAGGAAGCGGTCACGCTGTTCCCTCAGGATGAAACGCAAACGCTCGGTATCCGAGGTGGAAAAAAGCCGCTGATTGGTTGCGGTGCGATAGGGAGAAATAAGGTCGATGGATTCGTAATGCCGGATTTTCGAAACCGAGAGCATGGGGAATTCATCGGTGAGGGCACGGCGAACTTCCCCGATGCGCAGGGTTGGTTCGTGGCTGAGGTCATGAGGCCAGGTGCTCGGGCTGCCATCTGCCCGCATGCGGCGCGGAGCGGAAGCGGGCGAGAAGGAAGAATCCGGGGTGGCCGTAGAAGCGCGAGATATCACCGGTGTATCACGCACCGGCTCGCGAAGCGTAGAAGGTCAAACGGAATTTTCCGATTTGGATTTCATCGCCGGTGCGGAGCACAGCATCATCCACCCGTTCCCGGTTAACGTAAGTGCCGTTGAGGGAGCCGGAATCACGCACGTGGAACGTATCGCCACGGCGGAAGAACTGCACGTGTTTGCGGGAAACCGTAACGTCGTCAAGGAAAATATCAGCGCGTGGGGAACGCCCCGCATTCGTCACTTCCCCATCGAGGAGGAACCGGGCCCCCGAATTCGGGCCGGATAGCGCAATAAGGAGCGCGGAACCTGCGGGGAGGGCATCGATGGCGGTGCATTCTTGAGGGCTGAGATGGCGTTCGGCCACCGGCTGATCGGGCTGCGCGCCAATAGCGGTGAAGCGAGATGTTTCCGTAGGCGCGGGTGCGGCCGACCTCGGATCAAATTGTTCAGCCATATGCCTCTCCTTCACTGCCCTGGAGAACTCCCTCCGGCGCCTCTTTATCGGTAACAATCCTATAACGATTTGGGGCTATAACTCTAGTGAGATCATCCGGCGCGAGGCGTATTGCGGCGCTGTGCCGTACATGTCGCGATGCTGCGCTCTACTTATCGCCACACGGCCCAGGGCATATCGCAGCACCGCGCGAAGAGCGGGCTATGTCACCTTCTGGGATTTGTCTTTTTCTGTTCGTATGAGGTAATCTCATGTGGTCCACGTGGCGATGACCTGATGTTGAAATCCGGTTATTGGGGCGGGGATAGCGCTAAGTTTTCTTATCGCTTCGGGCTATGGCGCAGTTTGGTAGCGCACTTGACTGGGGGTCAAGGGGTCGTGGGTTCAAATCCCGCTAGCCCGACGTTGTGATGTCCCGCGTCATAGGTCCGCCTGTGACGCGGGAATTTTCTTATACCGGGTTGCTGTACTGGCGTGCTGCTGAGTCCATTCCGGGTGGTGAGACACGCAGCGTCGTCGTACTACAACTAAAATTTCGCAAAAATGGCGCGTTTTCAGCGATTTGCGTCACACGGGACTATTGTCCGAAGAAATGCTCCACGCAAGCTGATAAAAGTCTGGGCGATTTAAGTTATGCTTGACACATGGAAAATCATCAAGATTTCAGTGGCATCCCCACTGACCTAGAGGAGCACAAGGTTGCCAGGTGGGCGTCGCTCCTCGCTAAAGCCACCTGGGTTGTCCTCGCGCTTGGACTCGTTATCGGGCTGGTCTTCTGGGCCACGGCAAGCGGAAGTACCGGGCAGGATCTTGGCGTCCTGAGCTGGTGCATCACTTTTGCCGCTTCCATCGCCTTGATGTCCATCCGCCAATTCCTGCTTTCGGAAAGGAGGTAACGGGCCATGCTCATGCAAGGTATTACGTATAACACCACCATGGCGCTCGTTGCCGGTGCGATTATGGTGCTCGTGGTTCTTTTCGCCCGCGTGGCTGCGAACCCGAATCACCGCACCCTGGCCGGGTGGGGCTGGACTTTCGTTGCTACCGGTGCCTTCCTGGGGATTACCGGCATTCATATGACCCTGACCTGGCCGCTGGCCCAGATCGACGGCGCTTTCTGCTGCTCCGTTGATAACATCACCTTCGGTGAGCCGGCCGCTTTCTACGGGATTTTGACCTTCATCGCCGGTATTGCGATTCTGCGTGCTGAAAAGCTTGCGGATAAGGGCGTGCGCCCCCTCGATCTGGTGGCCACGCTGCGTCCGCTTCTCTACGTTGCCGCTATCGGTGGCTTCGGGCTGGTGCTTTTCGGCATCGCGGGTATGCACTTCGGTATGTGGCGTCCTCCGGAAATCGAGCCGGTTGCGCGCCTCATGGCCGGATCGCTCATCGAGCCGCTGCTGGTCATGTTCCTGTACGTGGGTACCGGGGTTTCGGCGATCCTCTCCCCCTTCGTTCCGGATAGCAAGTGGGTGGCGCGTATCGCTGCCATCCTGACCTGGGGCGTGGGCATGCTGTGGATCTTCCTGTCCTTCACGGTGTTCTACAGCCACGTGGGCTTCTTCCCGCAGCCGGACGGTTCCTATATCTAATAACAGTTCCTATATTTCACATTTCATGATGACGCGGTAGCGGAAACGCTAGTGCACATCACGCGATCCGCGGGGTTTGGCGGTGTTCCTGGTGAGCATCTCGGGCCCCGCGGATTGCTATTGAACGGTACTGCACGGAGAATGCGGCGAGGGTGGATAGAGCACAACACCGTTCGTGATGTCGATAATCTTCTGCGGAAAATCCCGATAATCGAGCGAAAGGTATTGGTTGAGACGTCTGGGACCATCGTGAACAATACTCACAATCTCAATCGCAACGACGAAGAATTCATCGTATTGAGGATCATCCATTTCAATCCCAAGCTCGCCGGCATTATCACTTTCGAATGCCGCGAAAAAAATACCTATATATTCCTCACCATCGGCGAAAACGATGCGATACTGGGCATCTGGATGATCCCAGTAGTACGCCTCAAGAACATCTACTTGCTCTCGTTCCTCTGAATGGGTGATGCCGGTCACTTTTTGTCCCTCTTTCTCGGTGTGGCGGGGGCGATGGGGCCTCAGTTTTGGATAGTAGGTATCGTTGCCTGAGTCAGCGAATTTAGCGGATAAACCACGGTGTTGGTCGTGATGTCGATAATCTTCTCCGGAAAATCCCGGTAATCGACCGCGAGGAAGTTGCTATACCGGCGCGGGCCGTCATGGACAATTTCCAAAATCTCGAAAACGATTACAAAGAACTCGTCGTAGAGGGGATCGTCCATTTCGATGTCGAGTTCACCGGCGTTATCACTTTCGAACGAGGTGAAGTAGACCGCCCGGTAACATTCCCCATTAGAAAAGCTGATCTCGTAAAGCGCATCAGGATGCCGGTTGTCGTAATCCCATACGTGGTCAAATTGATATTTTTCTTCGGGATGAAAAACCCAGCCTTGCTCCATTGTTTCCCCTCACGGACGGCTCGGTACGGTATGCGGCATTGTTCTTATTGGCACTATAGCGGAGCAGCGGCCAGGAAGCTCCCGAAAGAGCCTCTGGCCGCCACTTTCTACGCGCCTCTCACCGCGCGGGGATATAACAGAGTACAGATCCTATCCTTTACCGCCGTTTAGCTGTGCAGGAGAGCGAATTCCTCCTTACTGGCGTAGGAGGTTTGGGTGCCGCGTTTCGTTACCGAATCAGCAGCGTAGCGATTAGCCATCCGCAAGGAGTACTCAATATCGCCAGTGGCCACCACATAATGGGAGAAACACCCGATAAAGGCATCGCCCGCACCGGTGGTATCCACCGCTTCCACCGGCGTTGCCGGCAACAGCATATCCACGCCATCGGCCACCCAGAGCACTCCCCTACCGCCGAGCGTCACAATAACGTTGCGCATCCCCGCCTCCAGCAAAGTATGCGCGGCATTGCGAACATCCGGGATAGTTTCTACCGGCATTCCGGTGAGCAGCGATAGCTCACTTTCATTAGGTGTGAAATAGGTGCAGGCTCGTACCCGAGAGAGCAGCAGATCCGGCTGGGCCGGCGCCGGGTTGAGAAGCACATCAATACCGTGTTTCACCCCGAACTCGATAGCGTAATAGACCGTTTCCAGGGGAATTTCCAACTGCAAAACAATCAGTTTGCACCTGGAAATCTCCGCCGCTGCGGCATCAATATCGGCCGGAGTTAGCAAGGAATTAGCGCCCTGCACAATAATGATGGAATTCTGGGAATCCGGATTGACGAAAATAGGAGCCACCCCAGATGTTGCCGCGGTACGCAGCACGTAGGTGGTATCAATCCCGTTTCGCTCGAAATTCGCAACTGTATTATCGGCAAAGAGGTCATTACCCACCCGGGTCACCATCCGCACCGCCGAACCCAGGCGTGCGGCGGCCACCGCTTGATTAGCTCCCTTCCCACCGCAGCCGAGCGCAAAATCGGGCGCCTCCACGGTTTCGCCGTCTCCCGGCATGCGGTTGATATAGGAAATAAGATCGACCATATTCGAGCCGATTACTGCGATATCCATTAGTGTGCCTCTTCTGCTGTATCGTTCTTCGCGCTGCGGGAATGAGAAAGCTCCGCGGCCTGCCCTTCCGGTACCAGGCCAGTATGGACCCGGAAACTCCGGGTTCCGCCAGGTTCCACCCAGATGAGGGTGCCAGCCTCCTTAGCGGCCAGGAAACCTTCAGGCCGGCTGGTTCCCGGAAGAACAAAAGCAGCCACCTGCTGGTCTAAAGTCCAGAGGATCCACCGGGTCGCCACGGGGAATTGCGCCGTCGAAAATTCTGTGAAGAAAGCGTGCCCCTCCGGGGCCGCAAGCTCAAAACGCGCGCTCTGCCCGTAACGGGGCAGATCATCGGCGAAGTACACGATCTCCGGATTGAAGCTCTCCGCACCTTCCAAGGAATCCGCATCAATGTCACCGGCGATAATCCGGTTATTCAACTCAGTCCATTCCGGCGTGGGCGTGACGTGCGCGGGAATGGAGCGGCGCAATTGGAAACTGCCCGCCGGGAGCGACTGGCGCATGGTGCCGCCGGGCACGAAAGCATAATTCATATGGCACATGTACTGGAGCGGCATCGGCTGGCAGGGAGAAAGATTCTCCACGTCCATACCGATGGTGAAATCGGTGGCCCCGGCACCTAGGGAAACCGTGGGCGTGGCACGGTAATGATCGCCAAAACCACGTGCGTATTCGTAGGTGGACGCAAGCCGAATAGCGCCGTCGTTCCCACAACCATCGATCTCAATCCACGCGCGATCCATCGTGGCGCAAGAAAACTCCCCGTGTAGCACGTGAGTATCGTCCGGGCTCGGGCAGCCGGCCGCAAGCAATCCGGAATGGAAAGCGAAACAGCCGTAGGTATCCGAAATCTCGCGGGCGGGGCGCGGCTGGCTGAACATATTTTTCATGCGCAGCGAGATACCGTCAAAATTGGCATCCCAGATGATGCCGCCCATAAACGGAAGAACTTCAATATATCCGCGGGAATTATGCACGGTGAGCGCCGCAACGCCCGAAGGATAGCGCTGCGCAATCACCCGAAACTCTGGGGATTCGGCCAGGCAGCGCGGCGCCTCGGTGAACTGATCCTCACGCAGATTAATAGTGAACGTCATAATGATCTCCTTTGTTCATAACAGTGACGTCTCAAAAACACGATGGTGCGGGGTCAGGCCGCAACGCCAGCGCGATCTTTACGATAAATAGAGAAGAAGTAGATGAGCACCGCCACGAAGCAGCACAGTGACACGATGAAGGATGTTTGCATCGACCCGGTCTTATCCGAGACCAAGCCTTGAATAACGGGGATCACCGCGCCACCGATAATGGACATAACAATAACCGCGCCACCGGTTTCCGTATGCCGCTTGTCCTCGATGGCGTCGAGGGTACGCGAATAAATGGTGGCCCAGCACGGCCCGAAAAGCCCGGAGGTCACGATGGCGGCGTAGACCGCCGTCATATTCGGCACCAGCACCACGTAGCTGAGGGCCGCCACCCCGGCCAGGGAATAGAGCACGAGCACCAGGTTTTCGTTCAGCTTCGTCATGAGAATATTCGCGATGAATTTCCCGGTAAAGAACGCCGCGAAAGCCCACACCATGTAGTTACTGGCGGTGCGTTCATTAATGGAAGTATCGAGGGTGAGGGCGAGGCGAATCGTGAAAGACCACACCGCCGTCTGCATACCCACGTAGAGGAATTGGGTGAGAATCCCGGTGCCGAAGCGCTTATTGTGGAGAAGATAGCGCAGCGTTTCGCCGATAGACGCCCGGGACTGGTGGTGCGCGGCGTTGAGCGGTTTACACGACGGCAATTGCGTGAGCGCCACCAAAATAAGTACGACGGCGAGCACCAGAATAATGAACCTATAAGGCTGCAAAGTGCGCTGGAGCATCTCCTGTGCAAATTGGGTTTTCTCCAGGCCGCTCAGGTCATCAAGCTGCTTGTGCAGTGCCTCCCCTTCCGTGAAAATCAGGTATTTACCGAGCAGAATTCCGAAAATTGAGCCCAGTGGGTAGAAGGTTTGGGAAATATTGAGGCGCAGGGTGGCGGTGCGCCGTGGGCCAATCATCGTGGAGTAGGTATTGCAGGAGGTCTCCAGGAAGGAAAGCCCGGTAGCAATAGCGAAGAGCGCCGCCAGGAACACGGAATAGGTTGCCATATGGGAGGCCGGGAAGAACATCGTGCAGCCGATGATATAGCAGCTCAGGCCCACCAGGATCCCGGTTTTATACGACCACTTCCGGATCACCCGCGAGGCCGGGATGGCCAGCAGGAAATACCCGCCGTAAAAAGCCGATTGCACGAAGGCGGAAGCGAAATCCGAGAGTTCGAAAATTGATTTGAATTGGGTAATGAGCACGTCATTGAGGGATGCCGCGGCTCCCCACAGGGGGAAACAAATAGAAATAAGAATGTATTGGAGCAGCGGGGTGCGGTTGAGATAACCGTCGCGGAGCTGGAGGGAGGGATCTTTAATGAGGCCGAAGGTGGTATTGGGAACTCCGGATTCTTCTTGCAGCGTTATTGCGGGCCGCATAGGGGCTTCATTGCCCGATTGTTGTGACATGAGTAGTCCTTCTTTTTGTCAATATCCGCCCGCGGGTGGTGGGCCGCGGCGTCGCTGCCACCCCACCTCCCGGGAGGAAATATTCGGTTGTTATTGTGTTTGCGCTTAGCGCTGTAGTTCAGCGAGGATCTGGACTCCCGCGGAAGCGCCGATGCGAGTGGCTCCGGCTTCAACCATCGCTCGGAAATCAGCGGCGCTGCGGATCCCGCCCGCGGCTTTCACGCCCATCTGCTCCCCCACTGTTGCGCGCATAAGGGCGACGGCGTGTTCCGTTGCCCCGCCGGAGGAAAAGCCTGTCGAAGTTTTCACGAAATCAGCGCCGGCCCGCTGGGCGGCCTGGCAGGCCCGCACGATCTCATCGTCGCCCAGCAGGCAGATCTCAATAATGACCTTGACTAGCGCGGCCGGCTTCGCTGCCCCCACCACCGCGGCAATATCAGCTTCCACGTCTTCCCAGCGGCCATCGCGCGCGGCCCCAAGATCGATAACCATATCGACTTCGGTAGCGCCGTGCGTGATGGCGTCCTGGGTTTCGAAGGCTTTGGTTGCCGAGCTACTGGCTCCCAAAGGGAAGCCAATAACCGTACATACTTTGACACCGCTACCGGAAAGCAGCTTCGCGCAGGTCTCCACCCACACCGGATTGACGCATACCGAGGCGGTTCCCAGGGTGCGAGCCTGGGCGCACAGTTCTTCAATCTCGGCGCGGCGGGCATCGGCACGCAAAAGAGTGTGGTCGATGAGCTGTGCGGGACGTGAATAATGATCGAGAGCGGGCATCATGACTCCTTTGTATGTTTCCCACCGTGACTCACGCTGATAGCCGGAAACTCCATAACCGTAGTCTCCCCTACCAGCCTCACGCTACTAATACGACACCGTTTTACGGTGTTCACGAGTGAATCTAGGTGAGAGCGCCGCCGAGTGCCACGCGCTGCCCCTTCACCGCCCCACGCACCGGAAGCGTCCATAAGCGCGCCAGCTCGCGGAAAAGTCGCCGCTGCGCGAATGCGCCGTGCCCATATTACCACCGATGTTCGCGAAAGGAACATATGTTCCGCGGGCGCGGGGAGCGCGTTAAACGCCTGCCCCGCGCGCCTTAAACGCCCGCCCCGCATGCCTGAAACCTCAGCCCCACGCGCCTAGCTCATCATCGTCAAAGCCCGCGCGGTTCCCACATCGGTGACCAGGCGTGACACATAACCATTAGCCAGCGCCGCATAAATAGCCTGGAGTTTATCCGGCCCGCCGGCCACCAGGATTTTTTGTTCCTTCTCGCGTAATTCGGGCAGGCTAATCCCGGTGGAACGATTATTGAGATCCGGAAGGCATACCCGGCCCTGCGCGGTAATGAAATGGGTGCAAATATCACCAACCGACGTGGTGAGCAGCCGCGTCATATCCGTATCCTCCAGGCGGAAGCCCGCCAGATAAGCCAGATTCGAGCGGGCATCCCCCACCGTATAGAGAACCACCCGGGTGCTGGCCCGCTGGGTGCGGGTCGCCCGCAAACGTGCCTTAATATCCGGATCTTCACGTTGCTGGGCGCTAAGAAAAGCGGGAAGCTGGAAATATACGGCCTGCCCGCCGCAGGAGGCGGCGATGCGCTCCATCACCATCGTTTCATCAATGGTGCGCACGCACGCCCCAATACAGCACGTGAGCTGAATAATCGCCACGCCTTTGCGCGGAATACGGGGCATATGGCGGGACCGCTTCGGTGGTGCGCGAGAGGCAGATGCCAATAGCGTCGCCGTCGCGAATCTGTTCACTGAGCACCTGCGCGCCCACCCGCCCGAGGGCCTCGCGCACATCTTCCGGCGCGGAACTGGGCGGGCTGACCAGGCGCACATCCAATAAATTGAAGCGCTCACTCAACCGCGCGCACAGGAACGCGTCATCTTCGCGCGGATCGTTCACGGTAATCCGCACAAAGCCGCGCTTGCGGGCGTGGCTGAGCAACTTGGAGATCGTGGAACGGGCCAGGTGCATGCGCTGGGCTACCTCGTCCTGGCTGAGTCCGGAGTAATACAGTTTTGCGGCGTCGAGCGCATCAATATCCCGCGCAGAAAGCCCATCCCGCGTCACAACACCAGAGTCCACCAGCACCACCTCGTCGTCGTACCTCATCATCGCAAGTGTAAGCGAGCCTCCGCGCGCACGTAACAACGCAGGTGCTGCGGCGTCGTTCCACCCGGGACCTGTGATTACACCCGGGCGCGGCCTTAGCGTTAGGATGGAAAGCGGCATCGGCATCAGCACGCGCCACAGCTGTGCACCGGCCGATACCGCAACGGTGAGATCCCCAAGGAGAGGCGAGTAGATCTAGTGAGCCACGACCAAGATATTCAGCTCCACGACTCCGTTGACCGCACCACGGCCCGCTCCCCCGAAGATTTCGATGCGCCGCTGCGCGCGGTTGTGCGGCGCCTGAGCACGATGCTCGGTCAGGAAATTGCCCAGCAGCACGGGGAAGAAACCCTCGATCTCATTGAGAAAGTCCGGGCGGCGGCGCGTGATCTCGATTCGGAGACGGCCGCCTCAGAAGTGCAGCGCTCCTTGGATAATATGTCCACGGATACCGCTATCATTCTCACGCGTGCGTTCGCGGAATACTTCCTGCTCGCCAACGCGGCGGAACAAACGTTCCGTATCAAGGTTATTGGCGATAAGGATCCGGCTGAATCCTGGGTTCCGCGCGCGATTGCGCGTATTTATGACGCGGTCGGGCTGGAGGGCCTGCAAAAAACCGTCGATTCGCTGGATATTCGCCTTGTTTTTACCGCTCACCCCACCGAAGCGCAGCGGCGCGCCGTGCTTACCAAGTTGCGCCGCGTCTCCGAAATTGTGGAGACGGAAACGGAAGAAGGCAGCGAGGAACGCGCCCGCCAGGATCGCGAACTCGCCTCGGTGATGGAGAGCATCTGGCTCACCGACGAATTGCGCCGCGTGCAGCCCACTCCCCTGGATGAGGCCCGCAATGTGATGTGGTACCTGCGCAGCCTCTACACGGATACCCTTCCCGATGTCATCACAGATTTCCGCGACGAATTGGAACGTTACGGCGCCCACCTGCCCGAAGACGCCGTCCCGATCCGTTTCGGTTCCTGGATCGGTGGGGATCGCGACGGCAACCCGTACGTCACCGCGGAGGTCACGGCCGATGTGTTGCGGCTCCAGTCCAGCACCGCTATCGATATTGCCGTGTGGTTCGTCAACCGCGCGATGCTCAGCTTGTCGATTTCCTCGCGTCTTTCGGGCGACGACGCCGCACTGCTGGCCTCCCTAGAAGAGGACTTCCGCTTCCCGGACCTCGTGGATGAAGATTCGCGGGCCCTTTACGCGGAAGAACCCTACCGGCTCAAGCTGGGTGCCATTCGCTCCAAACTCAATAATACGAAGGCCCGCATCACCACGGGTGCGGAGCATATTCCCGGCCATGACTACGCCACCGGAACGGAAATTCAAGAAGAATTCCAGTTGCTGCGCGATGCCCTGCGCCGCCACGGCGCGGAACGGGTGGCCGACGGGCTGCTCGCCACCGCCCAGCAGATTATTCACGGGATGGGCCTGGGGCTGGTCATTTTGGATGTGCGCGAGCACTCCGAGAAGCATTTTGAGCTGCTCAGCGAATTATTCAATCGCTTCGGGGGTCTGGAGGCGGATTACGCCACGCTGAGCCGCGAAGAACGCACCGCGCTGCTGGGGCGGGAACTGGCCTCCGCGCGCCCGCTGGCACCCGCACTGATCAACACCGATGATTCGCCGCTGACGGAGAGTTCGCAAAAGACTTTCGAGGTATTCCGGGCGATTCGCCAGGCCCATAAGATTTACGGGACCGATGCCATTACCACGTATCTGGTGTCCATGACCCACGGCCCTGACGACATCCTCTCCGTGGCGCTGCTGGCCCGTGAAGCTGGGATTATTGATCTGGAAAGCTCGGAGAAGCGCGCCGATCTGGGATTTGCGCCGCTGCTGGAAGAAGTGCCGGAGCTGCGCCGGGCCGGGGAGATCCTCGATACCCTGCTCTCCGATCCTTCCTATCGGGAAATTGTGCGGCTGCGGGGTAACCGCCAGGAAGTTATGCTCGGCTACTCGGATTCCAATAAGGATGCGGGTGTGGTGACGTCCCAGTGGGAAATCCACCAGGCGCAGCGCCAGCTGCGCGACGTCGCCGCTCGGCACGGCGTGACCCTGCGGCTCTTCCACGGCCGTGGCGGTTCGGTGGGGCGCGGGGGCGGGCCCACCTACGATGCGATTTTGTCCCAGCCGTACGGCGTTTTGGACGGCGAAATTAAGTTCACCGAACAGGGCGAGGTTATTTCCGATAAGTACACGCTGCCGGCCCTGGCCCGGGAGAACCTCTCCCTCACCCTGGCCGCGGTCATGGAAGCTTCCGCCCTGCATCGCGAACCGCGTAATAGCAATGTGTCGCTCAGCCGCTACGACGAAGTCATGGACTTCCTCAGCGGGGCGGCCTACCAGCGCTATCGCGTGCTTGCCGATGATCCGGATCTGCCCGAATATTTCGTGACCTCCACCCCGGTGGAATTGCTCGGTGATCTCAATATCGGTTCGCGCCCCTCCAAGCGCACCACCTCCGAGAAGGGTCTGGATGGCCTGCGGGCTATTCCCTGGGTCTTCGGCTGGACCCAGTCCCGCCAGATTGTACCCGGCTGGTTCGGTGCCGGTTCCGGGCTGCGGGCCGCGCGCCAAGCCGGGTACGGGGAGGACCTCAAGAAAATGGTGCGCAGCTGGCAGTTCTTCCGCACCACGATGTCCAATATTGAAATGACCCTGGCGAAAACAGATATGGATATTGCCGGGCATTATGTGCGCACCCTGGTGCCCGAGCGGCTCCACCATATCTACGCGGAGATTCGCGAAGAATACGAACTGACGGTACGCGAGCTTGAGGCATTGCTGGCCGAGGATGATCTTCTGGATACCCAGCCGGTTTTGCAGCGGACCTTGCGTATTCGTGACCAATATCTCAAACCGATTCATTACCTCCAGGTGGCGCTGCTGGCGCGGGTGCGAGCGGATGCGGGCAGCGCCGATGGGCTTTCCGGCAAGGCGCAATCGGCCGATGAGCAGCGCGCCCTGCTTACCACGATTAACGGCATTTCCGCTGGAATGAAGAATACGGGATAAACGTTATGGAAACCGTATGAAGCGTGCGGCGATCTCACCGCGCGGACGAGGCTCGGGACCGGCAAAGGCGCCGGTGCTGAGCCTCATTTTTACTTTCTGCGGCTTTTATTAAGAAAAAACCTGTGTTTCGGGCGACACCGGACTTATTTTTACACTAAACTGAAACCGTGGAACGAACATATAGAAGAAGAGTGGGTAGGAAGCAACGCTTCAACGCTGACGATGTTATTCGGGCAGCGAAGGAGGTTGGCGTCTTTACCTTCACTATGAGTGATATTGCAGGCAAGATCGGCGTTGCGACCCCCCGCGGTGTACCGCCTTTACGATGGCCGTCAGGATATCGTTGAGGCAGTCATTCGGCGCGCTGCCGATGAAACACCAATTGTGCACGCGGGCACTGATTGGCACGATGCCATCGAGCAGGCAGATGCGAATCTGCGGCGCACCCTGGATGATTACAACGGGCTAGGCGAGGTGCTCCTATGCAACCCGAAGCTGACGGTGCATTTCGCGCGACAGCTCCAGGGGCTCTCCCGGGCACTCGAAGATGGCGGTTTCTCGCATCAGAAGTCGGTGGCTTTCGCTTATGTGGCAATCGGGCAGACGATTCTCCGCCATATTATGGAAAAGGCTTTCCGTTACATGAATCCGGACCGTCTGAACGTCATGGAGAAAACCGGGCCGGATCTGATCCCCTTCCTTGAGAAGGCGGCGGAGGATCCCGAGGGCGCGCTGGACGGATACGAAGCAGTGCTGCTTCGATATCTGGAGGACCGGGAGCGCTAGGCGCGGCTTTCTGCGCGGTAGCGCGATGCCGGAACGACGACGCAGCTTCCGCGCACCAACCCAATCTGTACACGGGCGGGTACCGAGAAACGGTACCCGCCCCTTAGTTTGCTTTCATCAGGAAACTCAGCTAATTTTCCGTAAAATAACGGGCCGGGCCACGTACCTGAATTTCGGTACCTGACCCGGCCCCATGCTTAGCTCTCTTCGGCCGTTAGCCGGCTATAAAACCGAGCTACTACTTCCTGCGTGTAGCATCCGCATCGCGGCGCACCGCACCGGCATCATTGCGGCCAACCACCGCGCGCGAGCCCCATACACCCGCAAAAGCGGTGAGAATCGCGGAGAGCAACAGACCCACGAAAGCCCAGATAGCAACGGTGGAGCCGGTATCGGTGACGTCCTGAGCAACCTCGCGGCCTTCCGCAACCAGATCCTTGGCCTGAGCCTGCACATCTTGGAGAGTCTTTTCCGCGTTATTAAGAGCCTGCTCAGCCTTGACCTGTGCCTGGTTGTACGCTTCCACCGCGTTGTCCACGGCCTTGCGAGCTTCATCCTCATTCAGGTCCGTATTTGCGGCAACGGACTTCGCCACCGCATCACGGTCAATATCCTTCGTCACGGAATCAACCCGCTGCTGGAGTGAATCGCCCAGATCGGAAAGGATCGTTTCGTAATTTTCCGGATTGACCACCAGGTCCTTGGCCGCAGCACTGATATCATCCGTGGCGCCGTCCACCTGGCCGCGCAGGTAATCAGGCTGGAGTGTTTCCTCACCTGTATCCGCAAGAATCTTCTCCGTTTGAGCTTCCACGCTATCCCACTGAACGTCGAGGTTATCGGAAATAGCGCTGGCCGCCTCCGAAACGGCGTTCCCGGAGGCCTGCGCCACCCCACCTACCGCGCTACCCGCGGCGTTGCCCACCGAGCCGATGGCTGAACCAACCGCGCCCAGCGCGGCGGAAATACCCAGCCACACCGCTACGGTGGCCACAATAATCGTGGTGGCCCAGGTGGTCAGGCCGTGCAGCAGCCCGCCTTTAACGGCCAGCGCGCCCGTCACGTAACCGCCCAAACCTAGGGCGATCACAATGGAGCACACCGCCCACAGCCCCATGCCGAAGCCGAAACCTTCACCGGGATTGCTCGAGGCCGGATCGAAAGTGCCCAGGCCGATCGCCGCGCCGAGGAAGCTGAAGACCACCAGGGTGGCAATAGCAACGGCAACACCGGCGAAAACGGAGCCCCAGGACATATTGGTGGCCCGGCCCGGGGTATCAGCGCCTAGGAAAGTGGAGCGCCATCCCGGCTTCGCATCCTCGGCCGAGTACTGCCCGGCCGAAGCCGTCCGGGCATCTACCGGACGTGCGGTAACTCGTTCGCGATCCGCGCGGGTATGCGCCGTCGTTACTTCAGGGTAATCGCGCTCGGGAGTTGCCCCTCCGGGCGTAGTTGTATGTTCTGTCATGAGTTGATCCTTAAAACTTGGCGGAAAGCGCCATGGGTGCCGGCCTGGTGGTGTCAGCCGTGGTGGCAGAGCCGTCGAAGGCGCAGCACAGCACTCTCTAGGCACCACACTAGCCACGCCACCCTTAAGTGATCAAAGCGACAGGACATGTAATGTCATTCACTTCTCAATCAGAATAACTTATAATCTTTGTCTTTATTTCTCTCCACATATCGGCTAATCTTCCACAACCAAGCCGCAAGATCGGCGTGATTCCATAACAGATTCGTGACGAACGGATCCGCAAGGATGACTCGCGTTTCCGCAGCCGCACCTCAGGCCGCACCTCAGCCCAGTATCCTGCACCTACTGCTTAATGCTCTGCTGTACCACCGCGTACCCGTGCAGGGTCACATCCAGGCCTCGGTTCTTAGGCTGATCCGCGGTGTTATGCGGAGCGCGTTCCCGGGCCGCGGCCCAGGCATCGTAAGAATCCTGCGCATCCCAGCCGGTCACCACGTAGTAGTCCTCCACCCCGTTTACCGGGCGCCACAGTTCGAAGAAGGAGAATCCGGGTGCCGCATCCACGGCCGCCTTGCGCGCCGCGAAACGCTGCTCAATAACCTTCTCCATTCCGGGGAGGAAAGATAGGGCCACAATAGAAACAAAGCCCGCTTGCGGGGTCTGCCCGTGCTCGACTTCAGGAAGATTGACCACCTCAAATTCGAGCAGCTGCGCACCCAAGTGTGCATTATCGGGTGCCTGGCGGGCAGCATCCATTTTGCGCGGATGCGCGGCCGGATCGGTACGCCACGCGGTGAAATCCTCTTCGGATTCCCATTCGGTGACCACCAGGTAGCGCTCCCCTTCGTTCAGCGGGCGCAGCAACCGGAAGGACAGAAAACCGGGCCGCTGATCCACGGCACCTTCGCGCGCCGCAAAACGCGCCTCGAAGTGCTCGCCAGCACCTTCCGGAACAGAAATAGCATTGATTTTCACGACGGTCATGGAGGCTCCTTCACCTAGAACAATGGGACGTGCACCATAGTAACTCTCTTGGCACCCGATGCTCCGCATGGTGGAAACTTCACCCTCCGCTCCCCCGCCGGTGCCACAATAGGGCGCATGCCTTCCCACGTCTCAGATGTCCGCTTCGGAGCACAGATGGCCGCGGGCGCCGGCCTGGGGATGATCCCCCTGGGCATGGCCTTCGGACTTCTTGTTATCCAGTACGGCCAACCGTGGTGGCTCGCTCCCGCGCTATCCTTCTTTATTTATTCCGGTTCGGCCGAGCTGCTCGCCGTCGCCCTTATTAGTGCGCACGCACCCGTCCTCACGATTCTCCTCACCATCTTTTTCGTGAACGTGCGTCACGTTTTTTACGCGTTTTCGTACCCCATCGCGCAACTCACCCACCCGCTCGCCCGCATGTATTGCGTCTACTCCCTCACCGACGAAACCTACGCCATCACCACCTCACATCCCGGCGTCTGGAACCAACGCCGGCTGGTCTCCCTCCAAGCCGTGCTCCAAGCGTGCTGGGTCGGCGGCGGGCTCCTGGGAGTGGCGATTGGTGGGTTCCTCCCCGGCCAGATTCGCGGCGTCAATTTCGCGCTCGTCGCCCTTTTCGTCGTCCTCGCCCTGGACGCTTTCCACGCGCGCCGCGATATTCCCGGCGTGCTCGGCGCGGGCCTCGCGTTTTTGCTGGCGCAGCTATGCGCGCCGAGCGCCCTGCTGCCGGTCGCGATGAGTCTTTTTGCGCTGTTCTTAGTGGTGCGTTTCGTGGTGCGCACCCGTTTTAAGAAGAACGACGACGCCGCTCCCTCCCCACGCGGCGCATCAGGCGAGGAAGGTGAGCTGCGATGACCGGCTATCTCCTTGCTGTGCTGCTGGGTTCTCTGGCCCTCATGCTGTGCCTGCGCGGGGTGCCGTTCCTTATTTTGCATCCGCTGCGCCGCTCGCGTTTGGTGCGAGCATTATCGGCCTGGCTCCCGGTGGGGGTACTGGTCATTTTGGCGCTGGCGATGGTTCGCAACGAAGTGCTTCCAATATCTGCGGAATCCGTGCTGCGCGTGGGCGTGGCCAGCGCGGTCACGATTCTGGCCCACGAACTTTCCGGGCGCCGCATGCTCGTTTCCCTGGCCGCCGGCACCCTCACCTATATCGGCCTGCTCGCGATCTAGAATCTGGGGTGACGCTTGCGCCACCGAAGGCGAGCGAAAACTGCTGAGGAGGATCCACATGCCTGAGGCGCGCAAACGAAGTTTCGTGATCCGGCACCCCTACCTCACGCAGATTTTTCTTGCCTATGTGATTGTCTACGCCTGGTTCATTTTACGTGTTATCCACGCTGTGTTCACCAGTTCACGATATTCATCTAGCCCAGAGGAATTCATTTTTTCATTGATCGTCCTCGCTATTTTCCCCTGGGTCACCACCTACCCGATTATCCTCACGTGTTACCAGGTCATCGCGCTGATCATCGCAATACGGGGGAAGTTGCTGCCGGTTCTGGAGGCTGCGCATGATGTCTGGACTATCTTCCTGGCGCTCAGTTTCCATGTAAGCAGCGGTCGAAAAGTAGCCCAATACCTACTACGACGAGCACTATTTATGCACCGTGGCAGCCGGCGGTCACCCGGCGATAGTCAAACCGATCCGGGACGGGGTGCGCGGCGGGCATCGCATTACCGTGAACCGCCAGCTTCTTATCGCGAATGCATTTGAACAGGTCCTGGAAGAAAAGACCCCGAGAGCGCATCGGGCAATCCGAAGCTTCTATAACCGTTATGGCTTCCCACTCTCGCGGCTCATCCGCACCCGCCTCGCGGCGGACGTCGTCTGGATCGCCATGAAACCCCTGGAATGGCTATTCCTGGCAGTTATTTACCTGGTTGATGCCCGCCCGGAGGACCGCATCGCAATCCAGTACACCGGCCGCCGCCGCCAGGACTTCACTGCCGGGTAATATCGGGCGCAAGTTAAAACTGCACGAATAGCGCAAGGGCTCACGAAGTTCAATAGTCACACCAGCCCCTGGGGAGGGGGTATCTGTTTTCAGAGCTGTACTGTGCTTGTCGTACACGAGAAGTACATCCCGGAAAAACATACCTTCCTCGCCAGCGCATTCGTTTCCGGGCATGCTTCATGCGGCTCCGCGAATGCAGTGGGGGAGCAGATCCGGGCATCCGGATCTGCTCCCCCACTAATTGCGCTGTGCGCGGTGAGCGCCCTGCGCCAGCTCACCCGAAGGTAAGCCGCGCGATAGGCGCGTGGCGCACGCTGCGGTTATGCGGCTTTAGCGCTTGACGCGCGCCGAACCGCCGCGGGCCAGGTTCTCCACCTCGGCGCGGGTGGCCATGGTGGTGTCCCCCGGCGTGGTCATGGCGAGAGCGCCGTGGGCGGCCCCGAGTTCCACTGCCTTCTGGACATCACCGTATTCCATGAGCCCGAAGATAAGGCCGGAGGCGAAGGAGTCGCCGCCGCCCACGCGGTCAAAGATCTCCAGGCCATCACGCTGGGTAGCCTGCACGAAGCCCTGATCGCGCTTCCATGCCACCGCACCCCAGTCATTGATGGTTGCCGAACGCACCTGGCGCATCGTGGTACCGATGGCCTTGAAGTTCGGGAAGGTTTCCGCCGCCTTCTCAATCATCTTGTGGAAGGATTCCACCTGGAGGTTATCGAGGTTTTCATTTGCACCTTCGATTTCCAGGCCGAGGCAGGCGGTGAAGTCCTCTTCGTTACCGATCATGACATCCACGAAGGGCGCCAGGGACTTATTCACTTCCTGCGCGCGGGCCTTGCCCCCGTGCAGATTCCACAGCGAAGGACGGTAGTTGAGGTCATAGGATACAACGGTGCCGTATTCCTTAGCCTTCTTAATAACCGCCAGCGCTGTTTCCGAAGCCTGTTCCGAGAGAGCCGCGTAAATTCCACCGGTGTGCAGCCAGCGCACCCCGAGCTCGCCAAAGAGGTAATCGAGATCGATATCCTCCGGGGTGAGCTGCGAAATCGCGGTGTGAGCCCGGTCGGAACACCCGACAGCCCCGCGCACCCCGAAACCGCGTTCGGTGAAATTGAGGCCGTTACGAGCCGACTGGCCGATGCCGTCGTCGTCGACCCAATGAATGAAACGGGTATCCAGGCCGCCGGTGAGGATCAGATCCTCGAGCAGCAGCCCCACTTCATTACGCACCAGGGAGGTGAGGATCGCGCCGCGCTTCTGGAAGGCGCGTCGCAGGCCGCGGGCCACGTTGTACTCCCCGCCGCCTTCAGAGGCGGCGAACTGCCGGGTGGTGCGGATACGGCCGGCACCCGGATCCAGGCGAAGCATCACTTCACCCAGGGAGACAATATCGTAGGTGGTTTCCTCGGCGGATTTAATCGTCAGGGCGTCGCTCACTTGCGAATCTCCTTAGCTAGATCGGATGCTTCTTGGGACAGGCGGGTGATCTCCGCGAAGTTCCCGGAGGAAATCAGATCGCGCTTGATCATCCACGAACCCGAAACGGACAGGATGGCCGGATCGGAGAGCCATTCGGCCATATTCGCGAGCTTCACTCCGCCGGACGGCACGAAGTAGGTATTCGGGAAGGGACCGCGCAGGGCCTTGACCATGGGCAGCCCGCCAGCTTCCCCACCGGGGAAGAACTTCACCGCGGTGGCACCGTATTCCAGAGCCATCATGATTTCCGTGGCGGTCTGCACGCCCGGAAGGTAGGGAATCTGGCGTTCGGCGGCCACATCGGCCACGCCGGCGCTCCAGCCCGGGGAAACAAAGAACTTCGCACCCAGGTCCGCGGCGGTTTCCGCCTGGGCCCGGGTAAGAACCGTTCCAGCACCCACCGTCATACCCTCAACGTCCCGCATGGCCTTAATGGCTTCCCCGCCGGCAGCGGTACGGAAGGTCACTTCGGCGCAGTGGATACCGCCGGCCACCAGGGCGCGGGCAGCCTCGGGCGCCTGCGCGGCGTCGTCGATCACCACAACGGGAACAATGGGGTGGGTTTCCAGGAACGGACGAACGTCTGGAAGTTGCTGAGACACTACTTTGCCGCCTTCTTCATCTTGTCGATGCCGTCCCACAGCCCGAGGAGGTACTGGGTGCCCAGTGCCCGGTCATACAGCGGGTAGCCGGGGCGGCCTTCTTCGCCCCAAATCATGCGGCCGTGATCGGGACGCACGTAAATATCGGGGCAGGTATCGTAAATGGCTTCCACCGCGGCCTGCATATCGAGGTCGCCGTCCGCGGACCAGTGGGCCGCTTCCTTGAAGGTCTTCTCCCCCAGGTACTTGACGTTACGCAGGTGGGAAGCGGCAATACGGCCGCGTTCGCCCACGTAGCGCAGGATCTCCGCGACGTTATTGGACGGGTTGGAGCCAAGCGAGCCAATGCACACGCACAGGGAGTGCATCGGGGAATCATTGAGGGCCAGGATTTCCTTGATGTCATCCAGGCTCTTGTAGGCGCGCGGAATACCGAAGAGATCCCAAGCCGGATCGTCCGGATGGCAGGCCATCTTAATGCCGACCTTTTCACAGGTGGGGATAATGCCGTCCAGGAAGTACTTCCAGTTTTCGCGCAGCTTCTCCACCGTCATGTTCTGGTAGAGCGCCATGACTTCGTCCAGCTTGGCCAGGCGTTCGGGTTCCCAGCCGGGCAGGGTGAGACCACCGGATTCTTCGGCCGTCTTATTGACGATATCCTGCGGGGTCATGCCTTCGATTTCGGAGTGATCGTAGTACAGGCAGGTGGAGCCATCCTCGTTTACGTGGGCGAGTTCGGTACGCAGCCAGTCGAAAACGGGCATGAAGTTGTAGACAACTACCTTGACGCCGAATTCCGCGAGGTTTTCCAGCGTGGTGCAGTAGTTCTTGATGTATTCGTCACGGCTGGGAAGGCCGAGCTTGATATCCTCGTGGACGTTCACGGATTCGATGATCTCGCATTCGAGTCCGGCTTCGTGAACCTGGTCGATGAGGACCTTGATTTCGTCCTTTTCCCAGTTCTCCCCGGCGGCCTTGTAGGACAGGGTGCCCATAATTCCGGACACGCCCGGAATCTGCTTGATGTACTGCAGCGGAATGGGGTCGTGACCTTCGCCGTACCAGCGGAATGTCATTTTCATTAGTTGATCTCCTCGTGAATAGTGGCACGCACAGCGCCGGGACCGGCAATGAGCTTCGTGAACAGGGCTTCGACCTTCTCCGCCAGCGGAGTGGTATACAGGTCGAGGCCGAAAATATTGGCATTGGACAGGATGGGCTTGAGCGCGGCGTGAGCATCAACGCTCTCACCGAGCTTAATTCCCTTGAGGTGCCCCTGGAGTTCTTCCAGCAGCGGATCGGAAGACGGCGTGAATTCTTCGCCGTCGTCCGCGATACCGAGCAGGTACCGTGCCCACACCGCGAAAACGAGCGGGATCACGCGCAGCTTGTCCATATCCAGACCGCGGCGCTGGTATTCCTGCAGCGTGACGCCGAAACGGATCGGAATCTTCTGCGAGGTATCCATAGCGATACGGGCCGGATTGTCCGGCAGCGCGCTATTGGGGAAACGCTCCTCGAGAACTTCGCGCACGAAGTCCTTCGGATCGATAATCCCCGGATCGGTTACTACCGGCATCGCTTCATCATAGGCGAGGATATTGACCATCTTCGCCAAATCGGGATCGCGCATTTCCGAATCAATGGTCGGGAAGCGCATCACCGTACCGGACACTGCCAGTGCGGTGTGGAGCGGGTTGAGGCAGGTGGTGACCTTCATCCGCTCGAACTTATCGCAGGTTTCGCGATCGGTGATGTATACGCCGTAATCCTCGAAAGGCGGGCGTTCGGCCGCGAACTTATCTTCGATAATGAGGTATTCGGTGGGTTCGGCATTGACGAAGCCGGCAATCGGGGTGCGGCCAAGGTGGTCAATACCCATATCGGTGAAGCCGAGCCCGGTGAGGTACTCCGATACTTCTTCCGAGGGGCGCGGGGTGATCTTATCGATCACGGAAATCGGGAAGGCAACCTTGGTGTCATCACTGGCCCAGTCCAGGAATTCCTGGCTGAGCGCGCCGCGCTCCACCCACCCGCGGGCGATCTGCAGCACAGAATCGCGCAGCTTATCGCCGTTGTGGGAGAAGTTATCGGCGGAGATGAAGTTAATGGGTGCCCCGCCCGCCTGGTAGCGATGCGCGAGCAGCCCGGCCAGCAGCGCCATGGTGTTCTCATGGTTGGCGAAGGGATCCGAGGCGATATCCGCGCGGGTAGCTTCGGAAAGCTCACCCTGGGAATCCTGAATCACGTAGCCCTTTTCGGTAATGGTGAGGGTAACCGTGGTCATCTCCGGGTTGGTGAAGATGGAGACGAGCCGATCAAAATCGCCCTCGCGGCGAGTTGCCAGGCCATCGGCCAGGCCGGCAATAACGCGGGTATCGCGCTTATCCCCGGAAAGAATAACGCCCAGGGTCAGCAGGTCAAAAGCTTCGAGCTGCTTTTCCATTTCAGCCGGGTTCATCGGCACCACGCCGGTGATCGGCCAGTACTTGCCGTCCGCCAGCATGTCATCCGCGATGCGCGCCAGGAAGATCCGGAAAATATTACCCGGGCCGATATGCACCCAGCGCGGGTTGGTGCGCACGCGCTCCTGAGTTGCGGCCACATCAAAAGCCGGAACTTGAATACCGGCTGCTTCGTAATCACTCGCTTGGGAGAGCGAGCTGAGATTGAGTTTCATATACATCACCTTTGATAGTTGGATCGGGACGGCTCCACGTGCGATCCACCGGCGGCCGCCCCGCAGGAGCGCCGGCGTGCGCCGTGTTCCTGCCGTGAGGTCACCCGGTGAGTGAACACCGCTCCCGATGCCACCACCCAGTATTCCTTTATACGACGACGAACCGGCCGGGCACCCCCGCACCCGAATGTTTCCTTACGTGAAACGCCCGTTCGTACGTATGAAATGATTGTACCTCATTTTCGTGCCCGGCGGCACCCGGGAGCGGGGTGTGAAGTATTCGGATTCCGGGCCTTTTCTTATTCAACACTGACCGTCCCGCGCCCCCGTTTTTATGTTTCACATATTGAAATCGCGCGGTATAATTTTCCCGGCCTGCAGTTATACCCTCGTAGAGTAAAGGAGCTTGAGGTGTCCGGTACTTCCCCTGAGGAGCGCGCTCCGCTCTCCTCCATCGATCGCGCGTTGCTCGTTGTGGAGTTTTTAGCACGCCGCGGACCGGAAGGTGCCCCGCTCTCCGATATTGCAGCCGCGGTGGATTCCAATAAGGCCACGGTCCACCACACGCTGCGTTCCCTGCGCTACCGGGATTGGGTGGACCAGGATGCCGATACCGGCTACTACTTCCTCGGGGACGGCGTAGACCCCATTATTCGCTACACCACCCGCACCCAATTCGTGGTAGACCAACTCCACCCCGCCCTCGTGGCCATTTGCCACCGCTATAACGAACTCGTGCACCTGGGCAAGCTCTCCGGCCAGGTGGTCACCTACCTCGATAAAGTGGAACCGGATCGCCCCATCCGGGTGGTGTCCTTTATCGGGCGTAATGCCCCGGCGGTCACCACCGCACTCGGGCGCGCTTTGCTGGGCGCCAATAACGTAACCGGTGCGGAAATTGACTGGTACCTGAGTGTTCCCACCGATAATCCCCCCACCCGCGCCACCATCGAGGAGTGCATCGAGCACGTGCACCGCCACGGCTGGGGTATGGAAGTGGAAGAAAACGAAGCGGGTATTGCCTGCGTTGCGGTCCCGGTCGATCTGAAAAACGGCGAGCGGGTGGCCGTGTCCGTCACCGCACCCGCCGAACGTCTGGGAGCGGCAACCCGCGAAGCGGTGGCCTACGGTATTGCCGAAGAAATCAACGCTATTTCCGGTTCCACCGGCGTGAGCGTTCCGGAGGTCCTGCTGCCCCGTTCCGTGCGCTAAGCGAACCGCGGGTAGCCGGCGCCCGGTGGCGGGCTTCCTGCATAGTTCCTGCCACCGATACAAGTACGACGACGCAGGCTAGCTGCGCCGTCGTACCACTTCCGCTACTTCTTACGCCGTTCGCGTACCCGAACCGAAATCTGGAGCGGGGAACCTTCGAAACCAAAGGTGGCCCGCAAGCGGTTTTCCAAGAAACGCCGATAGCCTGCCTCGATGAAACCGGTGGCGAAAAGCACGAAACGCGGCGGGCGCGTCGACGCCTGGGTGCCGTAGAGGATACGCGGCTGTTTGCCCCCGCGCACCGGATGCGGGTGCGCGGCCGCCAATTCGCTGAGGAAAGCATTGAGTTTCCCGGTGGGAATACGCTGATCCCAGGATCGCAGCGCGGTGGTCATGGCATTGGAGAGCCGGTTGGTATGCCAGCCGGTTTTCGCCGAAAGATTGACGCGCGCCGCCCACTGGATCTGCACCAGTTCGCGCTCGAATTCGCGGTCGAGTTCGAAACGGCGTTCCTCATCAACCTCGTCCCATTTATTGCAGACGATAACGAGGGCGCGCCCGGCATCAATAACCTGCTGGATCACCCTAATATCCTGTTCGGTGAGCGGCTCGGAGGCGTCGATAAGGGCGAGGGCCAGTTCCGCTTCCGCCAGCGCGCGCTGGGTGCGCAGATTCGCGTAATAATCCGCCCCGCGGGTTTGGTGCACCCGCCGGCGAATCCCCGCGGTATCCACAAAAGTCCACGGGGTGCCGTCCAGCTCGATAACTTCATCAACCGGGTCGCGGGTGGTTCCGGCAATATCGCTGACCACCGCGCGGGTTTCCCCGGCCAGCTGGTTGAGCAGGGAGGACTTACCCACATTCGGGCGCCCCACAATGGCGACCCGGCGCGGCCCGCGCCGCTTGGGGCGGGCCGGCACCTCGCGTTCTTCCGGGAGCGCACGGATCACCACGTCCAGAAGATCACCCGAGCCGCGCCCGTGCAGAGCCGAAACCGGGTAGGGCTCCCCCAGCCCCAAAGACCACAGGTAGGCGGCATCCGGTTCCTGCTGCGGGGAATCCACCTTATTGGCCGCCACGATCACGGGTTTGCGCGAGCGGCGCAGCACCCGCACCAGGGCTTCATCGGTATCCGTCATCCCGACAGTGGCATCCACCACGAAAATAACGGCATCGGCCTGCTCGATAGCAATTTCGGCCTGCAGGGCCACATCGCGATCCAGGCCCGCCACATCGCGTTCCCAGCCGCCGGTATCCATGAGGAGGAAGCGGCGATCCGCCCATTCTGCCTCGTAGGAGACCCGGTCGCGGGTCACGCCCGGGACGTCCTGCACCACGGCCACCCGCTTGCCAACAATACGATTCACCAGGGAGGATTTGCCAACATTCGGCCGCCCGATAACCGCCACCACGGGCAGCGCGCGGGCGGCGGCTTCCGCATCCTCGGGTTCTTCCCCGGCCAGGAGCGCCAGATCGGCCTCGTCCAGATCGTAGGCTTCCAGACCGGCGCGGAGCACGCGTTCAGCGTCGTCCGGGGTGGTCCCCTCCGCGCTCATATCGCGGTATTCCTCAGTCATTCCTGTTCCTTTCCGAAGCCCTGTGCCAGCGTGCGCACCGCGGCCACCACGTCCGCAATACTCATCTGAGAAGAATCAATTGTAACGACTCCTGCGCGATCTTCCAGGAAAGAAGCGACCGTGGAGTCCTGAGCATCGCGCTCGGTTACTTCCGCGCGGGTGGCGGCCAGGGCATCGGGTGCCGCGCTGCCGCGCACTTCCCGGGCGCGCCGCGCCAAACGTGTTTCTTCCGATGCGGTGAGGAGAATTTTTGTGGGAGCTTCCGGGGCGACGACGCTGGTAATATCGCGCCCCTCCACCACGATGCGCGGGTGCGCCGCGATAATGGCCCGCTGCCGGGCAATGAGTTCAGCGCGCACCTCAAGATTGACGGCTACCTGGGAAACCACCCGGGAGAGCTCCGGAGCGCGGATAGCGGCGGTAATATCCTCCCCTTCGCAGCTAATCTTCTGGTTATCAGGATCGAGGGGCATGTCAAGGTTCATGGCCCGCACCACCGCGGTCACGGCCGGCTGGTCGGTGAGTTCCACGCCGGCATGCTGGGCGGCCCAGGCCGCGGCCCGGTACATGGCACCGGTATCGAGGTAGCTGAGCCCGAGCTCGCGGGCAACCTGGCGGGAGACGGTGGATTTGCCCGAACCGGAGGGCCCGTCAATAGCAATGGGATAGCCCGATGTTTTGAGGCACGGGGTGTCCATGGCTTCGGCGTGCGGGGTGCCGGCTGCCTCGGGGCCTTGCGTGCCCGCCGTGTTCATCTCACTCATGCTCTCCTCCTTCAATAAAAGCCTGCCACTGGCGCGCGGCCAGCGCCGCGCTGAGATCCCGGGCCGCGGCCGGCGCTACCGAGAGCCGTGCCCGCCCCACTTTTTGGGCCACGGAATGCTCGAGCGAAAAATCTTCAATATTCACGCCGATCTCACCCACTTCGGTGAAGAGGCGGCCCAATTCGCCCGGGCGGTCGGGAACCAGAACGGTGACCTCGGTATAGCGCTGGGGTGCTCCCCCGTGTTTGCCGGGAATGCGCGCCACCCCGCGCCCGCCTTCGGCCACCACCGCGGCAACAGCCCGGGCCAGCCCGGGCGCCTGCGCCGCACCCGCGGCCGCTTCGAGGGCGCTCGCCAAGTTCGCGGTACGCTCGGCAACATCGCGAAGCACGGGAGCAACCGCCGCGCAATTGCAGGCAATAATCGCGGTCCATAGCTGCGGATCCGAATGCGCCAGCCGCGTCATATCGCGTAATCCCTGGCCGGCAAGGCTCAGCTCGGTAGCTGCGGCGTCGTTCAACGTACCCGCCAGCAGGGACGACACCAGCTGCGGGACGTGACTAACGAGGGCGACGGCGCGGTCGTGCGCGCTGGCCTCCACGAGGATCGGCATGGCGCCGCAATCCAGGGCGAGGCTGCGCAAACGCGCAATATCTTCCTCGCGGGTTTCCGGACGTGGGCAGATGACCCACGGGCGGCCCTCAAAAAGATCAGCGTCCGCGGCAATCGCCCCGGAACGTTCCCGGCCGGCCATGGGATGGCACCCGAGGTAGCGCTCCCGTTGTGGATGGGTAGCCAGGCGCTCTGCTACTACCGCCTTGACGGATGCCACATCGGTCACGAGCGCGGTGGAGAAACGATCCAGGGCCGCGCTCACCACCTGCGCTGTGACGTCCGGGGGCACCGCAACCACCACGAGGCTCGGCTCCCAGGCGCTTTCCGGGGGTTCCTCCCCCGCACCCAGATCGCGGGCCAGGGCCGCGGCCAGCGGGGAGGAATCCTCCAGGTACACCGGAATATCGCGCAGCCGCAGGCGCAGCCCGAGGGACGCGCCCAGCAGCCCCGAGCCAATAATAAGGACCGGACCTGCGTGCATCACATCCCTACCGAATGCATGAGGGCCGAGAGCTCGCTACCAGCGATCACCCGGCTTTTTCCGGGGCGCAGCCGCCCGGCATCGATCGTGGCGAAACGGGTGCGCACCAGTTCCATAACCGGGTGCCCCACTTCCTCCATAATGCGGCGCACAATGCGATTGCGGCCCGAATGCAAGGTGAGTTCCACAATGGAATTGCGCGGCTGGGATTCCCGCAGCACGAATTTATCCACCCGAATGGGGCCGTCCTCCAGGGTGATGCCCTTTTCCAGCACCCGCGCGAGGCCCCGGGTGACCTGGCCTTCCACCCGCGCCACGTAGGTTTTCGGCACCTCGTAGGAGGGGTGGGTGAGTCGGTGGGTGAGTTCGCCGTCGTTCGACAGCAAAATCAAGCCTTCGGTATCTTCGTCCAGGCGCCCCACGTGGTAGAGGCGCTGCTCGTATTTCTCCACGTACTGGGCGAGGCTCGGGCGGCCCATATCATCATCCATCGTGGACACAACCCCCGGCGGCTTGTAGAGCGCCACCGTGAGCAGATCGGGTTTGACCGCGATTGGCATTCCGTCCACGTGGATGGTGTCACGTTCGGCATCCGCCCGCGTTCCCATTTCGGTTACGACGGCGCCATTGACGGCCACCCGTCCCTCGGCAATGAGCGCTTCGCAGGCGCGCCGCGAGCCCACCCCCGCGTGGGCCAGGATCTTTTGCAAGCGTTCTCTCATCTTATTTCTCTTTCCACATCGTCAAGTTCGGTTGCGTCGGGCAGGTAGGGCGCCAGGGGCGGCAGTTCATCCAGGGAATTCATCCCCATGGCTTCGAGGAAATACGGGGTGGTCGCATACAGCACCGCACCGGTGGACGGCGTGGTGCCCGCTTCTGCAATAAGACCGCGGGTGGCGAGGGTACGCACAACTCCATCAACATTCACGCCGCGAATCGCCGCGATCTGGGCGCGGGTCACCGGTTGCCGGTAGGCGATCACCGCCAGCGTTTCCAAAGCCGGCGTGGATAGTTTACCCGATTGCCCGCGGGTTACGTGGGCCAGCACAATATCGGATACCAGCGGATTTGTGTAGAAACGCCAGCCTCCACCGGCTTCGCGCAATTCGAATCCGCGCGGGCGGCCGCTGCGGTACTCCCGGGCCAGGTTCTCCAGTTCGGTGCGGGTGTCCGCTTCGCTCAAGCCCACTGCTTCGGCAAGAGTGGCGAGGGGAACCGGGGTGGCCGCCACGAAAAGCACCGCCTCGAGGGCGGTGGCGGGGCAAAGATCGGCCACGAATTCTCCTTGTAATGTTGCGGACCAGGCAGGGTGCGCGGGCTGCGCACGCCTTGTGGCCCAGTCTAGTCGCTGCCCGGCGCGCTGGTTGCTGATACCTCGCCGTATTCCGCGGCGACGTCGCCCGCCCCGGCCGCCCCGCGATCATCTGCCGGGGTGGGGCGCAGCACCAGCGCGCCCAGCGGTTCATCCTGCTCCGCGGCAATCGCGCCGCGGCGTAGCAATTCCAGCACCGCCAAAAAGCGGGCCACTACCACCTGCACCGATCCGGCATCCGCGCACAGCTGCGTGAACGTGAAAGACTCCCCCGCCCGGAAACGTTCCTCTAGGTAGGCCACCTGGCTAGCCACCGGAACCACCGGGGAATGCAGGTGCTCCAGCTGGACCACCGGTTCGGAGGTATCGCGGGTAAAAGCGCGGGCGGCCAGCAGGGCCAGATCCATGACCCCGAGCGGGAGGCGCACCTCCGGCAGTGCTTTCGCGTACATTTCTTCGAGGGGGACATCGCGGCCCACCCGCCGCCCGGTTTCTTCCAGGCGCGCCCCAAAATCGCGGGCGACCTCTTTGAACGCCCGGTATTGGAGAAGCTTGGCGAAGAGGAGATCGCGCTGCTCAAGGAGCTCCCAATCTTCGTCTTCGCTTTCGTGGCGGGGCAGCAGGCGTGCCAATTTCATATCGAGGAGGGTGGCGGCCACCACCAAGAATTCCGAGGTGGTGGAGAGATCCACTTCCGGCCTGGAGCGTATCCAGGCGATGAACTCATCGGTGACTTCCGCCAGCGCCACCTCGGTAATATCCAAGTTTTTCTTGGAAATCATGGTGAGCAGCACCGAGAAGGGCCCCGAATACACATCGAGGTCAACATCGAAATCGGATGAGGCGTCAAAAAGAGTGGTCACGCCCACTCCCGCTTAGGCACTTTGGCCGCGGGCAATCACTTCGCGCGCCAGCTTCCGGTAGGCCACCGCCCCCGGGTGCGAGGGCGCGTACTGGGTGATGGGTTCCCCGGCCACCGAAGCATCCGGGAACTTCACGGTGCGGGCAATATATGTGTGGTACACCTTTTCCCCGAAGCCTTCATGCACCGAACGCATCACATCACGCGAATGGAGGGTGCGCATATCCACCATGGTGAGAAGCACCCCGTCAATGGTGAGCCGCGGATTAAGGCGATCCTGCACCCGCCCGATTTGTTCGGTGAGCAGCGCCACCCCGCGCATGGCGAAGTACTCCGCCTCCAGCGGGATAATAACCCCGTGCGCGGCCGTCAGCGCATTAACGGTGAGCAGGCCCAGGGAGGGTTGGCAGTCAATAATGATGACGTCATAATCATCGAGGACCGGCCGCAGCACCCGGCTGAGAGCCTGTTCGCGCGCCACTTCATTAATGAGCACAATTTCGGCCGCGGAGAGGTCAATATTGGCCGGGACCACATCCAGGCCCTCCACCTTCGAATGCTGGATAATGCCCCGCACATCCGGTTTCGCGGCAATCAGTTCGTTATAAATGGTGCGATCCAGCGCGCGGGCATTAATCCCCAGACCGGCCGAGGCGGCGCCCTGCGGATCGAAATCCACAATGAGAACGCGCCGGCCGTATCCGGCCAGCGCCGCGGCGAGGTTAATCGACGTCGTTGTTTTCCCCACCCCGCCCTTCTGGTTGGACATCGCAATAATGCGCGCCGGGCCGTGTTCCTGCAAAGGCTCCGGTTCGGGAAAATCCACGTTCTCAGTTTCAAAAAGCGCGTTCTGTTCGGTCACATCTCTAGGGTACCTAAACTCGGAGGACTTGCGGTGCCATTTCTGGCGAAGAGCGTAGAACGACGACGCCGCGCCTGCCCCGCTTCCTACTCGCTGCGCAGCGCCCGCGGGTGCGAGGTGGCATACACCGCCTTGAGTACCTCGCGGGAAACCTGGGTATAAATCTGGGTGGTGGTCACCGAGGAATGCCCGAGCAGCTCCTGGACCACCCGCACATCCGCGCCGCCCTGGAGCAGGTGGGTGGCAAAAGAATGCCGCAGCGAATGCGGGGAAACATGGGCGGTTATACCAGCGTGTTCGGCAGCCTGGCGAATAATGAGCCAGGCGCTCTGGCGGGAAAGGGCCCGCCCGCGGGTATTGAGGAAGAGTTTTGTTACTCCTTCCCCGCGCGCGGCCAGTTCCGGGCGGGCCCGGGTGGTGTAGGCATCCAGTGCTTCCAGGGCGTAGCGCCCCAGCGGCACCACTCGTTCTTTGCGGCCCTTGCCGAAAAGCCGAATCGTGGCCGTCTCCGTATCAATATCATCAGCGGTGAGCCCGAGGGCTTCGGAGATGCGCGCGCCCGTCCCGTACAGGACTTCCAGGAGTGCGCGATCACGCAGGCCCAGGGGCGGCGGGGTGGCCCCGGCCGCCTCAATCATGGCGGTGACCTCCGCGATTGTCAGAGCTTCGGGCAGGCGCGCGGGGAGTTTCGGGGGGCGCACCCGGCTGGCCGGATTGGCCGGGCTGGCGCCGTCGTCGTATAAAAACGTATGAAAAGCCCGCACCGCGGTCACGGCCCGTGCAATAGAAGCCGGTGCCATTCCGGTGAGCGTTTCGGAAAAGGACGCGACGTCCTCTTCGCGCACCTCGGCGGGGCTGGTGACGCCGCGGGAATCGAGGTGCGCAAGATATTTACGCAAATCACGCCGGTAAGCGGCCACGGTATTGCGCGATAACGCGCGTTCGACGCTGATATGGGCGAGGAATTGCGCAACCGCGCGCTGTAGGGGCGGGGTGCCGGGTTCGGCCATATATTCTCCTTCGCGGATGCGCGGTAGCGTGCGGGAGGCGCGCCGCATTGCTCGCGCGGTACTCGGGCGTTCGTGCCCTCGCGCCGGGCGCGAACGAAGGTGGGCCCCGGGCGCGCGAAACCCGCTCGACCAGTAGACTAGTGCGTGGCACATCTCATGTAACCACAACCTTATGTTAGGAGAATTCAATGGCGAAGCTCGAATGGTCGCAGCTTGATCAGCGGGCCGTGGATACCACCCGGCTGCTGGCCGCGGATGCGGTGCAAAAAACCGGGAATGGGCACCCGGGAACGGCTATGTCCCTGGCGCCGGCGGCCTACCTGCTCTACCAGCGGGTCATGAACCACGATCCGGCGGATTCTGCGTGGGTGGGCCGTGACCGTTTCATTCTCTCGGCCGGGCATTCCTCCCTCACGCAATACAATCAGCTGCTGCTGGCCGGCTACGGTCTGGAACTTGATGATATTAAGGCGCTGCGCACCCTCCACTCCAAGACTCCCGGGCATCCGGAATACGGCTACACCAACGGCGTGGAAATGACCACCGGGCCGCTGGGTCAGGGCCTGGCCTCCGCGGTGGGATTCGCGATGGCATCCCGGCGCGCCCACGGGCTTTTTGACCGGGATACCCCGCTCGGCCAGTCCGTTTTCGATCATTTTGTGTACGTGATTGCCGGGGATGGCTGCCTCCAGGAAGGCGTGACCAGTGAGGCTTGCTCGCTGGCGGGCACCCAGGAGCTGGGGAATCTTATTCTCATTTACGATGACAACCGCATTTCCATTGAGGACAATACCTCCATTGCTTTCAGTGAGGATGTGCTGGCGCGTTACGAAGCCTACGGCTGGCACACCCAGCACGTGAATTGGATTAAGGAGGATGGCTCCTACCAGGAGGACGTCCAGGCTCTCTACGATGCGATTCTGGCTGCCCAGCAGGTTACCGATAAGCCCTCCATTATTAAGCTCTCTACCATCATTGCTTGGCCGGCGCCCACCAAGCAGAACACCGGTGCCTCGCACGGGTCGGCCCTGGGCGTGGAGGAAATTCGCGCCACCAAGGAAATTCTGGGCTTCGACCCGGATATTGATTTCCCGCTGGACGATGAGGTGCTGGCCCACACCCGCACACATACGGCGGAGCGGGCAGCCGCGGCCCGTAAGGATTGGGATGCGCGCTTCGAAGCGTGGCGGGCTTCCCATCCGGAAGAAGCCGCTCTCTACGATCGCATCCGGGCCAAGAAGTTCCCCGAGGGCTGGGAAAAGAAGCTGCCGAGCTGGGAGCCGGATCCCAAGGGGATCGCGACCCGCGCGGCTTCCGGCGCGGTGCTCAATGCCCTGGCCCCGGTACTCCCCGAGCTGTGGGGCGGTTCGGCCGATCTGGCCGGTTCGAATAACACCACGATGAAGGGCGAACCTTCCTTCCTGCCCGCGCATCGCTCCTCGGAGATGTTCTCGGGTGATATATACGGGCGTACCCTCCACTTCGGTATCCGCGAATTCGCCATGGGCGCGATCATTAACGGAATTACCCTCGATGGGCTCACCCGCGCCTACGGCGGCACCTTCTTTGTGTTCTCCGATTACATGCGCGGCGCGGCCCGCCTGGCGGCCATTATGAATATCCCCTCGATTTTCGTGTGGACGCATGATTCGGTGGGCGTGGGCGAGGACGGCCCCACCCACCAGCCCATCGAACACCTGTGGGCTTACCGCGCCATCCCGCGCCTCAACATTGTGCGGCCGGCCGATGCGAATGAAACCGCGGCCGCGTGGCGCGGTGCATTGGAGAAGGTCGACGGCGGGCCTACCGGGCTCATCCTCACCCGGCAGGGCGTGCCGGTTCTGGAAGGGACCTCCACCGAAGGCGTGCTCAAGGGCGGCTACGTGCTGGCGGACTCCCCCACCGGGACGGTCGATGTGCAGCTGCTGGCCACCGGTTCGGAAGTGCAGCTCGCGGTAGCGGCGCAGAAGAGCCTCGCGGAACAGGGCGTGGGTGCCCGCGTTATCTCGCTGCCCTGCCTGGAATGGTTCGAAGCTCAGGACCGGGCCTACCGCGATGCGGTGATCCTCCCCGATGTGAAGGCGCGAGTATCGGTGGAAGCCGGCGCCACCTTCGGCTGGGCTGGCTACGTTGGCGATGCCGGGCGCAGCGTGGGTATCAATACCTACGGGGAATCCGGCCCCGGCGGTGAGCTCATGAAGGAATACGGGATGACCGCCGAGCACGTGGTGTCCGCAGCCCTCGAATCCATCGAAGCAGCGCGGGCGTAGCTGGCACTCAGCTGCCGTAACCGATAGCTGGCGGCTAGCAGACAGTTAGCAAACACCTAGCTGGCGGGAACCGCACTCGTTTCACGCTAGTCGCGTAACATCATCAAGGTCGCGTGGCCGCTGTGCCGGTCACGCGACCTTGATTAGTTGCGACAGTTTCGGCTTCGGAGGTTATTCGTTGGCCTATAAGCGGTTTACGCGAACTGGGTGCACCAGCGGCTCCCGGAGCCGGCTGCACACCGTGATGGACACAGCCGTGCCCCTTTTCGGCTCAAGCGTCTACCATAAGACAGGCGCATATTCTCGCCCTCTTTTTCATGACAGGAATTTTATGGTTGCTCCTACCTCAGGTAATCCGCTCCGTGCCGTCGCTGACCGCCGCCTCCAGCGGGTGGCCGGCCCCTGCGGAATTGTTCTTTTTGGCATCACCGGTGACTTGGCGAACCGCAAAATTCTTCCTGCTCTCTACGATCTGGCGAATCGGGGGCTGTTGCCGCCGTCGTTCTCCATTATCGGAGTGGCGCGCCGTCCCGTGGACGCGGCCCGCAGTGTCGAAGCGGCCATCCGCAACGGCGCCCAAACTCCGGTTATCTCCACCACCCTGGCCCAAATCCTCGACGGTTTACGGATGGTCGAAGGCCAGTACAACGATCCGGAACTCTACCGCGCTCTCGGCGCCACCATGGCGGATGTGGATGCCACCCGCGGTACCGGCGGTAATTTCGCTTTTTATCTTTCCATTCCGCCCAGCCTTTTCCCGGTGGTGACCGAAGGGCTCGCCAACGCCGGGCTCAACCGCGGGGCACCGGGCAGCTGGCGGCGCGTGGTTATCGAGAAGCCCTTCGGGCACGATATGGCTTCCGCGCGTGAGCTCAATGCTTCGGTGAGCGGGGTCTTCCCCCACGATTCGGTTTTCCGCATCGACCACTACCTCGGTAAAGAAACGGTGCAGAATATCCTCGCGCTGCGTTTCGCTAACGAGCTTTACGAACCGCTGTGGAATTCTTCGCATGTGGACCACGTGCAAATCACCATGGCGGAGGATATCGGGATTGGTTCGCGCGCCGGGTATTACGACGGTATCGGGGCCACCCGCGATGTTATCCAAAACCACCTGCTTCAGCTGCTTGCCCTCACCGCGATGGAGGAGCCGACCTCTTTCCACGCCGATGCGCTGCGGGCCGAAAAGGAGAAAGTCCTCGAGGCTACCCACCTGTTCGGGAGCCCGGCGCAGGCTTCGGTGCGGGCGCAGTATTCGAGCGGGTGGCAGGGCGGCCAGTGGGTGCGCGGCTACCGGGAAGAAGACGGTATCCCCGCCGAATCCGTGACCGATACGTACGGGGCCATTGCCCTGGGGATTGAGACGCGGCGCTGGTCCGGAGTGCCGTTCTACCTGCGCACCGGTAAGCGGCTCGGGCGGCGCGTTTCCGAAATTGCGGTGGTCTTCCGCAACCCACCCTTCCTGCCCTTCCCGGACGTGGCCGGCCTGGGCCAAAACACCCTGGTTATCCGGGTGCAACCCAATGAAGGTATCACCTTCAAATTCGGTTCCAAGGTGCCCGGCTCGGAAATGCGCCTGCGTGATGTCACCATGGACTTCGCCTACGGCCACGCTTTTACCGAGTACACCCCGGAAGCTTACGAGCGCCTTATTCTTGACGTGCTACTGGGCGATCCGCCGCTTTTCCCGCAAACCCGCGAGGTGGAAGAATCCTGGCGGATTATTGACCAGGTGGAAAACTATTGGGATGCTCATCCGGAGTCCCTGGAAACCTACGCGCCCGGGTCCTGGGGCCCGGCCGGTGCCGATGCTATGCTCGCCGCCCACGGCCACGCCTGGCGCCGCCCCTAGGCCGGCACTCTACGCGGTTCGTATCCGGGCACCCTCAGCGGCCCCTATCCCGTACCTGAAAGATCCGAGGAAGCTTCATGATTAACCATATTGCCGATACCACGTCCGCCCAGGTGGGCCAGCAGCTTGATCAATTGCGCGGAACTTCCGGGGTGGGAGCCCTCGGAAGGGTCCTCACGCTCATTATTGTGGCGCATACCGAGGGCGGGGTGCGCGATGCCCTCGAGGCGGCGGCCGGGGCCTCCCGCGCCCATCCTTCGCGGATTATCGCGGTGCTTCCCGTGGCTGGGGAAACCGCGCGCCTCGATGCGGAAATCCGCACCGGATCCGAGGCCGGTGCTTCCGAGATCGTTATTTTGCGCGCCCACGCGGGTGCCGCGGAGAACGTGGATACCCTGGTGACCCCGCTGCTGCTCCCCGATACTCCCGTGGTGACGTGGTGGATTCAGAATATGCCGGAAAACCCTGCGGCAACCGCGGCCGGCCGCATCGCGCAGCGCCGCATCACCACCACCCGCACCGCCGATCACCCAGCCCTGGCGCTCCAGCATCTTTCCGCCAATTACGTTCCCGGGGATACCGACCTGGGCTGGGCGGGCACCACCCTGTGGCGCAATTACATCGCTTCCATGGTCGATGAATTCCCGGGCCGCACCATTACCGGCGCGAAGGTATGGGGGCGCCCGCACCGCTCCTCGCTTTTCTTGCTCGCCGCGTGGCTACGGTTGCGCCTGGATGTTCCGGTGGAGATTGAACCGCAGGAGGGCGCTCCGATTACCGGCGTGGAGATTTTCTTGAACGACGGCGCAGCTCTCAGTCTGCATCGCACCCCGGGCAATGATCACGGCATGATGCTGCGCCCAGGCCGGGCTCCCCAGGAAGTATCTTTGCCGGTGCGCAGCCTTGAAGCGATGCTCATCGAGGATCTGCGCGACCTCAATCCCGATACCGCCTACGGCGAGGTCCTCACCAAGGGACTCCCTCTGCTCGACTACTCCCCCGCGGATGTGGATGTGAAAGCTCCCGCGAACGCAGAGACTGTAGCCACGGGTAGCACTGCGGCACACGGCGCGTAGCATCTAGGGCAGGAAACAGGGCCGGTACGTCATCATTTACGTACCGGCCCCGCTGCTTAAGGCTTATATTCCCGCCTCGGGAAAACTCTGAGGGCTTAGATGCCGACCTTGACGATGAGGCCGATGAGGATAATGGAAATCCCCCAGATGAGAGCCAGCACCACGGTGATGCGGTTGAGGTTGCGTTCGGCTACACCGGAGGAACGCATGGACGTGGAAATGCCGCCACCGAACATATCGGAGATTCCGCCGCCCTTGCCTTTGTGCAGCAAGATGGAGAGCGTGAGGAAGATGCTGGTGATGAGCATAAGCACTTCGCAGGTAATGAGCAAAGCTTTCATTTCCAGTCCTTTCGAGTGCTTCGTGCACCCGGAGAGTAATAGAGTCCTTGGTTAGTGTACCTGGTGGAACCGGGCTGCGGGAAATAAAACGTGCGGGGTGGGAAGAATCCCACCCCGCACGCCGGAGCTAGCCGGTATCAACCGATCAGGCCGGAGTTTTCACGCCCCGCCCTTTAGCTATAGCTCTGAGCCGGTATGGCCTTAGCCGCGGAACATCACGATCTTCGCGAATTCTTCCGCCTTGAGGCTGGCGCCGCCCACGAGGGCACCGTCAACATCAGGCTGGGCCATGATTTCCTGGACGTTAGCAGCCTTGACCGACCCGCCGTACTGGATACGAACCGCGGCAGCCGCATCCGCACCGAAGGTTTCTTCGATGCGGGCCCGAATGGCGCCGCAGACTTCCTGGGCGTCTTCCGGGGTGGCTACTTCGCCGGTGCCAATAGCCCAGATGGGCTCGTAGGCGATCACGAGCTTGGCAATATCCGCGGCCTGGAAACCGGCGAAGAGTTCGTCAATCTGGGAGACGACGTACTCCACGTGCCGGCCTTCCTTGCGCACCTCAAGTTCTTCACCGCAGCAGACGATAGGAATCATGCCAGCGCCAAGAACCTTCTGTGCCTTCTGGCCGATGAGTTCATTGCTTTCGCCGTGGTAGGCGCGCCGCTCCGAATGGCCCACAATGACGTAGCTGCACCCGAGCTTGGAAAGCATCGAGGTGGAGATTTCGCCGGTGTAGGCGCCTTCGTCATGTACGGACACATCCTGGGCACCGTAGGCGATGCGCAGCTCATCCGATTCGCACAGGGTCTGGATGGAACGCAGGTCGGTGTAAGGGGCGAAAACCGCCACATCCACATCACCGTAGGTGAAACCGGCGTCGTCCAGGGTCCACGCGACTTTTTGGACAAGGTGGGTAGCCTCAAGATGATCCATATTCATCTTCCAGTTACCCGCCATCAGGGGGGTGCGTGCCATTAACCCTCCAGAACAGCGATGCCGGGCAGGGTCTTACCCTCGAGGAATTCGAGGGAAGCGCCACCGCCGGTGGAAATGTGGTTGAACTTCTCTTCGTCGAAGCCGAGGATGCGCACGGCCGCCGCGGAGTCACCGCCACCAACGATGGTGAAGCCTTCGGCATCCTGCATGGCCTGGGCAACGCCCTTCGTGCCCTCGGCGAAGGCCGGGAATTCGAAGACGCCCATGGGGCCGTTCCAGACGATCGTCTTCGAGGAAGCGATCTTCTCCGCGTATTCGGCCACGGTTTCCGGCCCGATGTCCAGGCCCATGCCGTTGGCGGGCATATCGGAAGCGGAAACGATTTCGGATTCAGCGTCCTTATCGAACTTATCAGCGACGACGACGTCTACCGGCAGGAGCAGCTCCACGCCCTTATTGGACGCCGTCTCCAGGTACTCGCGGGCCTTCTCGATCTGGTCATCTTCGCACAGCGAGGAACCGATCTCATAACCCTTGGCGCGCAGGAAGGTGAAGGCCATGCCGCCACCGATAAGGAGAACATCAGCCTTGTCCAGGAGGTTCTCAATCACGCCGATCTTATCGGACACCTTGGAGCCACCCAGCACCACGGTGTAGGGGCGCTCCGGATCCGCGGTGGCCTTGGACAGTGAATTAATTTCCTTGGCAACAAGCTCACCGGCGGCCGAAGGCAGCAGCTTCGCAATATCGTAAACCGAGGCCTGCTTGCGGTGCACCACACCGAAACCGTCGGAAACGAACACATCGGCCAGCGCGGCGTATTCCTTGGCGAGAGCTTCGCGGTCAGCATCGACCTTCGAGTCTTCGCGCTTGTCGTAACGCACGTTCTGGAGCAGCACGATGTCGCCGTCGTTCAGGGCCTCGATCTTAGCCTTGGCGTCCGGGCCCACGGTATCCTCCGCGAGGGGGACCTCACGGCCGAGCAGTTCGCCCAGGCGCTTGGCTACCGGAGCGAGGGAGAATTCCGGCTTCGGCTCGCCCTTGGGGCGGCCCAGGTGCGCGGAAACGATGACCTTCGCCTTGGCGTCGAGGAGACGCTTAATGGTGGGCAGCGCGGCGCGGATACGGCCGTCATCGGTGATGCGATCCCCGTCCAGCGGAACGTTGAAATCGGAACGAACAAAAACCTTCTTGCCGGTGAGGTCACCGAGCGATTCAATAGTCCTCATATTTTTCCTTTCGCGTAGGGAAGCCCGTGCGCGCTAGCGCACGCACGGGCTTCACATCAGCTCATCGCTTGATCTTTAGAGCTTGCTCGCAACGAGGTTGGCAAGCTTCACGAGGGAAGCGGCGTAGCCGTATTCGTTGTCGTACCAAGCACCGATCTTGACCTGGCCGTCCATCACCTTGGTGAGGCCGGCATCGAAGATGGACTGGTGGTGATCACCGATGATGTCCGAAGAAACGATGGGATCCTCGGTGTAAGCGAGGGTGCCCTTGAGAGCGCCTTCGGAGGCTTCCTTCATCGCGGCGTTGATTTCTTCCACGGTGACATCGGACTTCTCAGCTTCGAAGGTGAGGTCCGTGAGGGAGCCGGTGATGGTGGGGACGCGCACGGCGTAACCATCGAGCTTGCCCTTGAGTTCGGGGAGAACCAGAGCCACGGCCTTGGCCGCACCGGTGGTGGTGGGGACCATGTTCTGCGCGGCCGCGCGGGCGCGACGCAGATCCTTGTGGGGGCCGTCCTGCAGGTTCTGATCCGCGGTGTAAGCGTGGATCGTGGTCATGAGACCCTTCTTGACGCCGAACTTGTCCACGAGGACCTTCGCCACCGGGGCGAGGCAGTTCGTGGTGCAGGAAGCGTTGGAAATAATATTGTGCTTGGCAGGATCGTACTGATCGGAGTTCACGCCGATAACGAAGGTGGCATCTTCACCCTTCGCCGGGGCGGAAATAAGAACCTTCTTGGCGCCGGCTTCGATATGAGCCTGGCAGGCTTCACCGGTGCGGAAGCGGCCGGTGCACTCGAGAACGATGTCAACCTCGAGTTCCTTCCACGGGAGGTTGGCCGGATCCTTTTCAGCAAGAACCTTGATCTTCTTGCCGTCGAGCACGAATCCATCTTCGGTTGCTTCAATCTCCACGGGGAGGCGGCCGCCGGCGGTGTCATACTTCAGCAGGTGGGCGAGAGTCTTGATATCGGTCAGGTCATTGACCGCGACGATCTCGAAATCCGCACCCTCGGCGAGGGCTGCGCGGACAGCGGCACGACCAATACGGCCGAAGCCGTTAATAGCAACGCGTACAGTCACTCTTTATCCTCCTCACGCGCCAGCTAGCGCGTTTCCAACTCGACTTCTTGTCTTTGAGAAGTCCGTCCGAGAACTTCTCTCGGAACCACTCACTATTCTACCGGTCACGTTCGGCTGGGGCTAATGCCAGTTGGAAGGAGCTTGCGAGCTTTGGCACAGAGCGAAACTTGAGAACGGCATAACACGCCCTTAGTCCCATTTTTGACTGTTCTATTTTTCGACGACGGCGAACGCGCTACCGCGCGTTAGGACATTGCCGTGTGCCCTGCCGCCCGCACCGCGGCCATCGTGTCCGGAATGCCCAGCTCCTTGGCCCGCTTATCCGCCATGGAATTCAGCCGACGCAAGCGCCCGGCCACCGCATCTTTCGTGGCGCGCGGGGTGAGTTGCTCCCCGAGCAGGTTGAGGGAATCTTCCGGGTGGGCAATGCGCGCTTCGCCAGCCGCCCGCAAATTCTCCGGGACATCAGTGCCAAGAATTTCAAAAGCTCGCTTGACCCGGATCACCGCGATAACAGCGGCATCGGCACTGCGGCGCATATTTGCGTCGTCGAAATTAGCAAGACGGTTAACCGTGCCGTGGACTTCCCGTTCCACACGTAATTCTTCCCAGCGCAGCACGGCGTCATTGGCGCCCATGCGGGTGAGCATATCGGAGATCGCTTCGCCCCCGCGGATATCGATCCGGTGGGCCCCGCGCGATTCGCGTACCCGGTAGGGAATATCGAGGCGGCGGGCCAGCCCACCCAGTGCGTAGGCCGCCTCGAGGCGCGGGCAAATGATCTCCAGGGAAGCATTGCGCCCGGGTTCCATGAGGGTGCCGCGCGCCAGGAAAGCTCCGCGCCAGGCAGCTCCCGCATCGGCTTTCGAGCCGCCCACCACCGCGGGTGGAAGCCCGCGTACCGGCCGGCCGTGCGCATCAAGGAGCCCGAGTTTCACCGCGATGCGTTCGGTGTTTTCCGAGGAGCGCACCAGGAAACGCTGGCCCTGGCGCATCTGCGAGGAGACCGAGAGAAGTTCGGGTTCCACCGAAAAAAGTTGGCGCACCAGTTCCCACAGGCGCTGCGCGGTGGGGCGGTGGCCCACTTCGGCCACCAGTTCCAGGGTGCGCGAGCGCACGGCCAATCCCCCGCCGTACCGGAACATCGCGGTGAGTTCAGCCAGAGCGGCGGAAAGCGAGGCCGGCGTAACGGTGGCTAGCTCATCTTTCACCGTACGTGTTAACGCGGACACGACTCCCCTTCCTTCGATGGTGGAACCGCTGCTGACCGGGGAATATCCCGGTTGTGGATTCTTCCCCGTGCGGGAGCTTCCGATTTAGGAATCTCCTATGACGCCTTCGAAGGCATCCCGATATGCAGCGGCCAAACGTAGCGCATCGTGACGTGCGCGATTATCGCCCATTCTAACCTGTCGCAGCATGAGAGTGGCCCCGATACCTTCGGCTTCCGCGGCTACTTCACCGATATCGTCCACGCTGCGCGGATCGGCCACCACCACGTCAATGCGCAGATCAGGGGCATGGCGGGCGAAGGAACGGATATGGTCCGCGGCGCTCATCCCCCAGGTTTCGCGCTCGGTACGCAGATTGAGGGCGAGGACTCGGCGGGCCGGGGAGCGTACCAGGGCCGCGTGCAGATCGGGAACCATGAGGTGGGGAATAACCGAGGTGTACCAGGAGCCCGGCCCGAATACGATCCAATCGGCTTCGTCAATAGCGGCGATTGCTTCGGGCTGGGCGGGAGGGTTCTCCGGAATGAGGCTGACGTGCTCCACTTTGCCGCGGGCCGTTGCCACCGCCACCTGACCGCGATAGAGCTGGGGGCCGTCTTCCTCATCAATGACCCGAGCTTCGATTTCCAGCGGAATGGGTGACATAGGCAGCACCCGCCCGTCAATGCGCAGCAGCTGGCCCACCCAGTCGAGGCCGGAAACCGTGCTCCCCAATTGTTCCCACATGGAAACAATAAGAAGGTTCCCCATGGCGTGCCCGTTGAGGGGGCCGTCGGAGGAGAAACGGTATTGGAGAACGTCGCGCCAGGTCTGGCCCCATTCGCCGTCGTCGCATAAGGCAGACAGCGCCATGCGCAAATCTCCGGGCGGAATCACGTTGAATTCATCGCGTAAGCGCCCCGAGGAGCCGCCGTCGTCCGCAACGGTGACCACGGCGGTGATGTTTTGGGTGATGAGTCGCAGGGCCGAAAGTGAGGCGTACAGGCCGTGACCGCCCCCGAGGGCGACGACGCGCGGGCCGCGACTACCGCGCCCGCCCATTATTCGCGCCCCAAATCACGGTGGATGGTGCGCACCGAGTGCCCGGCCGCCCGCAGTGCTTCGGATACCGCTTCCGCGATGGCCACCGAGCGGTGCTTCCCGCCGGTGCAGCCAATGGCAGTGGTGGTGAAGGGTTTGAGCTCGCGGGCGTAGCCGGCCAGGATGGTGTGGATGAGGTGGGAGTACTCGCGCACAAAAGCTTCCGCGCCGTCCTGCTCCAGCACGAAATGAGCCACCGGCTCATCGTGGCCGCTCAGGTGGCGCAGCTCGGAAATCCAGTAGGGATTGGGCAGGAAGCGCACATCGGCCACATTATCCGCGTCCAGCGGCAGGCCGTATTTGAAGCCGAAGGACATAACCGTGACGCGGGTGGCTTCTGTTCCGGAGGTTTCGCCCACGAGGTGGCGGATTTTCCGGGAAAGATCGTGGACGGAAAGGCGCGACGTATCGATCACGGAATCGGCGCGGCTGCGCAGATCCGCGAGGAGTTTACGTTCCGCGGTGATGCCGTCGTAAAGCCGGCCGTGGCCCTGGAGCGGGTGGGGCCGGCGCACGCTTTCGTAGCGGCGTACCAGCGAGGCATCATCGGCATCCAGGAAGATAATGCGGTAATTAATACCACTATTCGTGAGATCGGTGAGGACTTCCAGGAGTTCGGCGAAGAATTCCCGGGAGCGCACATCCACCACCGCGGCCATCCGGGTCACTTTCCCGTTTCCGGAGAGCAGCCCGGCCAGGGCGCTGAGCAGGCGCGGAGGGAGGTTATCTACCACGTACCAGCCGAGGTCCTCCAGGGTGGCAGCCGCTCGGGAGCGCCCCGCGCCGGACATCCCCGTCACAATAATGATCTCCGGGACGTTGGCCGGCGGTAGTTCCGTGCTGCAATCCGCGGCCGGAACGATGGCGGGGATACGGGAAGTATCGTTGATGTCACGCGTGTCACTCATATCTCCATCATGCCACACGGAACGGTCAGCGTTACTCCTCCGGTAATGCTTCCTTAACGGCCCGCCGCGCCCAGTTTGCGCGAGGCCAACCCGTTATTCTTCACCCAGTGCTTCCTTAATGGCTGCCGCGAGTACCGGGCCGATACCCGGTACTTCGGTGAGCTCCTCGATACTGGCCTCCCGGATCCGTTTGACCGAACCGAGCGCGCTCAACAATTTCTTTTGCTTGGCCGGCCCTAGCCCCGGGATGGCATCGAGCGCGGAGCGGGTCATCGCCTGGCCGCGTTTCTTGCGGTGGAAAGTAATGGCGAAGCGATGCGATTCATCGCGTAGCTGCTGGAGCAGGCGCAGCGCGGGCGAGGTACGCGGGAAAATAACCGGGAACTCCTCCCCCGGAATCCACACTTCTTCCAGGCGTTTGGCCAGGCCCACCACCCGCACATCGGCGCCGAGCTCATCAACCACCCGCTGGGCGGCATTGACTTGCGGGAGCCCACCGTCCACCACGAGGAGGTCGGGGCGGTAGGCGAAACGGCGCGGGGCAGCGGTGGGTGCACCTTCGTCTTCCACGCCGCCGGCATCGGCGGCGTGCGCGTCGTCGTCGTTCAAACGGCGCAGCCGGCGGCGCAGCACTTCGTCCATCGCGGCGGTATCATCACGGGCCCCCTGCCCTTCCGGCCCGCGCACAATGAAATGACGGTAATCGGAGGTTTTCTTCAGGCCGTCTTCGAAGACCACCATGGAGCCAACCTGCTGGTGGCCCTGGGTATGGGAAATATCGTAGCCTTCGATGCGCAACGGGGCGCGATCCAAATCCAGGCCGATGCGCAGCTCTTCCAGGGCTTGGGAACGCACCGTAATATCGGCGGCCCGCGCCAGCTTGTTACGGTCGAAAGCCTGCTTGGCATTCGCGTGCACGGTATCCGCCAGCTGGGCTTTGGGCCCGCGCTGGGGGCGCTTGAGGTGGACCGGCCCGCCGCGCCGCTGTGCGAGCCAGCGTTCCAGCCCGGCCCGATCCGAGGGGAAAACCGGCACCCAAATCTCCCCCGGGATGGCCCCGGGCGGTACGTGATCCCGGTCATCAACGGAGGTTCCGGCCCGCACGGTGCGGTCTCCCTGGGTCCCCACCCCGCGATAGGAGTCATATTCGGGATTGCCGTAAATATGGAGGAGCAGCGCGTTGATAATATCGGCCGGTTCGGTGCCTTCGGTTTCTGTTACCCAGCCGCGCTGCCCGCGGATTCGCCCGCCGCGCACGTAAAAAACCTGGACCGAGGCATCAATTTCATCGGATTCCAGCCCGATAATATCGGCGTTGAGATTGGAATCGAAGACCACAACATTGCGTTCGGTTGCGGTTTTCATCGCGGTGATTTCATCGCGTAGTTTCGCGGCGCGTTCGAAGTCTTCCACGGCAGCTGCTTTTTTCATCTCCGCGGTGCGGGCGCGAATAAAATCGCTGCCGTCCGATTCCATGAATTTTACGAATTCTTCGGCGACGGCGCGATTCTCCGCCGCGCTCACCAGCCCGGCGCAGGCCCCGTTGCACAGCCCGATATGGGTGTTAAAGCAGGGTTTCCCGGTGCGCTGCCCTCGCCGAAATTCCGCATCGGAACACGAGCGCATAGTGAAGACGGGAAGCAGGGCGTCCAGCACTTTTCGGATCGCCCACACCTTGGTGTACGGCCCGAAGTGCAGGGTGCCTTTGCGGTGCTTTTCCCGGGTGATATAGGCGCGCGGGAACTCCTCCCCCAGGGAAACCGCCAGGTAGGGATAGGACTTATTATCCCGAAACATCACGTTGAAGGGCGGTTCGAATTCCTTAATCCAGGAGTATTCCAGGGTGAGGGCCTCGATTTCACTACCCACCACCACCCACACCACATTGGTGGCGGTATGCACCATGGTGCGGATACGCGGGATGAGGCGTTCGGGCGGCTGGAAATAATTCTGGAGCCGGTTGCGTAGATTCTTCGCTTTCCCGACGTAAAGAATGCGCCCTTCACCGTCCACGAAACGGTAGACGCCCGGGTCGGTGGGAATGGACGACGGCGCCGGGCGGTAGCTGCGTGGATCAGCCACGGCTGGTCACCTCCTCGTCTCCTCCAGGAGGGGGCGGAGGAATTGCCCGGTATAGGATTCGGGCACCGCGGCGATCTGTTCCGGGGTTCCAGTGGCGACGACGGTACCCCCGCCGGCGCCTCCTTCCGGCCCCATGTCAATAACCCAATCCGCGCATTTAATGACATCGAGATTGTGCTCGATAACAATAACGGTATTGCCTTTATCCACGAGGGATTGCAGCACCAGGAGGAGCTTGCGAATATCCTCAAAATGCAGGCCCGTAGTGGGCTCATCCAGGATGTAGACAGTGCGGCCACTGGAGCGGCGGTGCAATTCCGAAGCGAGCTTGACGCGTTGGGCTTCCCCGCCGGAAAGCGTGGTTGCCGACTGCCCCAAACGCACGTAGCCCAGGCCCACCCGTTCCAGGGTGGTGAGATAGCGGGTGATATTCGTGATGGGATCGAAGAATTCCGCGGCCTCGTGAATGGTCATATTAAGAACTTCAGAGACGTTCTTCCCGCGGTACTTCACTTCCAGGGTTTCCCGGTTGTAACGGGTGCCGTGACAGACCTCGCAGGGCACATACACATCGGGGAGGAAGTTCATCTCAATTTTCACGGTGCCATCGCCCTTGCAAGCTTCGCAGCGGCCACCCTTAACGTTAAAGGAGAAGCGCCCCGGGCCGTAGCCGCGCACCTTCGCCTCCTGGGTTTGGGCGAAGAGCTGGCGCACTTTATCCCATACCCCGGTGTAGGTGGCCGGATTCGAGCGCGGGGTGCGCCCGATGGGTGACTGATCCACGTGCACGACCTTATCGAGCTCCCCGGCCCCGGTGACCTCCCGGTGGCGCCCCGGAACGGTATGCGCACCGTTGAGCTGGTTAGCCAAGGAACGGTAAAGAATCTGGTTAACGAGGGTGGATTTCCCGGAGCCGGACACCCCGGTTACCGCGATAAAGGTAGAGAGGGGGAAAGACACCTCCACGTTTTTGAGGTTATTTTCCCGTGCGCCCCGCACCGTGATTTTCCGCTGCGGATCAACAGTGCGCCGCTGCTGCGGCGTCGTTATGGCACGTTTCCCGGATAGATATGCACCGGTCACGGATTCTTCGCAAGCGCTCAAGCCCGCAACATCTCCGGCGTAGACAACGTGCCCCCCGAATTCTCCCGCACCCGGGCCGATATCAATAACGTAATCGGCGGTGCGAATCGTTTCTTCATCGTGTTCGACGACGATCAGGGTATTCCCCAGGTCGCGGAGCTTGACGAGGGTGCCGATGAGTTTTTCGTTATCGCGCTGGTGGAGGCCGATAGACGGTTCGTCGAGGACGTAGAGCACGCCCACCAGGCCGGAACCGATCTGGGTGGCGAGGCGGATACGCTGGGCTTCCCCGCCCGAAAGCGTGGAGGCGCCCCGCGCCAGGGTGAGGTAGGACAGCCCCACATCCACGAGGAATCCCATCCGTACCTGGATTTCACGCAGTACCTGCGCGGCGATCTGGGCTTGGCGCGCATCGAGTTCCACGGAATCGAGGAAGGCTTTGGCATCGTCGATGGCGAGGGAGCACAGCTCGAAAATATTGAGGTCTCCAATGCGCACCGCCAGCACATCCGGCTTGAGGCGGGCACCGTGGCAGGCCGAGCAGGCAATTTCCCGCATATAGCCTTCGTAACGTTCCTTCGACCAGCTGGATTCGGTTTCCCCATGCTTGCGTTTGACGTAGCCGAGGACCCCCTCGAAGCCGGTGGCATAGGTTTTTTCCCGGCCCCAGCGATTGCGGTACTTGACGGTGACCTTGTAGTTATTGCCTTCCAGCAGGGCCTTCCGCGCTTTCTTGGGCAGGTCCTTCCAGGGGGTATCCACATCGAAGCCAAGTTCCTCCCCCAGGGCTTCCATCTGGCGGGTGAAGAAATCCTGGTGGCTCGTCCACGGGGCAATGGCGCCCTCCCGGAGGGTTTTCTCCGGATGCGGGACCACCAGATCCGGATCCACTTCCAGGGTGGAACCCAGGCCATCGCAAGCCGGGCAGGCCCCGTAGGGAGCGTTAAAAGAGAAGGTGCGCGGTTCGATTTCTTCCAGGGCGAGGGCGTGCCCGTTCGGGCAGGAACGGTGCTCGGAAAAACGCCGGGAGCGTTCTTCGCCTTCGGCCGCGTCCACGAATTCCACCACCATGAGCCCGGAGGAGAGTCCGAGAGCCTGTTCTACCGAATCGGTGAGGCGGCTGGTGATGCCTTCGCGTACCACGAGGCGATCAACAACGACGTCGATATTGTGGCGCAGTTTCTTATCGAGGCTGGGCGGGTTATCCAGGCGGATATCTTCGCTATCGACCCGGGCGCGGGTGTAGCCGGCCTGGGCGAGATCCGTGAACACATCCGCGTATTCGCCCTTGCGGTCACGTACCACCGGGGCAAGGATCTGGAAACGGGTACCTTCCGGGTAGGTGAGGAGGGTATCCACGATTTGCTGGGCACTTTGGGCGGTGATTTTCGCGCCGCATTCCGGGCAGTACTGTACCCCGGCCCGCGCGTAGAGCAAACGCAGGTAGTCATAGACTTCCGTAACCGTGCCCACCGTGGAGCGCGGGTTACGGTTGGTGGATTTCTGATCGATGGAGACCGCCGGGGACAGCCCTTCAATGAGGTCCACATCTGGTTTATCCATCTGGCCGAGGAACATGCGAGCGTAGGAGCTCAGCGATTCCACGTAGCGGCGCTGCCCTTCGGCAAAAATGGTGTCAAAAGCCAGGGAGGATTTACCGGAGCCCGAAAGCCCGGTAAAGACAACGAGTTGATCGCGGGGAATATCCACCGTGATATTACGGAGGTTATTTTCCCGCGCGCCCTGAACATGGATAACATCACTCACCCGGCCAAGCTTACACGGTTGAACACAGGTTCGATAACCGGATGGTGCAATGTTCACGCTAGGCTGGTTCCCATGGCAACTAACCGAGCACGTCTCCTCCGCTACCGGCCCGATCCCCTGGTGGCCGGCATTATCCTCGCGATGATCGCCGGGCTTCTTATTCCGGCGCCCAGTGCGGTCCGGGCATATCTAGGTACGGTTTCCGACCTCGCGGTGGCCTGCGTTTTTCTGGTATACGGGATGCGACTGCGCACCCGGGATGTGCTGGCCGGGCTGCGTAATATTAAACTCCAGGGCCTGGTGTTCCTGTGCACCTACCTCATTTTCCCGCTTCTCGGTTTCGCCCTGGGCCACCTGGTGGCGCCTTTCCTGGGCCCGGCATTCGCCCTCGGTTTCCTCTACCTGGCGCTACTGCCGTCTACCATCCAATCTTCGGTCACGATGGTGTCCATTGCCCGTGGGAATGTGGCCGCTGCCGTCACTTCCGCTACCGTCTCCAATATTGCCGGGATTTTCCTCACCCCGCTGCTCGTGCTGCTTTTCCTGCACGTGGAGGGAGCTTCGGCCGGATCTATTAATTCGGTGCTCCTCAAGCTACTCCTCCCCTTTATTATCGGGCAGTGCCTCCAGCCCTGGGTGGGTACCTGGTTCCGGGCTCACCCGCGGCTAGTGCGTACGGTGGATAACACCTCGATTATCCTCATCGTGCTCTCCTCCGTGCTCAATGCCACCGCGGAAGGCGCCTGGGCGGGAGTGACGCTCTGGACGATCCTCGGCCTGCTTGCCCTGTGCTGCGTGCTGCTAGCCGCCATGCTTTCGATTACCTGGTGGCTCGGGGGCCTGGCTCGGATGACCTTGGAGGATCGCATCGTGGTGCTCATGTGCGGTTCGAAGAAATCATTGGCAACGGGGCTCCCGATGGCCAAGGCACTATTCTCCCCGGCCACGGTCGCCCCGCTGTCCGTCCCGGTGGTTATTTTCCACCAGCTACAAATTTTTGTGTGCGCGATTCTGGCTCGCCACCTGGCACGGCGCAGCGCCGATTAGTGCGGCGCCACAGCAATGAGCACGGCGCAGCGCCGATTAACGGGCGCTCAGCCAATCAGTTAGCACTAGCGCCTCGCGCTATCGGCACGCACCCCTTAGTTTGCGCCGCCAGCTGCGCCGTCGTCGTTCTTCTCCTTACGCGCGAGAGAACGCGAGCGCAGCAGGGACGCCACCACCGTCACCACAATAATGACCACGATGACGAGCAGCGAGCTCAGCGGCGTGAACTCGAAGAAGCCGGTGGCAATATCGTAATGATGCAGGGCTTCGAAAATGAGTTTGAAGCCGATGAAGGCGAGGATCGCGGCCAGGCCGAAGTGCAGGTACACGAGGCGTTCGAGCAGGCCATCGACCAGGAAGAACATCTGGCGCAGGCCCATGAGCGCAAAGGCATTCGCCGCGAAAATAATGAAAGGTTCGGTGGTGAAACCGAAGGAGGCCGGGATGGAATCGAGGGCGAACATGAGGTCGATCCCGCCGATGGCGATAATGCACAGCAGCAGCGGGGTGATATAGCGCTTGCCGCCGCGCTTCACGATGTAGTGGTCGCCGTGGTAATCCTCGGCGACCGGGAGGGTGCGGCGCGCCAGGCGTACGAAGAAGTTATCGGCTTCCTCGCCCGTCGGTTCGCTTTCCGAGAGCCCTTCTTTGACCTGCGAGAATGCGGTCCACAGCAGGAAGGCACCGAAGAGGAAGAAGGACCAGGCCAGGGATTCCACAATAACCTTGCCCAGCACGATGAAAATGAAGCGCAGGCACAGCGCAATAACAATGCCCCAGAACAGCACTTTTTGCTGGAGGGCCCGGGGCACCGCGAAGGAACCCATAATAATAATGAAGACGAAGATATTATCGACGGAAAGTGAATATTCCACGCCCCAGACGCTGAAGAATTGCAATCCGAAGGTATCCCCGTGGCGCCACCACAGGTATCCGCCCAGGCAGACGGCCAGGAAAATATAGAACAGCAGGAAACCGGCCGATTCTTTCATGCTGGGCTCGTGCGGTTTGCGCACGTGGGACAGCAGATCAAAGGCGAAAATACCGATAACGACGACGAACAGCAGAATCCACTCGGCCAAATGGACCGACATCTGCTCGGGCGTGCTCGTCAACGGCAGCACACCCGTGGCGTATGAAAGCATAAATACCCTCCGGATGGAATGACCGGAGGTCTCTCCCCACCCGCCGGGCGCGCGGCCGCGGCAGGTCTCCGATCCGGACGACCCGGGTGGGTCTCGTGCTGACGAATCGGTGGTTGATGGGAATACTCCCCTCCACGAGTGCACACTTTACACGATGGGGAGCACCGCCGAGCCGTGTTTCATATGTGGCTTGTGTGCCGTGCGCGGTGCGCACAGGCGGACGCGCGGCTTCCGCGTGCCTCCGGTGCCGCTCCCGTGCAGCCGTTTTATTTTTGGGCCTGCTGGGAATGCCACAGCTCGCTTTTCAGATCCTTGATCTCATCGCGGTAGCGCGCCGCGAGCTCAAATTGGAGCTGTTCGGCGGCCGCGTGCATCTGCGCGGTGAGCTCGGTAATGAGTTCGCGCAGCTCTTTCCCGCCCTGCGCGCGGGCAATTTCCGCTTCCGAAGCGCGGGCCCGGGCATGCGCGGGTTCCTGGCGATACCCGCCGGCAAGGAGCTGTTCGGTATCCACATCCCCGCGGGCCAGCATATCGGTCACATCCGCGATGCGTTTGCGCAGCGGTTGCGGATCGATACCGTGTTCGCGGTTGTAGGCGAGCTGCTTCTCCCGGCGCCGATTCGTTTCATCAATAGCCTGCTGCATATTCGGGGTGATGCTATCCCCGTACATATGCACTTCCCCGGAAACGTTACGGGCCGCGCGCCCGATGGTCTGAATAAGCGAGGTGGTGGATCGCAAAAAGCCCTGCTTATCGGCGTCGAGAATCGCCACGAGCGAGACTTCCGGAAGATCTAGCCCCTCGCGCAGCAGGTTAATACCCACGAGCACATCGAATTTCCCGAGCCGCAGCTCCCGCAGCAGCTCCACGCGGCGCAGGGTATCCACATCCGAATGCAGGTACTCCACCCGCACTCCGCAATCCGCCAGGTACGCGGTGAGATCCTCAGCCATTTTCTTCGTCAGCGTGGTGACGAGCACCCGCTCATCACGTTCGGCCCGCACCCGCACTTCTTCGAGCAAATCATCGATCTGCCCTTCGGTGGGCTTGACTTTAATAAGGGGATCAACCAAACCGGTGGGTCGAATAATTTGTTCGACGACGCCGTCCGCTTGGCCAAGTTCATATTTGCCAGGCGTTGCGGATAAGTACACGGTTTGGCCAATACGGTCGAGGAATTCCTCCCATTTGAGGGGGCGGTTATCCATGGCGGAGGGCAACCGGAAGCCGTATTCCACCAGGGTGCGTTTGCGGGACATATCCCCTTCGTACATGGCCCCAATCTGGGGAACAGTCACATGGGATTCATCGAGGATAAGGAGGAAATCGTCCGGGAAATAATCGAGGAGGGTATTCGGGGCGGTGCCCGGGCCGCGCCCGTCAATATGCCGCGAATAGTTTTCAATACCGGACGTTGTTCCGATATTGCGCATCATCTCTATATCGTAGCTGGTGCGCATTTCCAAGCGCTGCGCCTCAAGGAGCTTGTTATGGGCGCGCAGATACTCCAGGCGTTCGGCCAGTTCTTCCTCAATGGATCGAATAGCGCGTTCCATCCGCTCGGGGCCGGCCACGTAGTGGGAAGCCGGGAATACATGCGCGGTATCGGTGCGTTGGATAACATCCCCGGTGAGCGGGTGGAGAAGAGAAATCCCGTCAATCTCATCGCCGAAGAATTCAATGCGGATAGCCAGCTCTTCGTAGACGGGGATAATCTCCACGGTATCGCCCCGCACCCGGAAGGTGCCGCGGGTGAAGGCAATATCGTTACGGGTGTACTGCATGGATACGAAGGTGCGCAGCAGCTCATCGCGATCCAGTTGTTGGCCCACGTGGAGTTGCACCATGCGGTCAACATATTCCTGCGGAGTGCCCAGGCCGTAAATGCAGGAAACAGAGGCCACCACCACGGTGTCCCGCCGGGTGAGGAGCGAATTGGTAGCCGAATGGCGCAGCCGCTCCACCTCATCATTAATGGAGGAATCTTTTTCAATAAAGGTATCGGTTTGGGGAACGTAGGCTTCGGGCTGGTAGTAATCGTAATAGGAAACAAAGTATTCCACCGCGTTATTGGGCATGAGTTCGCGGAATTCCGCTGCCATTTGCGCGGCCAGGGTTTTATTTGGCTCCATAATGAGGGTGGGGCGCTGCACCTGTTCGATAAGCCAAGCGGTAGTGGCGGATTTTCCGGTACCGGTGGCTCCCAGCAGCACCACGTCCTTTTCGCCGTCGTTAATGCGGCGGGTGAGTTCGGCAATCGCGGCGGGCTGATCACCCGAGGGGCGATACTCGGAAATAACTTCAAAAGGCTTATCGCTGCGCACAATCTCAGAATCAAGAGCCATAGTGGCGAGCTTACTAGCCAAGTCCCGGATTGCGGTATGAAATACGCCAGTGGCCGGATAACGGCCCGAAGAAATTCGGGACGGTATCCGGCCACTGGGCGCCGTCGTCGTAACAAACGACTATCGGTTGCTTTCAGCTACGTTTGCCTGTTACTGGGCGAATATAGCCGCCAGGCGAACCATAGGCCAGGCGAACTTAGCCGAGCTGCTCAACCGTGGCGTGCAGGGTGAGCGTGGCGCTCTCCCCCGGCGCGAGCTGCGGGGCACCTTCGCGCACCCGAGTCGCTTCCACGCACACAAAATGCTTCCAGGCATCATCGGGCATATCCGCATTCGCGGCCGAGCCCTTCGTGCCCGGGTTCCACACCACGGACTTATCGGATTCTTCCGAGCTCAGCGTGATCTTACGGTTCCCGCCCGCGTCCACGAGCACGATATCGCCCGCGAAGGGGTAGAAGCGATCCACGGTCTGGCCCGCGAGCTCCTCGAAAGGCCCGGCCGGGAGCTGCGCATTATCGGCGAGGCGATCAATACCGCCCTCCTCGATACCTTCGATGCGAAGCGCTTGGGCATCCACCGCCCAGTAGGCGTGAAGAGCCAGCTCCGGCGCAATGTTTTCCGTGCCGGTATTGGTGGCGCTCAGCCGTACCCAGAAATCGCTGCCCAGGTGCACGGTGTAGGCGAGCTTGAGGGAATCACCCAGCTCTCCACCCAGGGCGCTACCCGCGAGAGTGAAGGTCGCTTCCACCGCGGTGGAATCCCCGCTTACGGATTCGAGGGTCCAATCCTGGATGCGGGCCCAGCCGTGCAGGCCGTTATCCGAGGGGCCGAACCACGGGGCTACCACCGGGATACCACCCCGGATAGGAGTGCCCTGCGTGAGGCCGGATAGTTCGCTCATGTAGAGGACGTCCTCGAAGCCAGCCGGTTTCCAGGAGGCAACGTGGGCGCCGTAGGGGAAAACGGTACCGGATACGGTATCGGTGTTAATCTCCAGCGCGCTCAGGTCCCCACGGGTGACGAGGCTGACGCCGGCGATATTCTGCTCGGCAAAGGGAATGCTCTGCGTCATGTGTACTCCTTGTTTTTCTTTATGTGTGCGATGCGGGCGACCATACCGGCCGCCCGCACCTTCTTGCTCATGCCTTAGCCGAAGAACGGCGAGAGGCACATTACGTACGCCAGTGAGACCAGCGAACCGGAGGCGAGCAGACCGCCCCACGTCTTCAGGGTGTCCTTGATGGACAGATCGAAGTATTCCTTGAAGAGCCAGAAGGACGCGTCATTAATATGCGTCATGAAGTTGGAGCCCGCTGCGGTGGCGAGCACGAGGAGCGTGGGATCCACGCCCGCCTGCATCACGCCGGTCGCCGGGTCCATAACAGCCGCACCAATAATGGAGGCGGCGGTCATCGCGGAGACCACGCCCTGGCCGGTCGCCAGGCGGATAAGAACGGTGATGAACCACGCCATGATGTAGGGCGAAACCGCGCCCGCACTCATGAAGCCGCCGATGTAATCGCCGATACCGGAGTCGATAACAACCTGCTTAAAGGCGCCACCGGCACCGATAATCATCACAACGCCGGCAATAATGGAGACGGCCTTATTGAACTTATCCATGACCCATTCGCCCTTGTGCCCGCGCTGAATACCGAAGAGCAGCATGGCGAGCACCAGCGCCACGGACATGGCCACCGGGGAGGAGCCGAAGAAGTTGAGCCACTGGCCCAGCGTCGATTTCGGATCCACCCAGATATTGGCAATGGTCACCGAGATCATAATGATGGCCGGGCTGAGCGGCACGATAAGCGAAACGAAGAAGGACGGCGGGTTGACCGCCGCTTCCTTATCGTTTTCATCACCGGACATGAACTTCGGCACCGGGCGCTCGAGGTTACCGAGAATCTTGGGCAGCAGCACACCACCCACGATCACCCAGAGGATGGCCATGGGAATACCGAGGAGGTAGACCATGCCGGCATCGGCCTTGTACTGGTCAATGAGCGCAACCGGGCCGGGCTGCGGCGGGAAGATGGAGTGAGCAACCGTGGTGGCGCAGACGGCCGGAATGGCCAGGCGCAGCCACGGCACCTTTGCTTCCTGAGCAATAGAAATAACGAGCGGAGCAATCATGAGGAAGGCAACTTCGTAGAACATCGCCAGGCCGAAAATAAGACCGATGATGATGACGGCGATACGCACGAAGCGCAGTCCGAAGCGGCGGATGAGCCCCGATGCCAGCACGTGAGACGCACCGGAGTCCACCATGAGGCGGCCGATAACTGCACCGAAAACAACGATAATGGCGAGCGAACCCAGCGTAGAACCAAAACCGGTGGTGACGGTCTTGAGAGTTTCCATCGGGCCCATGCCGTTGCACAGCGCCACCACCACGGCGGCGAGCAACAGCGCGAGCATCGAATTCACCTTGAACACGATGTTGAGCACGAGCATCAACGCAATGCCCACGAGCAGCCAAACAATTGGCATAGCTTTTTAACCTCTCAAATTTTAGGCCCCATCGCCGCGCATCGTTGCTTCGTGGCGACGAGACGTACCATATAGCGAAACGGTCATTTCACTATCTGTAAATGGTACTCCCTCTTACGCTGAGAGTAAACACGATACGGATCACCTTTTTACTTGCGTTTCTCTTGATTGTTGTACGACGTCGCCGGCGCCTGCGGCGCCGCCAGCCAGCTCTCCGCACACTGGGCAACGAGATTCTCCAGCTCCGCGCGGCTTCCCGCATTCCAGATCCAGATATGGGCCAGGGCCCGGCGGGCCTCATCATCTACCTGGTTGCGCATCCGGGCTTGGGCATCAGCCTGGCTCATCCCCCGGCCTCGCAGGTGCTCGATTCGTTTTTCTTCCGGGGCCGCCACGATCATGACGCAATCGACTTCGCGATCAGCGCGGGTTTCTACCAGGAGCGGCACATCGTAGACCGCCAGCTGGCCGGGGGCAGCACTGGCGAGGATATCCCGGGCCCGCGCGATGATGGCGGGATGGGTGAGGGCTTCGAGCCGGTGGCGGGCGGCCGGGTTGGTGAAGATATGCGCGGCGAGGGCGGCCCGGTTGAGGGCGCCGTCGTCGTTTAAAATATCGGGACCGAATGCGGCGGTGAGTTGCGCGAGGACGGGACTACCCGGGGCGGTGATTTCCCGGGCGAGGGCATCGGCGTCGGCGATGATTGCGCCGCGGTCGCGTAGGACGTGGGTAACTGTGGATTTGCCGGCGCCGATGCCGCCGGATACCGCGATCCGCAGGGCGCGGCCTCGCGGGCGGGTGAAGGGGCGCAGCAGTTGTGCGCTGGCTCCCCCGATTGTTAGTGCGTTCACCGTTTCAGCTTAACAATGCGCCCGGGAGAAAGAAAACGCCGCCGGCGCTCCCCCGAAGAGGTGCGCCGGCGGCGGTACAAGGTATTTACCCGCGGCAGCGTGCTGCTACGCGCGGTAGCGTGGATATCCCGGCTACCGCAGCAGTCTAGCTGCTACCCGCGGAAACGCGAACCTTAGTTGTTGGTCAGCTTCTCACGCAGAGCGGCGAGAGCTTCATCAGCATCCGAGTCGAGCGAGCCGCTCGGTTCGGAGGTGGAGCTGTAGCTGGCCGGAATTTCGGCGGCAGGTTCGGCAGCGGCAGCAGCCTGGGCGCCGGCGGCAGCATCGGCTTCGATCGCGGCAGCAACCTGGGCCTTGTGTGCTTCCCAACGGGCCTGGGCCTGGGCGTATTCGTTCTCCCATGCCTCGCGCTGAGCTTCGTAACCCTCGAGCCATTCGTTCGATTCGGGATCGAAGCCTTCGGGGTACTTGTAATTGCCGTTTTCGTCGTAATCAGCGGCCATGCCGTAGAGCGAGGGATCGAAGTCCTGGGAGTTCGGATCCACGCCTTCGTTCGCCTGCTTGAGGGAGAGCGAAATGCGGCGGCGGTCCAGATCGATATCGATAACCTTGACGAAAACGTCGTCGCCCACCTTGACAACCTCTTCCGGGGTGTCGATGTGGCGGGAAGCCAGTTCGGAAATGTGGACGAGGCCTTCGATGCCGTCCTCCACGCGCACGAAAGCGCCGAAGGGAACGAGCTTGGTCACGCGACCCGGAACGATCTGGCCGATCGCGTGGGTGCGGGCGAAGGACTGCCAGGGATCTTCCTGGGTGGCCTTGAGGGAGAGCGAGACACGCTCGCGGTCCATATCAACATCGAGAACTTCGACGGTGACAGGCTGGCCAACTTCGACAACCTCGGACGGGTGGTCGATGTGCTTCCAGGACAGTTCGGAGACGTGAACGAGGCCGTCCACACCGCCGAGGTCCACGAAGGCACCGAAGTTGACGATGGAGGACACGAAGCCTTCGCGCACCTGGCCCTTCTGGAGCTGGTGCAGGAATTCGCCACGGGCCTGGGACTGGGACGCTTCCAGCCAAGCGCGGCGGGAAAGAACCACGTTATTGCGGTTCTTATCAAGTTCGATGATCTTCGCTTCGAGTTCGCGGCCGATGTAGGGCTGCAGATCGCGCACGCGGCGCATTTCAACGAGCGAAGCGGGCAGGAAGCCACGCAGCCCGATATCAACAATCAGGCCGCCCTTGACGACTTCGATGACGGTACCGGTCACGACACCATCGGCTTCCTTGATCTTCTCGATTTCAGCCCAGGCGCGTTCGTACTGCGCGCGCTTCTTCGAGAGGAGGAGGCGGCCTTCCTTGTCTTCTTTCTGGAGGACGAGGGCTTCTACCTGGTCGCCAATTTCCACGACGTCATCGGGATTGACATCGTGCTTGATCGAAAGTTCCTTGGAGGGAATAACACCCTCGGTTTTGTAGCCAATGTCGAGCAACACTTCGTCATGGTCGACCTTGACAACGGTTCCTTCGACGAGGTCACCATCGTTAACGTACTTGATCGTCTTATCGACGGCGGCAATAAGTTCTTCCTCGGAGCCGATATCGTTGACGGCAATCTCGGGGAGAGTCGAAGACTCGGGGGTGGTATTAGTCATTAACTGATAACTTCCGGACACTATTGTGAATATTTGCTTGGGACCGATGGATATCGGCCAGTGTGGCGGGTGCTCACACCAGTTCTCCATACTACGCGGAAACGCTTGGCCAGTGCAAGGTATCCGGGCCGGAATCGGAGTGGCGTGAGCCCCGTTCTCACGGGATGGTGCGCGAGGTTCGCGTGGGACAGTTGCGCTGTTCTTGTGGACCCGCTGTCGAGCGTTTTAGTGGGCTGCCTCACGCCAATTGGGGCCGTAGCCCACCCCGACGGAGAGCGGGACCCGCAACTGGGCTGCCCCAGCCATTTCCCGGCGCACAATTTCCTCCGCGGCCTCGTGCTCGCCGGGCGCTACTTCCAGCACCAGTTCGTCATGCACCTGGAGCAGAACCCGGCTGCGCAACCCGGCTTCCCGCAGCGCTTCCACCACGGCCACCATGGCGATCTTGATAATATCCGCGGCGCTGCCCTGGATAGGCGCGTTGAGGGCCATCCGCTCGGATGCTTCGCGCAGCTGGCGGTTCGTGGAGCGCAGTTCCGGCAGGTAGCGCCGCCGCCCCAACAGGGTCTGGGTATAGCCATCTTCGCGAGCTTTCACTACGAGGGAATCAAGGTAATCACGCACTTTCCCGAAGCGTGCAAAATAGGTGTCCATCAGCTCTTGGGCATCGTGGGCAGAAATATGAAGCTGGCGGGAGAGCCCGTAGGCGGAGAGGCCGTAGGCCAGGCCGTAGCTCATCGCTTTAATACGGGAGCGCTGCTGGCTACTCACCTCGCTTTCGGGAATCCCGAACACGAGGGACGCCACCGAGGAATGTAAGTCTTCGCCTTCATTAAAGGCGGTAATAAGCGCTTCATCACCGGAAAGCGAGGCCATAATCCGCATTTCAATCTGGGAGTAATCCGCGGTCATGAGCGCCGCATAGCCCTCCGAGGGAATAAAAGCGGAACGGATTTGGAGTCCTTCGGCCGTGCGCGCGTGAATATTCTGGAGATTCGGGTCCGTGGAGGAGAGCCGCCCGGTGGCGGCCACCGCCTGCTGGTAGGTGGTGTGGATTTTTCCGTCCGCCCGGGTATTGCGCTGCAAGCCTTCCACGGATTGCCGCAATTTAATGGCATCACGATGCTCGAGGAGCGCCCCGAGGAATTGGGTTCCGGCCACCGCCTTATCATCTTCCCGGGGTGCGATGCGTACGGCAAGATCAGCCAGCGCCTCCGCATTCGTGGTGTACCCGGATCTGGTTTTCCGGGTGGTGGGCAAGCCCAATTCGTCGAACAGCACCCCCTGGAGCTGCTTGGGGCTGGAGAGATTCACCTTGTGGCCAATGGCATCATAGGCAAGCCGCGCCGCGGCTTCCACCCGGCCGTCGAAATCCTTCCGGAGCTTTTCAAGGTAGGGAGCGTCCACCGCAATCCCGGTGTCCTCCATGCGCGCGAGGGTGCGCGCCACATCCATTTCCAGGTCGAGCAGGGCGCCGTCTTCCCCGCGCTGCGTCAATTCCCCGAGTAATTTCTCGGAAAGCGGGCCGAGGAGCGCGGCGCGTGCCGCCAACGGATCAGCCTGCCCATCTAGTCCGGGCAGCACTCCCCCGTCCCCCAGATCAACGCCGAGGTGGCGCAGCGCCAGATCACCGAGGTCATAGCTGCGCTGATCGGGATAGAGAAGGTAGGCACACAGCACGGTATCGCGTACGACGCCGCGCAATTCGGCGCCCTGCCCGCATACCCGATGCCAGGCTTCTTTGGCGCCGTGCACCACTTTCGGGGCATCCGATTCCAGCCAGGCCCGCACCTGGGCGGTGTCCTCCTCGTTCATGGTGTGCGTATCGAGAAGCAAGGCCGCGTGGGCTGTGCCAATCGCCATTGCCTCCACGCGCCCCGCACCCGGGCTGGCCGGCCCGGCGATTTCGAGACCAAAGAACGGGGCATCGGCATGCTGGTCAAGCCACGCGCGTACCCCGGAGGTGGTGATCTCCAGGCCGGCGAGGGTGAATCCGGCTGGAGCATCGGATTGAGGTGCGCCGTCGCGCGAAGGTAATTCGGTGAGGACACGCCCACGCAAGGTATCAAAATCGAGGGTATCGAAGAGTTCGTGCAGTGCCTCCCGGTCCACTCCACGCGGGCGGAATTCCTCGAGATTCTCCCCGATGGGAAGGTCACGTACGAGGGTGTTGAGAGAGCGATTTTGACGGACCTGATCCAGGTGCTCGCGCAGGGAAGCCCCCACTTTTCCGCCGATGTCGTCGGCGCGGGCGAGGATGGAGTCGAGGTCACCGTAGTTCGCAAGCCATTTCGCCGCGGTTTTCGGGCCGACCCCGGGCACGCCGGGAATATTATCGGCGCCCTCCCCCACGAGTGCGGCCAGGTCAGCGTAGCGTTCGGGGCGCACCCCGGTTTTCTTTTCGATACCTGCCGGGTCGAGCACCTGCATGGTCGAGCGCGGCATGGGATACAGCACGGTGGTGTGCTCATCAACGAGCTGGTAGGAGTCTTTATCACCGGAGGCGATATACACATCCGCACCGTGGTCTACCGCCCGGCGCGAGAGGGTGGCGATAATATCGTCGGCTTCGTAATCTTCGTAGGTGAGCCAGCTGATTCCGCAAACATCAAGGACGCTTTTAATAACATCGATTTGCCCGGCGAATTCCACCGGGGTGGGGGCCCGGCCCGCTTTGTAATCAGGATAGACACGGGTGCGGAAGGTTCCTCCCGGCAGGTCAAAGGCCACAGCAATGTAATCGGGATGGTAGTCACCAATGATTTTCAGGAGGGTGGAAAGGAACCCGTATACGGCGTTGGTGTACTGCCCGCGATCAGTGAGGAAGTTCTCCGCCCGCAGGGCGTAGAAGGCACGGAACGCCATGGAATGGCCATCAACAAGAAGGAATTTTTCGTCACTCACCCCTCTAGCCTACGCGAGATAGCAAACAGGCGCCCACCGGATTTCCGGTGAGCGCCTGCTAGTTGAAAGCGTGTTCGGGTTCCGCAACACGTATGCGCGGTTCGTACTGCGGGTTCCGCAACACGTGTGCGCCGCTTCCGCCCCGGTTCCTCACGTAGCGGTTCGTGCTACGAGTTCGGCGGGTGCGCGCTGCGGGTGCGCAAGCTTAGTTCTTCCCGCCTACCTGTTCGATAACGGCATCGGCAACTTCGCGCATGGTCAGGCGCCGATCCATGGACGTCTTTTGAATCCAGCGGAAAGCCTCCGGTTCGGTTAGGCCCATCTGCGATTCCAGCAGCCCCTTCGCCCGATCCACCCGCTTGCGGGTTTCAAATTGTTCGGCCATGGTAGAGACTTCGTTTTCCAGGGCTTCGATTTCCTGGTTGCGCGAAACCGCGATTTCCACCGCCGGGATGAGATCAGCGGGCGTGAAGGGCTTGACCACATAGGCCATGGCGCCGGCATCACGGGCACGTTCCACCAGGTCACGCTGGGAATAAGCGGTGAGCATCACAATGGCGACGCGGTGTTCTTCCAGGATGCGGTCCGCGGCGGTGATGCCGTCCATACCGGGCATCTTCACATCCATGACAATAAGATCCGGTTCGAGTTCGCCGGCCAGTTCGATAGCGGATTCGCCATCGCCAGCTTCCCCGACGACCTCATACCCGGCATCTTCCAGTGTTTCAACGATATCGAGGCGAATGAGAGTTTCGTCTTCAACGACAAGAACCCGAATGGCTTCTTTGTTGTCCGCGGATTGCGCCGCTGTGCCCTTGGCCATCATGACCCCTTCGACCGGCATGCCGGATAGATTGAACCAAATTTACTGCGTGCGATGTTGCACCTGCATCCACACCGAAGTGTTCTCTGACCTTTGAGAGATTGATGACCGGCAACGGGAATTCACGCGCCCCTTACCATGCTGTCAGACCACGCGGTGCAGAGCAAACACCGGGCCAGAGATTCCCAGCTAACTTCAAGGTTATGGCCTCCAAGCTTATCGCCGCGGTGCTCCCGGAGGGACTCGAACCCTCACGCCTTGCGGCGCTGCATTTTGAGTGCAGTGTGTCTACCAATTCCACCACAGGAGCTTGTGCATCTGCCGATACTACCAGCGGGAGAGCCCGGATCGCCCGATCACCGCGAGTAACTGTGCAAACGCAGAGAATATTTCACCATACCCGCCACCAAATTTCAAATGAGATGCCGCGGAGGTGAGAGGAACGGCAGCGGGTGCCCACCCGGATGATTCCGAGCGGGCACCCGCCCGCCTATCCACTGTTCAATGCCGTGCTGCTGTGCCCATGGACACGGCAACACTTAGGAGAACACGAGCCTGCGGTGTTTAGGCAACGCCCGTTTCTTCACCGATCTTGTGAACACGCAGGGTGTTGGTGGAACCAGCCACACCCGAAGGCATACCGGCCACGATCACCACGCGGTCACCAACCTGGGCGCGGCCCAGTTCGAGGAGGCGATCCTCCACCTGCTGCACCATTTCGTCCGTGGTAGCGGCGGAGTGATCCACCGTGTAGGTTTCGCTACCCCACAGAACGGCGAGCTGATTGCGCACCTTCTCCGAGGGAGTGAAGTTGATGATCGGCAGGCGGGAGCGGTTGCGTGCCACGCGGCGGGCGGTGTGCCCGGTTTCCGTGAAGACCACAACTGCCTTGACGCCCAGGGCCTCACCGATGTCCAGAGCGGAGCGGGTGAGAACACCGTTGCGGGTGCGATGCAGGGAGGAGAGCTGCGGGATCTGCTCCAGGCCGTGTTCCTCCGTGTAGGAAACGATGGAGGCCATAGTCTTCACGCACTCAATCGGGTAGAGACCCACCGAGGTTTCCCCGGAAAGCATAACGGCATCTGCACCGTCCAGGATGGCGTTGGCGCAGTCAGAGGCCTCAGCGCGGGTGGGCCGCGGGTTCTGGATCATGGATTCGAGAACCTGGGTGGCGAGAATAACCGGCTTGGCGCGCTTGCGGGCCAAGGAGATGGCTTCCTTCTGCACCAGCGGAACCTGCTCGAGGGGCAGTTCCACGCCGAGGTCACCGCGGGCGACCATAATGCCGTCGAAGGCCTGGACGATGTCGTCCAGGTTGGCCACGGCCTGCGGCTTTTCGATCTTGGCGATAACGGGGAGGTGAATACCCTCTTCGTCCATAATGCGGTGGACGTCATCAATATCCTTGGCGTCACGCACGAAAGACAGCGCGATGAGATCCGCACCGTAGTTGAGGCCCCAGCGCAGATCCTCTTCGTCCTTATCGGACATAGCGGGAACGGACACAGCCACGCCGGGAAGGTTAATACCCTTGTTATTGGAAACGGGGCCGGGGACTTCCACGCGGGTAACCACGTCAGTGCCGTCCACAACTTCCACAACGCGCACGGAGACCTTACCGTCGTCAATCAGGAGCACATCGCCGGGATTGCAATCGCCGGCCAGACCCTTAAAGGTGGTGGAGCAGATATCCTTCGTGCCGGGGATATCGCGGGTGGTAATGGTGAAGGTATCGCCCACATTCAGCTGGACCGGGCCGTCGGCGAAACGACCGAGGCGGATCTTCGGGCCCTGCAAATCGACGAGCACCGCAACCGGGGTACCCAGTTCCTTCGCGGCGGCACGCACATTATCAATGCGCTTTTCGTGTTCTTCATGCGAACCATGGGAAGCGTTAATACGCGCCACGTTCATGCCGGCTTTAACAAGTTCAAGGATTTGATCGTAGGTATCCGTAGCCGGACCCAACGTACACACAATTCTAGCTCTACGCATGTTTCCTATCTTACCCGAGGGCCCTGTTTCCCCATCGGGACTCAAGGCACTCGTCCTGGTAAATATGCACCGTTATAAGCCCCGCTCGCGGAGCTCATCTTTACGCTAGCGCACGGCTCGCCCGGCGGCTTCACCCGTTCACTGAGCGGTTACCCACCTCCGGTTCGGATTCGCTAGATGCGACCGGATCGCCCGTGCTTGCGGCCCCGGAAGTTTCCGTTTTTTCGGGTACGACGGCGGCCCGGCCGGCTGCGGCGTCGTCGTGCTGTGAAACGTCAGTTCCTTCAGTTTCCGGTTCCGGGCGGGCCCGCAACCACACGTGATCGCGAGAAGAATCACGCAGGTAGGCGCGCCGCAAGATAACGAGGGCGATGATTCCGCCGAGCAAAACGAGCAGCGATGTCCATACATTGAGACGCAAACCAGCCACGAGATGCGCCGGGTCAATCCGCAAGTTTTCGATCCATACCCTGCCGAGCGTGTACACGATCACATACGTGGCGAACAGTTGCCCGGCCACCAGGTGGAAGCGTTTTTCGAGGAGAAGAAGTACGACGGCGCCACCCAGGCACCACAGCGATTCGTAGAGGAAGGTGGGGTGGAAGAGCTGCTCGGGTGGAAAGCCGGCGGGGCGGTACGCGGCATCCACCTGCAAGCCCCAGGGCAATGAGGTGGGCCCGCCGAAGAGTTCTTGGTTGAAGTAGTTACCCAGGCGACCAATGGCCTGGGCGATGAGGAGGCCCGGGGCGAGGGCGTCGGCGAAGGGTAGCAGGCGCACCCCGTTGCGGCGGCACCCGATCCAGGCACCCACACCTCCCAGGGCCACCGCACCCCAGATGCCCAGGCCACCGCCGCGCAGGTCGAAGACGCGCCACGGGTCACGACCCGGACCGAAATAGAGCTGGTAGTCGGTGATGACGTGGTAGAGCCGCCCGCCGATAATCCCGAAAATTACGGCCCACAGCGCGATGGAGAGCGTGACATCGCGGGTGGCGCCTTTGGCCACGTAGCGCCGTTCCGTGAGGGCGTACGCAACGATGATGCCGATGACGATGGCGATCGCGTAGAACTTAATGGAGAGGGAAAATGCGGAGGTCTCAAAAAGCACCCATTCGGAATGCTCGGGAGCTGGAATAGCTGTTGGAATCATCGTGTCCCTTCCTGTCCGGGGGCGTGGGGCGGGTGCCCGAGCCCGGGTGCCTGAGCACTACCTTCGGTTGCGGTAGCCGTGCCTTCGGCCGTGCTAGCCGTACGTTCGGCCACGTGTGCGGTCCGCTTGGCCATGAGTAGCGCGGCCGGGTGCCGGCCCGCGGTAGCCATGCTAGCCAGCAAACCGGCCGGGTCTGCTGTTTCAAGCAGGGCCCGCCCTACAATAACGCAGCCGGCGCCGTGCCGTGCCGCGGTGAAAACATCGCAGGGATTGCGCACCCCGCGCCGCACCACCCGCACGCAGGTGTAGGGCAGCGCCTCGAAAAGCTGCGGATAATCGGTGGCGGAGCGCGAATCTGCGATCACGACGCGCGCCGCGCAGGCCATCGCGCGCGCTATGTCACGTTCGGATTCCACTTCCAGGCAGGGCTCCATCCCGAGGGAGCGCGCCCGTTCCACCAGGGCCTCAAGCTCCACATCGGCGAGAATCCGCGGGGTGAGGGAAACGGCATCCGCTCCCGCCGCGCGGGCCCGCAGGAGTTGCACCGCCGAAACGGTGACATCGCGGTAGAGCAGCGGGCCCACCTCGAGGGCGCGGGCCAGGCGCAGCGCCGGCAAACCGAGCCCACCGGGAATCACCGGGGCGGTTACCGAAATGGCGGCCGCTCCCCCGCTGCTCAATGCCTGCGCGAAGGCCTCCAGCTGCGCCGGAGCTGGTGCGGGGCTGCCGCCGAGGCTGCGGATTTCCCCGATCACCCCGATGGGGCGCTGCGGGCTGGGCACGAGGGCACGGTAGAACTCGCGCGGGGCCGGGGCCGCCTGGGCGGCGCGCCGCAGCGCATCACGCTCGAGGTCCGGGACCTGCCTGGCGGCGGCCCGCACCCGCTGTGCTACCTCATCAATAAACCACGCCACTGTGCCTCCCGGTGTCGGTGAGCTTCGCTCCGCGTGCTGGTTATGACATAGAGTACCCGCACGGTGTGACAAAAAATGACGCAAGAACGGGTGGCACCCATGAAAGAGAACAAAGAGGGCCTGGACCTCCTCGCGGGCCTGGTACTTCGCGGGAAAGGCCGGCGAGTTTACGGCATCGACGGGCGGAGCGGGTCCGGGAAAACCCAGCTATCGCGGGCGCTTGCGGCGCGGCTGCGAGAGGGCGGGCTGGCGGTGGAGATTCTCGAGGTGGAGCGTTTCGTACCCGGCTGGGATGGCTTGGCCCGGGGCACGCAGCGGGTGGCGCGGGATATTCTGGAGCCTTTTCTACGCGGGGAGAGCGCCCGGGTGGCTCCCTGGAATTGGTATCTGAGCTGCTACGATGCACCGGTTGCGGTGCCGGAGGATCCACGCTGCGAGGTGCTGCTGCTGGAGGGGTGCGGGGCAGCTTCCGCGGCCTGCGCGCCGCTGTGCACGGCCACGATCTGGATGGAATGTGAGGATTCTCTCCGGCGCGAGCGGGTGCGGGAACGCGAGGGCGATCCGAGTGACTGGTGGGATAGGTGGGCTGCCCAGGAAGCCGCGCTCGTGGGCGAAAGAGATGCCCCGGCCCTGGCGGACGCGGTGGCGCGCTGGGAGGCGGGGCAGCTCCACGTGGAGATACGCGGTTTTTAGGCTGCGCGCATGGCACGCTTCTGGTGAGGCGCTAGGAGCTGCGCGCGGCGAAGCAAGCTTGAGCGCGTACGGCGAAGCGAGCTTTAAGCTGCGCCGGCGCGAACCTGGGTGAGCGCCCGGCCCGTCGCCAAAATATCAACGATGGCGACGAGGTCGCTATCCCCGCGAGCTTGGCTGGCCGGAATCAGAATCATGACACGCGAACCTACCCGCTGATCGACCAGACCCTTGCGCATCCCGTCCATCAGATCGCCCATGGCGGCACGCACCGGCCCGGAGGTCCAGCTGGAATCGACCGTTTGGCCATTCGGATCCACCAGGAAATAGTTGAGCACAAGCTCATCCGATGCGGCTACCTGCTCCCCGCGCCCGAGCACAAGCGGCACCACCGCGAATTCCGGGATGGGACCGCCGCCCCCGGTGAGCACGGGCGCCACGCCTTCTCCGCTTGCCAGGCCCGGCATTCCAGCCGGTGGTGTGGCAGGCGGCGGCGCCGCGTCCCCGCGCGCATTTGTGTAGAGAATATCGACGACGACGATTTCTACCGCTCCCGGGTCTCCGGCCACCAATTCTTCCCGCTGAATAAGCAGACGGCTTCCTTCCCGCTGCCCGGCCAGGTAGGGAGCCAGCTCCCCCACCCCCGCCTTGCTCACGGTGGCCAGGGTAATCCCGCCGGTGGCGAAACCTTCCACGGGGGCTTCGGTACGCGAGTCAAAGGAGGTAATGCGGGCGAGCACCGGGCTTCCTTCCGCCAGTTCTACCCCGTCCCCCGGGCTGAGGACCTCCTGGCGGACCCCGTCCACGTGGAGGTTCCCTTCCACGGATATGGTCACGGGTGCCCCGAAAGCGCCTGTAACATCCACGCTTCCGGGGGTGCCGGGCTCGCGGTGGCCGCTACAGCCCGCTAGCGCGGTAGCGGCCACCGCCACGCCAGCCAGCAGCACTCGGTATCTCAGGTGGGATGTCACGCGGTGATCTCCTCGATAAGCGCCTCAACCTCGGTGTTTTCAGTGGCGAGTGGGTCATTGAGGACCACACTGGAATTGCCATTGGCCTCCATGAGGCGCAGGGTGGACCAGTCCACCGCCACATCGCGCCGGGCCTGCCGCGCCGCACTCAGGAAACGCCCGCGCAGCACGGCCCGGGTGCTGCGCGGCGGGGTCGTGATTGCCTCAGTAGCGCGTTCCGGCGCGATAACCCGGCGCAGAAGCCCGGATTCTTCCATGCGGTCGCGCAGCCCACCTTCGGTGATATCGTGATACGCCAAATCGAGGCGTGCCACCCGGGCGTCGCAGAGTTTCGCCCCGGTGCGTTCCCGGTACCGAGTGAGGAGGGCGAGTTTAGCGGCCCAGTCAATTTCGGTGGCAATAGGGCTGGGATCGCGGCGCTCCACCGCTGTAATAGCGCGCTCCCACAGCTCGAGGAGGTAGCGCCGGGTGGGGTCAAGTTCCGCCAGGTAGCCTTTCCGATCCAGGTGGTTTATCGCGGCTTCATACATCCGCTGCTGGACCGAAATCGGGTCGGTGAGTCCGCCGCTGGCCAGTTCCAGATTGGCACGCCCCGATAGGTCCGCGCCGGTGATCCGGATGGCGTGCATGGGATCGGCGAGTTCCCGGTCCGGAAGAATCGCGCCTTCTTCCACGAGGGTGAGGAGAGCTTCGGTGGCCGCGACCTTGAGACCGGTTGTTGCCTGGGAAATATTGGAATCCCCCACGATGACGTGCATGCGCCGGTAGAGTTCCGCATCGGCGTGGGGTTCATCGCGGGTATTGATCATGGGCCGCGACCGCGTGGACGCTGAGGAGATCGCCTCCCACATCTGGTGGGAGCGCTGAGAGAATTCGTAGCGGACCTGCCCGTCTTCCCCGCGGTGCAGGCTTCCGGCTCCCGCCACGATTTGCCTGGTCACAAAGAAGGGGATGAGCCGGGCGATGCGCTGGCGGTAGTCCGGGCGCCGGTGCACCATGTAGTTTTCGTGACACCCGAAGGAATGCCCTTCGGAATCAACATTGTTTTTCAGGAGGTGGATGGCCCCGGGGACGCCGTCGTTGTTTAATTTCTCATTGGCGCGCTTGGCGAGCCGCGCGAAAATGAGTTCGCCGGCGCGGTCGTGGGCGAGGAGGTCGTCGATATTATCGCATTCGGCGGTGGCGTATTCCGGGTGGGCACCCACGTCCAGGTAGAGGCGTGAGCCGTTTTCGAGGAACGTGTTTGTGGACCGATGCGCGGCGAGCACCGGCGCGAAAAGCCGCTGGGCGGATTCTTCGGCATCCAGCGGTGGGCGTGTTCCGCGCCGGGCCGCGCAGGTGATTCCGTATTCGGTCTCGATGCCCATAACGCGACGGGGTATCACTGTCCGCCTTTCTGCACGAAGCCCTGCACGAAGGAGGACGCATTGCTTTCCAGCACGGCGTCGATATCGTCGAGCAGCGCGTCGATACCAAAATCTTGGTTTTGGGCCTGCGGGGCTTCCACTTCGGTGTTTTCTTCCTGGCGGCGCTGGGGCTGCAGGAATTCTTGACTGGACATTTCTTCCTTCCTCTTTTCTGGTACTGGTGCGGATGGTGCCGGCTGCGTTACCGGCCCCGGCCCGCCACTAACCCGCCGCGGTGAGTGCGGCAATAACTTCGTCAATCGTGTGGGCACCGGCCAGGGTTGCCCCCAGGGCCGCTTCGTTCGCACCGCTAGGATCGGGCAGGCTGAGGCGGTGGAGCTGGCCGGCGCTATCGCGCAGCACCGCGCTCGACCAACTGGCCGCGGCCACGTGTTCGGAGAAACGGGAGATGAGCTGGCCGCGCAGATATGCGCGCGTGGAACCCGGTGCGTGCAGCGCAGCGTTGGCGATCTCAGCTTCGGAGAAGAGTTCCTCCACCCGCCCGGCTCCCCGCAGTTTCGCCACGACGGAGCGCTCGGGGCGCAGATCATGCCACTGGACATCGAGGGCGCGCAGTTTATCCGAATCCCAGCTGCCCCCGCCGCGTTCGCGTAATTCGTTCAAGATCTGGTATTTCGCCACCCATTCCACCTGGGATGCGGCGGAGAAAATATCACGCGAAAGCAGGTCCAGCACGCTTTGCCACTGCTCGAGGATTTCCGCGGTATCGCCGTCCACCTCACCGCGTTCGGCTAGCGCATCGCGGACCGCGTCGAGGTAGATCTGCTGGATCTCCAGGGCGGTACGCGGTTCGCCTTCGTGCACCTCAAGTTTGGTGCTGAGGCTCGGGTCCTGGGAGACCGTCCACGTGAGGGGCACGGGACTATCCATGATCACGGATTCCAGCCCGAGGGGAACCGCGTCCTGTTCGAGCATCCACAGCACCAGCGAGGTGGTTCCCACTTTGAGCAGGATAGAGACATCGAATTGGTTGGCGTCTCCCCCGATGACGTGCAGGCGCCGGAAGCGTTCCGCGGCCGCATGCGGTTCATCGCGGGTATTGATAATGGGCCGGTTGAAGGTAGTTTCCAGCCCGACATCGTTTTCAACGTAGTCGGCGCGTTGCGAAATCTGGAATCCAGGTTGTTCGGAACGCGGACCGAGCCCCACGCGCCCGGTACCGCATAGGATCGGCCGGGTCACGAAGAAAGGCGTGAGGTAGCGGATGATTTCCGTGAAGGGCAGCGCCCGGTCAACCAGGTAGTTTTCGTGCGAGCCGTAGGCCGCGCCTTTTCCGTCCACATTGTTTTTGTAGATCGCGAATTCACGCCCGTTTTCGCGCAGCAGTTCTATTCCGCGCCGCGCGATGAGTTCACCGGCGCGGTCCCAGAGCACGGCTTCCCGCGGGGTCGCGGTTTCCGGCGAGGAATATTCCGGGTGGGCATGATCCACGTAGAGGCGCCCGCCGTTGGTGAGAACCGCGTTCGCGGCGCGCGGGCGGCGCAGCTCTGCGTCGTCGTCCGTTATAGGTGCGACGACGACGCCAGCTGGCGGGGCGGGATTCTCCGGATCATCGGTGAGTTGAGAAGGGTCCGCCTCCTCCCGGCTCATCCGGAAACCGCGGGCGTCATTGAGGGGATCTTCCCCTGTGTAATCCCAGGCCACCGGGCCGTGCGTGCCGGCCCCTGCCCCGGCGTGCCCGTAGGTTTCTACGAAATCGGCCGAAAGTACCACGGGATTGGCCCGCAGGTCGGCGGGTTCCATAATCCCGAATTCTGTTTCCAGGCCGATGACTCGACGTGCTGTCATCGTGGTTCCTCTCCCCTTGTGTTCTGCGCGCTCGAATCACTCTGGCGCGGACGCACCGCCACGATCCGCTCCCCGCGGTTTTTACCATTGACTTTGGCCCATTCATCCGGATTGGAGATCTGGTCCAGTTCCGAGCTATCGCGGGCTTCGGCATGCACGGCGGCGATAGCGTGCTGCGCGGTAATCCCGCGCGTCCCGGTGGTCAAATACGTTTTGATAGCTGCTTTTTTCGCGCGATCAACAATGCCGGCCAGGAGAGCCCCGGAAACGAAATCGGCAAGATAGAGAGTTTCTTTCCGCCCCGAAGCATAGGTGACATCAACGAAGCGGTTCTCCGGGGATGCCTCGAAAACCTTATCCGCGATGAGGCGGGCCAGATGGGCCGCGGCTCCCGCCCCGCCACCGTAAGCTGCAATATCAGCCGGCGCGTAGGGCAGCTCGGGAGTGAGGTACTTGGAAAGAATATCCACACTCCCCGCGTAATCGGGGCGTTCAACCCTGATTTTCACATCGAGCCGGCCGGGCCGCAAAATGGCCGGGTCGATCATATCTTCCCTGTTGGAAGCGCCAATAACGATGACATTGGAGAGTTGTTCCACCCCGTCAATTTCAGCGAGGAGCTGCGGGACCACGGTTGTTTCCACATCGGAAGAAACACCGGAGCCGCGGGTGCGGAAGAGGGCTTCCATTTCGTCGAAGAAAATCACAACGGGAATACCCGAGGAGGCCCGGTCCCGAGCCCGGGAAAAGATTTCACGAATCTGGCGTTCTGTTTCCCCCACGTATTTATCAAGGAGCTGCGGCCCCTTGATATTGAGGAAGTACGAGGAAGCTTTGGCTACCCCTTGGGCACGCGCGGCATTCTCCGCGAGGGAGGTGGCCACCGCTTTCGCGATCATGGTTTTTCCGGTTCCCGGAGGCCCGTACAGCAAAATGCCCTTGGGCGGGCGCAGGCCATGCTCCCGATAGAGGTCGGGTTGCTGGAAGGGCAATTCGATACTGTCGCGGATTTCCTCAATCTGAGTATCCAAGCCGCCAATATCCGCATAGGAAACATCCGGGACTTCTTCAAGCAGCAGGTGCTCGACATCCGGGCGCTCTACCTTTTCTACTAGGAACCCGGTTTTCAGGTCCGCCATGCAGGTATCCCCCACCCGCAGTTTCCCGGCCGAGAGTTTACCGCCGATGCGCAGCACTTTTGTTTCGTCCGCGTGTACCCGCACGAGTACCCGCTGGGGATCCAGCACGAGTTCGACAGCGACGAGCTGCCCGGTATTTTCGTAGCCGCCAATGCCGACAACCACGAGTTCTTCATTGAGGCGTACTTCTTGGCCAGGGCGCAATTGTTCCAAAGCAACATACGGGGAAACGGCCACGTTCATTTTCCGGCCACCCACGAGGGCATCAATGGAATGATCGGAAGAATGCCCGCGAATAAAGGTGGCGAAAGTAGCCGGAGGCCGGGAGAGGGAATCGAGTTTCTCCCCCAATTCCTGGATGCGTTTCCGGGCGGCGACCAGCGAGGTGGAGAGCCGTTCATTTTTCTCACGCAAGGACGCGATTTCGGCAAGAGCCGCGCTCGACTCCGATGTGCTCATGGCTTCCTTTCTGATCGTCCCCTTATTCTAGGACAGGCCTACCTTACCGCCCACCCCGGGATATAGCATCCCGGGCGCCCTCACGTTTAGGCCACTAGTCCTCAAAGCGCTGTGCTTGCTCCGCTGCCCGCTGCTTTTCCGCGTACCCCGCTTCCGCTCCTTGCCGCTGTTTTTCGGCGTACCGAGGCTCTTCGCCCTGCCGCCGCTTTTCGGCTTCACGGTGGGCGATTTCCGCCGCGATTTTCTCAGCTATCTGGCGGGAATGTTCTCCCGGGGTGGATACCCCGCTTTCTTCCACATCAGCCCGGTGCGCTACATCACGGCGGACCTTACGAAGTTTCTTTTCCGCAATCGGGCGTTCCTGGAGTGGTTCAGCCTCCGGGTTTTCCCAGGGCATAGGTTCGGCGTAGGCGCCCTTGGCCGGGCGGGATGCCGGAGTGAGCCGGGTGGTCCCGGCTAGGCGGCGCGCCACAATGAGGAAGCCGGTATGCGCGACCATCCGGTGATCGGGGCGCACTGCGAGCCCTTCTAAATGCCAGGTGCGCACCAGTGTTTCACTGGCTTCAGGGCCGGTGAAAAGTCCCGTTGCTTTGAGATCTTCGGCGCAGCGGGAGAGCTGCGTCGTCGTTGCAACGTAAGCGAGGAAAACTCCACCGGGTACCAAAGCCTGCGCGGCTGCCGGAATGATTTCCCAGGGAGCGAGCATATCGAGGATAACGCGATCAAAACCGGCCGGGTGCGCAGCCAAAATATCAGCCGCTTCCCCGCATTCCACCTGCCAGTTTTCCGGGTGGCTCCCCCACCAGGACACCAGATTGGCCTGCGCGATCTCCGCGAATTCCGGGCGGCGTTCCGCGCTGAGAAGAAAACCTTGAGGGCCTACCGCTTGGAGCAGGGAAATGGAGAGAGCCCCGGAGCCGACCCCGGCCTCAAAAACCCGTGCCCCCGGATAAATATCCGCAGTGTGGGTGATTTGCGCCGCATCTTTCGGGTAGACAATGGTGGCGCCGCGCGGCATGGAAAGCACGTAATCGCTCAGGAGCGGGCGCAGCGCGAGGAATTCACGGCCTTCTTCGGTGGTGATGAGGCTGCCTTCCTCTTTCCCGATGAGCTCGCTGTGGCGGAAAGAGCCGCGCGTGGACTGGAAATAGCCATCAACCGTGAGATTGATGGTGTAATGCCGCCCTTTAGGATCGGTGAGTTGAACGCGCTCACCGGGGCGGAAGGGGCCTCGTCGTAGTGTCATTCCTCCAGTGTAGTTTGTCCTTACCGCAGATTTTTCTGTCGTAGCGAGTTGTTAAAGTGGAAGCATGACTCGTCACGCCGCACTATCACCATCACGTGCCAAAGATTTCAAGCAGTGCCCGCTGCTCTTCCGTTTCCGGAGCGTGGATCGCCTCCCCGAAGCGCCCTCCCTCGCCGCGCTGCGCGGCACCCTAGTGCATTCGGTTCTGGAGTACCTGTACGCCGCACCGCAGCAAGCCCGCACCGAAGAATACGCCCAGTCCCTCCTGCTGCCGCGTTGGGAGGCGCACCTGGAAAAGTCCCCGCAGGATGCTGATCTTTTTGAGTCCGCGGATGCGCTCTCGGAATGGCTGGAACAGGCCCGTGCGCTTATTCGCAACTATTTCCACATGGAGAATCCGCGGTTTTTGGCACCGCGGGATCGGGAAAAATTCATTAATGCCCGCCTGCCGTCTGGTTTGGCCCTGCGCGGAATCGTGGATCGTATCGATGCGGCTCCCGATGGAGCCTTGCGGGTGGTGGATTATAAAACCGGGAAGTCCCCGCATCCGCGCTACCAGAACGAAGCTCTCTACCAGATGCGTTTTTATGCGCTGCTTTTGGAATTGACGGAAGGGCAGCGCCCGGCCCGCACCCAGCTTGTTTATCTCAAGGATGGGCGCACTCTCACCTATGATCCCCTCCCGGAAGATACCCGGCGTATCGCCATGGATCTGGAGGAAACCTGGCGGGATATTGCCGCGCGCCTGGATTCCGGGGAATTCGAACCGCGCACCTCCCGCCTGTGCGATTGGTGCTATTTCCAGCAGATTTGCCCGGCCTACGGCGGGACTCCCCCGCCGCTTAGCACGGAGGGGGTGGAGCAGATGCGCACGGCACATAGTTAGCGCATGCGCCCGGGGCGCGTTGGCACAGCGAACGCACATTGGAGGCCGCCCGCGCCTGCCTGACGCACCTACCTCAGCTCTCTGAACCCCGGATTATTCGGCAAGCAACTGAATGCCCAGGAGGGCATCCACCGCACGCACCACTTGCACCGCATCGGGTGCTCCGGATGCCGCCCACTCATCCAGGATGTGCAGGGCTTGCGGGGTGTCCAGGTCATCCGAAATAGCCTCGATGAGCGCCCGGCAGGTGGGAGCCAGCTCAGGCTCCGCGGCTGTATTTTCGCCCGGCCCAGCTGCTGCGGACGGCTTTCCGAGCGCGCGGCGGGCTGCCTGCTGCCAGGCTTCCAGGCGGGCTTCGGCCCGCTTGAGCGCACTCGCCTGGTATTCCCAATCGGAACGGTAATGATTGGCCAGGAGCACCAGGCGAATCGCGCTCGGATGCGCACCAGCGGCGGTCAGCTCCGAAACCCGAACCAGATTGCCCAGCGATTTGGACATTTTTTCACCCTGGTAGGCCACCATCCCCACGTGGAAATGAATATCCACCCGGCCGCGGTCACCCGTCATCTCCCGCAAATGGCTTTCGCTCATCTCATGGTGCGGGAAGAGTAGATCACGCCCGCCGGCCTGCACGGTGATATGTTCACCCAGGTAGGTGCGGGCTATCAGCGCACATTCCACGTGCCAGCCGGGCCGCCAGAACCCGGGCTTCTCCCCCGCGGGCCGGAAATCATTCCCGCGCACGCCCTTCCACACCAGCGGGTCAAGGGTGCGGCGCTTACCCGGACGGGTGGAATCCCCACCGTGCTCATCGAACATCCGCTCCAGATCCAAGTACTCGAAAACAGGCGCGGCGGCGAAACTCGGATCGCGGGTGAGATCAACATAGATATCTTCCGAACCGTCCCCATTGGGCAAGCGGTACGCCAGGCCACGCGCCTCAAAATCGCGAACCACCGCCTCCGCCTCATCCAAAATCTCGGAGACCGCAATCCAGTTCCCGGGCGGAACAACCCGCAGAGCATCCATATCGGAACGGAAAAGCGCTACTTGAGAATCCGCCAGTTCACGCCAATCCACCCGGGTTTGCTCCGCGCGTTCAAAAAGCGGATCGTCAATATCCGTGATGTTCTGGGCGTAGCGAACCGGAAGGCCCGCGGCCAGCCAGTACCGCACCAGGGTATCGGCACTCACGTAAGTAAAAGCATGCCCCAGGTGAGTGGCATCGTAGGGTGTGATACCGCAGGTGTAGAGGGTAGGTTGCCGCGTTTCTACCCGGCAAATTTCCTCATTATCGGAATCGTACAGGTTGAGGTCCGGGGTGAACCCCAGCGGTGGTACCTCCGGGCGTGTCCAAGTCTCCATCTGGTTATCCGTTAGTCTCCTACTTCGCGAGTCCTCCACGTGAGGAACCCACGCACAGTCTACCCAGTACGCCGCTCCCCCTCAGGGAACAGCAGCAGCGGGGCGAGCCGTTGCGGCGTCGTCGTTAAAAAACAGAAAGCACGCCGGTGCCGAGCAACACCACCACAAGCGCGGCCAGCACCAAGCGATAGATCACGAAAGGCAGGTACGAACGCGTGGACACCAAACGCAAGAACCACACGATCACCGCGTACCCCAAAACGAAAGAAATCGCCGTGGCAAGAATCGTGGGCCCGGCGGGAATCGAGGCGTCACCGGCGTATTTGACCAGCTGGTAGAAGCCCGAGAGCAGCACCGCCGGCACCGCCATGAGGAAGGACACCCGCGCCGCCGCCTCGCGGGTATAGCCGAGGAGCAGGCCGGTGGTAATCGTGCCGCCCGAACGCGACACTCCCGGAATCAGCGCGAGAGCCTGCCCGAAACCGAGGAGCAAACCGTCGCGGTAGCTCATATCGCGCAGGTCTTTGCGCTGGCTCGCCCAGCGGTCGGCCAACCCGAGGAAAATCGCGAATAGTGCCAGCACGGCCGCGGTGATGTAGAGATTACGCAGTGACGTTTCGATGGTGTCCGCGAAAAGCAGGCCGAGGAGGCCGATAGGAAGCGTGCCGATAATAACGACCCAGCCCATGCGCACATCCGCGTCCGTGCGCGCCACCCGCCCGGTCCACGAGCACAACCACTTTCGGATAATGCGCACGATGTCTTTCCAGAAGTAGCACAGCACCGCGGCTTCGGTGCCCAGTTGAATAATCGCGGTGAAAGCCGCGCCCGGATCGCCCCACCCGAAAAGACCACCGACAATGCGGATATGCGCCGAAGAAGAAATCGGCAAGAATTCCGTTAGTGCTTGCACGAGGCCAAGAATGGCTGCTTCTAGATAACCCACGGGGACTAAGCATAGCGGGCGCGGCGCGGCGGCGCGGTGAGGTGTCCGGGCGGAACTAGCAGCGCACCCCGGCAAAGTGCGGCGAAGTGCTGCGGTGCTAGTTCGGCTCTGGTTCGGCCCTGGTCCGGCTCTGGTTCGGCGCGGTGGTTTAGAGTGGAGTCATGGATTATCGTGCGGTTGGTGCCAGCGGGCTTCTTGTATCCACGCTCGGCTTGGGAACGCTCACGTGGGGTCGCGATACCGATGAGGAGGAGGCCCGCGGGCAGTTGCGCGCCTTTCTGGACGCCGGCGGCACCCTTGTGGACACCTCGCCGGCTTTCGGAGACGGTGCGGCAGAGGCACTGCTCGGCTCCTTGCTCAGCTCTTTTTTCGGCGACGACGCCGCCCGCTCGCAGCTCACCATCTGCACCCGCGTAGGTTTCCTCGATAATCCGAGCGGTCCCAGCTATAGCGTGTCGCGAGCCGGAATTGCACGTTCCCTCGATGCGTCCCTCGCTCGGCTCGGTATCGACACCGTGGATATTGCGGTGGCCGGTGGCCCCGATGGCATCACCCCGGATGAGGAAACTGCGCTCGCCCTGGCCGGGCTGGTGATGCGGGGCAAGGCACGCTATATCGGGGTATCGGGATATGCGCCCTGGCGGGTTGCGGCAATGCAGACCCTGCTGCGCGAACGCCACCTACCTGCGCTCACCGTGGTGGAAGAAGAGTATTCCCTGGTGGAGCGGAGTGTTGAAACAGCCATGCTGCCGATGTGCGAGGCCATGGGGATCGGGCTGCTTGCCACCTCGGCCCTCGGGCGGGGGGTGCTTACCGGGAAATATCGGCATGCCATCCCGGCAACTTCGCGGGCGGCCTCCGATCATTTGGCCGCCTTTGTGGCGCCCTATTTGGATGAGGGACCGCGCCGGATTGTGGAGGCGGTGGCGAAAGCCGCCGAAGGCCTGAACTGGAATCCCGCTGAGGTTGCCCTGGGCTGGCTCCTGGCCACGCCGGTGAGCTCCGCCCTGGTGGGTGCGCGCACCGCCAGCCAATTAACCAGCCTGCTCGGGGGAAACCTCGCGGGTGGCGAAGAGCTGCCTGATCTGGTGATCGAGGCGCTCAACGATATTTCTTAGGAGCGGGAAGCGGCGGCGTCGGCCTCATCCGCGTCGTCGTCTTCGTCGTCGCCTTCGTCATCGAGGCCGGGGTAATCGTCCTCATCATCCTCATCGTCATCGTAATCATCGTCTGAATCGTCATCATCGTCGTCCAGATCGTCATAATCATCGGTGTCGTAGAGGTAGTCCTCAGAATCGTCATCATCGTCGTAGAAATCGTCACTATCGCTATCGAAAACATCCAGCGGCGTTTCGACATCGAAATTCGTGAAGATGACGTCATCGTAAATGGTGTAAGCATCCGCCAGCTTATCGGCGGCTTCCAGCACCGCCGGAGCTTCCGGGTCATCAGCGGTAGTAGCCGCCTGGTGGAAATCCTCGAAAGCACCAATGAGACGGTCAAGCGCAGCGCGCGGATTCGTAGCCATGGCCCTAGAATACCCCGAAACGCAGGTGATTCGCTAACCTTAGCGGCGCCGGAATTCCCGCGATCAGGCTGGAATGCCGGCCACGCATGCACCCGGGCATGCAGCCACGCGTGCACCCGGGCATGCGAAAAGCCCCGGAATATAGATTTCCAGGGCTTTCTCACCGTGCGCGGAGGGGGACTTGAACCCCCACCCTCTATACGAGGACTAGCACCTCAAGCTAGCGCGTCTGCCTATTCCGCCACCCGCGCGGTGATTGTTCTTCAGCACGCCGTGCTGAGCAACAGAGAAGAATCTACCAGGCCCGCGCCTACTTTTTCAAATCATGCGGCCGGGAGCAGGTGTGATTCCACTTACGCCTTACGCCCCTGGTGTGGGTCTTGGCCCGGGCTCTGGCGCGGGCTGTGCGGGTGCCTCTAGCGCGGGCCGTGCTGGTACATATTCGGCCCGGGCAGCTACCGTTAAGCCTATGAGTACTCTCTTACCTGATTTTTCGCATGTGACCCCGGCATCCCAACTTGCCACGGTCCTTGATTTGATGGAGCACCAGCGCGGCGTCGTCGCCTCTCTTCTCGAGGTTACCGAGGCGCCCACCGTTGAAAATTCCTTGCGCCCCTTTGAACTCTCCGGCGCAAAGCTTGAGGTAGAAGCTTCGATTTTCTACACCTATTGTTCCTCGATTGGCGGGGCGGAGTGGGATCGGGTTGAGGCCGAGCTCAGCCCGAAGATGACCGCGCACGAGGACGCGCTGTACATGGATCCGCGGTTGTACCGGCGTTTTGAGCAGCTGTGCCAGGCGGATCTGGATCCGGAAACCGCGTATACCGCCCGCGAGCACCTCAAGCGCTGCCAACAATCCGGTGCCGGGCTCGACGAAGCCGCGCGCGGCGAACTGGCCGCTATCAATAACCGCATGGCTGAGCTTTCAACCGAGATCGGCCAGCGTATCGTGCAGGCCGGTCTGGATGACGCGGTGGAGTTCACCGAGGCGGAACTGAGCGGGCTGTCCGCTTCGCAGCGCGAAGGCCTGGCCGGGGAGGCCGCCGCCGCGGATAGCTCGGCCGCTTATCTCGCCACGCTGCGCCTTCCTACCCAGCAACCGTTGCTGGATAATTTGGACGACGCCGCAGCCCGCGCCCGCCTCCTGGATGCGTCCCTGCGGCGTTGCGATGGTCATGACGCGACCACCGATACCCGCGAGTCAATTCTGGAGCTGGTGCGGTTGCGGGCCCGGGCCGCCAAGCTGCTCGGCTACCCGAATCATGCCGCCTACGTGGCCGCGAATTCTTCGGCCGGGACGCTGGAAAATATCGATGCGCTCCTCTCCCCCATGATGACGCCCATTGCCCGCAATGTTGCTGCCGAAGCTGAGGAGCTGGCCGCTTTCGTCAAGGAACGCTGGGGGAAGGAGAGCTTCACCGCCAGCGATTGGGTGCGGGCGCAGAATCAGGCGCGCGCTGAAAAGTTCAGCATTGATGACGAGGCCCTCACCCCGTATCTCGAACTCGATAACGTGCTGGAGAAAGGTGTTTTCTACGCGGCTAATAGGCTCTACGGCCTGACTTTCACCCGCACCGAAGAACACGGGTACACCGATGACGTGATCGTGTGGAAGGTTGCCGAAGAGGACGGCACTTTCCTCGGCTACTTCCTGGGTGATTACTACGCGCGGCCCGGTAAGCGCGGGGGTGCGTGGATGCACGCTATCGTGCAGAAATCCGCGGAGGGCTCCCCCGCTTCGGTTATTTGCAATAACCTCAATATCACCAAGCCGGCTCCCGGCGAGCCCACTTTGCTGAGCTGGGACGAAGTGGAAACTGCTTTCCATGAATTCGGGCACGCGCTGCACGGTTTCCTCTCCGATGTGCGCTGGCCCTCGGTGGCCGGAACGAATGTTCCGCGTGATTTTGTGGAGTACCCCTCCCAGGTCAATGAGATTTGGGCCCGGCACCCGCAGGTGCTCTCGCGGTACGCGCGCCACTACCAGACCGGTGAGGTGCTGCCCGCCGCCCAAACCGAGGCGCTCGTTGCTTCGCGCGGATACGGGGCCGGCTTCCGCATGTGCGAAATCGAGCAGGCAGTGCTCCTAGATCAGGCCTGGCATCGCCTCGGTGAAGCCGACGTGCCGGCCAGCCCCGCGGACTTCGAAGCTTTCGAGGAGAAGGCTTTGCGGGCCACGGGCGTCCAGCATGACCTGGTGCCCCCGCGGTACCGTAGCGCCTACTTCAACCACGTTTTCTCCGGTGGGTATTCTGCCGGGTACTACTCCTACACCTGGTGCGAGGCCCTGGATGCCGATACGGTGGCGTGGTTCCAGAACGACGCCGCACACGAGGGCGACCTTGGCTTGAATCGTCAGGCTGGCGAGAAGTTGCGCCGCGAGGTGCTCGCGCGGGGTAATTCGCGTGATCCGAAGGAATCCTTCGCGGCGTTGCTCGGGCGGGATGTGGATGCTACCGCGCTGCTCAAGCGGCACGGGCTGCTGGAGAGCTAAGTACTGCGTTAGCTCTGAGATCGGCTGCTTCTTGCGGAGTTTCTAGGATTGCGCGAGGAGCGCTGGGGAATGGCGCGAGGCCCGAACTGTGTGGCGGTTCGGGCCTCGCGTTTTTGTAGGCTTGCTGGCCTGCGTACACTAAAGCCATGCAGGAGTTCACACTAACCACGCCGTCGTACTTTCTTAGCGCTCCGCGCCCCGCGGATGAAGCCGCGCTGGCCACCATCTGCGCGGACCCTGATATTCAACGCTGGACCACGATTCCGGCCGGCTATTCACGCTCGGATGCCCAAGCGTTTATCACGGAGTTCGCGCCGCAGAAGTGGGCAGAAGGTTCGCCGGTATGGTTGATTCGCCGCGGTCCTGAATCCGCGCCGCTGGGCTGCGTGCAGGTGGATGTGACGGGAAACGGGCGCATCGGCCGGCTAGGGTTTTGGGCCGCCAAAGAGGCTCGCAATACCGGGATGGTGACGGAGGCAGTTCGCACCGTCCTGGAGTATTTCTTCGATAAGACCGATCTGGCGGCAATGCACTGGGATTGCGAAGTGCAGGGTTCGGATATCAATTGGGCTTCGGCGAAGGTCGCCTGGAAGCTCGGGTTTTCTTTCATCGGTATCCGCCCGGCTGTCACGGTGAATAAGGGCGAGGTTTATGGCCTGTTCCAGGCCACTCTCCAGCGCGGGGATGCCATGGAGCCCGCGCACGCCTGGTTTGGCCCCGGTGAGAAGCATCCGGCTTTTCCCGATCCGCGCCGCCCGGAGGATCTGGTGCGCCAATTCCACGAAACGTACGCGCTTCCTATTGTCACCGATGGGCCGAATGCGGATCGGCCGCGCCTGCCGATGCGTATGTCTCTTATTGCGGAGGAATTTACCGAATTGGTGACGGCCGCCTACGGGAAGACCGCCGGTGAACAGGTGAGCGCGGCTTTCGCGCGGGCTGTTGATCTTGATGACGAAACCCGGGATATTATTGAGATTTCGGATGCGCTCGCGGATTTGGTGTACGTAATTTACGGGATGGCCTTAGAACTGGGCATTCCTATGGCCGACGTGCTTGCCGAGGTGCAGGCCTCGAATTTATCGAAGCTCGGGGCGGACGGGCGGCCGATTTACCGGGAGGACGGCAAGGTTCTCAAGGGCCCGAATTTCTTCAATCCTGATATCCCGCGGGCTTTGGGGCTCTCCTCGCGCGATTAGCGCGCACTCCCGTCGTCGTCAATAATGGCGTCTTCAATGTAATCGCTGAGGCTGGCGGAGAGGATCTGTTGGGATAGCACGTCGATCCGTTTGGAGAGCTTGCGCCGTTCCGTGAGCCGCTGCGCGCGGGCCATGGCGTCGAGGACGGGGATGGCCCGTTCGATGGAGTCGAGTTCGGCGCGCCACGCCGCGGCTTTTTCGGCAATATCAGCGGTGTTGGCCGAGGCGTAGAGATAGGTGACGTGTTCTTTGAGGATCTCGATGCGGCCGCTGAGGCTGTGAGCGTCCCGCTCATTCGGCTTTTTCCCGGCAAGTTGATGCATGCGGTCCTGGAGTTTGGAAGCGATCTGCGGGTTTTCGCGGATGAGGGCGCGCAATTGCGGTCCGTAACGTGTGATCACGAAAACGATGGCGGGGCCGATCCGACGCGCAAGCCGCAACAGTGCCCTATATTTACCCATAACCTTGTGCCTCCAGATTCTGTGCGGGGGATGCTCCAGGTCGAGAGCAACTTCCGTTATCGTATCGATTGTTCGCGGCCGGTTGCGTTCTTTTCGCTAAGAGGTTTTAAGCGACGACGCCGCTACTCCCTAGCCACCAGCTTTATCGCGCGGCTATCGGAAATCCCGGGAGGGCAGGTTGATCCCGAGCGGGATAGCTTCGATTCCATCGGCGTGGAAAACGGCGGCTCCGCCATCGCGTTCGACCATCCCGCGGATCACCAAGGCGTTCGAGGTGCGCGCAATCTCCCGATAGCGTTCCCATAGCTGCGGGGTGATGAGGACGTTGAGCATCCCGGTTTCATCTTCGAGGTTGAGGAAGGTGATTCCTTTCGCGGTATGGGGCCGCTGGCGGTGGGTAACCAGTCCGGCCACTTTGCACCTGCTTTTTTCCGGATGGGTGGATACCGCGGCAACCGTGAGAATTCCGCGCGCGGTGAGGGCTGGGCGAATGAATTGCGTCGGGTAGGAATCGGGAGAAATTCCGGTGGTGCGCAGGTCCGTATGGGCCTGTTCCACTGCGGTGAGTTCCGGGAGCTCGGGCACCGCACCGAAAGGTTCCGTTCCGGGGATCGCGGGCTGATACATGGTGCCGTGTGCTACCTCAGCATTGCTCACCGCTTGGGCTATCCAGACGCCTTCCCGCCGGCTCACTCCCAAACTGTCTGTGGCTCCGGCGCGGGAAAGAATCTCGATATCTGCTGTTTTCAACCGGGCACGCTGCGCTAGGTCAGCGAGGTCACGGAAGGGCGCCCGGGCGCGGGCCGTGAGGATTCGCCGCGTGGCCGCGTTCCCGAGGCCTTTAATGCTGCTGAGTCCGAGCTGGAGGTAGCGGTGGCTATCCACGTGGATACGCGGGTGTTCCCGTTTCGGACGATCTTGCGTATCGGGTAGTTCTTCCACGCTGACGTGTTCGTGCGAACGCGTGACATCTGCCCGCCGCACCACGAGGTGATGCCGCCTCGCATCGGCAACAAGGGATTGCGGGGAGTAAAAGCCCATTGGTTGCGCATTGAGTAAACCCATATAGAACTCTTCCGGGTGGTGAACTTTCAGCCAGGCGGAAGCGTAAACGAGGTAGGCGAAGGAAAAGGCGTGGGATTCGGGGAAACCGAACTCGGCGAAAGCGGCGAGTTTCTCATAGATCTCTGCGCGCACCTCCGGATCAGTTATCCCCTGTTTTTCCATGCCTTCCATGAGTTGGCCGCGTAGGCGTTCCATGCGGGCGGCGGAGCGTTTCGAGCCCATGGCCTTGCGGAGCTGGTCGGCTTGTGCAGGTGTGAATCCCGCGGCGTCAATGGCAATATGCATGAGCTGTTCTTGGAAGAGCGGCACCCCCAGGGTTTTTTCCAGCGCATTTTTCAGGAGCGGGTGCGGATAGGTCACTTTTTCTTTCCCCTGTTTGCGCCGCAGATAGGGATTGACAGATCCGCCTTGAATGGGGCCGGGGCGGATAAGAGCCACCTCGATAACTAGATCGTAGAAGCATTCGGGTTTCAGGCGTGGCAGGGTGGCGATTTGCGCGCGGGATTCCACCTGGAACACTCCGACGGTATCGGCTGCTTGAAGGAGGGTATATACCTCCGGGTCCTCCGAGGGCACATTATGCAAACTGAGGGGCTGGCCATTGGGCGCGAGAATCCCGCGGCGGGTGAGTTCTGTGAAGCTGATACGCAGAGCGGTGAGCATTCCGAGCCCGAGAAGATCGAATTTCACGAGCCCGGCGGTAGCGCAATCGTCTTTATCCCATTGCAGTACTGTTCTTCCCGGTTTGGATGCCCACCCCACCGGGCATACGTCAATAACCGGGCGATCACACAGCACCATTCCGGAGGAATGGATTCCCAGATGCCGCGGGAGCTGCTGTATCCGGGTAGCCAGCGCGGCGACGCGTTCGGGTAGCCCGGCGGGCTGGGGCTGGGCGCTGCTGCCCGGGCTGATACTACGGTGGTGAAATGCTGATGCCCACTGGTCGATATGGCCTTCCGGGTATCCGAAGGCCCGTGCCACATCTCTGATAGCAGAGCGGGGCCGATAAGAGATGACATTGGCGACCTGGGCAGCGCAGGAGCGCCCGTACCGTTCGTACACATGCTGGATGACTTCTTCGCGGCGTGAGGATTCGATATCGATATCGATATCGGGTGGCCCCGAGCGCCCCGGGGATAAAAACCGTTCAAAAAGCATGGCATGTTTCACGGCATCGACCGCGGTGATTCCCAGGGCGAAGCACACGGCGGAGTTCGCTGCCGAGCCGCGCCCCTGGCACCAAATATTGCGCGAGTGGCAAAAGTCCACTATTTCTTCCACGATGAGGAAATATCCGGGGAAACCCAGGTTGGTAATGACCTCGAGTTCGTGCTCGATCACTTCCCAGGCACGCGGGTAGTCCGCCGGTGTTCCGTAGCGCTCGCGGGCTTTGCGCAGCACCAGTTCCCTCAGCCAGGTGGCTTCGGTATAGCCTTCCGGGACCGGGAACGGGGGAAGATTCGGCGCGACGAGGGAGAGATCAAAGGCGCATTCTTCGGCGATGCGGGCTGCGGCTTCTAGGTAGCGTTCGCGCCCACGGTGCAGGATGCGCCAGTCGTGGCCGGAGCGCAGATAGGCTCCGGCGGCGGGAAGGTAGGGGTCTATCTCATCGAGGGTACGGCGGGCCCGGGTGGCAGCGAATATATCGGCAATCGGGCGGTCGGCGGGATGCGCGCAGTGGACGTTTCCTGTTACTGCCGCGCGAACTCCGGTTTCCCGGGCCAGTTCTTCGAGAAGATCGCATCGCTGTGCGTCAAGCGGTCCGGCGTGGGAGGTGAGTTCCACGACGACGTTATCTTTCCCAAAGGTGCCGATAAGGAGGTCAAGTTCTTGCCGGGCTGCGCGGCGGGCCTCACTGCCGCGTTGGGTGTCAAGAATGCGGCGGAGGGCGCTTTTGCGGCAGCCGCCGGTGAGGACGAGAATATCGCCATTATTGCGGGCAAGCTGAGCCAGCGTATGGTGCGCGATTCCTTTTGCACCGCTGGCGAGCATGGCTGTTCCGATAGCGCGGGAGAGGTGCTGGTATCCGGCCGGGGTGCGGGCAAGGAACACAAGATGCTCACCTTCCGGATCCGGGCCTTCGCGCGGCTGGGTGCTATCCAGCGTTATTTCGGTGCCGGTGATGGTGGGGAGGCCGGTATCTCGCCCGGCTTGTGCGAGCTGCATGACGCCGGGAAAACCATCGTGATCGGTGAGAGCGAGGGCTTCGATACGCAGGTCCAGGCAGCCTTGCACGAGGTCTTCGGGCAGGCTGGCTCCGTCAAGAAAACTGAAAGCCGAGTGGGCATGCAGTTCCGCATACGGAATATAGGGAGAGCTAGTGATAAGAGTGGTCATGGCTAGATGTAGCTGGCTGCAAGGTACCAGCGCTCCTGTTCTCTATAGAGAAGTACCGCCCCGGTGGTGGTGACTGCCTGGATATAGGCGCGCCGCGTGGGGCGCGCCCACCAGCGTTGTTCGCTCACCCAGGGGCCGGCGTAGTCGAGTACCGTGAGGGAGCCTTCCACGCCGAAAAGCGCGCGGAGCGATGCGGTAGGAGGCCCGGCGCTACCCGATGATAAGGCAGGGCCCGCGGGTGAGGCAGCATGGCCCGCGGGTGAGGCAGCAGGGCCCGCGGGTGAGGCAGCAGGGCCCGCGGGTGAGGCAGCAGGGCCCGCGGGTGAGGCAGCATAGCCCGATGATAAGGCAGGGCCCGCGGGCGAGGCATCGTGCCTTGCGGGCAAAGCCGCGCCGGTGCGGGAAGCCGTGCGGATGGTAGCCGGAAAGGGCCGCTGGCACTCCCCCGGGCAGTGCAATGCGGTGGTTGCGGCAATAGCAAGTGGCTGCCTGCAGGTACACAGCACAGCCACCGGATAGGGCGTGCGCAGGAACTGTACCGGGGCGGGTTCGGGCAGCCGGCCCGGCCAGGGAAGCCCAGCCCGGGAGGTATCTACCGCCTGGCCCCAGGGGATTTCTTGTATATCTTCTTCGGGGAGGCGCCCACCCACCCGGCGGGGTACCCGCACGTATTCTTCACCGAGGAGGCTTTGGAGGCGGTGAGCCCCGCGCGCTGCTGCCGCATCGCTGGTGGTGCGCGCACCCCAGAGGGGCGCCGGATGGTTGCCCGCGGGGGTAATATCCCGGGCGATCAACTCTAATTGGGTAATACCTCCGCGGGTTTCCGCTGGCGCTTCGCTGGCCTCACGGGGTTGTGCTATCCAGGCGGAGATTTGCCACCGCACCCGATCCACCACATCTTCTTGGGTGAGAAGTTCGAGGTGCCAGCTGCGTGTCATTACTTCTCCGGAGGCGGAGCTCGCCCGAATATCCAGGCGGGCGGAGCCAGCCGCACCGGCCCGCATTTTTGTTTCGAGTTGCCCGGCGAGATTACGCGCGGCAAAAGCCGCGTGTTCCGCGTGGCTCAGGGGCGGATCAAAAGTGGCTACCACTGATATATCACGGGTATCCGGGGTTGCTTCGTGTGCGGGTAGGGTGCGCGCTGTGGCAAGATCCCACAGGTATTGCCCGATATTCCCGAAACGCGTGACGAGGGAGCGCTGCCCCAGCCCGATAACATCCGCGATAGTGGCGATCCCCAAGTCATGAAGTAGTTCCACGCAGTCACGGAGCGCGGGGCGGGTTGCTGACGTTGCGGTAAGAAGGAAAAGCGAGATCGGTTGGCTGGCCAATGCTTGTTCGGAAGCACCCGGAGCGATAATGCGCGAGGTGCGCGCCGCCCATAGGCTAGGAAGGGTTCCTTCCGCGATTCCAACCCGGGCTTCACACCCGGCGGCATCAACGATATCCCCCACGATGCTTTCGCATAGGCGTTCTTCTCCGCCTGCGGTGCGTGCCGGGCCCGCGGCTGAAAAGATAACCACTCCCGGTTCTAGCATCGAGAAGCGCGCCACTCGATTGGAGATAGCGCGTAGTATCGGGTCGAAGAAACGTAGCTCACGCGCCCCATCCCGTTGAATAACGGTGCATTGCGGGACGAGAGATTGCAGTTGCCGGGTGGGCATATCCACCCGGGCGCCTTTCTGCCAGGCCCAGATATTGAGGCTGGCTACCCGGTGGTGTTCCACGACCGCGACGGGATTTTCTCTGCTCACAATTCCCGCCATTTCCGCTGCGATAATGGGCCAGTGAGGAACCCAGACTGTTGCCTGGCGCATTATTCTCCACCCCTCCCCCGCGCATCGGTAACCGGTACCAAACGAAGCTCGGTTCCAGGAGTCTGGTCACCCGGGATCCGGCGCTCGGGCACCGCGCGGCGCGAAGCGACACCGCGCATAGCCGGAGCGACCTCATTCAAAACCGGGGCAACCTCATTCAAAGCCCTAGCGGCCTCGTGTGCAGATGGCACCGCCCGCAGGCCCGCGGCCGGATGCCAGCCGGTAGCATCCCACACAATACGCAGGCGTGCACCGTGCGCGGAGCGGAGCTCCACGGTGATATGTGCGATATACCCGCTTCCGCTGGCCGGGCCCGTCACCGATTCATAGCGCGCCTGCACCCGATCCCGCACCTGCCAGTTTTCCGCAATAAGCAGGGTTTCCCGGTTACGTGCCCGCTGCGCGAGCCGGCGCTGTTCCCGCGTATCTAGGCGCAGCGCGCTCCCCACAATCACCACGTCAAAAAGATCAATAGCGGCCGAAAGCGCCGCCCCGCTCCGGGCCGGCGGGAGGTAGGGAATAGTAACAATCCGATTGAGATCGCTTCCTAACCCGGCGCAGGCTTCCCAGCCCATATCAGGCACACCGAGGTAGATGCACCACGCACCTTGCGCACTTACCAGGGAGGCCACCAGGGCCAGCGCAATGCGCGAACCGCTAACTCCGAGAGTCATCCCCGGGGCTAGGCCCCGCGGGAAAAGTGGAGAAAGTTCCGGTGGGAGATCCCAGCCGCTCCCGCCCGACTGTGGTTGTACCTGCGGTTGTGAGCCGGCTAATCCCACCGCGGATTCCGCACGGGCAAGCGCGGCCCGCGCGGCAGCTAATTTCTGCGCACCCATAGCACCCCCACAACAGATTAGAACGCATGTTCGATTTTACGGTACGGCTTTACTCTACCGAAGGGATACGACACAAAAATCGCGCGCGAAATTCTTGGGCGAGTACCCTGGATGGGTGCTTCATATTGTTTTCTTCGAGCCGCGCATTCCCGGTAATACCGGCGCGGCCATTCGCCTAGCGGCGTGCACCGGCGCCACCTTGCACCTGATTGAGCCCCTCGGTTTCGATTTTTCCGATGCCCATCTCAAACGCGCCGGCTTGGATTACCACGACCTTGCCAACCTCGTTATTCACCCGAATTTTGAGGAATTTCTCACCAGTGCACCCGATGCTCGCATCTTTGCTTTTACCGGGCATACCCAAAATAACTTCGCCGAAGTCTCCTACCAGCCCGACGACTATCTCCTTTTCGGGCCTGAACCAACCGGCTTGCCCGCGCGCGTCGTCGCCCACGAACGTATCACCGCGGCGGTGCGCATACCGATGCTCCCACACCTGCGGTCTCTTAATCTTGCCAATGCGGCATCCATTGCCGTGTACGAAGCCTGGCGCCAGCTCGGATACCCCGGTACCGCCCAATTTTCCTAAAACATTTCCGGGCACGCCTCAACCCGACGCCCGCGCGCACCTTAAGCGCGCGCCGCACACGGCCCCAAGCTAGCGGCTGCCCGCATCCGGGAGATACACGGCCCGCCGCGCTACAGCACCATAGGACTAGCTATAAGCCTTCTTCGCGAAGCGCCTGATCGTAGAGACGTTCGGCTTCGCCAAGGAGTTCCCCGGCGGACATTTCCAGCGCCCGCGCCAATTGGAGCAGCGTGCGTAGCTGCGGATTAGACGGCTTTCCGGTTTTATGATCGGAACGCCCACTTTCTAGCGATTGCAACGTGGTGCGATTGAGATTGGCGCGCAAAGCGAGGTCTTCTTGCGACATTCCCAGGCTTTCACGCCGGTCACGTACTGTTTTCGCCAAGCGCCACGCGACGAGCGAATCGATTTGGGAACTGTCCTGCACCCTTCCACTTTCGTCGTGCGTAGCACCTTCTTTCCACCGGGTATACCCGGCATTAACAGTAATTATTTTCTCAAGGGCCTGCTCTACCTGCCGTTTTGTTGCGCTCCGCTTTCACCTCAGTCGCGGGTGCGCAGCGCCCAGCAGGCCACCGCGCTCGCGGCGGCCACATTGAGGGAATCCACGTGCCCCGCCATGGGAATAATGACCCGGGTATCCGCACTCGCGACGGTACGCGCGCTCAGACCGTCCCCTTCCGTTCCGAGAATAAGTGCGACCCGCGAATCCGGAGCCAGCACATCAGCGCGGTTCGCAAAATCATCCAGAGTTTCGGCGTCGTCCTCCAACGCTAAAGCTGCCGTGAGGAAACCGAGACCGTGCAATTTTTCGATACTGCGCGGCCACTCGTGGATCCGCGTCCACGGCACCTGAAACACGGTCCCCATAGATACTCGCACCGAGCGGCGATACAGCGGATCGGCGCACGTATCGGTCACCAGCACCGCATCGACCCCGAGCCCCGCGCAGGAACGGAAAATCGCGCCCACATTTGTGTGGTCCACCAGCCCTTCTAGAACGACGACGCGCCGCGCCCCGCGCCCTTCGCGTGCCTCCGCTAGCAACGTTGCCACATCGGCCAATTCCGGGCGGTGCATCGCGGCCAGGGCACCCCGATGGACTTTGAAACCGGTTACTGCCTGGAGCATCTCATCGGTACCCACGTAGATAGGCACCGCCGCTCCGTCCGCCGCCCAACCGCAACGCTCCAAGCAGGCTTGCAAATCCGGGAGCCAGCGCGGAGAGGTGAGAAAGGAACGCGGCTGGTGGCCGGCCTGCAAAGCCCGCTCGATAACTTTCGTTGATTCGGCCATATACACCCCGCGCTCGGGTTCGAGTAAGCGGCGCAGGTGCACATCGGTGAGCCGGAAATAATCATCAAGTTCGGGCGCGGCAACGTTATCGAGGTAAATCAACACATAGCAAGCGTGCCACCACGCCGGTATCGGATACAAATGGCCGGGGCCGCTCCGCGCGTTGTGCGCAGTGGGCGGCCCCGGCCAATTATCGATATCAAGCTCGGTGATTCGACACGCCGATGAGCTTGTTTTTTCGCTTAGTTCTTCGGGATCTGGTTGGGATCGGAAACGGAACCGCGCGCATCATCAACAGCGCGATTAGCTTCCCCGCGTGCATCGGCCAGCGCCGAATCAATATCGGGGAGGGTGGTTTCCTTGAGAACATCAGCCACATCGGCCGCGTTCTCAAAATCGACCCCGGTGGGCCCGGCCGGGTTGGGGTCATCTCCCCCGCCGCTGCGGCCTCCGCCGAAGCCCTTCTGTACTGCGTCGAGCGCGGCGGTGAGCTCGGTAGGAACAATCCACAGCTTCGAGGACTGCGAATTGGCGATCTGCGGCAGCGTCTTAATGTATTCGTAGGAGAGCAGCTTCGGATCGGCATTGCCCTTGTGGATCGCGTCGAAGACCTGAAGAATAGCGCGGGATTCACCCTGGGCCTTGAGGACGGTTGCCTGAGCTTGACCTTCAGCCTTGAGAATAGCCGATTGCTTTTCGCCTTCGGCGGTCAAAATCTGGGACTGCTTAATACCTTCCGCGGTGAGAATCGCGGCGCGGCGGTCACGTTCGGCCTTCATCTGCTGTTCCATTGCGCCCTGAACGGTAGCGGGCGGATCAATCGCCTTGAGTTCCACGCGAGAAACGCGGATACCCCAGCGCCCGGTGGCATCGTCCAGCACGCTGCGGAGCTGGTCGTTAATACGGTCGCGGCCGGTCAGGGCCTGTTCCATATCCATGGTGCCGATGATGTTACGCAAGGTGGTGACGGCCAGCTGCTCGATACCCGTCATCGGGTCGGCAATTTCGTAAGTTGCGGAATACGCGTTCGTCACCTGGTAGTAGATAACCGTGTCAATGGACACGTTAATGTTATCGGAGGTAATAACCGGCTGGGGCGGGAAAGGCACCACTTGCTCACGCATATCGATGCGCTGGCGTACCGCGTCGAAGAACGGCACCAGGAAATGCAGCCCCGGTTGCAGCACGGAGTGGTAGCGGCCCAGGCGTTCCACAACCACCTGGTAGCCTTGCTGCACCTTGATGACGGAACGGAACACCGCCACCACCACAAGGAGAAGGAGTAAGAGGAGGAGCACGCCAATAACCGTGCTCGCGTTGATATCAGCATCCATGATTTTTCCTTTGTGCCGCTAGGCGGCCTCGGTGACTTGTCGGTGGTACGTGAAGCAGATAAAACTTATGATTCCGGGGTCACGATTGCGGTGGCACCGTCAATTGCTTGCACAAGTACGACGCCGCCCTCCGGGATACGCCCCGCAGCGGTGCGGGCACTCCATTCATCTCCGCCAATTTTCACGCGCCCGCCGCGTTCGGTAATCTCCGTGAGCGCGTAGGCACGCCGGCCCACCTGCGCCTCCACATTGCCGACGGCGGCGCCGCGCGGGTTGATGTGACGGCGCGCCCAGGGACGGGCGAAAAACAAGAGGATAAGGGCGAAAATTCCGTAGGCGATGATCTGGATCCACAGGACATCTGTTCCCAGGGCCACTCCCGCGGTGGCCAGGGCAGCTAGCCCCAGCATAAGGAAAGTGAAATCGAGGGTAAACATCTCAACAATTGCGAGTACTAACCCGGCGATGACCCAAATTTGCCACGTCATTGTTCTCCCTTTCCTGAGAGTTCCACCCAGCCGGTTCTCCGGCTCCGGGCCTCTTCGTCCTCTGGTGCCATGCTACCGGACACCCTGCGCCTCGGATATACCGAGCGGAAAATCTACTGAGCGCGGAATATCGGGATTTCCGCCCGCGAAATAGCCCGGGCTACAGATATACCGAGCACCAGATCCCCCTAGCGGGCAGCGCGCGCGGTATACCGGCCCGCGTTTTCTTCCACCCGGAGCGGGTAATCAAATGCCTCCGAGAGCTGCGCGGAAGTCAGAACTTCCGCTAGCGGCCCGGCTGCCACAACACTGCCCGCTTTGAGGAGCAGCATATGGGTAAAGCCGACCGGGATTTCCTCCACGTGGTGGGTGACCAGCAGCATGGCCGGGGCGTATGCTGCTCCGGCCAGCCGCGAGAGGGTGGCTAGCAGGCGTTCGCGCCCACCCAGATCCAGGCCCGAGGTGGGTTCATCCAGAATAAGGACTTCCGGATTGGGCATGAGGGCCCGCGCGATCCCCAAGCGTTTACGTTCCCCGGACGATAGGTGCGCAACTTTACGATCCTCGAGGTCCCGTAAACCGAGCCTGCGCAACATGGCGCGGGCGCGGGCGTCATCTGCGGCGTCGTACTCCTCATTCCAGGCGGCCAGGTGCCCGTAGGCGGCGGTGCGCACCGCTTGGAAAACGGTTTCACCCCCGGGGATGCGGGCATCAATCCCGGCCGAGGTTACCCCCACGGCGCTGCGCAGCTCCCGCACATCCACCGTGCCGAGGCGTTCGCCCATGAGCTCCACGCTTCCCGAGCTGGGGAAGAGCCGCGCGGCGGCCACCTGTATGAGCGTGGTTTTCCCGGCGCCGTTGGGCCCGAAAATCACCCAGCGTTCCCCGGAATTAACATCCCAGGATACCGAGCGGAGGATTTCTGTAGCCCCGCGGCGCAGCGTTACATCTTTCAAAGACAGCACGTCACCCATGGTTCTAGAATAGCGTGCCGCTACGACATAACCGGTTAGCGCCGCGGATAGTTATCCACGAGTTCGCGGTAGAACTCCATGGTTTTTTCGCCGATAGCTTCCCAGGAGAAATGGTCCTCCACCCGGCGGCGGCCAGCCAGGCCCATCTGCGCGGCCCGCTCCTGATCGGAGCACACCTCGTTGAGAGCCGCGGCCAGATCTGCCTCGAATTGCTCGGGGTTGAGCGGGGTGCCGGTGCCGTCCTGTGCCTGTTCGATAGGAACAAGCAGCCCGGTGGTTCCGTGCACGATGCAATCGGGAATTCCCCCTGTTTCGGTGCCGACCACCGGAAGCCCCACCGCCATCGCCTCCAGATTAACAATGCCGAGCGGCTCATAAATGGAGGGGGTAACAAAAGTGGTGCAGCACGATTCCAGGGCGACAATGCGATCCTGGCTGAGCATATCGTCAATCCAGACCACGCCTTCGCGTTCGGCCTGCAGCTTCGCCACGAGCGCCTTTGTTTCCTCCAAGATTTCGGGAGTATCGGGAGCCCCGGCGCACAGCACCACCTGGACGCCCTTATCGACCTGGCGCAGCGCGCGCAGCAGCCCCGGCACGCCCTTCTGGCGGGTAATACGCCCAACGAACATAATGGTGGGCCGATCCGGATCCAGGCCGTAGCTGGCGAAATACCGGCGGGCATCTTCTTTTTCCGCGCTGGTTTCCGGAGCTTTCCAGGTATTCAAATCGATACCGTTATGAATCACCCGCACCCGTTCGGGTGCAATATTCGGGTAGCAGCGCAAAATATCGGAGCGCATCGCGTGCGATACCGCCACGATTCCGGCCGCGGATTCGTAGGCGGTTTTTTCCACCCAGGAGCTCAGCTGGTAGCCGCCCCCGAGCTGTTCGCGTTTCCACGGGCGCAGCGGTTCCAGAGAATGCGCGGAAATCACATGAGGAATACCGTAAAGAATCGAAGCGATATGCCCGGCGAAATTCGCGTACCAGGTGTGGGAGTGCACCAGATCCGCACCTTCCACATCCGTGACCATATTAAGATCAACACCCATGGTGCGCACGGCCGCGTTCGCGCCCTCAAGTTCTTTGAGGTAGTCATAGCCCTCCAGTGCTACACCCGCGGGAACATCTTTGTTCTCCGAGGGAGCGCGCGGGCCATCAAAAGCACGCACGTGAATATCAGCATGCTGGGCGAGCACACGGGAAAGCTCGGTCACGTGAACTCCCGCGCCTCCGTACACATGCGGGGGGTATTCGCGAGTAAGTAAATCAATGCGCATGGTTGCCTCCGGCTTCTTCGCCGCCGTCCGCTTCCCCACGAAGCGGATCATGCGAGCGTACTACCTCAAGGGTAACCCACCACCCCCGGAAACACAGCCGCGGGCCCCATTTATCCACAGCGTGGACCGGCGCCCGACTTGTCCACTTCCCCTCTGGACGCGGGTGTTCAACTTCACGTTTTACGGTACGCTGTAGTCATGAGGAGAGATTTACGCGTTCTGGCCATCGTCCTTGCGGGAGGCGAAGGCAAGCGTTTGATGCCGCTCACTGAAGATCGAGCGAAACCCGCGGTTCCTTTCGGTGGCATTTACCGGCTGATTGACTTCGCGCTGAGTAACATCGTGAATTCTGGATACCTCCAGATCATCGTGCTTACCCAGTACAAGTCGCATTCGCTGGACCGCCATATTACGAGAACCTGGCGTATGTCCAACCTCTTGGGCAATTATGTGGCCCCGGTTCCCGCCCAGCAGCGGCGCGGCAAGGGGTGGTTCTCCGGTAGTGCGGATGCCATTTACCAGTCCATGAACGTCATCGATGATGAACGGCCTGATGTTGTGCTCGTAACCGGAGCAGACAATATCTACCGCATGGACTTCTCCCAGATGATGGACCAGCATGTGGAATCCGGTTTTGACCTGACCATTGCCGGTATTCGCCAGCCGCTGGAACTGGCCCCCTCCTTCGGCGTTATTGATGTGGATGCGGAGAACCACCAGAAGGTTTCCCGGTTCCTGGAAAAGCCGCAGGATACCTCCGGTTTGGGCCTGGAAGAAGCCCCGGATCAGTTCCTGGCTTCCATGGGCAATTACATTTTCAACACTGACGCCCTGGTTGAGGCCCTCCAGAATGACGCCGCGGATCCCAGTTCCGCCCATGATATGGGTGGCAGCATTGTTCCGCGATTCGTGGAAGCCGGTAATTGCGGCGTCTACGATTTCACCTATAACCGTATCCCCGGTGAAGGTGAACGGGATAAGGACTACTGGCGTGACGTGGGTACCATTGACGCCTACTACGCAGCGAATATGGATCTTATTTCCGTTACCCCGGATTTCAACCTGTACAACGAGCGCTGGCCGATCCTGACCGGCTACACCGGGTTGCCGCCCGCAAAATTCGTGTACGGGCATCACGAACGCCTCGGGCACGCCCTGGATTCCATTGTTTCCCCCGGTGTTATCGTCTCCGGTGGCGAAGTGATCGGATCGGTGCTCTCCCCCGGGGTGCGGGTGAATTCCTGGTCCTCGGTGCGTGAATCGGTGCTGCTGGACGGCGTGAATGTGGGGCGCAATGCCACCGTTATCCGCGCCATCGTGGATAAGAATGTCCAGATCGAAGAAGGCGCGCAGCTGGGTGTCAATCACGATTATGACCGCGAACGCGGTTTCTACGTCTCTGAAGGCGGCGTGGTCGTGGTTCCCAAGAATGCGGTGGTGCGCCGCTAAGCGGTTGCGCGCCTGAGTTATTCAGTGTTTGCACCGCTTGCCTAGCTTCAGGCTAGTATGTGTGCCCGGTATCGGTTTCCGGTACCGGGCACACCCGTGCTAGGCGAGGGAAACCAACTCCAGATAGTCGTCGCTCCACAAATCTTCGTCTCCGTCCGGGAGGAGAAGCACACGCTCGGGATTGAGCGCGGTCACGGCACCTTCGTCGTGCGTGACCAGTACGACGGCGCCTTCGTACTTGCCCAGGGCGCCAAGGATTTTCTCCCGGGAGGCCGGGTCAAGATTATTGGTTGGTTCGTCCAGCAACAGCACATTGGCGCGCGAAACCACCAGCATGGCCAAGGCCAGGCGGGTCTTTTCACCGCCGGAGAGGACGCGAGCGGGCTTATCGGCGTCGTCGCCCGAAAACAAAAAGGAACCGAGCACGGTTCGTAAGCCTGTTTCGTCGAACTCCGGGGCGACGTAACGCAAATTATCAACCACAGTTTTATCCGTATCGATAAAATCGTGTTCCTGCGCGTAATAGCCCAGCTTGAGGCCGTGCCCGGGGAGCACTTCACCGGTGTCCGGGGTTTCCGTTCCGTACAGTAAACGCAATAGCGTGGTTTTGCCCGCGCCGTTGAGACCAAGAACGACGACGCGCGAACCGCGGTCAATCGCCAAATCAACGCCGGTGAACACCTCCAGGGAACCGTAGGATTTTGACAGGCCCCGGGCCCGCAACGGTGTTTTCCCGCAGGGAGCCGGCTCGGGGAAACGCAGCGCTGCCACTTTATCGTCCGCGCGTTCTTCTTCCAGTCCCTCAAGAAGCTTCTCCGCACGTTTCGCCATATTCTGAGCGGCAACCGCCTTCGTGGCCTTCGCGCGCATCTTATTGGCCTGCGCCAGCAAATGATCCGCTTTCTTTTCGGCATTGGCGCGCATCTGCCGGCGCCGGCGCTCATCGGTTTCGCGCTGCTTGAGGTAGGCTGACCAACCCATCGCGTACTGGTCGAGGGCCGCCCGGTTGGCATCCAAATGCCAGACCGCCGTGACCGTTTCTTCCAGCAGATCCACCGAGTGGGAAATCACCACGAAACCACCCGAATAATTCGCGAGGTAATCGCGCAACCACAGGAGGGAATCGTGGTCGAGGTGGTTGGTCGGTTCGTCCAAAAGTAGCGTATCTGCCTGGGAAAAAAGCACCCGCGCCAGATCGACGCGGCGGCGCTGCCCACCCGAAAGGGTGCCGAGGGGCTGGTTGAGGATGCGCTCATCCAGGCCCAGAGCCGCGGCCATTTGGGAAGCCTGGGCATTGGCGGCCCAGCCCCCGGCCGCGGTGAACTCCTGATCCAGGCGCACGTAGCGTTCCATGGCTTTTTGCTGGCGGGTGCCGGTGCATTCGGCCATATCTTTTTCCGCCTTGCGGATGCGGCGGATCGTGGCGTCAATTCCGCGGGCCTCCAGGATACGATCCCGGGCAATCTGGTTCGGATCCCCATCGTGGGTATCTTGCGGGAGGTAGGCGATGGTGCCGCTGCGGTGCAGAGTTCCTTCGTAATCAACGGCATCCGAGGTGGTGCCTTCGCCTGCCAGCAGGCGGGTCATCGTGGTTTTGCCCGCGCCGTTGCGCCCCACCAGGCCCACGCGCATACCCTTGTGGACCTGAAAACTGGCGTGCTGGACAAGTTCACGCGTACCGATGCGAATCGTGAGATCAGAAGCCGTAATCACAAGGGCCTACTTTACCGAGAAAATCGCGCGCGGGCCGCATTGGCCGTCACGGTAGCGCGCTACTGGCGTGCGCTGGTCAAGGTCGCCTGTGCCGCCGATGGGCCTCGGCTTGCAGGTGGTCTCACAGCAGCGCGCCACTGGTGCCAGCGGCGTGCACGGGGGACAATGGACAGGTGACAATATCATCTTCAGCACCCGAACCGGATCCCGGCGAGCATCCGGAAACCCACGGCGCTTATGTGCTACCCGTGGTGATATCCGTATGCGCTGCGGCCTGCGTATTTCTCGGGCACGGCCGGCTGCTCGTGCAACTCCTCGCCTGGCTGGGCGCGGTGGCGGGCCTGGTTCTCACCGCCGTCACGCTCTCGCGCGAACAGCGTGCCACTCCCGGTCAGCTGCGCTTCCGCAAGGTGGCCGGATGGAGCTTCCTCGCCTGCCTCATCTGCGTGATCGTGGCGGCGCTTCCCCTCGGGTACGCTATCGCGCGGTATTAACGGAAAAGGGCCGCGGGGGCCGGGCCGGGAGGGTAGGCTCGAAGCCATGAGTGTTAACGACGGCGTGCGCCTCGACGGGGCGAGAGTACAAAATCGCGGACGCGGGCGCGGTGCCATGATTGGCGGCGGCATGGGGCTCACCGGAATTATTATTGCCCTGGTCTGGTACATGGTCACCGGTACTCCCCCGCCGGCTGCTATCACCCAGGGCACCTCCCCTCAGGGCAGCTCCGCCCAGCAATCCACCACCTCAGATTTCGCGGACAAGTGCCGTACCGGAGCGGATGCCAATGCCTCCACCGAATGCTTTATGGTGGCGGTGGCCCAATCCCTCGATGCATTTTGGGAAAAGGAACTGCCCCGCGCGGCGCGCACCCGCTATGAGCTTCCTGGCTTTGCGCTCTTTTCCGAAGGCGTGAGCACCGGGTGTGGGAATGCCTCCAGTCAGGTGGGTCCCTTCTACTGCCCCGCCGATGGAACCGTCTACCTTGACACCACCTTCTTCGATGAACTGGAAGCTAATTTCGGGGCGGAGAACACCACCCTGGTCCAGGCCTATGTGGTCGCCCACGAATTCGGGCATCATATCCAGAATCTCACCGGGGTATTCGAGCGCGTCAATCCGCGCGATACCGGCCCGGATTCTTCGCAGGTGCGCTCGGAATTGCAGGCTGATTGCTACGCCGGCCTCTGGTTGCATCACGCCGCCAGCACGGTTGATCCGGCCAGCGGGATCCCGATTCTCCAGGCTCCCACCCGTGACCAGCTCGCCAGCGCGATTGATGCCGCTGCCGCGATTGGCGATGACCATATTCAAGAAAGCGCCGGCATGGATGTCAATCCGGAAAAGTTCTCCCATGGCTCATCCGCTCAGCGTATGGATGCACTGACAACCGGCTACGAAACAGGCGATTTCAACGCCTGCAATACCTGGCGCTAAAGAGGCGTTGGCGGAAGTGCGGCGTGCGCACAGAATTTTCTGGGCGCACGGGCGTCGTCGTACTAAATATTGAAACCGAGGGCGCGCAGGTCATCGCGGCCGTCTTCGGTAATGCGTTCCGGGCCCCACGGCGGTAGCCACACCCAGTTAATATCCACGTCGTCCACAAGATCTTCCGTGGCGATAATAATGCCGTCGGTGATGGCGTCCGTGAGCGGGCAGGCCGGCGAGGTGAGGGTCATATCGAGGTGGAGGTGGCGGCCGTTCGTGGTCACGCCGTAGACCAGGCCAAGATCGACGATATTCACGCCGAGCTCCGGATCGATAACGTCTTTCATCGCCTCGAGGACGAGGTAGGGATCGACGTCGTCTATCGGGCTATCACCGTCGGTGTAGACCACTTCGCCGATACGTTCGTCCGCTGCGGGCGCGGGTGCCTCCGGTGCGTTTGCTGCAGCCATAGTTTCCGGCACGCTTGCCGCAGGCGCCGTTTCCGCGGCAGGCGGGGTGGCCTCGGGAGCAGTTGCCTCGGGCGCGGGCGGGGTTACTTCGTTCTTCTCCGTCATTGTTCCGGGGTCTCCTTCATTAGGGGCGGCGTAGCGCCCACGGGATTCGTAGCTTCTGCTGAATTGCTCGCGGGCGTGCCGGGTGTATTGAGGTGGCGCAATGCTTCGTCGGTTGCTTCGCGGACTGCCATCCAGCCGAGTAGCGCGCATTTAATGCGCATGGGGAAGCGGGCTACCCCGTGGAAAGCGGCGGCGTCTTCCAGGGCATCCGCGGCGGTATCTGAAAGCTCCGCCCCGCGGCTGTCCATCATCTCGCGGAAATAACCGTAGAGGGTGGTGAGGTTCTCGATGGATTGCCCGGCCACCAGGTCATTCATAATGGAAATCGAGGCCTGGGAAATGGAACAGCCCTGCCCCTGCCAGGCGAGCTCGGCGATCTTCTCTCCATCCGGGGAGAGGCGCACCTCGAGGGTCACCTCATCCCCGCACATGGGATTGACCTGGGTGGACTCCCCTTGTGGTACGACGGCGCTACCGGCCACCGGCGCCAGCTCACCTTCACCGTGGCGTTCGCGCGCCGCGTCGAGAATAATCTGCTGGTAGAGCTCATCAAGTTCGCTCAACTTTTTATCCTTCCACCCGGAAATAGCCGCGGACCTGGCTCAACGCATCAAGGAATGCGTCAATATCCGAGCTCGTTGTATAGATCCCCACGGAGGCGCGCACCGAAGCCGGCACCCCGAAGAAATCATGAATCGGCTGGGCGCAATGGTGGCCCACCCGCACCGCAATACCGCGCGCGTCCAAGAATTGCCCCACGTCATGCGGGTGCACGCCGTCCACGGTAAAAGCCGCGATCCCGGTACGTCCGGCGCCTGTGCGCGGGCCGAGCACCCGGATCCCCGGGATCTGCCCGAGCCCGGCAAGCAGCTGGGCAGTCAGCTCATCTTCGTAGCGCGCCACGTTCTCCATGCCGATGGCACTGAGGTAATCCACCGCCCGCGCGAGGCCCACGATCTGGGTAACCGGCTGGCTTCCCGCCTCGAAACGGGCCGGCGGGCGCGCGTAACGCGTTTTTTCCATCGTCACCCGTTCGATCATCGAACCACCGAATTGGTAGGGCGGCAGGTCCGCGAGGAGTTCTTCACGCCCGTACAGCACCCCCACCCCGGTGGGCCCGTACATTTTATGGCCCGAAAACGCCGCGAAATCTACGTCAAGTTCCCGCACGTTCACGGGCAGATGCGGCGCGGATTGGCAGGCATCGAGCACCGTAAAAGCACCCACCGCGTGGGCCGCCTCCACGATCTGCGCCACCGGCGAAACCGCCCCGGTCACATTCGAGACATGGGTAAAAGCAACGATGCGGGTGCGCCGCCCGATCACCGCGAGGGTGGCCGGGTCAATCCGGCCCTCGCTATCCAGATCAAGCCACGTGAAGCGGGCCCCGGTGCGCTCACACAATTCCTGCCAGGGCAGCAGATTCGCGTGATGCTCGGCGCGGGTGACCACGATATCGTCACCAGCGCGCAGCAGGAAACGATCCGCGTTCCCCCAGCCGCGCCCCGCCGTAGCATTCGAGATCGCGTAGGCGAGGAGGTTGAGGGATTGGGTGCTCCCGCTGGTCCATACAATTTCCTGGGGCGCCGCCCCGATGAAAGCCGCCACTTTCGCGCGGGCCTCTTCGTAGGCCACGGTGGATTCCTCCGCGAGCAGGTGGCTCCCGCGCTTGACCGCCCCGTTGGAGCGCGTATCAAAATCCACCATCGCGTCCAGAACGGCGCGCGGGCGCTGCGCCGTCGCCCCGGAATCTAGGTACACGAGGGCCTGATCCCCGCGCATCGGCCGGGCCAGAATCGGGAAATCTTCCCGCGCCACCAGCGGGCGCACGGCGTTCACCTACTTCGCCTCCGCTTCGATGTAGCTGTCGTACCCGGAGGCTTCCAGTTCGCTGGCCAGATCCGGCCCGCCGGTGCGCACAATCTTGCCGCCGGCAAAAACGTGGACGTAATCGGGTTTGACGTACTGCAAAATCCGGTTGTAGTGGGTGATGAGCAGCAGCGAATTACCGGTGCGTTCATGCACGTCCACGATGCCTTCGGAGACCACACGCAGCGCGTCCACGTCCAGGCCGGAATCCGTTTCATCCAGCACGGCGATCTTGGGTTCCAGCAATTCCATCTGGAGCACTTCGGTGCGTTTCTTTTCGCCACCGGAGAAGCCCACATTGAGATCGCGCTTAATAAAATCGGCGTCTACCCGCAGTTTTTCCGTGACTTTGCGTAGCGCCTGGGACCATTCGCGCAGCTTGGGAGCTTCCCCGTCAATCGCGGTTTTCGCGGTGCGCAAGAAATTCGAGACGGAAACGCCGGGGACTTCCACCGGGTACTGCATGGCGAGGAAAAGCCCCTCGCGGGCGCGTTCATCGGCGGTCATATCGGTAATATCCACGCCGTCGAGCAGCACCTGCCCGGAGGTGATCTCATAGGAGGGATGCCCGGCCAGCGCGTAGGCCGTGGTCGATTTACCCGAGCCATTCGGGCCCATAATCGCGTGGATTTCATTATCGCCAATATGCAAATTGACGCCGTGCAGAATCGGTTTGGGGCCTTCGGGGGTGATGACCGAGGCGTGCAGATCAATAATATCGAGAGTAGCCATTACTTCTCCTCAGGTGTTGTGTCCACGTCAATAAAAACGCGGCCGTCATTATCGCAGGTCAAGGGGTAGACGGGCACGGGGGTGACCGCCGGGAGCGTGAGGGCACGCCCGGAACACAGGTCGAATTCCGCCCCGTGTTTGGGGCATTCGATTGTGGTATCAAAAACTTCGCCGTCGCTGAGGTTGACGTCTTCATGGGTGCAGATATCGCCCACGGCGTGCCAGGTTCCGTGGCAGTCGCGTGCGATACATACGGGTACGACGGCGCCGCTAGCAGCGCGGACTTCCACACTCAGAGCGCTTTCCGGCTCGAGATCCGCGGTGGTGCACACCTGCTGCCAGCTCATGCCTCCTCCCCGCTTCCGGCATCGGCCAAATCGAGTTCGCGTTCGATAGCGTCCATGAGCTTGGTGCGCACCGAATCCACTTCGATCTGTTCCACCAATTCCGCGAAGAAACCGCGCACCACCAGGCGGCGCGCCACGTCCGCGGGGATGCCGCGGGCCATGAGGTAGAAGAGCTGCTCATCATCAAAGCGCCCGGTGGCTGAGGCGTGCCCGGCTCCGGCAATATCCCCGGTGAGGATCTCCAGATTGGGCACCGAATCGGCCTTGGCGCCTTCGGTGAGCACCAGGTTGCGGTTGAGTTCATACGTATCGGTCTGGGCGGCCTGAGCCCGAATCAGCACATCCCCGATCCACACCGAATGCGCCTCATCGCCCTGGAGCGCACCCTTGTAGGTGGCTCGCGATTTGCAATGCGGGGCCACGTGATCCACGAAAATCCGGTGTTCGTGATGCTGGTGGCTTTCGGTGATATAAGCGCCCAGCAGTTCGGTATCAGAATGCTCCCCTTCCAGCTCGCACGCGGTGGTCATGCGGATGAGATCCCCGCCGATGGTCACCACGATATGCCGGAATTTCGCGCCTTCACCCACCCGGATCCGCTGGGCGGAATGCTGGGACGCGCAGCGTTCTTGTTCCTGCACGGACACAACGGTGAGATCCGCGTGCGCTCCCACCTCAATTTCCACGGTTTCCGTGAGGTCGCCGCTGCCGGTGTGCTCGAGCACCACGGTACCGCTGGCCTCCGGGGCCGCGGTGATGAGGGTGTGAGCAACGCTCAGTTTCCCTTCCCCGTTAATAATGGCGACGACGTCCGCGTGCTCGCTTCCGTCAAGAGTCACGATATGCGCACGCTGGAAAGCTGACCAGGCGAGGGCGGCCGCGCGGTCATCGGGTTTCCCCACCGTGCCCAGGCGCGGATCGCTGCGGTCCACTTCTTCCACGCGTGCCCCACCTACCACGGTGGCGGTCACGGTGGCATCGCGCACGCCCTCCACGTTATGAATGAACGGGGCGACCCGGTCCATCGGCGTGAAACGCCAGTCTTCTTCCTCCCCGGTTCCGCGCGGAATCGGGAACTCCTCCGGGTTGAAGGAGGCGAAACGGTCCGAGCGGTCGGCGTGCGCGGTATGGAATCCTTCGTCTGCCAGCACCGCCTGGGAATGATCAGTACTGACCATTAGCCCACACTCCCTTCCATTTGCAGATCAATAAGACGATTGAGTTCAAGTGCGTATTCCATGGGCAGTTCGCGGGCGATGGGCTCCACGAAGCCGCGCACGATCATCCCCATGGCTTCTTGTTCGGACAGGCCGCGTTGCATGAGGTAGAAGAGCTGTTCTTCGCTCACCTTCGTCACGGTGGCTTCGTGCCCCATTTCGACGTCGTCCGTACGCACATCCACGTAGGGGTAGGTATCGGTGCGGGAGATATCGTCCACGAGCAGAGCGTCGCACACCACATTGGATTTCGAGCCGCGGGCATCTTCCGAGACCTGCACGAGGCCGCGGTAGGAGGAGCGCCCACCCCCGCGCGAAATTGACTTCGACACAATCGAGGAGGTGGTATTCGGGGCCAGGTGCTGCATTTTCGCGCCGGTATCCTGATGCTGGCCCGGGCCGGAGAAGGCCGCGGAGAGCGCTTCCCCGTGGGCGTGTTCGCCCAGGAGCACACAGGCCGGGTACTTCATATTCAGGCGCGAGCCAATATTACCATCCACCCATTCCATCGTGGCGCCTTCGGCCACGGTCGCGCGCTGGGTCACGAGGTTGAGCACGTTATTCGACCAGTTCTGGATGGTGGTGTAGCGGCAGTGGGCATTCTTCTTCACGATGATTTCCACGATAGCGGCGTGGAGGGAATCCTCGGAGTAGATCGGCGCGGTGCAACCTTCCACGTAATGCACGTAGGAGCCCTCATCACAAATAATGAGGGTGCGTTCGAACTGGCCCATCGCCTGGGTATTGATACGGAAGTACGCCTGCAAGGGGATATCCACGTGCACATTCTTCGGCACGTAAATGAAGGAACCACCCGACCACACCGCGGTATTGAGGGAGGCGAATTTATTATCCCCGGCCGGGATTACGGTGCCGAAGTATTCGCGCACCAGGTCCTCGTGCTCGCGCAGTGCGGTATCAGTATCGACGAAAATAACGCCCTGTTCTTCCAGGTCCGCACGAATCGAGTTGTACACCACCTCGGATTCGTACTGTGCAGCCACCCCGGCCACCAGGCGTTCTTTTTCCGCTTCCGGGATGCCGAGCCGGTCGTAGGTGTTTTTGATTTCCGGGGGGAGGTCATTCCAATCGGTGACCTGGCGGTCGGTTGCCCGCACGAAGTATTTGAAGTCATCGAAGTTGATCCCGGAAAGATCGGCTCCCCAGGTGGGCATGGGGCGTTTCTCGAAGAGACGTAGGGCACGCAGGCGCCGCTTGAGCATCCATTCCGGTTCTTTTTTCGCCGCGCTAATCGCGCGCACCACGCCCTCATCCAGACCGCGGCGCGCGTGCGCCCCGGCGGTATCGGTATCGTGCCACCCAAATTCATAGGCGCCGGACAGGTTCGCGATCACGTGTTCCTGCTGCGCCACGGCCTCCGCAATTGCTGCCTCGTGCCGTGTTTGTGCCATGTGTTTCCTCCCGATTTAAACGCTGTCAGCGTGCAGCGTCACCGTGCACACGTGGCTCCCGGATGCAATGGTTGCCAGGCGTTGCACGGGAACCCCGAGTAGTTCGTGAAAAGCGCGGGTTTCCGCCGCGCATAAAAAGTGATGGTGTGTGGCGACGTCGCGCAGGGGGCAGCGTCCCTGGCACAACTGAATCATCTGGCGCGGCCCATCCTGCGTGCCCGGAACATCGCGAACCGACGCGGCGTAGCCATCGTGGGTGAGGGCTCGCGCCAGGCGGCGCAACCGCTCCGCGGGATTTTCGGTATCCCCGAGCGCATCGCGGTAACGCGCCACCAGGGACCGTTCCCGCCGCCGCGCAAATTCCTCCACCCCGGCCTCCCCCAGATTTTCGCGCAGAAAATCAAGGGCGGCATTCGCCATGGTGTGATACGAGGTTGCCCCGGCGTTCTGCCCGGTATCGGTCGCCACGTAATAGCGGGCCGGGCGCCCGGCTCGTGCCTCGCGCTGCCCGGGTTTTTCGCATTCGGTGATCGCACCGGCATCTTCGAGCGCCACTAAATGCCGGCGCACCCCGGCCGGAGTGAGAATAGCCAGCTGGGCCAGTTCCGCGGCACTAATGGGCCCGCGTTCCATAATGAGGCGCAGAATTCCTTCGCGGGTTGTTTCTTCCCGGGGGCGGATCCCTGCGCTTTCTTCCTCTGCCATCTGGATCACCACCCCTTCCACTGTTCTCCACCTTCACCAAGCATCCGGGAGCGCTGCTCGGAATCCTGGGCCGTAGCCCGAGGCTCCCCCGCATTGCCCACCGCTGCTTTATCACGTGCCGGCCTGCTATATCTAGGACCTCGCCATCCAATTAAACAACACGGGCGTTGCGTAATCTAGTTTGGACAGCCTAACCGGACGCAAAAAGGCGCAAGCTTGCCGGTGCCTGCCCGCCGTGCGCGCGGGTTACGCCCGTGGCTAAGCGCTGCGCGCCAGGTAGGCGAGTACCGCGGCCACCAGCTGCGGATTGCCGAGCCGCCCAGCCAGTATCGCCTCGCGCACCCGGGCGAGCGGCACCCACCGCGCCTCGATTTCTGCCTCTTCATCCTCGCGGGCGAAGGTGCTTGCGGCCGGAGCCGGATCGCGGGTGAGATACACCGTCATATGTTCATTGGTGAAACCTGGCGAGGTGTAGAAGCTGGTGAGGAACTCCAGGTTCCCGGCCTCATAATCCGTTTCTTCGCGTAGTTCACGCCGGGCGGCATCCGCGGGATCCTCACCCTCAATATCAAGAATACCGGCGGGAATTTCCCACAGGAGCGAGCGGACCGGGATCCGATACTGGCGGATGAGGAGCACTTCTTCAGCTGCGCCGTCGCCGCTATTCCGTACCGCGAGTACCGCAACCGCGTCACGGTGCTCCACCCAATAGCGCTCCATCCGCGCCCCCACGCTGGGTAGTTCCACCGTGTCTTCGTAGACGTTAATAAAAGGCGATTCGAGTATGCTGCGCCGCTCCAGGCGCCGCATATGCTCGGGGCGGTACTCATCGCTGAGCTCGAGGTTCATTGTCTTTCCTTTCCTTCGCGGGACGGGTGGGTGCAGGCGGTTGCGTGCGTCCATGCGTGCGGGTGCGTGCGCGCTGCGGCCGGGCCGTTATGCATTCGCTTCGTCGAGGGCCACGGCAATGGCCGGCATTTCTTGGGTCGACGGCGCCTCTGCGTCACGCGCCAAACGTAGCGCGCGCCGGTCCACCAGGTAGAGCGCTACTCCCCCGATGGCGAGGGTGAGTGCGCCGGCCGCGGCGGTTGCTCCCAGCGCGCCCAGGGCACCTTCGCCCCACCAGCGTAATATCCCGCGCCCGGTGGCGTATCCGGCTCCGCCCGCAAGTACCGCGGCCGGAAGCACGATACGTAGGGAATAGCCCACGCCGCGCAGCGCCCCGGGGCCCACCGCGCGCCGGATCGCGAAGATATGGCCGATGCCGCCTATCGTCATACCCACGGACATCGCCGCACCAATACTGATGAGGACCTCGGTGCGCCCGCGCACCCCCAGGCCGGCCGCGCCGATGAGCACCATCACAACGCTGAACCACGCCGCCGAATTGACGATAATGACCGCGCGGGCCGCCTCCACCGCGTAAAGCACCCGCGAACCGTGGTAAATAAAGGCGTAGCCGAGGAGGGCCGGGGCCATGGCCAGCATGGCAATATCCATATGGGCCACCGGGCGCGCCACCGCGAACAGCGCCTGGGCGGGTTCCGCCACCGCCACCAGCAGTGCCACGCACAGCAAGCCAATATCGAAAACGAGTCGAGAGGAACGGGCGGTAATACGGGCCAGGCCCGGCCGTCCGGGAATCGCGGCAGCTTCGGCCAGGCGCGGGAACACCGCGGTGGCAATGGGGACGGCCAGCACCGCGTAAGGAACCATATAGAGCTGGTTCGCGAACGTGAAAACCGGGTAGGTTCCCACGTCGCCACGCGCATTGGCGAAAAGCATAACCGCGATGATTTGAATCTGCTGGGCGAGCAGGCCGGCCAGCCCGGCCCCGCTCAGCCGTAGCGCACGCCGCCCCACCCCGGGCGGGAAACGGAAGGTGGGCCGCAGCGTCATGCGCCGCAGCACCGGGATGAGCTGGGGCAGCGAAAAAACCGCCACTCCCGCCGTGGTGCCCCAGGCCAGCACGTAGAGGGCGGTGCGGGATATGCGGGCCGGATCGTGCTGGTTACCGGCGGCTAGTTCCGTGAAAATAAGGAACGTAATAATAACCGTGACGGAGGACAGCAGCGGGGCGAGGGCGGGAAGCACGAATTTTTTATGTGCCTGCAATAGCCCCGTGCACACCACCGAGAGTCCGTAGAGCGGTATTTGCCAGGCGAAAATCCGCAGCAGCGTGGCGGCGAAATCCACGCTGGCCGCCGGCGAATCCGCCCCCAGGAGCACCTCCATAATGGGGTGGGCGCCCAGGGTCACTAGTCCGGCCACCGGAATTCCGATGGCGAGCACCCAGGTGAGCAGGGCGGATGCGGTGCGGGAGACTTCCGCGGCGAGGGCTTTCGCCAGGAACCCGGAGACCAGCGGGATAACCGCGGCGGCCAGGGCCCCGCCGGCCGCGATTTCGAAAAGTACATTCGGGACGGTATTCGCCGTTGAATACGCTTCCCCGGCGAGTGAGTCCCCCAGCGCCCCGTTTTGCACCCAGGCGCGCACGAAGCCCATGGCACGCGAAAGCAGGGTGAGAATCGCTATGGTTCCGGCTGCTCCGAGTGCCGTTCCGAGAACTTTTTTCATGCCCGGCCCGCCTGGTCGAGGGCACGCAGCCACGGGTGGATTGCGATAACCCGCGAAAATGATATTTTTTCGCTTGCGATATTAAGGGCGACGACGGCGCCCAGCGCCCCGCGCCGCACCCACGGGCCGCGGCTGGCCAGTGCCCAGCCCAGGGCTGCGCCCAGTGCATTTGCCCCGGTATCTCCGAGCATGACCGTGCCGGCGAGGTCCTCGGGCAGGCAGGCTGCGCCGGTGCCCATCAGAGCTGCGGCAACGGGCCCCGCGGGCGGGTAGCTGACCAGGGAGAAGGGAGCCGCGGCGACGAGGGTGCCTTTCCAGGCCCGGCCCGGCGCGAGGTCGAGGAGATTAATAAGATTCGCGGTGGCGGCAATAAGAATGGTGCGTTCGGCGTGGAGCGCGAGCTGCCGGGCCGGAGAGGAAGTGCGGTGAGAGACGTTGCCGCGAGAGGCCGTGGCGCGCGAAGCTTTAGTGCAAGAAACGCTGGCAGCGCCCGGGAAGCGCGCGGCCAGGGCCGCACCCGCCCCGATAATCACTATTTTCAGCGCACCTGAGGTTAGGTGGCCCCGGGAGAGTGCCCCGAGGTGGCCGCGCAGTCCTTTGGAGGTACGCGAAAATGCACCCTCGTAAAAATCGTCAATATATCCGGCCAGCCCGCCGCTGAGCGCCGCGATAACCGGACCGGCCGAGCAGCTGCCTCCGGAGAGCAGTGCCCCCGCCGCGCAGCCCGCGGTAATACCCGCCACCGCAACCGGGCCTTCCCGCAAACTCACGCTCCGCCCGTCTTTCGCGGTACGTTGCCAGGAGGGCGCGGGCTGCCGGGAGAGCAGTTTCTCAGCGGCGCGCGCGGCGGCGTATCCGGCCGGGGCGGCAGCGCCCAGGCGCACCTGGTTCCTCCAGAAAGCAGAAAGGGTCATGCACCCATGGTACCGTTACTGCCCTGCCGGGGCCTGCCCACCTTCGGGAGCTTGCCCGCCGTCCGCGGGTGCGGGTGCCGGCGCGGGAGCCTGTTCGGGCTGCGGGGCCGGGGCCGGCTGCGCGGGCCCGGAAGCGCTCTGGCGTTCCCCAATTGCGCTATCTGCCCCCGGTGCTACCCCGAGGTGCACGTGCCGTTCATGTAGTTCAGCGGCCACCGCCATGGGAATATTGACATCGCCGAGCGCGGTTTGTGCCGAATCCACCGTGGAGCCGGCTTTGGCCGAGCGCACGGCTCCCAGCACGGAGTTTCCATCAGTCCCCGCGCCCACCGCTACCGCCGGGCCACGCCCGGCCATGGCCGCGAAGGCCGTCTGGTAGGTATCCGTGATATGCGGAGAGGTGGTTTCCTTCTCTGCGGGCGCCGGTGCGGCTTCCGCCGGATCAGCGGTGATAAAAACAACCACCTCGGCGGCTTCGCTCGGAGCAACCGCCACATCAATGAGCTTATTTTCCGGAGAGGTGAGAAGCGTGATGAGCGTCGTCGCCCCCGCATCTTCCGGCGCGGAACGCACCACGGTATCCACGGCCGCACCGAGAATCGCGTCCGCGGAACCGCCCGCGGGCAGATCCTTGACGTATGAACCGAGGTTACCGGAAAGCGTGGAACGGTAAGTGGCGTATTCGGTGTCGGTAAAAGCCGGGGCCAGGGTGATTTCCCCGGTGATACGCGCCCCGGCAGCGCTCAGACTCTGCCGGGTTTTCTCCACAACGGCACCGTCCGCCCCGGCCGCCGCCACGATAGCAACGCGCCGATTCGTCAGCGTTCCAGCATTGAGTTGTTCGCCGGCACCGAGGAGCGCCGTCGACGCCGCATCGAGCTGCGCCCCGCGTTGATCAAGCTCCACGCGCATCTTATCGCGCGATTCGCGCAGGGAATCCACCTGGCCGGTCAACCCGTGCGCGATCGAATTTTGCAGCGGACCCGCCCCGAGAATCACTCCGATGGCCAGCGCCAAAAACACCGAGACCAGGGAAACGAGATGATACCTAAAATCAACCATCAGCTAACTTTCCTAGAAGAGATTACGGAACCACTCGGCAAGATCCCCGAGGCGAGTGGTGAGCACGGACAGGAAGGTTTGGCCCGCACCGGTAACGGCCAGGGCCGCGAAGAGCGCAAAAACTCCCGCGAGAATGAGGGCAACCAGCATCCAATTCGAAATCGAGGAGCGGTAGAGGCGCGAGACGCCCTTCGCGTCAATGAGCTTGCCGCCCACCACCAAGCGGGTGAGGAAGGTCGATGCCATTCCCGCCCGGCCCTTATCGAGGAATTCCAGAATCGTATTGTGGGTGCCCACCGCCACAATGAGCTTGGCACCTTTGGAATCCGCCAGCAGCATAGCAACATCTTCGGAGGTGCCGGTGGCCGGGAAGACCACGTGATCCACGCCCAGATCTTCCACGCGTTTCTTGCCGGGGGCGCGCCCATCCCGGTAGGCATGCACCACCACTTCGGCACCGCAGCGCAGCGCTTTATCCGATACCGAATCCATATCGCCGACGATAATACCCGGGGTGTAGCCCAGTTCCAGGAGGGCATCCGCCCCGCCGTCTACCCCGATCATGAGGGGCCGGTTCTCCCGAATATAGGGGCGCAGGGCGCGCAAGTCTTCGCGGTAATCGTAGCCGCGCACCACCACGAGCACGTGGCGGTGCTCCATGGACGTGCGAATATCAGGGATACCAACCCCGTCCAGGATGAGGCCCTGTTCTTCGTTGAGATATTCGAGGGTATTCGCGGCGAAAGCACGCAGCTGCACGGTCATGCCGGCGCGGGCCGCCTCGCTATCGCGGGCAATACTCTGCGCGGTTTGCAAAGTACCTTCGGCAATAACGCGCCCGCCGGCCACCACGCGCGCCCCGTCAATATCCACCCACTGGCCTTCGGATATATCCATAATTTCCGGGCCGAGGTCATCGATAAGCGGAATACCGGCTTCTTCCAGGATCGCGGGGCCGAGGTTCGGGTAGCGCCCCGAAATGGATTTCGCGGCATTGAGCACGGCAACGGGTTGCGCGGCCACCAGGTTTTCCGCGGCGACCCGATCCAGATCCGTGTGGTTAATAATCGCTACATCGCCGGCTTGGAGGCGACGAGTGAGATTCTTGGTGCGCGCGTCCACCCGGGCCGGACCGGCCAGGGTTCCTTCCGCAACGACCTTCTTTTTTCGCCATAACTTCGATGCCACAAGCTTTATAGTGCCACATTCGCGGCCTTAAGTAGCTCAGCTGCGTGCGCGCGTGCCACATCGGTATCGCTTCCCGAGAGCATGCGCGCCAGTTCGGCTTCGCGTTCCGGCCCGCTAACGTCACGCAGTTCGGTGCGCGCGGCACTTTCTTCTAGTTGTTTCACGACGACGAGTTGGTGCTCGGCGCAGGCCGCGACTTGGGCCAGGTGCGTGACCACAATAACCTGGGCGCTTCCGGCCAGTTTTGCCAGTCTTTTCCCGACGGCGCTGGCGGCACGGCCGCCAATCCCGGCATCCACCTCATCGAAAAGGAACGTGTGACCCTGCTGGGCGCGCCGAGCCGCCAGCCCCACTTCCAGGGCGAGCATGACACGCGAAAGTTCCCCGCCCGAAGCACCGGAGGCAAGCGGGGCGAGGGGCGCGCCGCGGTGGGCGGCCAGCAAAAAAGTGACGGAATCCGCACCGTTAGCGCCGGGTTCCGCGGCTTCAACCTGAACGGTGAAATGGGCATCGGGCAGGGAAAGCTCGGGAAGTTCCGCTTCAACCGCGCGGGCCAATTCGTTTCCGGCGGCGGTGCGGGCCTCCCGCAGGGCCGCACCCGCCTCTTCCATAGTGGCGTGGGCCTGAGAGAGTTCTTTTTCGAGGCGTTCCAAGGTGGCGGCCGGGTCATCAAGCTGTTCCAGGCCGGCGCGGGCTTCTGCCGCGGCCCGCAGTATTTCTTCGCCGCTCATCCCTAAGTTTTTGCGTAACCCCGCCAGCTCGGAGCGGCGCGAATAAATAGTGGAGAGCTCATCGGGTTGGGCTTGGGTACCGCGGGCCAGTTCCGCAATATCCGCGTGAATATCAGTGATATCAGCTTCGGCGCTTTCCAGGCGCTCGCGGAGATCCTCGAGCTGTGCGTTCGGCATATCAGAACCGCTTAGTTCAAGGACGTGCTCGAGTTGCGCCAACGCCACGCCCAGGGCGGATATGGCACCGGCCTCGGTATCATTCCCGCTGAGGGCTTCGGCGGCAGCCGAGTAGGCCCCGTACATTTCCACCGCGTTTTCCAGAATCCGGGCGCGCGCCCGCAGGGCTTCTTCTTCTCCGGGCTGGGGATTGACCGCCTCGACTTTGTCAAGCAAAGCGCGGTACGCCAAACGTTGCTGGGCGGCGCGCTGCGCCCCGGCCTGAAATACATCGCGAGCCTCGCGTGCTGCACCGTAGTTTTTCCAGGCATGCTCCCAGGTAGCTTTTGCCCGCGTGATGGTGTCGCCCCCGAATTCATCAACCGCGGCGCGCTGCTGGCTGGGGTTACCTAAACGGATCTGATCGGATTGACCGTGCACGGTCACAAGCTCCGCCGCGATATCGGTGAGCACCGCGGTGGGCACCGAACGGCCCCCCACAAAAGCGCGGGAGCGCCCTTTGGCGGGGATGTGCCGGGCAATAATAACGGCGGCGGTATCGCCCTCAACATCGTAGCGGCCACCGGCCTCGGTGATACGGTCCAGGAGCGGGGAGGAAGCATCCACGAGGAAGGTTCCTTCCACTTCCGCCTGGGTTGCTCCGGCCCGCACCCGGGCCGGATTAGCTTTCGCACCTAAAAGCAGGGTGAGGGAGGTGACCGCCATGGTTTTTCCGGCCCCGGTTTCCCCGGTGAGGGCCGTCAGCCCGCGCCCCAGATTGAGTTCGGCTTCCGCGATCACGCCGAGATTGCGGATGCGTACCTGGTCGATCATTCGCGCACCTCACGCTCGCGCCAGCCGCGCACCGGCAGGTGGAAGCGGGCCACCAGACGCCCGGAGAAGGGTGTTTCATTTAGCCGGGCAAGCTTGACGGGCCGCTCTCCCCGCACCGCGGTAATAACAGTTCCTTCGGGCGCAACAAGCCGGCGCCGCGAATCGCAGGACACCATGGCCTCATCGCGCAAAACCCGAACTTCTAAGGTGGAGTACGGGCTGACCACGAGCGGGCGGGTGAAAAGCGCGTGGGCTGCCACCGGGGTGAGCAGGAGTGCTTCCACGCTTGGCCACACCACCGGGCCGCCGGCTGAAAAATTATAGGCGGTGGAACCGGTGGGTGTGGAGAGGAGAACCGCATCAGCTTTGAAAGCGGAAATTTCGCGGCCGTCCACCCCGATGGACGTTTCGATAAGGCGGGAGTTAAAAGCTTTTTCTACTGATACTTCGTTGAGGGCCCACTGCACGATGCACGAGCCATCCGGGCGTTGCACATGCACATCAATGGTCATGCGTTCGGAAATAACCCAATCGCGCGCGGCGATACGTTCCACCACCGCGGGTAGTTCATCGGGTTGCGCTTCGGAAAGGAAGCCCATATGCCCGTAGTTGATGCCGAGGATGGGCACATCGGTGCTGCGCCCCAGCTCCGCGCCGCGCAAAATCGTGCCGTCCCCGCCCATAACGAGGATGAGATCCGCATCGCGGGCCCCCGCCAGCGTTTCGCTGGTATCCACCCGTATTCCGCGTTCTTCCAGGGCGACAATCGCATCGTGAGCGGCACGTTCCATCTGCGGTGGTAACGTGCGATTGACGACCAGGGCGACTTTTGGTTGTGCCATCGAATGCCTCCCCTCTCTTCAGGTATCCTACCCGCTACCGCGCGGGCCGTCCCTGCCCGGCCGGCCCCGCTGCCACCGCCGCCCGCACGCTTTCCTCGAGATTCTCTCCGAGCAGATCTGGGGCATTTTTCTTCATATAAAGGAAATATTCAACGTTACCGGCCGGCCCGGGAAGGGGCGAGGGCGCGACTGCTTGGATGGCTAGCCCGGCGGCGCGGGCGGAAAGGGCGACGTCGCATACGGCCTCCACGTGGTACTCCGGATCACGAACCACGCCGTGCGCACCGATCTTCTCCCGGCCCACCTCAAATTGCGGTTTGACCATAAGCAAAAAATCGGCCCGTGGCGAACTCGCGGCGGCAAGGGGTGCGACTAGCAGTCGCAAAGAAATAAAGGAGAGGTCCCCCACGACCAGATCGGGCGCGGGGGCAACCGCCGCGGGATCTAAAGTGCGCACATTCGTGCGTTCGAGCACGGTGACGCGGGGGTCTTCGCGGAGTTTCCAGGCGAGCTGGCCGTAGCCAACATCCACGGCCACCACGTGGGCGGCGCCGCGCCGCAGCAGCACATCGGTGAATCCACCCGTGGACGCACCCGCATCCAGGGCCCGGACGCCTTCCACTCGCGGGCCGGCATCCCCGAGGTAATCAAGAGCACCGAGGAGTTTATATGCTCCGCGGGATACGTAACGATCCCGCGCGGCTTCTTTAACAAGAAGTGCCTGAGCCGGGTCCATTTGGCGGGCGGGTTTCGTGACTTCGGCCCCGTCCAGGAATACTTGGCCTTCGCGGATGAGCACCGCGGCATCCTGGCGGGAGCGCGCGAGTCCGCGCCGCACAAGTTCCGCGTCAACGCGCCGTAAACGCCCCATAGCCGAGCACCTTTCTGGTTTAAACCCGCGCCCGGGAGAGGCGCCGGCCCAATTCGGCGTGAATCGCCTCCAATTGTTCAATCTGTTCGGGCAGGTCGAGCTCGGTGAGCTGATCCAGGGCTGCCTCAATATTGAGCGGTGCGCTCGGGAGCGGTACCGCCGGCCCGGGCGCACCTGGCCCGGCAGCCCCCGGCGCGGGAACCGCCGGCCGGGCAACCGTCGGCCCGGGAACCGCCGGCCCGGGCGCTGCGGCTTTATCCTGATCCGTCATCGCTGCTCCACGGTGATGTCCTCGAGAACAAGGTTCTCCCCCATACCGCGATCCCGTAGCTCCCATACCGCGTGCACCGCAGCCCGGTAGGTGTCCAGACCCAGGTGTGGCCCGCGTCCATCGGAGGTGACCAGGCGGGCCGCTGCGCCGTCGTTCCCTTCTTCAACCTGCGCCCAGGATCCGCCGGCCACCCAGCGTTCGCCTTCCCGGTGAATATCTGGGTAGTCCTCGTTGAGGACGCGCAGGTCATCGCCGAGGTAATCGGGGCGTTCTTCCGGGGCGGCGAGCATGATATCGCGCGCGGCGCTCACGCCTGTCAGCACGTGGAGGCTGGGAATGCCGGCGGCGCGCGCCCCGCGAATATCGGTATTGAGGCGGTCGCCGATGGCGAGGGGATGGGTGGAACCGAGCATCTCCATCCCGATGGCGAAAATCGCCGGATCGGGTTTGCCCGCGGACAATGGGCTCACCCCGGTGGCATTGACGACCGCCGCCACGAGCGAGCCGCAGCCGACCATAAATCCGCGTTCCATGGGGAGGGTGGCGTCCAGGTTTGTGGCGACAAAAAGCGCGCCGCGCCGAATGGCCAGAGCGACTTCCGAGAGCGCCGCCCAGTCAATGGTCGGGTAGAAACCCATGATGACCACGTCCGGGTTATCGTCGGCCGATGCGACGGGGACAAGCTCGGTCTCACTCACCGCGCGATGCAGGCCATTACCCCCGATGACGAGGGCTTTTGCTCCGGCTGGTACCTGCGCGGCAGCCAAGCGGGTGCTGGCCATCGCGGAGGTGAGAACCGTGGAGGCCGGGGCTGAGATTCCGACGGTTGCGAGGTGCGCGGCGACTTCTTCCTGGGTGCGCGAGGCGTTATTGGTGAGGAAGAGTGGGCGCATTCCGGCCGCGATGGCGCGCGCGTATGCATCGGCGGCGTTCGGGGCCGGATCGATGCCAAGGTAGAGCACACCGTCCAGATCGAAAATTGCGCCGTCGAAATGGGATACCAGGCTCGCCATTACTCTTCTTCCGACTCCTGCACGGACTCCTGCTCCGACGTCGCCTCAAAATCCGCATCGACTCCCGGTGCGGCCTCCCCCGCAGGCCGGGCCTCAGCTTCAGCCTCAGCTTCAGCCTCGGATTCAGGCGCCACTTCGGGCTCCGTTTCTGGCTCCGCTTCTGGCTCCGCTTCTGGCTCCGCGGTGAAAAGTTCGACTTCACCTTCGGCGTTGTAGACGGGGTTCCAGCGGGTGCGCAGCTCTTCGGCTTCTTCCGCGCGCCCGAGTTCTTCGAGGCGATCCGCCTTGATGAGCTCGACGCGGGCCCGCAATTCCTCATCGAGGTTCTCGACCTTGATTTTCTCGAGGACAGCCAGGCCGGCCTCCGAATCACCGGCATCCGCGCGAGCCCCGGACGTCACTAGCGCCAATTCGAGCGTGGTGGCGGTATTGAGCCGCTTGAGCGGAATCTCAGCGATAAAAGCGAGGGCCTTTTCGGGCCGGCCTAACCCGCGTTCCGAATCAGCCTCGAGGGCCACATGCGAATAATCATCGGTCATGCGCCGGTAGGTACGCAGCTCACGCAAAGCTTCGGAGTACCGCCCGGTCAGGTAGGAGGTCAATCCGAGCGCCTCACGCACAATATCGATGCGCGCGGCATGCCGGTAGGCCGCCTTCGCGTGTTCGTAGGCGAGCTCAGGATTCTGGTCCATCATCGAACCGGCATAAACGAGGTGCCGCGCCACGTTTTCGGAAACCGCCGGCGCGAGCACCTTGAGCTTACGCCGCGATTCCGCCGCGAGATCCTGCGCATTGACCGTTTCGGGAATGAAGGGATCCTTCATACCGCCGCGGCTGCGCCGATCATCACGCTGCCGCTTATCGTTCTCACGGTATCCACCACCCTCTTCGCGCCGCCGGTCCTCACGGCGATAGTTATCGCGACGGTGATCATCACGACGCCGATCATCACGCCGATGGTCGTCACGCCGGCGTTCGTCCCGATCAAAGCGCGGCTTGTCATCATAGTGGTCGCGGCGCCCGTAGCTGCTGTTGTCGCGTACCTCGTGTTCTTCGGTACGACGACGATCTTCGCGGTCAGCGCGCTCATTGAAACGATCATCGCGCCGGCCACCGAATCGCTTGTCCTGGCCTCGGCGGTTATCGCGCCACTGGCCACCGCGTCCTCCGCGCCGGTCTTGACGGTCGTAGCGGCCATCGCCGCCGCGATCCCAGGATCCGCGCGATTGGCGTGAATCGCCTAAGTCCCTATCGTCCCAATCGCGCCGGTACCCGCGGTGGTCATCGCGGTCGCGGCGATTATGGAATCCACCCTTGTGGCCTCGTTCGTCGCGGCCGTCCTGGAAATCACCACGCCGACTCCACGAAGAACGCCGGTTTCCACCGTTGCGCTCATCGCGAGATTCCCGTGATTCCCACGAGTCGCGGTCGCGGCCATAGCCACGGCCCCCACGCCGGTCGATGTTATGACGGTTCCAGTTTCCTTCACGGTTATCCCGACGCCGTGAGCCTCCGCGGCGGTCATTCCAAGCTTCGCGGGGATCGCTCCAAGCGCGTCCCTCACCGCCTTCTCCGGATTCATGCTGCGAGGGTTCGCGCCGTTGCCGTGCGGACCTCCATTGTCCTTTCGGACGGTCGTCTTCGGAGCGTTCTTCGCTCCATTCTTCGTGGTCAGACATTTCATTCCTCGCAGTTCGATTGTAAAGAATCACGATGCTGTGCTTATTTTAGGCCGACTCCAGCTCGGCCGCGCGCTGAGCAGTAAATTTTGGCGCGCAGAGATTAAAAAGGTGTGGGGTGTGTTCTATGCCCTAACAGATAAGACATAAACACACCCCACACACATAAGAAACATGGCGGCAGTGACCTACTCTCCCACACCCCACCGAGTGCAGTACCATCAGCGCAAACAACCTTAGCTACCGGGTTCGAAAAGGAGACCGGGCGTATACCCTTGCCGCTATAACCACCGCCACAACCAAACAAACACCAACCACCATGGTGGCCAGTCATCGCACAGTGAACGCAAACACACATAATCTCACGCAAAAACAAACAAAAGCAACCCGTCAAAAGTTGTTTTGGCTATCGGTCCATTAGTACCAGTCAACTAAAACCCTCACAAGCCTTACATCCCTGGCCTATCAACCCGATCATCAACCGGGGACCTCACCCACACAAACGTGGAACGAGAACTAATCTCGAAGCAGGCTTCCCGCTTAGATGCTTTCAGCGGTTATCCCTCCCGAACGTGGCCAAC
>NZ_JASOKT010000019.1 GCF_030216305.1 Actinotignum timonense | reverse complement strand
TAGCTAAGGTTGTTTGCGCTGATGGTACTGCACTCGGTGGGGTGTGGGAGAGTAGGTCACTGCCGCCATGTTTCTTAGTGTGTGGGGTGTTAGTCCTGTTTGGGGCTGGCACCCCACACACGCATTTAAGCTGCGAGGCCCAGCCGACCGGGCGAATTTGCCTTCGCATAATCTAGACGCGGTGAACTACTTTGATTTAAAGTAGTTCAAGGGAGTCACGTAGTTGTGACTTTCGTTGGTTGCACCGCGCAAATGGGAACTATGCGTGGTGACCGATATTGCGGTCAAGCAAGGAGCTTGACCGTAGGAAGGCTACGCCGTGTTGAATATTAGAAAACGCGCAGCAGCTGTCACAGCTACGCTCGCCGTTATGTGCGGGGGGGGGGCTCGCTTCTGCTAGCTTCGCCTCGGAAATAGATCCGAATGGTGTCGACGGAAGCTCCGATTATTCTGCGCCCGTCGGGGAGCATCTCGCTGCAACGTGGGATGCTCTTTCTGAAACTCTCACCGTCTCAGGTTACGGTGAACTCAACCGCGAACAATGGCTCACCGTTAAAAAGCCACATTGCGAAAATAACACTGCACCGGCGAAACGGATTATTTTTAGTCCGGACGCCGATAAGACAATCTCATTCCCGCAGGACTCCAGCATTCTGTTTAGTCAGTGCGGCGCTGCTGATATCCAATTGCCAGAGAACGGCATCGATACCAGCAAGGCTACAACGATGATGGCAATGTTCAACGGTGCGGCACAGGCGAATCCCAACGTAGCCAACTGGGACACTCGCAACGTTACCGATATGAACAGCATGTTCCTCCATGCAACGAGTGCCGATCCGGATGTCTCTAGGTGGAACACCGGAAAAGTCACGGATATGCACTCGATGTTCCGAGAAGCCACCTCCGCGAATCCAGTCGTAACCACATGGGACACCTCAAATGTGACGAATATGAGTGATATGTTCTTCCAGGCGACGCATGCTAACCCTGATGTGACGGCGTGGAAGACCGGGAACGTCACCACAATGGCAAATATGTTTTGGGGTGCAGAATCGGCTAGTCCAAACGTTGCGAATTGGGATACCAGCAAGGTGACGGACATGAACTCCATGTTTGCTCATGCCAAACAAGCGAACCCTGATGTTTCAAACTGGGACACCGGAAACGTCACCACGATGGCCAGTATGTTCAAGAGCGCGAAGTCGGCCAACCCGAATGCGGCGAGCTGGGATACCAGCAAGGTCACTGATATGAGTTCGATGTTCGCGAGTGCTTCTATGGCTAACCCCGATACGTCGAAGTGGAAGACCGGCAACGTCACCACAATGGCAAGTATGTTCGAGGAGGCAAGCTCAGCTAATCCAAACGTTGCCGATTGGGATACCAGCAACGTCACAAATATGCGCTCCATGTTTGCTAATGCCACAAAGGCGAATCCCGATGTCTCGAAATGGGATACCGGAAATGTTACAGACATGAGCCGGATGTTCACGTGGGCTTTTGCGGCCCGCCCCAACGTCACTAACTGGAATACCAGCAACGTCACAAATATGAATAGCATGTTTGCCGTTGCGGTATACGCGAATCCGGATGTCTCGAAATGGGATATGGGTAAAGTAACCGATATTAACCAGATGTTTGAGATGGATAACTTCGCGCAGTTCCTCGATATTGCAAACTGGGGTACCCTCCCTGCCTCGCTTGATTCAGTTTTTGCGACGAGCTCACCCGCGGTCATTAGACTCACCGGTAGCCAAGTGAAAGCACTTGCGCAGGGGACAAATAACTTTAAGTTCCAGAAAGACGTTCCCTTTAATATCGTGGAAGAGAGCGAATCTGCTGACGTCCCGCTTCCGCTGAGATCAGAAGCGGTCATGGGACAGAACGCTAACGATCTCTTCAGTATCGCCGATACACTTCGCGATGATGCGGTGTACTACGTGCGCCCGAACATGATGGTGGGAGTCACGGTTGCCCCATTGAGCGTCGTGGAGGGGAGCCCGGCGCCTAGCCTGGAGCTCACGACCAATCCCGAAGGATTCTCGACGTGTCTGGAAGGCCAACCTGCTCTGACGTACACCACGGAAACTAAACCCGGTGAATATCCGATCACCCAAGGAAGCGTGAAAGTAAAAGCCGAATGTGCGGCGGGATACGGAATCACATTTGAGGATTCTTCCTTAACCGTAACAGCCCGCGAAGTCACGCCACCGGCACCGAAGCCGACTCCATCCGTTCCAAACACCGGCAATATGTTCTACGTTTCGAATAACTGGACTTCCACGGTTGCTGAGCATATGTTCTCCTACGGCCGCGCCGGTGACCAGGTGCTCGTCGGGGACTGGGATGGTGACGGTGTGGATACCTTTGCGGTGCGCCGCGGAAACATTCTGTACGTGAAGAACTCCGTGCAGGGCGGCCAAGCCGATCACGTCTTCTCCTACGGCCGCGCGAGCGATGAGATCGTCGTCGGTGATTTCGACGGAGACGGTAAGGATACGTTCGCCGTGCGCCGCGGGAATGCCTACCATGTCCTCAACTCGCTGCACAGCGGGGCTGCTGATCAAGTCATCTACTACGGGCGGGCCAATGACGCCGTCTACACCGGTGACTTCGATGGTGACGGCGTGGATACCTTCGCGGTGCGCCGCGGCAATATGTACTACGTCAAGAACAGCATTGCCTCGGGTGTGGCCGATAGCGTCTTCTCCTACGGGCGGGACGGTGACACTACCCTCCTGGGTGATTTCGATGGCGACGGCGTAGATACTTTCGCGGTGCGCCGCGGGAATACCATCTACGTGAAGAATTCCCTGACGCCCGGTGATGCCGATCGGGTCCTGGCCTACGGGCGGGTCTCTGACACCCTTTACATCGGTGACTGGGATGGAGATGGTATCGATACCCCGGCGGTACGCCGCTAAAACTCCGTGACGTTCCGGCTACGTCGTCTTCTAGCCGGGCAAGGGCCCCGCTCCGTTTCGTGAGCGGGGCCCGCTTATGTGCGGCTAGCCGGATCGGCACACATAGCGACAGTTGGGCGGATGCGTCGCCAGGGCTCAACCTTGTCGTAAGGGTGTGGTACCGTCCGATACATGATCGGCGCGCCGCCTTCGGATAGCGACATGCACGCGGATTGCTCGCGGGGGCTAGCTGCGCCGTCGTACCTTAGGTACACGCGAAATGGAGGTAAGAATGAAACGTTGGGGAGCGCTGTGCGCGGTGCTCGCACTCGCCCTGGGCGCCTGCGGAACCACCGGGAAAACCGAAGGGAATTCCCCGAAGGAAGGAGCCGCATCCGCACCGGCAGCTGAAGCGCAAGCATCCGCGCCCGCCACCACCGCGGTAGCCGTGCCCGATCCGCGCAGCCTCACCGGAATGGTGAGCGTCGATCCGCTCCCCGAACCGCATCCGGCGCAGCCTGCCGCCGTCAATCTCCCCGTCACCATCACGGACGCCAGTGGCGCGAAAGTGACCGTGACCGATGCGTCGCGCGTGGTGACCCTCGATATGTCCGCCGCGATTTCGCAAACGCTCCTCGCCCTCGGGCTGGGCACCACCATCGCGGGCCGCACCGTATCCGATACCGAGCCGAGCCTCGCGGACGTGCCGGTGGTCACCGAAAGTGGGCACAGCGTGAACGCCGAGGCAGTACTGCGTCTCGCCCCGACCCTCATCCTCACCGACGGTACGATCCGCGGGGCCGAAGGCGCCCTCGCGCAACTCGAAGCGTCCGGTATTCCGGTGGTGCGGCTTACGCGCGCAACAAAGTTCGACGACGCGCCCGCCCGCGCGGCGGAAGTCGCCCGTGCTGTGGGAGCCGGGCAGGCGGGTGAAGAACTGGCCGCCCAGATTTCCCAATCCATCGCGCAGGCGCGGATCGATGTCGCCCAGCTGGCCCCGGCCGACCCGCTGCGCATGGTCTTCCTCAATATTCGCCCCCAGGCCGGGCTGTTTATGCTGCTCGGGAGCGAATCGGGTGCCAGCGGCGTGATCGATGCGGTGGGCGGGCGCGATATGGCCGGGGAAGCGGGAGTCACCAAGGCCCGGCCGGCCAGCCAGGAAGCCCTGCTCGTGGCCAATCCCGAAGTTATTATCGTGATGACCAATGGGCTGGGCGCACTCGGCGGGATCGAGGCGCTCGAAGGGCAACCCGGGATCTCGCAAACCGACGCCGGGAAGAAGCAGCGCGTGCTCGCCATCCCCGATAATCTTTCCCTCGGATTCGGTCCGCAAAGTGGCGATCTTATTCGGGCGATGGGCCAGGCGCTTTACACTGCCCAGTAGCGGTACAACGGCGGCAGCGGTGGGAACGCCTCGCCGGCAAGTAGTGGGAACACATCGCCGGCAGCAGTAGGAACACGCCACGCGGCGTGGGAAACGCGGGTGGTAGTACGCCCGCGGTAGCGCACCGCGAAGGGAAACACGAAAGGACAGTGAGAGGATGACCGTGGCCCAGCGCCCCAGCTCGCGCGAGGGACATCCGCATTCTTCGCCGGCCGGGCACGCCACGCGGCCAGCGCAAGGCCCGAGCTCACGCGGGGCGGATCCAATTTCCACCCCCGGGCGCCGCGCCGCACTCATCGCGGCCTGCCTGCGCCTGGCCACCATCGCGGCGATTATTGCCGGGTACGTGACGGTGGCCCACACCAGTGCGGTACCGTTGAGCAGCACCCACCTCTGGCTCGCGGCCGGCTTCTTCGCCTTGGCCGCCGCCTGCGCGGTAGCCGAACGAGTGGGCAGCACCGGGGCAGCCCGCGCGGAGGAACGCCGGCTGCGCGGCAGGCTCCTCGAACGCACCTTCACGCTCGCCCGCACCGGCACCCCCACGCTCTATACCGCCGGGCGCCTCCTCCCGCTCCTCACCGATAGCGTCGAACGCATCACCAACTACCGGCAGGGCTACGTGGGCACCACCATCGGCGCGCTGCTCGCCCCGTTCCTCACCCTCGCCTTTATCGGCATCGCCATCGACCCGGTAATCGGCTTCGGCGTGATGGCAGCCCTCCCGCTTATCCCCGCCGGCATCGGCCTCTTCTTCCGTTTCTTCCGCCGCGCGTCTACCGAATCGCGCCGCGCGCGCGACACCCTCGTGGATAGCTATCTCGACGCCATCCGCAATATGACCACCATCCGCCTCTTTAACGCCGGGGAACGCACCGAAGCGGACCTGGCCCGCCGCGGCGAAGCGAACCGCCGCGCCATTATGCGGATGCTGGCCGGCAACCAAATCGTCATTATTGTGATGGACGGCCTGGTCGGGCTCCTCCTCATCTGCCTGACCGCCGGGCTCACCACCGCCCGCGCCGCGCACCTAGCCCCGTGGGAAGCCCTCGCCGTGGCCCTCCTCGCGGTGGTACTCCTTGAACCGCTCTCGCAAGTAGCGGGCTTCTTCTACATCGGGATGGGCGGGCGCGCCGCCCAAAAAGCCATCACCCGGTACCTCGCCATCGCTCCGCGTATAGTGCACGACGGCGCAGCTGCGGCTCCCAGCACCGTTGCGGATTCAGGTGCGGCTGAGAGTGACGGCGCCACCCCGCCCGCCAGTGCCGCCCCGCTGATCACCGTGACTAACGCGGCGGTGAATTACGGGCGTGAAGAAGTGCTGACCTCGGTGAATCTACGCGTGGCGCGCGGGGAACGCCTCGCGATTGTGGGAGTGAGCGGAGCCGGGAAATCCACCCTGCTCGCGCTGCTGCGCGGAGCCCTGCGCCCGCAAGCCGGGAGTGTGCAGATTGGCGAGGTCCACGTGGATGCTGAGAGTGGTGACCTGGCGCAGTTGCGCGCGCGCAGCGCCGTCGTCGCCCAAACAACGTGGATGTTTACCGGAACTATTGCAGATAACCTGCGCCTGGCGCGCCCGGATGCCACTGAGGAACAGATGTGGGAGGCACTGCGGCGGGCGCAGGTCGCCGAGGACGTGGCGCGGATGCCGGAGGGGCTCGGTACCTATCTCGGGGAGGATTCCGCTTTGATTTCCGGCGGGCAGGCGCAGCGTATCTCCCTGGCGCGGGCGTTTTTGGCCGGGCGCACCCTGCTGCTGCTCGACGAGCCCACCGCACAGGTAGACCTCGAATCCGAAGACCGGATATGCGCGGCGCTGGCGGGGCTGGGGCTCGAGTACACGCTCGTCATGGTCACGCACCGTCCCGCCTTGGCGGCGCTGGCGGACCGGGTGGTGCGGGTCCGCGACGGAATTCTCGAGGAGGTCAGTGATGTCCACGCCGAGTAATAAAGCCGCGTTGCGCGGGAATGGTGCGCGCGAGAATAACGGCGCCGTGCGGCGCAGGAATGGTGCGCGCAAGAGCAATGGCGCCGCGCCGGGGTTGCGCACCGTGCTGCGCTGGCTGCTCTCCCTCACCCGCCCCGTCCACGGCCCGCTCGCCCTCTCCACCCTGTGCCGGGCCGCCGGCCAGGTGGCCGATATTGGGCTGTTCGCGGTGGCGACCTACGGGATGGTGGCGGCCGTGAGCAGCGGCGGGGGAGCGGGCTTCCTCTGGTTCGTGGCTCTCCTCGCGCTCCTCAAAGCCGCCCTGCGCTACCTCGAACAATTCACCGGGCACTACGTGGCCTTCCGGGCCCTCGAACTGCTGCGCACTCGCGTTTTTGCCAGCTTGTGGCCCAAGGCCCCCGGGATTATGGCGCGCTCGCGTTCGGGGGATATCGTTGCCTCCCTCACCCGCGATATTGACCGCATCGAGGTGGTCTACGCCCATACTGTGGCGCCGGTGGTCTGCGCCTACGTGCTTACCCCCGCGGCGCTGCTGGTGGGCGGCGCGCTGCTCGGGTGGAGCGCGATGGCGCTGCCGGTGGTAGCCGCGGCGCTCGCGCTCGCCGTGATTCCGTACGCGGGTACCCGGCGCGCGATTGATGCGACGACGGCGCAACTCGCCGCCCGCGCCGATCTGGCCGCGCATGTGACCGATTCGCTCTACGGCCTCGAAGACGTGCTCGTCTTCGGCCGCACCGCCGACCGGATGGACGAAACAGCGGCCCTGGGTGCGAAAGTCGCCACCGGTGGATCTTTCCCGGCCTGGGTGGCCGGGCTGCGCCGCGGGGCGAATATTCTTGCCGCCGGCATGAGCGCGGCGTGGATTATCGCGGTGGGAGTGAGTGATCCGAGTATTTCACTGCCGCTTGCGGCGGCCGGCGCGGTGGCGGCGCTGCGGGTATGGGAAGGCCCCCAAGCTCTCGAAGATGCGGCGTCATCCCTCGATGCCTCGCTCGCGGCCGCGCGGCGTATCTATGCCCTCGCGCACGCGCCCCAGCCGTGCCCGGACGGCCCCGGGATCCTCATGCCCGAACGCGGCCTCTCCGTGGAATTCGACGACGTCCACTACGCCTATCCGGAACGCGAGCGCGAAGTGCTGCGCGGAGTGAGCTTGCGTATTCCCGCCGGTTCCCACACGGTGCTGGCCGGGCGTTCCGGCTCGGGCAAATCCACCCTGGTGCATCTGGTGGAACGCTACGATGACCCGACATCCGGGACGGTGCGGATCGGCGGAATTCCCACCACGGACCTCAAGGTCGCTTCGCTACATGCCTGCGTGGTGGGGGTGTCCCAAAAGAGTCAGATCGTGGCCGGGACCATCGCCGATAATCTGCGGCTCGGGGTACCGAAGGCCACCGAAACTGAGCTGTGGCGCGCCCTCGGCGTGGCCGGGCTGGATAGCGATGTGCGGGCCATGCCGGAAGGCTTGAATACCCGGGTGGGAGGCGGTACCTCGCACGGGCGGCCCACCGGATATGCGCTTTCGGGCGGGCAGGTGCAGCGCCTGTGCCTGGCCCGCGCGGTGCTCATGCACCCGGCCGTCCTCATCCTCGATGAATTCGCCGCCGCCCTCAATAGCGAACTTGAAGCGCGCATCCGCGCCAATCTGCGCGCCGCCCTGCCCGAGGCCACCATTATTGAAGTGAGCCACCGCCTCGATGCGGTGCGCGAAGCCGATACCGTGGCGGTGCTCTCCGGTGGGCGCCTGGTGCTTGCCGGCCCGCCCGCCGAGATCACCGAAGCGCGGGTGCGGGAAGCTGTGCGGGACAACGGTACCGCCGTGCGGGAGAACGGCGCCGCGCCGCGCCATTAGCGCTCCGTACAACATTAAGGCAAGATAGACAGGATGAGTGGACAGCGCGGCAACCAGGGGCACGCGGCCACCGCGCTCCCCGCGGTGCCCGCCGGTATAAAAGCACGCCGCCACCGGCGCTTCTGGACGTTCCTCATCCTCACCGTGCTCCTCGCTTTGGGTATGCTCCTCTCCGCACACCTGGGCCAATTCCCCGTCACCGTGGGGGATGTAGCCCGCGGCGTTGCCGCCCGCTTCGGGCTGGCCGCGCCCCCGGAAGACCCCCTCGTCATGGCGGCGCTCTGGAATATTCGCTTCCCCCGCATCTGCTTAGGTGTCCTGGTGGGCGGGGCGCTCGCGGTGGCCGGCGCCGTTATGCAGGCGGTCTTCTCCAACCCGCTGGCCGAACCGGGAATTATCGGGGTGTCCTCCGGATGTGCTTTCGGAGCCGCCCTCACCATGGTTTTTGTTCCCGGAGCCCTGGGCGGTTTCTCGGTACCGCTAGGGGCATTCGCCGCCGGGCTCGTCACCTCTGCCACCGTCTACCTGCTGGCGCGCTCGCACGGGCGCGCTGAAACTCTCACCCTGGTGCTCACCGGCATCGCCGTGACCGCGGTGGCCTCCGCCCTCACCTCCATAGCCACCTACCTGGCCGATACCAATGCCCGCGAACAAATCGTGTTCTGGCAGATGGGATCGCTGGCCGGGGCCTCCTGGTTCCAGGTTGCCGTGGTGGGTGCGGTGGTGGGCATCGGTATCCTTGGAGCCCTCGCGCTGGCCGGCCGCCTCGACCTGCTCAGCCTGGGGGAGCGCGAAGCTGGGCACGTGGGTGTGAACGTCGCCGCCCTGCGTGCCGCCGCCATCGTGCTCACCGCCATCCTTACTGCCGCCGCCGTGTGCTTTGCCGGCGTGATCGGCTTCGTGGGCCTCATTGTTCCGCACGTGCTGCGTCTCCTCATGGGCCCCATGAATCGGATGCTCATCCCCGCCGCGCTCCTGGGCGGGGCGGTGCTCCTCACTTACGCCGACCTCGCGGCCCGCACCCTCGTGCCTTTCGCGGAACTCCCCATCGGAATCTTCACCGCGCTGGTGGGCGGCCCCACCTTCTTCATCCTGCTGCGCAAGAACCTGCGAGGTGCCCGTGGTTGATCTTTTCTCCGCGGTGGGCGGGCCGGCCGGGGCGCTTCGCGCCGAGCACCTCAATTTCGCCTACGGTACCCACCGGGTTCTCCACGACGTCAGCATTACCGCGCGCCCCGGGCGGGTCCTCGGGGTGCTCGGCCCTAACGGCACCGGCAAATCCACCCTGCTTTCCCTGCTGGCCGGCGACCTCAGCCCCACCTCCGGGCAGGTGCGCATCGGCACCACCGCGGTTACCTCCCTCTCTTGGCGGGAGCTGGCGCGCCTGCGCGCCGTCATGCCGCAAAACTCCACCTTCCCCTTCGCCTACCTGGTGCGCGACCTGGTGGCCATGGGCCTCGGATCCGGGAACGGGGCCGGGCGAGGCGGCGGCGCGGCACGGGGGAACGGGGCCGGGCGGGGGAACGGCGCGGCAGGCGCAAGCACCAGTACCACGAACGGGGCCGGCACCGGCAGAGCCGCGGGTGCTGCCATTATCGACGCCGCCCTGCACGCCGCCGACGTCACCCACCTCCAGGACCGCGATGTCACCCGCCTCTCGGGCGGCGAACAGGCCCGCGTTACTTTCGCGCGGGTGCTCGCCCAACGCGCCGGGGTGGTGCTCCTCGATGAGCCGACCGCCGCCCTCGATATTTCCCACCAGCAGCGCCTCCTCGAGCTGTGCCGGCGCCTGGCTGCCGGCGGGCACACCGTCGTCGCCGTGCTGCACGATATTCAACTGGCCGGCGCGCTCTGCGATGACGTGGTCCTCTTGCGCCACGGCCGGGTGGAAGCGGCCGGCACCCCACGCCAGGTACTCACCTCTGAGCTACTCACCCGGGTATACGAATGGCCGATCCGAGTGGAGACGCTGCGGGATGGGACCATCGTCGTCGTTCCTACCACCGCAACCACCACCGCGACCACCACCGCGACCACGTCCGAAAAGTGAGAAAGCAATTCTCACTACGTGGACACGGCTAGACTAAAGATCACGGCGGCACCGCCCGCCACCACAACACACGATACGAAGGGGAATAATGGCGCAGCTGCGATCGGCAACCTCAACAACAGGCCGGAATATGGCCGGGGCGCGGGCGCTCTGGCGCGCCACCGGGATGGGCTCGGAAGATTTCGGAAAACCGATTATTGCCATCGCTAATTCCTTCACCCAATTCGTTCCCGGGCACGTGCACCTGCGCAACGTCGGGAAAATCGTGGCGGACGTCATCCAGGCGAACGGCGGGGTGGCGCGCGAATTTAATACCATTGCCGTGGACGACGGCATCGCCATGGGTCACGAAGGCATGCTCTACTCGCTGCCCAGCCGCGAAATTATTGCTGACTCCATCGAATATATGTGCAATGCGCATACCGTGGATGCCCTCGTCTGCATTTCTAATTGCGATAAAATTACGCCCGGTATGCTCATCGCGGCCATGCGCCTGAATATTCCCACTATTTTTGTTTCCGGCGGTCCTATGGAGGCGGGCAAGCCGGTGGAAGGCGTCGTCGATCATAATATTGACCTCATCGACGCGATGGCCCTGGCCGTGGACGATTCCATCACGGACGACGAGCTCGCGCGCGTGGAAGAAAACGCCTGCCCCACCTGCGGTTCCTGCTCGGGCATGTTCACCGCAAATTCCATGAATTGCCTGACCGAAGCGCTGGGCATGTCCCTCCCCGGCAACGGCTCGACCCTCGCCACCGCCACCCGGCGCCGTCGGCTTTTCGAGGAGGCCGGGAAACGCATCGTCGCGCTCACGAAACGTTTTTATAACGACGACGACGCCAGCGTGCTGCCGCGCAATATTATGACGAAAGCGGCGTTTACCAATGCCATGTCCATGGATGTGGCTATGGGTGGCTCCACCAATACCGTGCTTCATATTTTGGCCATCGCCCAGGAAGGGCACGTGGATTTCACGCTCGCGGATATTGATGCGCTTTCGCGGCGGGTGCCCTGCATGGTCAAGCTCGCCCCGAATTCCACCGAATTCCATATTCAGGACTTCCACCGCGCCGGTGGGATTCCGGCGCTGCTCGGGGAAATGTACCGGGCGGGGATGCTCGATGATTCGGTGCATTCGGTGCATTCCGATGACCTGAAATCCTGGCTGGAAACCTGGGATATCCGCGGAGTGGCGCCTTCCGAGCAGGCCCGTGATCTTTTCAGCGCCGCGCCGGGGAACGTGCGCACCACCCGCGCATTTTCGCAGGATTCCACCTGGGAAAGCCCGGATCTGGACGGGGAACACGGCTGTATTCGCAGTGCCGATCACGCCTATACCAAGGACGGCGGGCTGTGCGTGCTGCGCGGGAACCTGGCGGAGGACGGTGCGGTTATTAAAACGGCCGGGATTAGCGAAGAGCTTTTCCATTTCGAAGGGCGGGCCCGGGTGGTCGATTCCCAAGAGGCCGCCGTCGAACTTATTTTGTCCAAAGCGGTGGAACCGGGCGATATTGTGGTGATCCGCTACGAGGGTCCCAAGGGTGGGCCCGGGATGCAAGAAATGCTCTATCCCACCTCCTACCTCAAGGGCCTGGGGCTCGGGAAGGTGTGCGGGCTCATTACCGACGGGCGTTTTTCCGGGGGAACTTCGGGTCTGTCCATCGGGCATGTGTCCCCGGAGGCGGCCGCGGGCGGCAATATTGCGCTGCTGCGCGAAGGTGATCATATTATTATCGACGTGCCCACCCGGCTGCTCGCCATGGATGTGTCCGAAGAAGAACTGGCCGAGCGGCGCGCACAGATGGGGGAGCTGCCCTGGCGCCCCGAGAAGCGGGACCGGCATGTTTCTAAGGCACTGCGGGCCTACGCCATGATGACCACCTCGGCGGATCGCGGGGCGGTGCGGGTGGTGGACGGCCGGGTGGATTAGCTACTCGTCGAAGGCTGGGCTGAGTTCGTGGGGTGGCTCCATGAGCCAGTGCCGGTCGGTGATCATGCGCGCGGCCGCCACCCCGGCACCCACCGCGCAGATCACCAGCACCACGTTGGTGAGCGCTCCGGCAGCCTGGGCGATTTGCCCGGCATTAATGGCGTGCAGACCGCGGAAAAATACCACTCCCGGAATCATGACGACGACGGCCGGCACGCTCAGCGAGACCCGGGAAAAACGGGTGCGGCGAGTGAGCAGGTGGGCGAGCACCCCCGCCCCGAGGGCCGCGAGGAAAACCGCGGCCACATTATAGAAACCAGCATCCTGGGCGGTCAGGCGCGCGGCATTGACAATCGCGCCGATGGCGCCGGCCAGTAGCGCCGCTCCCTGCTCCGCGGTGAAAAGCATGGCGAAACCGTAGGAGGCCACGAAGGTCGCGGCCGCGCGCGCCAGAGCCAGCCACGGCTCGGGGATTACGTAGGCGGCATGCGGGGCAATATCCGTCCCGAAAATAACGGTGACCACCCAGACCGCCATCCCGGCGGCCAGCATGAGCATGGTGACATAGGCGCCGCGGGTGAGCCCGGCGGAGAAATCAGCGCGAATCGTATCGAGCATCGCGGTGACCAGCGGGAAACCGGGAATGAGGAAGAGGAGGGCGGAAACCACTCCGGCTTCGTGCACCACCGCAATATCCCAACAGGCTTCGGCCACACCCACCGTGGCCAGGTAGAGCAGCGCGGCCAGCGCCCCCACCAGGAACCAAATCCCGAAATGATTGACGAGGCGGCGGGCCAGCCAGCCGCGCGCCGCCTGCCCCACGCTCGCCGCGAAGAAGACCGCGGCGCATTCGACCACCCCGCCCCGGTTGAGGAAACAGAAACAGGCGCAGGCCAGCCCGGACACCAGGGCCAGTAACCAGGCCGGATAGCTGCGGGCCCGCGCAATCGCATCATCGAGGGCGCTCGTGACCTGCGCGGGAGTGGAGCCGGCCGGGAGGGCATCAATGGCCACAATAAGGGCGTCAATACGGGCGGCATTCACGCCGAGGGCGCGCTGCTCGCCGGTAAGGGTGCACACATCCCCGCAGCCGTAGCACGTAACTGTGATCTCCGTGAAGGAGACCGCGGCGTGGGTGGTGCGGATTCCCAGGGCGTGCGCGGTGCGTTCCATGGAGTGTTTGACTCGGTAAGCGGAGGCGCCGCTGGCAAGGAGGAGTAAGCCGGCGCGCAAAACCGCCCGTGCGGCATAGCGCAGGTGGCTCGGGTGCTGCGGGGCGGGCGGCCGGTGCGAAAAGCTCACGCGTCCAGAGTACGCTTCTCGAAAAACCGCGGAAAACTGTCCGAACAATGAAACCGAAATCCACGATGTGAGACAGATTGATCTTTTTAGCGCTCGGGGACCGCGCTCCGGTAGTCTGAAGGGCATGGCTCAGATTCTTCTTATTATCGTAGTGAGGTAGCGCGCACCACCGGTTGCGCGCTCCCCTCACGTGAGGGGATTTTTTATGCGCCAACCACCACGCTTGCACCCCGCTCGGTGATACCGGAAGAACAGGCCCGAAGAACCAGGTGAACCAGGTTGAAGGAGGAACCATGGCCGCATCCGAGATGAATGCATCCGCGATGAGCGCGTCGGCCGCGTCCCGCCGGGACCATCCCGGTGAGATCCGCGAAAAAATGGACGGCGCCCGCGCCATTGTCCGCACCTTAGCGGAACTCGGTGTTGATGTCGTCTTCGGGCTGCCCGGCGGAGCTATTTTGCCCACCTACGACCCGATGTACGATAGCGATTCTCCCCGCCATATCCTGGTGCGCCACGAACAGGGCGGCGGGCACGCCGCCGAAGGCTACGCGCTAGCAACGGGGCGCGTGGGCGTGGTGATGGCCACCTCCGGGCCGGGGGCGACCAACCTTGTCACCCCGCTGCTCGATGCGAATATGGATTCGGTTCCGCTGGTGGCCATCACTGGCCAGGTGGGAGCGGCGGCCATCGGAACCGATGCTTTCCAGGAAGCCGATATCGTGGGTGCCACCATGCCCATGGTCAAGCATTCGTTCCTCGTCACCGATGCCGATGATATTCCGGCCCGCCTAGCCGAAGCTTTTTACCTCGCGGCGAGCGGGCGCCCCGGCCCCGTCCTCGTGGATATCGCGAAATCCGCGCAGAACCAAGAAACAGAATTTGTGTGGCCCCCGCGCCTGGACCTGCCCGGATACCGCCCGGCCGGCGAGCCTGATTCCGCCGCGGTACGCGAAGCTGCCCGGCTTATTGCCACCGCCGCCCGCCCCGTGCTCTACGTGGGGGGAGGGGCGGTGCGCGCCCGGGTCTCCCGCGAGGTCACGGAGCTGAGCGACCTGACCGGCGCCCCGGTGGTCACCACCCTGCCGGCCCGCGGCACCGTACCCGATTCCCATCCCCACAACCTGGGGATGCCGGGAATGCACGGCACCGTTCCCGCGGTGGGAGCCCTCCAGCGCAGCGATCTTATCGTGGCGCTGGGCGCGCGTTTCGATGACCGCGTGACCGGGGCCCTGGACGGTTTCGCGCCGAAGGCGAAGGTTATCCACCTCGATATTGACCCGGCCGAAGTGTCTAAGAACCGCACCGCGGACGTGGCGATTATCGGAGATCTGGCGCAATCCGTTCCCGCCCTCCTTGGCGAGGTGCGCGCGGCCCGCGCCCAGTATGGGGAAGCGAATCTGGATCCCTGGTGGGGCTACCTCAATCGCCTGCGGGAAACCTACCCGGCCGGCTACACCCCCACGGATGACGGCCTCATCTGCCCGCAATACGTGATCGAGCGCCTGGGCGCCGTGGCCGGAAGTGAAGACACCATCTGGGTGACCGGGGTGGGCCAGCACCAAATGTGGGCCTCGCAATTCTTGCGTTTCGAGCATCCGCACCGCTGGCTGTCCTCCGGGGGAGCGGGCACCATGGGCTACGGTATCCCGGCCGGCATGGGCGCGAAAGTCGGCCAGCCCGAACGCACCGTGTGGGTGATTGATGGCGACGGCTCCTTCCAGATGACCAATCAGGAACTGGCCACCTGCCGCCTCAATAACATCAATATCAAAGTGGCTGTTATTAATAACTCTTCGCTTGGGATGGTGCGCCAGTGGCAGACCCTCTTCTACGAGGGGCGCTATTCCTTCACTGATCTGGAAACCGGGAATAACACCCGCCGTATCCCCGATTTCGTGAAACTTGCTGAGGCTTATGATTGCGCGGCCTGGCGCGTGGAGAAGAAGGACGACGTCGACACCGCCATCCAGCGCGCCATGGAGATCAATGACCGCCCCGTCGTTATCGATTTTATTACCTCACCGGATGCGGAAGTGTGGCCGATGGTTGCCGCCGGGGTATCCAATGATGAGATTATGTACGCCAAGGGGCTGCGCCCCGAAGTGGATGAGAACTTCGCGTGAGTAGCGCATTTTCGCCGCTCGAGCCGCCACGAAAGGAAGGACAACAATGCCGCAGCGCCACACGCTCTCCGTACTGGTGGAGAATAAACCCGGAGTGCTCACGCGGGTGGCCGGGCTCTTCGCCCGCCGCGCGTTCAATATTCATTCGCTCGCCGTGGGAGAAACGGAAAACCCGGCGCTCTCGCGTATCACCGTGGTGGTCGACGCCGCGGTGCAACCCCTCGAACAGGTGGCCAAGCAGCTCAATAAGCTGGTCAACGTCATCAAAATCGTGGAATTGGACAGTGAGGAAGCGGTGCTGCGCCGCCTCGTCCTCATAAAAGTCGGTGCTGATGATACAACCCGCTCCCACGTGGTGCAGGTGGTGGACCTTTTCCGCGCCCACGTGGTGGATATGGTGCCGGATGCCGTCACCATTGAAGCCACCGGATCCGACCGTAAAATCGGCGCCCTGCTCACCGCTCTGGAACCCTACGGGATCCGGGAAATTGTGCAGTCGGGAACCGTGGCGCTCGGGCGCGGATCCCATTCGCTTTCCGAACGTGTTACCGCAGATATGGCGGGAGACCCGGGCAACTTCCCGGAGGAGCTTGCCCGCGGGCGCATCTAAGCCAGAGCGGCGCGCGGCCAGCTGGCGGCGTCGTCGTACTTAATACAGGCCCGCACGCAACGCGGCGCCGTGACCGCAACGAAACCGAAACCGAGACAACGACAACCGTGGGGCCTGGCCCCGACCCAACAAAAGGAGAAAACCATGGCAGAAATTTTCCATGATGCCGATGCCGATCTGTCCCTCATCCAGTCGAAGAAGGTTGCCATTATTGGCTACGGGTCGCAGGGGCACGCCCACGCGCTCAACCTGCGCGATTCCGGCGTGGACGTGGTGGTGGGCCTGCGCGAAGGCTCCAGCTCGGTGGCGAAAGCGCAGGAGCAGGGCCTGACGGTGCGCTCCGTGGCCGATGCCACCAAGGAAGCGGACGTCGTGATGATCCTGGTGCCGGACCAGACCCAGCGCGGGCTGTGGGCCGCGGAAATCGAACCGAATCTCAAGGCCGACGCCGCGGTGTTCTTCGCCCACGGTTTCAATATTCACTACGGCTATATCAAGCCTGCTGCCGGCCACGATGTGTGCATGGTGGCGCCGAAGGGCCCGGGGCACACGGTGCGCCGCCAGTACGAAGACGGCCGCGGGGTGCCGGTGCTCGTCTGCGTGGAACAGGATGCCTCCGGGCAGGCCTGGGACGTGGCGCTGTCCTACGCCGCGGCGATCGGCGGTACCCGCGCCGGCGCCATTAAGACCACCTTCAAGGAAGAGACCGAAACGGACCTCTTCGGCGAACAGACCGTGCTGTGCGGCGGGGTTTCCCAGCTCATCACCTACGGTTTCGAGACCCTGGTGGAAGCCGGGTACCAGCCGGAAATGGCCTACTTCGAGGTGTGCCACGAACTCAAGCTCATCGTTGATCTCATTAACGAAGGTGGGCTGACCAAGCAGCGCTGGTCCTGCTCGGATACGGCCGAATACGGCGATTATGTTTCCGGCCCGCGCGTGATCACCCCGGATGTCAAGGACCATATGAAGGACGTGCTGGCCGATATCCAGAATGGTTCCTTCGCCAAGCGTTTCATCGACGACCAGGATGCCGGCGCCCCCGAGTTCAAGAAGCTGCGCGCCGAGCACGAGCGCCACCCGCTGGAGGCCACCGGGCGCGAGGTGCGTTCCATGTTCGCGTGGAATACCGACGTGGACGCCGATTACACCGATGGGCAGACCGCCCGCTAAGCGACGTGACCACGGTGCGCGACGGCGCGCGCACGGTGCGTTCGTGACGGTGCGCGAAAACGTGTGCTTCGGGCGCGCGGGACGTGACCGCCGTTGTTGCCGTTCCCAGGTGGGGCGGCTAGGATGAGCGCCAGTTAGCCGGCCCGCTCGCGGCAAGGTACCGCGGGTGGGCCGGTTTGCATGAGTTCAGTTCTGTTGGGAGAAAGGCCGCAGATGCGTCGTCGTTCCGCTTTCGCTTTCCTCGGGGTACTGGCCTTCGGCCTTGCTGCCTGCACCGATACCTCGGACGCACCGGGGGTGAAACCTACCGTGGCCGCTACCACTGATAGTACGACGGCGCCCAGCGGGCCCACCGCCAGCGCGACTCCGAGTGCGACTAAAGAACCCGCTCATCTGGTGCCCATCCAGCGCGGTGCCAATGTGGTGACGGAGAAAATCCCGGCGCCCCTAGATCAATGGGGCGGCATTCCCATCGGGGCGGACGGGGTAGCCGGAAGCGTCAACGAAGGCAAGCCGGTGGTGCGGGTATACTCCGATTACTGGTGCCCCTGGTGCAATGACCTGGTGCGCGACCACGGCGAAGAACTCATTCAGATGGCTAAAGACGGGAAGATCACCCTGGTCTACCACCCGAATATGCGCTTCGAGGAATCGTCCTACAGCGTCAAGGGCGAACAGGCTGAAGTGTGGTTCGCGGTTAACGCCCCGGATAAATACCTCGATTTCCACGAGCTGCTCTACAAAGAAGGCTCCATCCCGGTGGTCAAGCACGTGGATCGTGCCCAGCGCCAGCAGCCCGATCCGAAGCTCATTGAGGAATTCGCGACCCGGGTGGGCCTGGATGCGGCGCAGCTGGAAAGCTTGCGCACCACGCTGGCCGAGGATGAGTACCTGCCCCTTCTCAAGCAGCTGCGCGAACAATTCCTCGCGGACGGCATGAAGTACATTCCCGCCGTTGTTATTGACGAGAAACTGGTGAGCGACCCGAATAACGGCAACCTGGACCAATTCCTCGCGCCGCTGAAGTAAGTGGGGCGATAGCGAGCGAAAAAACTGTCGTAGTGGCGTGGCACAATAGAGGCCATGAAAGCCATTATGACTGTGACCGGAGTGGACCGTACCGGGATTATTGCGGCCGTCTCCGCTGAACTCGCCCGCCTCGGGGTAAATATCATCAACGTGACGCAGACCCTCATGGATGAGTACTTCACCATGATCCTCGAAGTGGCGCTCCCGGAGGGTAGTTCCATCACCCAGGTGCAGCAGGCCATGGCGGAGTTGGGCACCGCGGAAGCACTCGAGATTCACGTGCAGGCGGATTCCATTTTCCGCGCCATGCATCGCGTATAGAGTCGGCCGATGTAGCGTCCGGTCCGGTGCCTATTTCCGGCCGGCGCGCACGAATGGCACGACAGCGCGTACGGGAACTACGCACAGAAGCGAGAACGCGCACAATAGCACGCACGGGAATACGCACACCAACGTGCATGGGAACGCGCACAGGAACGGGAGAATACCTATATGTATGCCAGCAGTGAGCCCACTGCCCACAACATTCTGGAAACCCTCGCGATGATTCGCGAGGACCGCCTTGATATCCGCACCGTCACCATGGGAATTTCCCTGCTCGACTGCGCGGATTCTGATGGCGAGCGCGCTCGCGAACGGGCCCGCGCCCGCATTATGGAGCGGGCCGCGCGCCTGGTGCCGGTGGCCCAAGAAATCGAAGCGGAACTGGGCATCCCCATTATTAATAAGCGCATCTCCGTGACCCCGATTGCTATGGTGGCCGCGGCGAGCGGGGAAAAGGACCTCACCCCGTGGGCGGTTATGCTCGATGAATGCGCACGGGATATTGGCGTGGATTTCGTGGGTGGGTTCTCCGCTCTGGTGGAAAAAGGCATGACGTGCGCGGACGAGGCTCTCATCGATTCGATTCCCGCCGCGCTGGCCGCCACCTCGGTGGTGTGCTCCTCCGTCAATATCGGGACGTCGCGCGCCGGAATTAATATGAGCGCGGTGGCGCGCATGGGGGAGACCATTTGCGAGCTCGCCGCCCGCACGGATAAGGGTTCCGGGGCTGCTCGGCTGGTCGTTTTTGCTAATTCGGTGGGGGATAATCCCTTCATGGCCGGGGCTTTCCACGGGGTGGAAATGCCCGATTGCGTGGTGTCCGTAGGGGTATCCGGGCCGGGTGTTATTACCCGCGCTATTACGGCGGCGGAGGGCGCCTCCTTCGACGAGCTCGCGGAAGAAATCAAGCGCAGTGCTTTCAAGATCACCCGCATGGGGGAGCTGGTGGGGCAGCTGGCCGCCCAGCGCCTCGGCGTGCCCTTTGGGGTTGTTGATCTTTCTTTGGCTCCCACCCCGGAAGTGGGCGATTCGGTGGCGCGGGCCCTGGAAGCCATGGGCCTGGAACGCGTGGGCGCTCACGGCACCACCGCGGCCCTCGCCCTCCTCAATGACGCGGTGAAGAAGGGTGGGCTCATGGCCTGCTCGCACGTGGGCGGGCTCTCCGGTTCCTTCATCCCGGTCTCCGAGGACGAAGGCATGATCGAAGCCGCGCGGCTCGGCGCCATTAGCCTGGCCAAACTCGAAGCCATGACCGCCATTTGCTCGGTGGGCCTGGATATGATCGCGGTGCCCGGGGATACCCCGGCCGCGACCATCGCCGGCATGATCGCCGACGAAGCCGCCATCGGCATCATGAACTCCAAGACCACCGCCGTGCGGGTCATCCCCGCTACCGGCTTGAGCGAAGGCGATACCGTGGAATTTGGCGGGCTGCTCGGCAGTGCGCCGGTCATGCCGGTGAGCCCCTATTCCAGCGCGGCCTTCATCGCCCGCGGGGGCACCATCCCGGCGCCGGTACACGCATTCAAGAATTAGGCGGCGGTTGCGGCGGGGCGGCGGTTGCCGACTTCGCTGCTGTTCGTGGACAGTGCGGCGCTACCGGGCGTGGGCTGCTTGTTACCACCGCGTCCGCAGCACTACTAGCGGGCGCGAATAATTGCGGCGATGCCCTGCCCGCCGCCGATACACAGCGTCACAAGTGAATGCTCAATTCCGCGTTCGCGCTGGTTGAGGAGGGCGCGCAGCGAAATAATCGCTCCCGAGGCCCCCACCGGATGTCCCAGCGCAATCGCTCCGCCCAGCGGATTAACGATCTCCGGATCCAACTCCGCATCGCGAATCACCGCAATCGCCTGGGAAGCAAAAGCCTCATTAAGCTCCACCCAACCAATATCCGCCCGGCTCAGACCGGTGCGCTCCAGCACCTTCTCAATAGCCAAACGCGGCGCATAACCCATATACTCCGGTTCCACGCCGACGGTCGCCACATCCACCAGCTCACCCAGAATATCCACACCCGCCGCAATCGCATCCTCTTCCCGCATGAGGACAAGCATGGCTGCGCCGTCGTTAATTCCAGAAGAATTACCGGCCGTCACGGTGCCGTGCGCGGCAAAAACCGGAGAAAGGTGACTGAGCGTTTCGGCCGTCACCCCCGTGCGCGGATACTCTTCAGCAACGACGACGCGCTCCGTTGGCTTCCCGGCATCAATCGTGAAAGGGACCTTTTCCTTATCGAAAGCCCCGGAGGTGATGGCAGCCTGGGCGCGGGCCTGGGATTGGGCCGCAAAAGCATCCTGCTCGGCGCGCGAAATACCGAATTTTTCCGCCACCCGCTCCGCCGTCCAGCCCATCGGCCGGCCCGAAAACGGATCAGAAATCAGCGAAAAAGTGCCATCCACGTGCTCGGGCCCATCGAGGTGACCGGCCCGCGAAAAATCCATCACCGGCTGGCGCGTCATATTTTCCGCACCGCCGGCCATGACGATGCGCGCGTCCCCCGAGCGCAGGGCGCTCGCGCCGCTGGCCAACGCCTGCACCCCGGAGCCGCACACCCGATTGACAGTCAGGGCAGTGGAGGAGGCGCGTGCCCCGGCAGTCAGCGCGATACGGCGGGAAATATAGGCATCCGCACCGGTCTGGCCCACGCAACCCACCACGAAATCATCCACATCCGCCATCGGGATGCCGGCCCGCTCCGCGGCCGCGCGCGCCGCCGCCGCACCCAATTCATGCGCGGGAGTATTCGCGTAATAGCCGCGGAACTTCCCCGTGGGGATGCGAGCACCGCCAACAATGACGATAGTTGAATCGAACGCCATAACCTTGCCTCCAGAGATTCAAGAATTCAATTCTACGAGGAGAGCGGCGCCGGCTCCAGGAGACGTACCTAACCTCCCGAAAGAACGCGTCTCCGTGCCGTCACGCCGCACGCGGGCGTCTCGCAGAGTGAGATATTTGGTCTCACTAGGTGGACGGATCTCGTATACTCATCCACATGCGCGCCTCTATTAATCTTGCCGTTATTGCCGGGGATGGCATCGGTCCGGAAATCGTGCCCGAAGGCCTCAAAGTGCTACGTGCCGCGCTGGCGGAAAGTGGTACGGAGCTGAGCGTGACTCCCTATAGTATCGGGGCGCAACGCTACCTGGATACTGGGGAAACCCTGAGCACCGCGGATCTGGAGGCGCTGGCCGGGCATGATGCGCTGCTGCTCGGGGCTATCGGGGATCCGCGGGTGCCTGCCGGAATCCTCGAGCGGGAGATTTTGCTGCGGCTGCGCTTTGCCTTTGACCACTACGTTAATTTGCGACCCAGTGTGCTTTACCCCGGGGTTCCCACCCCGCTGGCGGAACCGGGAAATATTGACCTGGTGGTGGTGCGCGAAGGGACCGAAGGGCTGTACTCGGGCAACGGCGGCAGTGTTCACCGCGGCATGCCCACCGAAGTGGCAACGGAAGTATCTGTCAACACCGCTCACGGAACTGAGCGCTTGGTGCGTTACGCCTTTGAGCTGGCCGCCTCCCGGCCCCGCCGCCACCTCACCCTCGTCCACAAAACCAATGTGCTCGTGCACGCGGGCGGGCTCTGGCAGCGTACCGTTGATCGCCTCGCCGCGGAGTACCCGGATATCAACGTTGATTACTGCAATGTGGATGCCGCCACGATTTACCTGGTGACCGACCCGCAGCGTTTCGACGTTATCGTGACGGATAATCTGTTTGGCGATATTCTGACCGACGAAGCCGGGGCGGTAAGCGGGGGAGTGGGGCTTGCGGCGTCGGGCAATATTAACCCCGAAGGCGACTTCCCCTCCATGTTCGAACCGATCCACGGTTCGGCTCCGGATATTGCGGGGACCGGGAAAGCCGATCCGACGGCGACCATCGCCTCGGTGGCGCTGATGCTGCGCCACCTCGGGCTCGCCGGGCCGGCCGCGCGTATTGAGGCGGCTATCCGGGCGGATATGGAAGCGCGTGCCGAGGCCTCGGCGCGCGGTGTGCCACTGCGCCGCACAACCACCCAGATCGGGGATGCTATTCTCGCCGCTATGGAAGATAACCGTTAAGGATCACCACCAAGAAAGAAGGACTCAGGTATGAGCGTTCCGATGACTCCGGAAGAAATGGAAGCTGCCGCTACCACCCCCGCGCCCGCGGATAGCCTCGCGGGGCGGTTCGCTGTGCACCCGAATGAGCACCCGGCCAGCGATGAAGAGGTCAGCCAGGTCCTGGCCGGCCCCGGTTTCGGCCGCTACTTCACGGATCACATGGCGCGGGCAACCTGGACCGCGGAACAAGGCTGGCATAACCACGCCATCGTGCCCTACGGACCGCTCAGCCTGGACCCGGCCGGTGCGGTGCTCCACTACGGCCAGGAAGTTTTTGAGGGCCTGAAAGCCTACCGGCATGCGGATGGATCGCTATGGCTATTCCGCCCCACCTACAACGGGGTGCGCCTGAACTTCTCGGGGCATCGGCTCGCTATCCCGGAGCTGCCCGTGGATGATTTCGTGGCCTCGCTGGTGGATCTGGTGCGCCAGGACCGGCGCTGGGTTCCGGGAGCGGCGGGCGAATCGCTGTACCTGCGGCCCTTCATTTTCGCTTCGGAAGCTTTCCTCGGGGTGCGGGCGGCAGCGGCCTACGAATACATCGTGCTCGCCTCGCCGGCCGGGGCGTATTTCCCCAACGGTTTCCAGCCCATCAAGGTGTGGGTGGAACCCGATTACCACCGCGCCGGCCCCGGCGGCATGGGCGCGGCGAAGACCGGCGGGAACTACGCGGCCTCGCTGCTGCCCAAGGTCACCGCGAGCGCGGCCGGATACGATGAGGTTCTTTTCCTCGACGCCGCAACCGCCACGAACCTCGATGAGCTGGGCGGGATGAACGTGTTTGTGGTCTACGCCGACGGTAGCGTGGCCACCCCGAAACTTACCGGCAATATCCTGCCCGGTAATACCCGTTCGTGCATTATGCAACTGCTGCGCCGTGCCGGGGTGGAGGTTCGCGAAGATACCCTTGCTTTGCGCGATGTGGTGAGCGGAATTCAGGACGGTAGTGTGGCGGAAATGTTCGCTTGCGGGACCGCGGCCGTGGTGACTGCCATTGGCCAGCTCACCGGGGAAGATTTCAGCGTCGAGCTGCCTACTCACACCGTGGCCCAGCGGATCTACGAGGAGCTGACCGGAATCCAAAACGGTACTCGCGAAGATCCCTTCGGGTGGATGTACCGGATCGCGTAGCGCGGCTGGGCTGAGTTGCGCTGCGTGCGTGGGGCTGGTTGAACTACTACGCGCGACGCTGACCTAGCTGACGATTCGTATCTGGGCCGCTACGCGCGGGGCCGAGTTGAGCTACGCGCGCGGCCGCGGGACGAGGAAGCAGCCGGCACCAGCGGCCACCGTCACGCTCAGCGGGGTGGGGAAGAGGTCTTCGCCGTCGACCGCAGGAATAAGACCGGGCATCTCCAAGCGAACACTGTTGACCTGAATCTGGGTGACGATATCGCGCAGGTTGGAAAAATCTCCGGTGTAGATATTGCGAAGGTTGCGGGCCGCGGTGCGGCGCGATACCGGGCCGACGACGGTGAGGGCCAGCTTGCCATCACGCGGATCCGCATGCGAGCACATCCGGATCCCGCCTCCGTAACTGCTGGTATTACCCACCGCGCAGAGGGTAGCTTCCAGGGTGAAGGGTTCGCCGCCGTCGATACTCAAGGTGAGCGGGGTGGTGCGCATGGCCGCCACTTCGGCAAGCACCGCGAGGAAATAGGCGGCCGAACCACCCGGCCACCGGATCTGTTTGGCGCGAGCATTAATGCGGGTATCGATCCCCGCGGCGAGGATCGAGGTAAAATAGCGGCGCTCGGGTTGGGAAACACCGTTTACTTTGCGAATGGCCAGGCCCAGGTCGGTCATCACCGTATACCCGGACGCGATGGTGCGGGCGGCCCCGGCGACGTTGAGCGGAATACCAAGGCCGCGCGCAATATCGTTCCCGGTCCCGCCCGCAACTAAGCCGAGCGGTTTACCGGTGCCGGCCTGCTCCTGCACGATGAGATTCGCCAATCCGTCCCCACCGCAGGCAACCAGGGCGTCGATATTAGGATCGGCCAGCGCTAATCTGGCATTCTTACGAGTTTCCGCGACGGTGGTGGCGTAGTGCCCCACCACGTCAATGCCATATTTGAGCAGTTCAGCGGTCATATGGGCAGCTAGCGACGTGGCGCGGCCCTTTCCCGCGGTCGGGTTGGTGAGGAGGACAACGCGCCGGATCTGGCGCGGTCCCTCCGGATAGCCGTTTCGCTGGTGCTGCTGCGCCGCAGAATCTTGCATAGTGGCAAGCCCTCTTTCCCTCGGTGGTGGTGGCGCGCTCCGAGCCGCATAATTCCCTGCAAGGCCGCGCCTGAAAACACCGCTCACAGGTGAGCACTGTTCCCTCATCGTAACCGAGCTGCCGAACGGGCGCGGCCGGTGTCCGCTAGGCTGGCGGTATGACAATGACGTATCGCCCGGTAGGGAAGTCCGGCCTGATGGTATCCGCCGTCGGCATCGGTGGTAATAATTTTGGCCGCGCCCACACGCAAACCGAAACGCAAGAAGGTACGAATGCCGTGGTGCGAGCCGCGCTTGAAGAAGGAATCACCACCTTCGATCTTGCCGACGTGTACGGCAAAGAACCCGGACTTTCGGAAACTATGTTCGGAACGGCGTTACGGGAAGCGGGTGAGCTGGCCCGCGGCGTCGTCGTGATAACAAAATTTGGTATGGATATGCAGGGGCGCAACGGCGCGGATTACGGGGCGCGCGGTTCGCGGCGCTACGTGACGCGGGCCTTGGAGGCATCGTTGCGCCGGCTCGGCGTGGAGGCGATTGACCTGTATTTTTATCACACGCCGGATGGTGTGACGCCGCCCGAGGAGACGCTTGAGGCGCTGTCGGATGCGGTGCGGGCGGGCAAAATTCGGTATTACGCGACGTCGAACCACGCCGGGTGGCAGCTTGCTGATGCTTCGCATCTGGCGGCTGCGCGCGGGCTGGTGGGGCCAATTGCTACTGAGTCGCATTACAACTTGATTGATCGGCGCGCGGAGCTGGAGGTGGTGCCGGCTGCGCAGCGCTTTGGCCTGGGGATTTTCCCGTACTTCCCGCTGGCGAACGGGTTGCTGACGGGCAAGTATCGGCGCGGTGCGGCTCCGGAGGGCTCGCGGATTGCGCACTCGAAGGCGGTGCTGCTGGAGTCCACGGACTGGGAGCAGATTGAGGCTTTTGTTGCGTTTGCGCAGGCGCGCGGCGTGACGCCGGTGCAGGTGGCGATGTCGTGGTTGGCCTCGCGGCCGTGCGTGGCTTCCGTTATTGCCGGTGCGACGACGCCGCAGCAAGTCCGCCAGAATGCAGCCTCCTTGGTGTGGGAGCCGAGCAGCGGGGACCTAACTGAGCTCGACGCGATCTTCCCGCCGCCGGAGAAGGTGGCGTTGTTTTAGGGACTGTGGGGTGGCCGTCTGGTTTGGAAGAGTGGCAGAAGTTCTCATGTGTGTTGGTTTTCCAGATTCGCCTCCACCGACTAGGCTCGTAGCGAGCGGTTTTCCACGCCGAGGCGTGGGTAATTCGGTATCTAGTATCTTGCTTAGGTGGGCCGCTTTTCCCCGCGTGAGCGGGGGTAACACTACCTGTGTTTTGTGTCATTTGTTTAGCTCAGCACTACCTGAGGGAGATTTTATAAGAACGTATCATGTATTTTGCTTCGCTATTTTTTCTGGTAGTCTCGTTTTATCTCAAAGAAGAGGGAGTATGGGAAAGTGAACTGAACGAGGTTTTCTTCCATTCGAGTAGATAAGGACATTTGGACTATGCCGAAGAAATTTGATCAAGAAGCTAAGGGGCGAGTTGTTCGTCTTATCGAGGACCGGATATGGGCCGAGAACATGTCCTTACAAGCGGCTTGCAAGGCTGTGGCGTCCAAATATGATGTTTCCTGGCATACGGTCCGCCGCTGGGTCCAGCAGGCTCGTAAGAACGAGTCTGTCGGGCGGGCGGAAGAAGACGTGGTAGCGGAAAATATGCGGCTACGCCGAGAGAACCGGGAACTACGCGACGTCAATGAACTCCTGAAAGCCGCGTCGGCCTTTTTTGCGTGTCAGGCAGGCCACCCACATCAGAAATAATCGCGGTCATTGGCAAGTCGGCGGTTGACGGTGTGGTTGTGAATTAATCATAGGTATGCTGTTTGGGGAGTTTCCATGACAATCACGGCACACTGGTTAAACCTGTTTCACTCTCGAAATCCACGAGAAATTGCTTTGGAATACGTTTGCCTGAAACATGGTTATATAGGCGCTTACGCTATCAGTTTCTGACTTAGTAGTCACCAGATGCGCTTGCATCAGTCATTCCGGTTTAACGCGTTCTTGATAATTTTCCCGCTTGCGCGGGGAAGGGTTACTGTCGCTTGCGTGAGGTGGCGCGGGCCACTGCATGAGCGCGGCGAGGTCATCAGCGACGCCGGGCGGGATAGGATCACGTCCGGATTCCCAGGCGCGCAGGGTGCGGGGTGAGACGTCGAGGGCCGCGGCGCATTGCTTTACTGATAGGTGCAGGCGGCGCCGGCTGGCGGCGAAAGTATCTTTATCCATGGTTCAATGCTACTTATATACGGCGATAGGGCGCCGTAGCGCCCTATCAATGGAATTTTCCCCCCGCTTGCGCGGGGAACAGAAGCTACGCGGGCACTCATGAAATAAGAATCCGGAATTACTCCCGCTCGGGCGGGGAACAGGAGATATGCGTTGTTCTTCATACCCCTACCGTGGAATTACTCCCGCTCGCGCGGGGAAGAGTGTAACTCCAGTTCCTGCACGGCGGCGGTCATGGAATTACCCCCGCTTGCGCGGGGAAGAGTCAATCTGCCATGAGATGATAGACCCGCGCTTGGAATTACCCCCGCTCGCGCGGGGAAGAGGAGGTAGTGGCATATCCTCCGGTCTTGACTTCGGAATTACCCCCGCTCGCGCGGGGAAGAGATGATTTGCGAGATACCGGCGAGCCCGCCGCCGGAATTACCCCCGCTCGCGCGGGGAAGAGTGGTAATTATCGCGGGGCGGCTGTGAAACTTTGGAATTACCCCCGCTCGCGCGGGGAAGAGTGCGCGTACCCGGTTCGAGTGGGATAACAAGGTGGAATTACCCCCGCTCGCGCGGGGAAGAGGGCAGAGGGTCAGCCGCCGGGCCGTAGGTATCGGAATTACCCCCGCTCGCGCGGGGAAGAGAGTCGTTTCTACACCCATTATTTTTATCTCCTGGAATTACCCCCGCTCGCGCGGGGAAGAGAGTCGTTTCTACACCCATTATTTTTATCTCCTGGAATTACCCCCGCTCGCGCGGGGAAGAG
>NZ_JASOKT010000018.1 GCF_030216305.1 Actinotignum timonense | reverse complement strand
CGATTGCCAGCCGGAGCGAAAATGCCGGGTGCCGAATTAAGCGACCCCGTGTAGTGAGACATCTTTTCTCCATTGGTAGATAATCGGATGACTTGCGGGTGCGCATATCGCCACTTAGGTGAATTTTGTGAAAGAGATGCGCCTGAGCATCACCAAAACACAATAAGTAACGCGCCACACCAGCTAAATCATTCAGAATCGTAACACAACTATAAATTGCAAATTCGCGCTTTAATAACATTTTATTAATCGCACGATTACGATTCTGACCTGGTGTTTCGCATTTAAACACCCCCCCCCGCAGGGGACTTTCTACCCATTTGGCAGGTTTTACTAGGAAATTTCCCAGGAAAATGTGAAGTAACTAACTGGAATTCCGGTCACACCAACAGATCGATGTCGTCTTAAATTGAATTTCCAGCTCCAGCTACCGCTCCACTAAATATGCAGTGTTAATAATATTTCTATTAATGATGGATTGCGGTCCGTTTTCGTGTGCACATTATTATCTACTCCCGCATCTGAGCACAAACTCCGCGCACTTCCTCCAAAAATGCTAGTTCCACTCGCGTGAGCGCACGGCTCGGATCCCAGACCAGACTCGTGGCAGAACGCCTTGCCGGAGCCAGCGGAACGAATACCAGTCCAAGAGGCGAACACCGCCCGGCCGAGCAATCGTTGATAATCGCGTACCCAACCCCAGCATCAACCAACTGCGGTGCATGGTAAACCACGTCATAAATAACCTGGCATTGATCACCGTGATCATCTAGCCACCGCTCCAACTGGCGGTGCCCCACGCTATCATCCGGACAAATCAGAGGAAGACCTTCTAGATCGTCCACACTCACGCTTTCCTTCGCTGCGAGAGAAGAAGCCGCAGGAACTAAAATCCCCCACCGATCTTGCGTTGGCAAGGACAGGCGCTCATACCCCGCCAGGTCCCAAGAATCCGGAGCAATAGCAAAAGACAGTGCGTTACTGGCAAGCCTTTCCAGAATGGTCTCTCTACGTATCCGACGCAGTGTCACGCCAACTCCAGGATGTTTATCCCGCACACGTTTAATGGCCCGAGCAACATCGATGACAGCGGCGCTTTCAACGGTGCCCACAACCACATGTCCACCAATATCGCCGTGCAGCATACTGAACTCTTCGACCGTACGCCGCGAGAGACTGAGAATCTCCCGGGCTCTGCCAGCAAATAGGACGCCGACAGGAGTAAGCCGAACCCCACGTCCAGACCGATCAAGAAGTTCTTGGCCTAAGGTCTTTTCCAATTCGCGAATTTGCTTGGTCACCGATGGCTGACTGCAGTTCAGCTCAACCGCAGCTTCTTTGATCGATCCAACCCTCGCGACCACCACAAAGGCCTCCAGATGCTGCAGCTTCACCGCGCCCCCATAAAGATGTGCATATCTTGACTTTCGTTAGTTTACTTATACCACGCAATTTCGCGAAATTCGCACCACAGAATCTGCTACCTTGAATAGATTCTCACGCACATGCACCATCCGTACCTACGAGACAACGATCACACTTGCATTCATGCCGCAAAGCCCGTATAGTAGAACAGTCGCCGCGGGGTGGAGCAGTTCGGTAGCTCGCCGGGCTCATAACCCGGAGGTCAGAGGTTCAAATCCTCTCCCCGCCACGAAGAAGAGCTCCTGACCAGGGAAAGCACCAGGTCAGGAGCTCTTGCCATACCCGCGCTCACGTTAGCAAGCTGCCTACTCTAACCGCGTCCATCCGCTATTGGGATGATCCGGCTGGAACCCGGCCCGCCCATCCAGCTCGCACCGATACCGCACGCCCTTGTAGATCACCTCGGCGCCGCGCAGGTAGATGCGGTGCCGGAACCACAAGTCCTGAATCGGCGCATCGGCGACCTTGACCCAGTACGGCTCGCCCGCGCTCGGCGGACGCTCAGACACCGTATTCGGATTATGCGCCACACCCCACGCGTACTGGTACGTTTTCCCTTCAAAAATCACGTAATCGTGGTTGTGATAGTGGTGGAAGGGCCGGTATTCCGCGGTGTTTTCCGAGTACACCATGGGCCGGACCCACCGCTCGTTCGGGTCCAGCGGATTGAAATCCGGATTCGCGGGGTCTATCGTGTGCAGCGCCGTGAACACGCCCACCACCTCGCCGTTCTTTTTTACGACGACGATGCTCCCTTTCTTGATGGGCTCGGTCGGCGGATTGTCAATGTCAAAATTCACCACGTCCGGGGCTGCGGTGTCATTGGGATCGGGCATGTACCACATGCCAATCACCACATCGCCACCACCCTCGAGCTGCACATTCGCCACGCCTCCCCAAAAGCCGTTCAGTGGCGCGAGCGCGATGGCCCAGGAGGAGACGACGCTCATCACGGACGTACCTAGCGCTGTCATGCGTGCCTTCCTTCTCCGCGATCAGCTGCCGCGCACTCGGCTTCCATGCACTCAACTTCCACACGCTTGGCTTCCACGATCTCAGCCGCCGCTCTTCCGCCATCACTACCACGCGGCGCGCGCCGGATCGCGCTTATCGCCCAGATACCAAGGGCGCAGCCGACCAGCGTGATTATGCCTGGCACCGAGCGCGCGAAGAACACCGCGTGGCCGATCTTCGGTATCACGAACCCAACCTTCCCGATGACTTGCTCGCGGGTAATCCCCCAGTAATCCCAGTCCTTCGGCTCGTCCACCCCGTAGCGCTTGGTTTTCAGCAAGACGCCACCGTCCGTATCGCGGCGCTTATCTGCAAGATAATGAACGACGACGAAATTGGTCGCCGGGCTAACCGCGATAATGTCCCCCACTTTCAGCTCCCCTATATCTGCCCGGACAACGCCAACGACGTCGCCGCGATTAAGGCGAGGCGACATGGAATCGCTCGACACGATAAGGGGACGGCAACCCAGCGTGTTGATGAGAAGGTTGGGCTGCAGGGCCGCGACGGCGATGAAAAAGGACAGCACGAAAACCGCGAGCAGCAGCACGGCCCGCGCTATGCGTTCGCGTATCGGGCCGCGCCTATGCTCACGGCAGTTCTTCGTTTCGAGGGCCGCGCTCACCTTAGGGCTGGGTGACGGCGAAGGTGAGGTTTACCTTGATGTTTTGCCCCACGATGGCATCGTAAGCGGCCTTGGTCGCAGGCTCCTTGAGGGTGACCTTGACGGTGACCGTGACTGATTCGCCGTCCGCTTTGATCTGGGTGTTGGCAGGCGTAACTTCTACGCCGACCAGATCATCATGGCCGGTAACGCCCTCAATCTGGTGGGTTTCGGTCACGGCCAGCGTGCCGGTTACGTTATCGCTCGCGTCGATCACATCAGCGCTACCCGACTCCTGCCACTTCACGGTGTAGGTAACATCGAATGACTCAACGTTCTCGCTCGTGCCACCAATGCTCACCCCGGTTTTCCCGGCGGGAACCAGCTTCTTCCCCTGGCTGGCGAGCGCCTTGGAAACATCAAGCTCGGTGGTCACGTTCTGCCCCTGGCCGATCACAACGGTTTCCGAGTCGGTACTCGCCGCGGGGTCAGATACCGTGCCGGCCCAGTAGGTGTAGGCACCGCCCGTGAGCAGCCCGAAGATACAAGCCAAAAGAACCGGGATCAGCCAACGCTTTTTGCGTGATTCCACAGCGTTTCTCCTTCACGAAGTCAGGTGGTCGGTGAGGTAGTCATGCAGCCATGGAAAGCGAGGAGGTGAGCCCTCACCGCCGCGCTCTGCCCATGACGTGCGATGACAAAGCGCTGCGGGGCCGGTTGTGCGTCGTCGACCTTCCCTCCACGGCGTTAACCTTTTACTTATTGTGCATGAATATGCGTGCGCATTCCACGTGAGATCCAACGCAGCCGCGCCACGTTAAAGCTCCAGAATCTTCCCGGTTTTCCTCGATCTGGAGGCCACCCGTGAAAAACACCGACACACGCCCATATCTGGTAATTCTGAATGAAACTACCCCGATATCTTGCGAAAGGAATTCCTGCCCGGATAACTGCCACGATAGACTACGGTGAGCGCTTCAATCTTCACTTAAAGAACCTGAACCTGATCCAACCCAGACTTATTTTCAGCGATTTTGTTCTTATACATATGCAATTGAACTCTCACTGACACGTTCTTCATCCGCGTTGCCTCTCCAGACGCGACGAGAAGTAGTTACGGACACCACACGCCGCGAAACCCCCGGAGCCAGTCCCCCGAGCCCAGCGGCCAGCACCCCGCTACAGCACCAGCGAAGCAACCCAGCCCGCGATGAGCAGCGGGATATTGAAATGGATAAAGGTGGGGATGACCGAGTCGCGGATATGGTCATGTTGGCCGTCTGCGTTGAGCCCCGCCGTCGGCCCTAAAGTGGAGTCCGAGGCGGGAGAACCGGCATCGCCCAGCGCGCCGGCCGTGCCGATAATCGAAACGGTGGCCAGCGGAGAGAATCCCAGCGTGGCACACAGGGGCACGTAAATCGCCGCGATAATCGGCAGCGTGGAGAAGGACGAACCAATCCCCATCGTCACCAGCAACCCCACCAGCAACATCGCGAGCGAGGCCATCGCCTTATTACTCCCGAACATCGCCGCCGTGGCGTGCACGAGCGGTTCGATCTGCCCGCTTTCGCTCATGACATTCGCGAAGCCCTGGGCGCTGATCATAATGAAACCGATGAGGGCCATCATTTTCATGCCGTCGGTGAAAACGTCGTCGGCTTCGTGCAGCTTGACGGCGCGCGAGAAAATGAAAACGCACAGGCCCACCAGCGCGCCCACCAGCAGCGCGTCGGCATCCGAGTCCACCGCGTTGAGCGCCAGCTGGATCCCGAAGCACACCAGAATCGCCACGAGCGAGACCACGATGCGGTAGCGGGAAATCGCCGGGACCGCGCCGTTCGCGCCAGAGCTTCCGGCCGCGCCGGCCGCCGCAGCCGCGCCAGCACCGCCACCATCCACCGCCACATCGCGGTACTCGCGCGGCTTGCGGTACGTCACGAACACCGCGAGCAGCAGGCCGACCACCATCCCCGCCGCCGGAATTGCCATCGCGCTCATGACGTTGATGCCGCTCACGTCCATGCCGGCCTTCGCGATATTCCCCAGCAGAATATCGGTGAGGAAGATCTTGCCGAAGCCGATAGGCAGGAACATATACGTAGTCACCAGGCCAAAAGTGAGAACGCAGGCCACCGCGCGCCGATCCAGCCGGAGATTATTCATGACCACCAGCAGCGGCGGGATGAGCAGCGGGATAAAAGCGATATGCACCGGGATGAGATTCTGGCTCATGACCGCCATCGCGCAAATCCCGGCGAGCATTGCCCAGCGGGTGAAGGTGCGTTTGCGCGAGCCCGCGCCATCGGAACTGCGCAGATGGCCGAGCATCCAATCGGCAAGCAAACGCGGCAGCCCGGAATGGGCCACCGCCATCGCAAACGCACCGAGCAGCGCGTACGAGAGCGCGATTTTCGCCCCGGCACCCAGGCCTTCCTGGAAGGCCACCATGGTCCCTTCCAGCCCCATGCCGCTGAGCACACCGCCCACCAGCGCGCCGATAAACAGAGCCAGTACCACGTGCACACGAAGTACCGCGAGGAGGAGCATCAAACAAACAGCCACCACAACAGCATTCATAAAGCTGAATATACCCAGTCCCGCCCGCGGCCTGGATAAGTATCCACAAATGTGCAGCTTTTCTATTATTTCTTGCACTACCGGCCGTTGTGCGTTGCTATTCCGCCGTATTTTTATCGACGACGCCGCCACTTCCGCCCCCCAGATACGCCAGTGGCGGCCACCCGGTTTCGGGTGGCCGCCACGTGAGAGGAGCACTGCCAGGCCAGCCCTATCGGGCTGCCGGGCCGCGCCCTATGCGGGGCTACTTAGCCCCTTCCAGCTCCTTCTGGGCTGCGATGGCCTGGTCCAGCGCGGTCTGCAGGTTCTTCTGGGCCTGCCCGTAGGCCGCCCAATCCCCGCTCTTCATTGCGCTATCAGCCTGGCCCACCGCCTGCTTCATGCTTTGCAGCGCGGCGTCCAAACGCTCTTGCGGGGTACCACCCGCGGCCGGAGCCGGAGCGGGCGCCGGCGCACCGGGCGCAGCGCTGGGCTGCTGAGGCGCGGGCTGGGTGGGCGTCGTCGTACCGGGAGCAGGCGTGGCACCCGGCGTAGCACCGGGCGTGCCTGCCGCGGGCGCCTTGCCTTCCCCGGCGGAAATATCTTCCTTGACGTTCTGCAATCCGGCGTCCCCGGCCTGGGCACCCGAATCACCGCCGAAGGTCTGGTTGAGGGCCTCCTCCAGGGTGGGCGCGAAGCCGATATTCCCGTCACCGAACGCCGTGAGCACGTACTGCATAAGCGGGTAGGTGGTGCCCTGCGAAGCCTGCACGTAGACCGGCTGCACGTAGAGCATGCCACCCCCCACCGGGAGGGTGAGCAGATTACCCATCCGCACCGTGGTACCGCCCGAACGCAGCAGGTTGAGCGCGCGGGAAACGTTCTGGTCGGAGAGGAAGTTGTTCTGCGCCTGGCCCGGGCCGGGAACCGTGAGGTCGCGCGGCAGCTCGAGGAGCCGCAACTTGCCGTAGCCTTCGCGCTTCTCCCCCGGCGTGGAGCCCGCATTGGAATCCACCGCGAAGAAGCCGGTCATAATATTGCGGTCCGTCTGACCGCCCGGGATATAGCCCGTGGACAGGGAGAACTCCGCGGAATCCTGGCCCGGCATCTGCAGCGTCAGGTAGTAGGGCGGCTGCTTGCTATCGGTTTGCGCCGCGGCGATCCCGCTGGCCCCGGCCGTATCCACCGCCGGCTCGTTCGGAACATTCCAGAAGTCACCACCGGAGTAGAAGGATGCCGGGTCCTTGACGTGGTAGCGGGTCAGCAGCGAACGCTGGGTCTTGAACAGATCCTCGGGGTAGCGCACATGCGCCATGAGATCCCCGGACATCTTCTCCAGCGGCTGCACCATGCCCGGGAAGATCGATTCCCAAGCCCGCAGGATCGGGTCCTTCTCATCCCACTTGTAGAGAGACACCGAGCCGTCATAGGCATCCACAACCGTCTTGACGGAGTTACGGATGTAATTGACATCCTGCCCTGAGGCCGCCCCGTACATGCCGCGCGAATTGAGGGCGTCCGTGGTGGCCGCCGCCAGGGATTCCCGCGCCGAATACGGGTAGTTATTCGAGGTGGTGTAGCCGTCGATAATCCACACCAGGCGCTTGGGGGTGGCCGGATCCCCGTCCATATCCACCACGGCCGGGTAGGCCTTGGAATCCAAGGTCAGGTAGGGGGCCACCTTGCGCACCCGCTCGTGCGGGTCGCGGTTGAAGAGGATTTGCGATTCGGAGGTCACGCGGTCGGAGAAGAAAATATCCGTGGAGCGGAACTTGATAGCAAACATGAGTTTGTCAAAGAAGTTGCCGACCGAGGGGCCGCCGTCGCCCGTATAGGTATTGAGAACCTGCGAGCCTTCCGCAGCGTCGGAAGGATAGTCAATCTCCCATGGCGCGGTTCCTTCCGGGGCACCCACAATGGAGTATTCGGGGCTCTTCTGCCCGAAGTACACGCGCGGTTCGTATTCGCCCAGTTCACCCTGGGAAGGAATACCGTACTGGAGGAATTGCGGGGCGCCGGAAGCGGAGGTGGTATTGCCGTAGGCGGCCACCACGCCGTAGCCGTGGGTGTAGACCGTGTGGTCATTGACCCAGTTGCGCTGGTCCGGGCCCAGGCCGTCCAGGTTGAGTTCACGCACCGCGATCACGGTGTCCCGGTCCGTCTTATTGAGGTTATAGCGATCCACCGCCAGCTGGGAAGCGAAACCGTAGTACTGGCGGTTCTGCTGCATCTGGTTGAAGGTGGGCGAGACGATATTCGGGTCGAGGAGGCGGATTTGCGCGGTGGATTCCGCGTCATTACGCAGCTGCCCGGCTTCCGCATCCGTGCGGGCGTTATAGGGGATCGTTTCGATATCGTTCAGGCCGTAGGCCTTGAGGGTGGCCGAGATATTGCGGTCAATATACGGCGTTTCCATCTCGATGGCGTTCGGGGTGACCCGGAAGCGTTCCACCAGCGCCGGCCAGGCCCAGCCCACCGTAGCGCCGGTCACCAGGGCCACCACCAGGCCCGCGGTAATAATCCGCCAGGAACCGCGCAGCGCCGAAATCACGAAGAGCACCGCGATAGCCAGGAAGGTAATCGCGAGGATCGTGAGCCCGGGAAGCTTGGCGTTAATATCTGTATAGGACGCCCCGGAGAAACGATCATTATTGGAGAGCAGCAGGGTGTAGCGGCTCAGCCAGAAGTAGGCGGCCACCAGGATAAAGGCCAGCAGCCCCAGCACGGAGAAATGCACCCGGGCCCGGTTGCGTACCCGCACCTTGCCCGAATCCACCGTGACCCCGCCGTAGAGGTAATGGCCCAGCACCGCGCCGATCGCCCCGATCACCAGCAGGGTGATCGCGAAGCTCAGCGCCGATTGCAGCACCGGGAGCGTGAACACATAGAACGCCACATCGCGCCCGAATTGCGGATCCGTATCCCCGAAGGGCGTGCGGAAAATCCACATGAGGTAGGTGCGCCATTCCCCGGAGAGCGGCGCGCCGAAAATCACGCCGGCGAGCAGCGGCAGGCCCAGGTTGGTGGCCCAGCGGTACTTTTCCGCCGCTTTCCGGTAGTTCGCGACGCTGGGGGCCATAATGCCCTCGTCCTTGCTGCGCGCCAGGCGGAAATTCAGCCACAGCACGATAGCAACCAGGAGGGTGCCGATGGTGCCCAGCGCGATGGTCCAGCCCCATTGGGTCCAGAACACGCGGGCCGCGCCGATTTGTTCGTACCATTTAACGTCGGTGTAAACGCCCGATCCGACGACGAGCGCCACGAGCAGAATGGCCAGAACACCCAGTGTCCACCAAAAAGCTCCCGGCGTCTCCCGCCTCAAACGGGGATGTGCGGTTGTACTCAAACGAAATCCTCAACTTCTTCCGCGGCGCAGCGCAAGGCGCGCCCGGCCATCACTATTCCCTATCAAACATAGCGGAAAAAGCTGAGAATCGCGCGTGCGTCAACGGTTTTTTGGTACGACGACGCCGCCCGCGAACACGCCCCTACCGGCCCGCGGCCACATCCTGGCAGGTGGGGAGTTTCGGGGTACGCCCCGCGCCAATAGCACGGACGGCTGCTGCGGCGTCGTCAAAATTCCGCACCGCCCAGATACGTAAGCCTTCCGGTTCGTACCCGATTGTTTCCCCGCAATTCGCGGCCGGGGCGAGGAAATCGGTGGCGCCGCGGCGCTGAGCCCCCACGATCTTGTGTTGGATGCCGCCGATGGGGCCCACCTCCCCGTTAAAGGCGAGGGTTCCGGTGCCGGCGATGGCGGCGGCCCCGCCCAGGGAGCCGGGGGTGAGTTCGTCGTACATGCCCAGCGCGAACATGAGGCCGGCCGAAGGCCCGCCGATGCCTTCCACCGCGTAGGTGACGGTGGCCGGCAGCTGTACATCCTCCACCGCGAGGGAAACGCCCAGGAGGGAGCCGGGGTGGACCCAGCCGGTTTCGTCCGGCGGGAAGGGCGCGGTAATGATCGTGGTGGTGCCCGCTTCGCCGCCGCGCTGGTAGGAAACCGTCACGGTGCTGCCCGGTTCGGTGGCGTGCAGGACTGTGGAGAGGTTCCCGAAGGTGGAGACGGTGGTGGGGGCGGCGCCCGGAGCGGTAATGCCGGTAATAATATCGTCTGGCTCAAGCTGGCCGGCGGCCGGGGACCCTTCCGGGATATCCACCACCCGCAGCTTCATGGTGACGGGGTGGCCGGCCTTTTCCAGGGCCACGGCGGCTGCCACCGTTTGGGAATTATTCATGAGTTCGGCGTTGCGGGCATCGTCTTCCGCGCTGGAGAGCGTGGGCGGGTAAAGCAGGCGCACCGGCACTAGCTGGGATTCCTGGTCAACCAGCGCCCACAGGGCGTGCGCGCCCAGGGTGCCCACCTCGGGATTGCCCGCCGCGGAAACCGTGGTCATATAGAGCTGGGTATCGGTGGGATAGGTGGGCACGCCCTCCACCTTCACCAGCCGGGTGCCGGCCACTTCCCCGGTCACGTCCAGGGCCGGGCCGGCCATTTCCACCGTGTAGGCACCCGGGATAAGGAGGGCGAGGGCCGCCAGGCTCGCAAAAGCAAAGCCGCTGCGGCGCGCGGAACGGGAACCGCGGCGCGCGGAGGCGGAGCTATGGGGCACGCCGCCGGAACCACGGCGCGCGGAACGGGGGCTACCTACCTGACCACGTTTTTTCATCACCTATCCATCATGCCTGATCGCGCGGCGCAGGCCTACCGCTGCTCACCTTTATATACCGGCTGCTGCGCCAGGGGCTGAGGCGCCTACCCGCGCGGGCCGGCGGTGTTTTAGGCTTAGTGGTGGACCTCGAGGAGAAGAATGACTGAGAATTCACAGCCGCGTGACGAATGGGAAAAGATGCTGCGGGCGGTGCTCGGCGATGACGCTGCCGAGGAAATCCTGCGCTCCCTCGCCCCCGGCGGCAACGCACAACCCGGCGGCGTGACGCAGCCCGGCGGAGCTGCCGGCACCGGCAGCGGCACGGGAAGCTCGGGCAGCATCCCGGGGAGGGGCATGCCCGCCGATATCGGGCTGGTCATGAATCAGATCCGCGCCATGCTCGGTTCCTCGGGTGACGGGCCGGTCAATTGGAAAATCGGGGAGCAGGTGGCCCGGGATACCGTGAATAAGGCCGGCCCGGGGCTTCCCACCGCGGCCGCGGGCGATCAGGCTCGTTCGGCGATGGACGTGGCGAGTTTGTGGCTCGATCCGGTCACGGTTTTCGATCCGCCGCGCGGCCCCAATCAGGTGTGGTCGCGCCTGGATTGGATCGCGCATTCCCTCCCGACGTTCCGTAAACTCACCGCGCCGGTGGGCGCGAATCTCGCGCGGGCTTTCGGCGAGGCTCTCAGTTCCCAGCTGGAACGCGCCCCGGAGGAAATGCGCCAGATGCTCTCGGGCGGGATGCTCGGGGGGATCCCCGGAGGGCTCGAGGGGATGCTCGCGGGAATGACGGCGTCGTTATTAGGAATGCAATACGGCCAGGGTTTGGCTGAACTGGCCCAGATTTCTTTCGGTACCGCGGACGCCGGCTTCCCGCTGGTCGAGGGGGAAACGGCCGCGCTGGTACCTGCTAATGTGTCCGCTTTCGCCGAGGGCTTGGATGTGGACGCGCGCGAAGTGGAGCTGTACGTGGCGGTGCGCGAACAGGCCGCGGCCCGGCTCTTTTCCCAGGTCCCGTGGCTGCGCAGCACGATTCTGGACGCCGTAGCCGCCTACGCCGCGGATATCGCCATCGATACCGAGGCCATCGAGGAGAAGGTCCGCGAACTCCAGCTCGATCCCGAACAGCTCATGTCCGGGCAGATGCCGCAGCTGGATATGAACGAGGTATTCGCCTTTACCCGCACCCCCGCCCAGCAATCCACGCTCGAACGCCTCGAGCATATTGTTTCGCTGGTGGCCGGTTGGGTGAGCGCGGTCACGAGCACCGCGGTGGCGGCCCAGCTGCCCCAAAGCATGAAGCTTTCTGAGGCTCTCACCCGCCGCGAAGTCACCGAAGCGCCGTCGAACCGCGTTTTCGGTCCGCTTGTTGGTTTCGATATTGCGCCGCGGCGGTTGCGGGAGGCGGCGGCGTTCTGGGCGCGGGCCGCTCGCGAGCGCGGGATGGAGGGGCGCGATGCACTCTGGAAGCATCCCGATTTGCTGCCGCTACCCGAGCATCTGGATAATCCGGACCGTTTCTTCTTCCCGGAGGAGCAGCCTTCCGCGCTGGATGAGGAGCTGGACGCTTTCCTCGAGGAACTGCTGAGCAATAGTGACGGGGGCACGCCTTTCGGGGACGCGCCGCACGAACCGGGTTTCGGTACGACGACGCCGCCCTCGGCCAACGGGGACTCTGGAACGACTGATCCTTCTGCTAGCTGATTGATCCGCTGCTAGCTGATTGATCGCCCCGCTGGCTGACTGATCGCGCGGCTAGCTGACTGAGCGCACGGCTAGCTGACCGATCTCCCGCTAGCTCTGGCGATGGCGATTCGGCCGGGCCCGCGGGGCGATCTGTGGATAACTAAGCTCCCTGAACAGTGTGGCGAGAGTGCACCTGGGGATAACGCCCGGGCCTGTGGATGGGCTGTCGCGCTGTGGCGCTGTGCTTTTTATGCTGTGCCCATGGTGTTGTTCAAGGTGTTCTCATGATGATCCGCTCGCCGCTAGGGGTGTATTGGTCGGATACGCACGAGGTGCAGGTCGGCTTGGATCCGCGGGTAGCGCTGCGGCTGCGCGGTCTTTCCACTGCGGAACAGCGGGCGGTTTCTTCTATGACGTCTGCCAGTACGGAAAGTGAGTTTTTTGCTGCGTGCGAGCTGCACGGGGTGAGTGAGGTGCGGGCGCGTTCGCTGCTGGGTGCGCTTCGTGATGCGGGGCTGCTGGAGGTTTCTCCGCCTGCTTTCCCTGATCTGGCCTGGCGTGCGGTTTTCGTGGAGCGTTTGGATCCGCTCGCGGTGGAGATCTGTCTGCATCTTGCCGCGAGTGGCTTGGGTTATATTCTCACTCCGGATACGAGTAGGCCGCACAGCGGTGATCACCCGATTTTCCGGCGGCCGACGTGGCGTACTTTTGCCCGCCAGCAGGTTCTCCAGAGTTATTTTCGCGAGCGTGGTTGGGGTACCACGGTTATCGAGGTTGATGCACAGGCGCAGCCAGTCACGCCGCTGGGAATGGGCCGGGCCGCGAGGCGCGGGAGTCTCGCCGCGGGTGCCACAGAGCGTGGTGCTCGCGCGTCAGCGGGGGCGGCCGGGACCGCGGGGTCTACGGGGCGGAATGCTCGTGCGGCGGCAGGGACCACCCTGCGCGGGAATTATTCGGCCGCGTGGGCTGCGGGGACTGCGGCGGCTGTGGAGTGTGGCCCGCCGACTCTGGCTTTGGTGACGTCTGTGCACTTGCCTGATCCGCAGCGATGTGCCTTGTGGGAGAGGCAGCGGATTCCTTATCTGCTGGCTTATGCGGAGGATATTGATATTCGGGTGGGGCCGGTGGTGGTTCCCGGGAGTGGGCCGTGTGCCAGGTGTTTGCTTTTCGCGGCGATGGATGCGGATCCGGCGTGGCGTTATTTGGCTCCGCAGGTATTTAGTTCCCGTGGGGGTGCTCCGTTTACTCCCGGGGTGTCTCTGGCGGCTGCGCTTGCGGTACATGGTGTGCTCTTGGTTTTGAGCGGGCATGCCGAGCGGGCCCGCGGATCCCAGTGGGTGGTGCCCCCGCTTCCCGGGTTCCCCTACCGGGTTGCGCTGGCCCCGCATGAGAGTTGCTCGTGCGAAGCAGAACCCGCAGCGCCCTAAGCGCACCTCCAGGAACCGTAATCAGCGAGGCAAAACCGGTGCGGTTTGGTGTTCTAGTGAACCGTAATTGCGGGTTACGCTAAGAAAAATCAACCTATATGTCTATGAAAGTTTTGGCGAAAAGGAGGTATGTGTTGAGCGAGCGGGTAAATACACCGGCCGAAGCAACTGCTGCTGTGGCCAGCGACGATACCGCTACCGGGCAGGACCGTGGTAAACGTGTGTGGCTGTGGCCGAGCGTGGCTATCATAGCTGCGGTCACCGCCGGTGCGAGCGTCTACTGGGCGCAACGATCAAGCAGTCTTGACGATGCCCGCGCCGCCTATTCGCAAGCGGTCACGCTCAACGAGCAGGCCCGTACCAAGCTGAACCATGCCGCTGATGGTGTGGGGTTCACAGTGCAGGAGTGTGAGGCTGACGGCGGCGCGCCCGCTGACTGCCAAGCATTGAGTCAGGTAGTAGAGACGGCCCGCGCTGGGCTTGCCCAGCCCCTCAACCCGGCGAGCGCTAAGGATTTGGATGCTGTTTCGGCGCGGTCTCGTGCGGAGGCTTTGCGAGCCGCGGCTACGGATTTTGAAGCGCAGGCAACCCAAATTAAGACGATGACAGAGAAGCTCGATGCACAATTCCAGGATGCCGTCACGACCTACTTGAACGGCGAAGGTGCAGCCTTGGCCGAGTCGTGTGAGGCGGCCAAGGACAGCGCCCGAGGTATCGAGAATCTTGCCGGCGAAGCCGACGCCCTAGCTGGTGATTGTGAAAACTTGACGGCTTCCGGGAAAAGCGCGCGCTTGTCTGCTCTCAAGGAAAAGGCCGTAGCTCTCCAAAGCCGGGTCGAGGCGTTGAACGGGAAGGTGGCGGCCGCCCAGGCTCCGGCACCTTCTGCGCCGATAGCAGCGTCTGGTGGTTCGGAATCTACTGGCAGCGATTCGGGTTCGGATTACGAGTCACTCGCACCAGCAGCGCCCGCGCCTGCCCCGGCGCCGGGCCCGGGCCCGGGCCCCACGAATGATGACGGTGTTTGGGTAGACAGCGGCTGGGTCCTCGACAATGAAAAGTGGTGCTCATGGGCTGACGAATATGGGAATAGCAAGCTAATCCCTTGTCCGTAAAAGTGAAAGGTGGCTCGGTGCTTGCGCCAACAAGCACTGAGCCAGTAATCTCTCAGTTTTCTCAATGGTCTCTCATGGAAACATCAAATATCTGACTAAAGTACTGGAAATTACCAACTGCACCACACGACATAATCTAGCCGCGCGCCTATCACCCATCCCGGGCACACGCACCCGCGCTCAGTGCCCGGCTAGCAGGGCGAGGATTTCTTCCCCGTAGATAGCAAGTTTCGTGGCTCCCACCCCCTTGATCTGGGCGAGGGCGTGGATGCTGCGCGGTTTGGCTATGGCGAGGGCGCGCAGCGTGGTGTCATGGAAAATTGTGTAGGCCGGTTTGCCGGTGGCTTGGGCACGCTGGGCGCGCCAGGCCGCGAGTTCCTCAAAAAGCGCCACATCTTCGGGGTAGACGGCGGCGAATTCTTCCGCGGCGGCGCGGGAGCGGCGCCGGTAGCGGGTGGCCCGCGAGGTTTCTTCATCTTCCGGTTGTGGCCACAAGCCGGTGAGGAAACGGGAGACTTTCTTTCCCGAGCGATGCCCCGAGGAGGCGGCATAGGAGATCTGCAAAAATTCTTGGGCCCGCGTGATTCCCACGTAGAGGAGGCGGCGTTCTTCTTCAATGGCCGCGGGTTTCTTCGCCAGGGAAATAGGCATGAGCCCTTCGCTCATCCCCACCAAAAAGACCGCTTCCCATTCCAGGCCCTTAGCGGCGTGCAGGGAGGACAGGGTCACGCCTTCCAATTCCGGGACGTTCTGGGTGGCGGCGCGTTCTTCCAGTTCCACCACGAAATCCATCATGGAGGCATCCCGGCTATCCTCCATATCTTCCGCGAGGGTGATGAGAGCGTGGAGCGCTTCCCATTTTTCCCGGGCCGAGCCGGCGGTGGCCGGAGCTTCATCCCGCCAGCCCATTTGGCGCAGCACGGTACGCACATTATCTGCCAGCGGGCCGCTCACCCCGGAGCGTGCCGCGGCACGCATGGCCACCATAGCTTCACGCACATCGCGGCGCGAGAAGAATTTTTCCGCACCCCGAACCTGGTAGGACACCCCCGCTTTGGACAGCGCCGCCTCAAATTCTGCCGATTGGGCATTGGTGCGGTAGAGGATAGCGATTTCTGAGAGCGCGGTGCCTTCCGCGGCGAGCGCCTGGATAGCGCTGACCACCCCGGCGGCTTCCGCTCCATCCGATTCGTATTCCTGGAAAGTAACCGGGCGCCCGGAGCGACGCTGGGAAACTAGCTGCACCGCGCCTTCCGACACATCATCGGCAATCACGGTATTCGCGGCCGCCACGATTTGCGGGGTGGAACGGTAGTCACGGGTGAGTTCAATAACGCGAGCGCGCGGGTATTCCTGCTGGAAACGGGCTAGGTAAGTGGAGGATGCCCCGGCGAAGGAATAAATGGTCTGGGAAACATCCCCGACGACGCACAGATCCTTGCGATCCCCCAACCATAGCTGGAGCAGGCGGTGCTGGAGGGGGGACACATCCTGGTATTCATCCACAACGAAGTGGCGGTATTGCTCGCGTATCTGGCGGGCGATATCCGCCCGATCGAGCAGGATGCCCACGAGGAGGAGGAGCACATCATCAAAATCGAGGACGCGGCGTTCGGTTTTCACTTCTTCATAGGCTTTCGCCAACCGCGCAATATCGGTACTGAGCTGACCGGCGACTTCCCCACGCCCGGCCGCCAGGGCGGCTTCCGGATAATTATCCGGGCTGATCATGGAGACTTTGGCCCATTCAATTTCCGCGGTGAGATCGCGGATACTCACTTTATCGGTGGGCAGGCCGATCTGGCCGGCTGCCTGGGAGACCAGGCCGAATTTCGATTCGGTAATCCGCGGGATGGTTCCCCCCACCGCGGTGCCCCAGAAGTAGGAGAGTTGGCGCAGTGCCGCGGCGTGGAAAGTGAGGGCCGGCACCCCGCCCACCCCGAGGTCCCGTAAGCGCGAGCGCAATTCCCCGGCCGCGCGGGAGGTGAAGGTAACCGCCAGCACGTTCTGCGGTACGTAGGCCCCGCTACGCACGCCGTAGGCGATCCGGTAGGTAATAGCGCGGGTTTTCCCGGTGCCTGCCCCGGCGCGCACGCATACCGGCCCGCGCAATGCGGTGGCGACCGCGCGCTGATCCGGGTCCAGAAATTCCAGCAATTCCTCGGGTGAATCCATCGTGTTCCTCCTTGCCCTCTCAGGATGCCACACGCCTACGACAGAAATTTTCCCCTTATCGAAACTCGTGGCGAGCCGCGCGCCCAGCCCGTACGATCACCTCATGGCTGATCTCACAATGTATACAACCTCGTGGTGCGGCTACTGCCGTAACCTTTCCGCCCAGCTCAAGCGGGCTGGTATCACCTGGGATGAGGTGAATATTGAGGAGGATGAGGCCGCGGCCGTGAAGGTTGCGGCCCTCAACGGTGGCAATAAAGTGGTGCCCACTCTTGAGTTTGCCGACGGCGCCACCCTGACGAATCCGAGCCTGAAAGAGGTGCAGGCGAAACTCGCCGAACTCGCCTCCCCCGGGAGCTAAAACTCACACTCGGGCCGGTGGTAGAGCGATCCCGGAACAAGTGCGGGTGCCCGCGCCACCGCCAGCACCTGCCGCAAGATCGCCGCGGCTCCGGCTTCCTACCAGCCCAGATGAGGGCGAATCCCGGGGCCGTACCAGTCGGTGATGAGGGCCGCGGCCACCGAGGAGGGCCCGGGCAGGCTGAGGCTGCCCTCGCGCAGGGCGGCATCCAGCTCGGGCGGGCTGTAGAAAGCCGCGTGGTCGATTTCTTCCCCATCCGGGCACACCAGGGCATCTGCCCCGCCGGCCCGGGCTTCGGCCTGCGGATCCACCCACGCCACGTAGGCGATCATGAGGGAGCGCGGGAAGGGCCAGGGCTGGCTGGCGAAATAGCAAATCTCGCCCAGCGGCACCCCCACTTCTTCACGCACCTCGCGGCGTACCGCCGCTTCCAGGGACTCCCCCGCTTCAGCGAAACCCGCGAGCACAGAGTGGCGCCCGGCCGGCCAGCGTGCATTATGCGCCAGCAGGATACGATCCTGAGAATCAAGTACCGCCATAATGACGGCCGGGTCGGTACGCGGGAACACCACGTGGCCTTCCGGGCAGTGCCCGCTCCACCCGCTGGTATCCACGGTGATGCGCTGGCCGCAGACCGCACACCAGCGGGTAGCCCGCCAGGTATTGAGGATCGCCACCGCCGCGGTGACCAACGCGCACATATCCGCGCTCCAGGACGGCGCGTAATTTTGCAGCGAGCCGATCCGGTACCCCGGCGCATCCACTTCCGGGTTATCACGGGTGGGTCCGCCCCCGATCACGGTGGTGAGATCGCACGCAAAATAGGGACGCCCGGCAACTTTCCCCAGGTAAACAGTTGGTGAATCCGCGGTGGTGCGCGGGAGCTCAGAGCGGGCCAGCAGCAGGGGTGCATTATCGCTATCCAACACCGCGCCCCACCCGGAAATAAGCAGATACCCCGCATTTTCCGCCAATTCCGCCAGGCGTTGCGGTGAGCTGCGGGAGAGTTCATCCCGGTCCAAATTCCCGCGCGCCAGGATTAAATCGCCGTCGTACCCCACTATCGTGCCCCTTCCGGAACCGGACGCGTGCCGGTCACCCTTCCACCAAAATTCTAATATCACTCTCCTGGATTCTTGCCGAACGCCGATATTTTGCGACAATACGAAGGTGACTTCATTACCGGCTACTTCCCCGACCGCATCTCGGTACGTGGCGCGCGCCTCCGAACGCGCCCTGCCCGTGCGCTTACGGCCCGTGCGTCTGGGGGCGCACCTCACCGATACCGGGGCGGATTTCGCCGTCCTGGCTCCGCACGCGACCGCGGTTGATCTGTGCCTGATTGACCGCAGTGCCTCGGGTATCACCGAGCGTCGCTATTCCCTGCATCGGGACGCGAGTTTCACCACCTGGGTGGGGCATGTGTCCGGGGTGCGCGCCGGTCAGGAATACGGCTACCGGGTCCACGGCCCGTGGAATCCCGATACCGGGATGCGTTTCAACCCCGCCCAATTCCTCCTCGATCCCTACGCGCGAGCCATTACCGGCACCCCGCGCCTGGGCCCCGAACTCTACGGACACAAGGTAAATGACGCCCTGGATCCCGTCCCGCTCCCACCTCAGCGTGACGATACCGATTCCCTGGAAGCCATGTGCCGCGGCGTCGTAACCGCACCCACGGAAACGCATATCCGCCACCCGTATACGCCGTGGTCCCACACAGTTATTTACGAAACGCATGTGCGCGGGCTCACCCAACAGTTGGCGGCGCTTCCCGAAGAATTGCGCGGCACCTACGCCGGTCTGGCGCACCCGATTGTCACGAATTATTTGCGTTCCCTGGGCGTGACAGCCGTTGAGCTGCTGCCCATCCACGCGAAAATGTCCGAACCGTTCCTCACCGAACGCGATCTCACCAATTATTGGGGTTATTCCACTCTCTCCTATTTCGCTCCCGAACCGAGCCTGGCCACCGCCACCGCGCGGGCCGCGGGCCCCCTGGCCGTGCTCCAGGAAGTGCGCGATATGGTGGCCCGCCTCCACGATGCCGGCCTGGAAGTCATCCTCGACGTTGTGTATAACCACACCTGCGAAGGCGGGGTGAACGGGCCGACCGTCTCACTGCGCGGCTTCGGGCAGACCACCTATTACATGCAGGTCCCCAACCAGCCCGGCCAGTTTTATGACACCACCGGCACCGGGAATTCCCTAGATTTCCGGCGCACCCCGGTGCTCCAGCTCACCCTCGATTCGCTGCGCTACTGGGTCAGCGAGATCGGCGTGGACGGGTTCCGTTTCGACCTGGCCGCCACCCTGGCGCGCCGCGGCGATCACTTCGATACCAACCATCCCCTCTACCTGGCCATGGCCACCGATCCGATTCTTTCCAACGTCAAGCTCATTAACGAGCCCTGGGATCTGGGGCCCAACGGCTGGCAAACCGGCAATTTCCTGCCGCCCACCGCGGATTGGAATGACCGCTACCGCGATTCCATCCGCCAGTTCTGGGTGGCCGATCAACGCGCCGTGGCCGGCGGCGGCCTGGGCGGGGATCTGCGCGATGTGGCCACCCGGCTAGCCGGCAGCGCCGACCTGTTCGGGCACGGGCGCTCCCCCTCCGGGCGCGGGCCGCTCGCCTCCGTCAATTTCATTACCGCCCACGACGGCTTTAGCCTCTACGACCTGGTCTCCTACGATTCCAAACACAACGAAGCCAACGGAGAAAACGGGCGCGACGGCACCGATAACAACCGCTCCTGGAATCACGGGGTGGAAGGGGAAGGCAGCGATACCGCCCCGCTTCCCGAGCACGTGCTGCGCGCCCGCACCCGCACCATGCGCAACCTCATCGGCACGCTAGTTTTCAGCGCCGGAGTCCCCATGCTCTACGGCGGCGACGAATTTGCCGATACCAAATTCGGGAATAACAACGCCTACTGCCAGGACAATCACGTGTCCTGGCTGGATTGGGACCACGAGGAATGGCAGCGCGAACTCCAGGCCACCGTGGCCTATCTTTTCCGCTTGCGTTCCGAACACCGGGTGCTGCGCCCGAGCATGTTCTACACCGAATCGCCCTCCGGGCGCGATCACATCCCCGATTTGCAATGGTTTGCGGATACCGGCGAGCCGATGCCCGAACACCGGTGGTTCGACCCCTCGAATCGGTTACTGCAAATGCTGCGTTCCGGTTCTGAGCGCGACGCCGATGCGCTCGTGGTCATTAACGGCTCAAATCACCATGTTCCTATCCGATTCCCGCAGGGGCGTGGCAATCCCTTCGCGCTGGCCTGGGATTCCTCCTGGCCCACCCCGCGCTCCTCGGAGCGTATCTATCAGCCCGGGGCCTCCACCCGGGTGGAGCCGCTCACGATGCAGCTCTACTTCGCCAACCCGGAGCGGTAGCGGGGCGCTGCGTCGTCGTGCTGCACGCGATTCCACGGGTACACGCGACCCCGCGTGAACGCGGCGGCACACGGCCGGGGTGCTACGCGGCCGCGAAACGGAAACCGCGAGAAAAGCTGTCGCGGCGGCGCCTACAATAGACAAGCAGAGCACGCTCCCGGGGAACTCGGGGCGGCCTGGGTATGACTGAAGGAGCAAGGTATGAGTGTCGAGGAATCCCTCGAACGGTCCACGTCCGCCGCATCCCTGGCGCATGCGCAGCGCCTGAGTGAGAAAATCAAGGAGAAGATTAATACTTCTCCGGAGGAATTCCGGGTTCTCACCGGGGATCGCCCCACCGGCAATCTCCACCTCGGGCACTACTTCGGTTCGCTGCGCAACCGGGTGGAATTGCAGCGCAAGGGCGTGGAAACCTGGCTGGTCATCGCCGATTTCCAGGTCATTACGGATCGCGACGGCACCGGGCCCATTCGGGAGCGGGTGCGTTCGCTGGCCACCGATTACCTCGCGGTGGGAATTGACCCGGATGCCGCGGTCATTTTCCCGCATTCGGCCATTCCCGGCCTCAACGAACTCATGCTGCCCTTCCTCTCTTTGGTGACCGACGCCGAACTACGCCGCAATCCCACCGTCAAGGCGGAACACGAGGCAACCGGCGGACGGCCCCTGTCCGGGCTGCTGCTCACCTACCCGGTGCACCAGGCCGCCGATATTCTTTTCTGCAAGGCCAATCTGGTACCGGTCGGCAAGGACCAGCTCCCCCACCTCGAACAAGCCCGCGTGATCGCCGACCGTTTCGAGGCGCGCTACGGGCGCCCGGCCGGGCGGGAAACCCCGGTCTTCCCGCGCCCGCAAGCCCTGCTCTCCGAAGGGACCTCGATTCTGGGGCTGGACGGCGCCAAGATGAGCAAATCGCGCGGAAATACTATCGAAATCGGCATGAGCGCCGATGAAACCGCCAAGCGCATCAAGAAGGCGGTCACGGATTCGGATCGGCATATTACCTACGATCCGGAGGGCCGCCCGGAAGTGTCGAATCTGCTGCTGCTGGCTTCGCTGGCGCAGGGGCGGCCCGCGGTGGAGATCGCGGAGGAAATTGGCGACGGCGGGGCCGGGACCCTCAAGAAAATCGTCACCGAATCGATTAATGAGATGTTTGCGCCCATCCGGGCCAAGCGCGCCGAGCTTGCTAAGGACCCGGGCTACGTGGACGGGATCGTGCGCCGGGGCATCGAGATCGCCAATGAGCGCGCCAATAAGACCCTCGCGGAGGTGCGCGAAGCGCTCCAGATGGTGTATTAGCCGCGACGCGGCGGGCGCGGGGCGCCGGAGTCTGCCCGGCTGCACCGCTCAGAAAGCTGAGTTCATCAGGAAGGTAGTCCCACGGTTATGGATGAAAGGCAACGCGACCAGATCATAGCGAGAACCCGTAGTGAACTGGAAGCTCAGCTGCCTACTGATCCCGAGGAGTTGCGGGCGCTAACGGTCGAACTGTTGGAGCGCAGGCAGGTTTTACAGGCGCAGCTTGAGTTCGAACGGAAGAAAGCGGCAGAGCGCACGGAGAAAGCTGAGAAATTGCGGGCTTTCAGGAAATACTGAGCGCCCCGGGCGACGCATCGCGCCGCTAGTGCTGCTCAGCTGCTAAACGGCTACTGCCGCCAAACACAAAAAGCAACGCCAACTACATTAAGAAACCGATTTCGTGCGCTGGAGTTGCTTTTTGCGGTACCCAACGCTGAGGCGTTGCTTTCTGCGGGCACGTCATATCAAGATGTTGCATCCTGCTACTTCCACCGTTGGGACGTTGCTTTTTATAGAGCTCCACGTCAAGAGGTTGCTTTCTGCGAACCTAACGACGAACCTGACCGCCTACCATCGGGCTGGATCACAAAGTGGTACTGGAGCTACAACCAACCCCCGATTTTCTGTCGTGCAATACCACTCTGTAGGGCCCGCTGTTCTCCAGTACCACTACAACGGTCAAACACACCCTCCGCAGGGCAGGCCGATAGCCTCACCCCACCGCGGCAGCCACCTCCCGGCCGTGGCCCGCCCGCAAAATGTACGCCAGTGACATATTTAGCCCGGATTTATGTCAGGGACGTACATTTCACGAGGTTCACGGTCCAAAACGCACGTTTTGTAGCCGTGAATCTTGAGAATGGTCAACTCTGCCTATCCCGCCGCGGCGGGAGGCGGAGTGTTTTTCCGAGATGTACTTCGCATGTACAACAAGTGCAGTACAGCTTGGAAAACACATCGTCCCTCCCGTGCGCCGTGCCTAGGCTTGTATATACGACGACGCAGCCAGCCCGCCGCGCGTCCACCCCCGCGGGCCGGTGTGCCAGAAGCACGGAAACCTAATAGGATTGGGCTTGTGAGCATCCTTACACAGACGCATCATCGGCTCGTGCGCCGCCGCGCGAGCCGTGGGATTGCTGCCGCTTGCGCGCACGCCCGCCATATGTCGCCCGAGGATACGAGGAGATAAGCCATGTCCATTGAACCGACGACGCCCGCGAAGAATTCGGCACCCACGCCCGAAGAGAAGCCGGCAGCCACGCCCACGACTACGCCCGCGGCCGCGAAGAAACCGGCAGCCACAAAGGCAGCAGCGTCGAAGAAACCCGCGACCACTCGGCGCTCGACGAAGAGCACCAGTTCAGCGAAGAGCACCGGCACGGCAAAGGGCACCACAACGGCAAAAGCCCCCGCCAAGGCTAGCGCCGCGAAGTCCACGCGAAGCACCGGCACCGCGAAAACCACAAAAACCGCAGCAAAACCCGCGAAAACCACCGCGAAAACCGCGCCCTCCCCCACCACCCACGGCCGCCCGAACCCGGAAGGCTACCCGCCGGCGTTCCCGCAGGCACCGATGGCCCCGGTCCCCGCGCCGCGCGCGAATATTGCCCGCATCCCGATTATGGATGTAACCCCGTGCGTGCAAAACGGCTCGCTGGCAGCCAAGGGAACCGTGAACGAGGCTTTCCCCGTGCAGGCCACCGTGTGGCGCGAAGGCCACGATTTGTTCGGTTGCGAAGCCGTCCTCGTGGATCCGCAGGGCCGCGAGGTCCAAAGCGCCCCCATGGTGTTGGTACGCCCGGGCCTGGGCCGCTACGAAGGCTGGCTCACCCCCACCGAGCCCGGCGATTGGGCGTTCTTCGTGCGTTCATGGTCGGATCCGCTGGCCACCTGGCGCCATACCGCCGAGGCGAAGCTCCCGGTCGGCCAGGATATTGACCTGGTGTTCCTCGAGGCCGAGCAGCTGCTCAAGAGGGTGGCGAAATTGCTGCCGCGCGGTTCACAGGACCGGCCGGCGATTAATGACGCTATCGACGTCGTTCGAAAAAAGTCCATCCCGGCTTCGGTACGTTTCGCGGCCGTGACCTCCAGCGTCGTCGAAGATATTATCCAACGCTATCCGGTGCGCGATTTCGTGAGCGAATCGGCGCGTTTCCCCCTGGCGGTGGATCGCGAACTGGCCCTGCACGGCGCGTGGTACGAAATGTTCCCGCGTTCGGTCGGTGCGTGGCGCGACGACGAAGGTACCTGGCATTCCGGGACCCTGCGCACCGCGGCGGAAGATCTGCCCCGCATCGCCTCCATGGGCTTCGATGTGGTGTACCTGACCCCGATTAGCCCGATCGGCCTGACCGACCGCAAGGGCAAGAATAATTCGCTGATCGCCCAGCCCGGCGAACCTGGCTCGCCCTACGCTATCGGCAGCGAGGCCGGCGGGCACGATGCCATCCACCCGGACCTGGGCACCTTCGAAGATTTCGATGCCTTTGTGGCTACCGCGCGGGATTTGGGCATGGAGGTCGCCCTCGATATTGCGCTGCAATGCTCCCCGGACCACCCGTGGCTGCGCGAGCACCCCGAATGGTTCTTGCACCGCCCGGACGGCACCATCGCCTTCGCGGAGAATCCCCCGAAGAAATACCAGGATATTTACCCGCTCAATTTCGACGATGATCCGGAAGGTATCTACCAGGCCGTCAAGGGCGTGCTGGAAACGTGGGTTTCGCACGGGGTCACGCTGTTCCGGGTGGATAATCCGCATACCAAGCCGGTGAGTTTCTGGCAGCGGCTGCTGGCCGAATTCCGCCAGACCCACCCGGAGGTTATTTTCCTGGCCGAAGCCTTCACTGCCCCGCCGATGATGCGCGGCCTGGGTGCGGTGGGCTTCCACCAGTCGTACTGCTATTTCGCGTGGCGTAACGAAAAGAAGGAGATTGAGGACTACCTGTGGGAGGTAGGCCGGGAATCGGATGCGATGTTGCGCCCCACTTTTTGGCCGACGACGCACGATATCCTCACCCCCTACCTGCAGCATTCGGGCCCGAACGGGTGGAAGATCCGCGCGATTTTGGCGGCGATGGGCTCGCCCTCCTACGGGATCTACTCCGGCTATGAATTCGTGGAATCGGAGCCGCGCGGCAGTTTCGAGGAAATGAACAATAACGAGAAGTACGAATACCGCCCGCGGGATTACAGCCGTGACCCGTACGGTATCCAGGGGCTTCTCACCCGGCTCAATGAGATCCGCAAGGAGCACGTGGCTCTTCAGCGCCTGCGCGGGATCACGATTAATCCCACGTCGAACCCGAATATTGTGTGCTTCACGAAGGTGGCGCGCCCGGAGGAAACCCCGTCGGGAACCGCGGATCGGGTGATCGTGGTGATCAACCTCGACCCGCACACCACCCAGGAAGCGGAGATCTCCCTAGATATGTCCGCTTTCGGTGCTTTCGACGCCAGCGGCCTGCCGCTGGGCGGGGCACCCGAGCATATCGAGGTGGTGGACGAGCTGGGCGGCGGGCACTTCCAGTGGAATAACCGGCCCTTCGTGCGCCTCAATCCTTTCACCAGCCCGGCGCATATCCTCTCGGTAAAGGCCTGATTGCATGTCCCTTCCTTCCCTCAATGCCGCCACGTCCGGGCCCCGTATTGCCCAATCCGAACATCGCGGGCTCAGCGATAATCCGCAGTGGTATCGCCACGCGGTGTTTTACGAGGTCCTACTCAAGGCTTTTGGGGATACTGATGCCGATGGGGTCGGCGATATTCGCGGCCTCATCGCGCACCTCGATTACATCCAGTGGTTGGGGATCGACTGCATCTGGATCCCGCCGTTCTACCCCTCCCCGGGGCGGGACGGCGGGTACGATGTTGCCGATTACACCGCGGTGGATCCCCGCTACGGCACGATGGATGATTTTCGGGAGCTCGTTGATCAGGCCCACCGGCGCGGCATCCGCGTCATTATCGATATTGTTATCAACCACACCTCCGCGGATCACCCGTGGTTCCAGTCCTCCCGCGCCAATCCGGACGGGCCCTACGGGGATTTCTACGTGTGGTCGGATACTGATAAAAAATACGAGGATGCCCGGATTATTTTTGTGGACACCGAGGTATCGAATTGGACGTTCGATCCGGTGCGCAAACAATATTTCTGGCATCGTTTCTTCTCCCACCAGCCGGATCTGAATTTCGATAATCCCAAGGTGCATGAGGCGGTCCTCAATATTTTCCGCTTCTGGTGCGAGCTGGGGGTGGACGGGCTGCGCCTGGATGCCATCCCCTACCTCTACGAGCGGGACGGCACGAATTGCGAAAACCTCCCGGAAACTCACGCTTTTATCGCGAAGGTGCGCCGGGTCCTCGATGAGGAATTTCCCGGCACGCTCTTGCTGGCCGAAGCTAACCAGTGGCCGGAGGACGTCGTCGAATATTTCGGTACGGAGGAAGCGCCCGAATGCCATATGTGCTTCCACTTCCCCGTGATGCCGCGTATTTATTACGCGCTGCGCGACCAGCGAGCCACCGCGATCCGGGAGATTTTGGAGCGCACCCCCGCGATTCCGGCCGGAGCCCAGTGGGGTACCTTCCTGCGCAATCACGATGAGCTCACCCTCGAAATGGTGAGCACGGAGGAACGCGCCCTCATGTACGGCTGGTATGCCGAGGATCCGCGTATGCGCGCCAATGTGGGGATTCGCCGCCGCCTCGCCCCGCTGCTGGGGAATTCCCGAGCGGAAATTGAGCTGGCCCACGCGCTGCTGCTCTCGCTACCCGGCTCGCCCTACCTCTATTACGGGGACGAAATCGGGATGGGTGACAATATTTGGCTGCCGGATCGCGACGGCGTGCGCACCCCTATGCAGTGGAGTCCGGATCGCAATGCCGGGTTTTCCACCGCGGATCCGGGCCAGCTCTACCTGCCAGCCATTACCTCGCTGACCTATAACTACCAGGCGGTCAATGTGGAATCGCAGCTGGCGCAGCCGGCTTCGCTACTGCATTGGATTCACGGGATTCTGGAGGTGCGGCGCGGGCACCCGGCGATGGGTTCGGGTGATTTCGTGCTGCGCGAGTCCAATAATGACGCGATCCTCGCCTTCACCCGCTCCTGCCCGGAGGAAACCATCCTTTGCATTATGAACCTGGCCAATACCCCGCGCGCCGGGCGCGTTGAGCTGCCCACTTACGCCGGGTGGCTGGCCACGGATGTGTTTGGCGGGGCCGGGTTCCCGGCGGTTGGCGCGGATGGCAGCTACGACGTAACGCTGGGCAGCCGCGATTTCTTCTGGCTCAAATTGGATGCGCCCGGGCAGGCCGAGCCCGGCCCGGTGGAGGGCGCCCGCGCCGAAGAAAGCGGGGAGCAGGTGGATTTCGCGGCGCTCTCCCGCCCGGCGCCGGTGGATGCGGGAGCGGTGGCCGCGGCGGCTGCGGCGAGTGCGGCGAGTGCGGCGAGTGCGACGGCGCCCGCAGGAACGGCAGGGTCCGCAAGCGCGGACACACCGGAAGCCGCGGATAACACAGATCGCGAAGAAAGGAGCGCGGCGTGAGCTGGAGCATTGGCGAGCGGATGCCGGAACTCGAAGCGTGGATGCACGCGCGGCGCTGGTACCGCGGCGAGCCCCACCCGCTCTACCTGTGCGCCCGCTCCGACTTCGCGTGCAGCGCCGACCTCGCATCCAGCGCCGACCTCGCATCCAGCGCGGAGCCCTTCACCCTCACCTGGTTCATTATTGAAGCCGGCGCCGCGCTCTACAACGTCCCGCTGCTCCTTGCTCCCGAGGAAGGCGGCCCCGATGAAACCGGCCCGCGCGAAAACGGCGCAACTTACGGTTGCGGCACGCCCGATGGTTCCGGCACGCCCGATAGGAACGACGACGCCGCGCCAGCCACGCAATCCCCCACCAACGCCACCCCGGTTGCCCGAGCCCGCGGCCACCTTATTTTCGATGCGACGACGCATCCCGCCGGCCAGCGTTTCCTCTTCGAGGCTGCCACCGGCCAGCTCGGCAGCGCGCCGGCCGCGAGCGCGCCGGCCGCTGATTCCCCTACCGGCAGCAACGCTAACACCCGGCCCGAAGCAAACTCGCCAACCGCCGCGAGCGCGCTGCACCTAGTGACCCACCCGGCCGGTTTCCCGGGCAGCTACCGCAGCGCCCGGCCGCTGAATGGCGAACAATCCAATAGCTCGATTATTTACCAGACCAGCACTGTTCCCCTCATTATCAAGCTTTTCCGGGTGCTCAGTCCGGGCGCGAACCCGGATGTGGAATTGCAGGCAGCGCTCTCGGATACCGGCACGGTCCCGGCGCAATGGGGTTCGGCGGCGCTGGTGGGCGGGCTGGCCGAGGCGGGTAGCGATGTGCTGGTGGCTCAGGAATTCCTCACCGGCGCCCACGATGCCTGGCGCGTGGTCACGAGCTCCTTCCCCGCCGCCGATAAAAACGCCGCGAGTGCGCCCAGCACGGATACCCCGCCTGCCGCCGCACATGTGCCCGCGCCGAATTGCCCGCCCGCCGAACCGGAGCAAGCCGCCGCGTTGCTGGGTGATTTCGCCGCGCGCATCCGCGACCTGGGCGCCCTCACCCGCACCTTCCACACCGCGCTCGCCGCCCGCCTGGGTACCACCGCGGCGACGCCGCAGCTGCGCGAAGCGCAGCTGGCCAGCTGGCACTCCCGCGCCCGGGCCGCCCTCGCGGCAGTCCCGGAGCTGGAACAGCGCAGCGCCCAGATCGCTCAGGTTTTCGCCGCTGCCGCGGCCACGCCCTGGCCGGCTCTCCAGCGTATTCACGGGGATTACCACCTTGGCCAGGTGGTGGATGTGCCCAGGCGCGGTTGGGTGGCCCTCGATTTTGAAGGTGAGCCCCTGCGCCCGCTCTCCGAGCGCGTGGCTCCCGACCTCGCCCTGCGCGATGTGGCCGGTATGCTGCGTTCCTTTGATTATGCCGGCGGCCAGGGCGAACGCGATGGCCAGCCCGCCGCTCGCATGCGCGCCTGGACTCGTGCCGCCGAAGGTGCTTTCCTGGCCGGCTACGGCGCGATTCCCGCCGAACACCAGCCGCTGCTGCGCGCCCTCCTCCTGGACAAGGCGCTTTATGAAGTTGTCTACGAGGTCAATCAGCGCCCCGACTGGATTGATCTGCCCCTGGGCGGGGTCCACCGCCTGCTGGAGAACTAGCAGCCGGGCAGCTCAGTCCGCCGCGATTGCGGCGGGCTGCGGCGTCGTCGCCCTTGGCACGCCGCCACCCGCGCCCGCAACCGCTCCCGCGCGCTGTCCACGGCAGGCGCCCGCGGCCCGGGATCGCGCATCTTTCAGGTATCCTGGGATATGTAGATAGTCGCGCGGCACTTCCGGAAATTCCGCGGTACCGCTTGGCAGGACACAGCACATCACCGGCGCGCGCGGGTGGTTTCCCGCTCTGACCGCCTACGCTCCATCGTGCAGAGAGGCACACATGTCTGATTACGTAGAAGTTGATGAAGGCACGCTCGAGGCTGTTTCCAAGGGTTGGTACTACGCACCCCACGATGTCCTCGGCCCCCATTCCAACGGCAGCACCGTCACGATCCGTACCATTCGGCGGCTCGCGGATGCGGTATTTATCGAAACGCTGGACGGGCGGGTGCCGGCCGTGCACGAATACAACGGGATTTGGCGCGCGGTGCTCGATACCCCGAACGTGCCCGATTACCGGGTGGTGGCCTCCTACGGGGGCGTGGAAAGCCGCGGGGATGACCCCTACCGTTTCCTGCCCACCCTGGGAGAAACCGATATTTACCTGATATCGGAGGGGCGCCACGAAGAATTGTGGAATGCGCTGGGTGCGCATGTGCGCCACTTCCCCTCGGTCCTCGGGGATGTCACCGGCGTGGCCTTCTCGGTGTGGGCGCCCAATGCGCTCGCCGTGCGGGTGGTTGGTGATTTCAACGGCTGGGATGGTTCGCTGCACGCCATGCGTTCCCTGGGTAGCTCCGGGCTGTGGGAGCTCTTCGTGCCGGGCGCCGGCGCGGGGGCGCGCTACAAATTCGAAATCCAGTACAAGGATCTGAGCTGGCACCAGAAGGCCGACCCGATGGCCCGCTACAGCGAAACCGCGCCGTCTACCGCCTCTATCGTCACCGAATCCACCTATGAATGGAACGACGACGCCTGGATGGCCCAGCGCAATGACCCTGCATCGGGGCCGGTTTCCATTTACGAAGTCCACCTGGGTTCGTGGCGTAAGGGGCTGTCCTACCGGGAGCTCGCCGACCAGCTCATCGGGCACGTCAAGTATTGCGGCTTCACCCACGTGGAATTCATGCCGGTGGCCGAGCATCCCTTCACGCCCTCGTGGGGTTACCAGGTGACCGGGTACTATGCGCCCACCTCGCGCTACGGCACCCCCGATGATCTGCGTTACCTCATTGACCGGCTGCACCAGGCCGGCATCGGGGTGATTACCGACTGGGTGCCCGCGCATTTCGCCACCGACGAATGGGCGCTGGCGCGTTTCGATGGCCAGGCGCTTTACGAGGATCCGAATCCGCAGCGCGGCTCGCATCCGGATTGGGGCACGCTGGTCTTTGATTTCGGGCGCCGCGAAGTGCGGAACTTCCTGGTGGCCAATGCGCTGTACTGGCTGGAAGAATTCCATTTCGACGGCATCCGCGCGGACGCCGTGGCCTCCCTGCTCTACCTGGATTATTCGCGGGAAGCCGGGCAGTGGCAGCCCAATATTTACGGCGGGCGGGAAAACCTCGAGGCGATTTCCTTCCTTCAGGAAGTCACCGCCACCGCCTACCGGCGCAACCCGGGCGTCATGATGATCGCGGAAGAATCCACCTCCTGGCCGGGCGTCACGGCAATGACGGATAGCGGCGGGCTGGGCTTCGGCCTCAAGTGGAATATGGGCTGGATGAATGACACCATCCGCTACTTCGAGGAAGAGCCGGTCAATCGCCGCTGGCACCACGGAGAAATCACGTTCTCCATGGTCTACGCCTATTCGGAAAACTACCTGCTGCCCCTCAGCCACGACGAAGTAGTGCACGGCAAGGGCTCGCTCTACCAAAAGATGCCCGGCGACGACTGGCAAAAGCGCGCCGGCGTGCGCGAATTGCTCGCCTACCAGTGGGCGCACCCAGGTAAGCAGCTCCTGTTCATGGGCCAGGAATTCGCTCAGATCCGTGAATGGAACGACGACGCATCTCTCGACTGGTGGCTTACCGACCAGCCCGAACACGATGGCATCTTGTCCCTTGTGAAACGGCTCAACGAGATCTACGTGGAGCACCCGGCCCTGTGGAGTGATGATTTCACCCCGCACGGATTCGAATGGATTGACGGATCGGACGCCGATAATAACGTCATTACCTTCCTGCGCCGCTCTGCCGATGGCAAGGATATGGTTGTGGTGGCCTGCAATTTCGCGGGTATCCCCCACCACGATTACCGCATCGGTTTGCCGGCCGGGGGCACCTGGAAGGAAGTCCTCAATACGGACGCGGTGGAATACGGCGGTTCCGGGGTGGGCAACCTCGGGGAGGTCCACGCGGAGGAGGTCGGCTGGAACGGCCGGCCCTATTCGGCCCCCGTGCAGCTGCCCCCGCTCGGGGTGGTCTACCTGCACCACGCGGCGGAGGAAGTTGCAGAGGAGCTCGCGGCCGGAGATTCCATGCCCGCGGCCGAATCTAGCGAATCCGCAGGTGAAATGGGCGCGGATGGCAAAGAATCCGAGGCAGCCGCTGGCGAGCACGCCGAAACCGAAACATCCGCGAATCGCGAGGCCGAAGCGGAGGAATCCGAGGCAGCCGCAGCCGCCTAAAGCGGTCGCCTTATA
>NZ_JASOKT010000017.1 GCF_030216305.1 Actinotignum timonense | reverse complement strand
CGGGCCCGTAGCTCAGTTGGTCAGAGCACCTGGTTTACACCCAGGGTGTCATCGGTTCGAATCCGGTCGGGCCCACTTTTTATTCCGTGGGCGCCGCGAAATTCCGCTACCACTCTTCGTGCGTGCGCGCATCCCACACGTGCAGGTCCCCGGTGTCTAAGGCGGCCAGATCGCGCATATCCGAGTCATCCAGGGTGAAGTTGAACAGATCGGCATTTGCCCGCCAGCGCTCGCGTTGGGACGACGACGGAATCACCACAATGCCCTGCTGGACACACCAGCGCAGCACAATCTGCCCGGCACTCACCCCGTGCTTGGCCGCCAGGCGCTTCACCACGATTTGATCCAGCAGCTTTTCCGGCCCGCCGAGCGGCCGCCACGCCTGGGTGACAATACCGTGGCGCTCGTGGAAAGCGCGCAGATCGATGCGCGGAAGAGCGACTGAGAGCTGGATCTGGTTGAGTACCGGCCAAACTCCGGTGGCCTTATAAAGGTGTGTGAGATGCTCGGGCAAGAAATTCGAGACCCCTACGTGGCGCACCAGGCCCTCTGCCTGCGCCGCGAGCATCTCCTCCCAGGTTTCCACGTATAGGCCACGGGAAGGATTGGGCCAGTGGATAAGGAGGGCGTCGAGGTAATCGGTATCTAGGCGACGCAGCGAATCCTCAATACTGCGCCGGGTGTACCGCTTCCCCTGTTCCCCGCCGGCCACCTTCGAGGTGATGAATACCTCCGCGCGGGGAACCCCGGAGCGTTTCACCGCCTCGCCGACGGCCGTTTCATTGGCGTACTGCTGGGCGGTATCGATAAGGCGGTAGCCATCGGCAATGATCTGGCCGAGCGTGGTGGCAAGCTCGTTACCTTTGGCCAGTAGGGATCCGATCCCAACCAGGGGAATCTGGCCGCCATCGGCAAGGGGAATGGTGGGAATATCGCATGTGGTCATGCCCCACAGCCTATCAATGTGACCGATGTCATGTCTATTCGAGTTTTTCCTACGGGCTCAGGGCTTGCGGCGGGTGGGCGGTAGGGCGAAAACGATAAAAAAGTACTCAAATAGCGGTTATGTCGGAGGTGCTTGTTACCCTGGAAAACGGATAGCAGGGCCGAAAAGTGCCCCTGCTGTGCTTGGAAAAGCCGGGGATGCGCGCCCGTCGCGCTGCCCCGGAAGGACGCACGCGCGCGCCTAGAGAAAGGAGGAAGCGGCCGCGATAGCGGGGTCAGACGGTCCCGTTTTTCGAGAAGGAGTACCACGTGACTGACCTACCCACCCACGCGCAGATTGCCGCGCAGGTCCCCGATAACGTCGAGAATCCCAAAAAGTACATTAAGGAACATAAGGAAGCCCTGCGCCGCGACCGGCGCGCCCGCGCCACCCGCTCCTTTATGGGCCAACCCACCGGCCTGTATTCCCTTTTCGGCCTGGAACTCTGGGAGCGTTTCTCCTACCTGGGCTTCCAAGCCATTCTGGTCCTCTACTTCACCGATGCCATCGCCAGCGGCGGGCTCGGCTACGCGGAGGACGTGGGATCTTCCATCGTGGCCGCCTACGGTGCCCTCGTCTACCTGCTTTCCATCGCGGGCGCCTGGATCGCGGATCGGATTTCCGGCACCTACCGCACGGTGCTCTGGGGCGGCATTGTTATTGCCGCGGGCCATATCGCCATGGGTATCCCCACCGAATTCTTCACCTGGGTGGGCCTGGGCCTCATCGTGGTGGGAACCGGGCTCCTCAAACCCAATGTTTCCACCATGGTGGGTGAACTCTACGCACCCGGGGATAGCCGCCGCGATGCCGGCTTCTCCATCTACTACGCCGGTATTAATATCGGGGCGTTCCTCGGGCCGCTGGTGGCCGGGTTCCTCGGCCAACGGGTGCACTGGCACGCCGGTTTCGCCTCCGCCGCGGTGGGAATGATCCTCGGCCTCATCGCCTACGTGGCAACCGGGAAAAATCTATCCGGGCGCGCCAAAGCACATCGCATCCGCGCCAGTTTCGTGGCGGACCGTTCCTTCTGGATGCTCGTGGGACTGGTTGGAGCAGTGGTGGCGGTAGCCACGCTTTTCGCCACCTTCTCCTCCGCCACACTCAGCGACGTCGTCAATGGCATCTCCGTGATCACCTGGATCGTGCCGGTGTTCTTCTTCCTGTGGATGTACCGCTCCCCGAAGGTCACCCCGGTAGAACGGCGCAATCTCATCCCCTACGCGCTGCTGCTCATCGCCCTCATCCTCTACAACCTGCTCTATTTCCAAACCGGAAATACCCTCAACCTCGTGGCCCTCAACGCCACCGATAACACCATCGGCTCCCTGAGTTACCCCTCCTCCTATTACATTTCCCTCACCGCCATCGTGGAAATCATCATGGGGCCGGTGCTCGCCTGGATCTGGCTGAAAATGGGCAAACGCCAACCGCACGTGGCCGCGAAAGTGGGGCTGGGCGCGGTGCTCGGCGGGATCGCCTTCGTCATCGTGGCACTCGCGGGCATCCTCACCCCGCGCGGGGCCCTCCTCATGCCACTGTGGCTGGTGGGATGCTATATCTTCCTCGGCCTGGGGGACCTGGTGCTGCAAACCTCGGGGATGTCGGCCACCACCAAACTCGCCCCGCGGGCTTTCGCCTCCCAAACCATGGCCCTGTGGTTCGCGGCCATGGCCTGCGCCCAGGGCATCCAAGCCCAGGTGGTGAAATTCTTCGATTACGAAAATATGGCCGCCTCCATCCCTGCCTACTTCGGAGTGCAGGGAGCGGTGGTTATCGGTTACGGCGTGCTGCTCATGGCGCTTACTCCGTGGATGCGCTCACGTATGAAAGTCGTCGCGTAAAGCTGGCGGCGTCGTCGTTCCTCAACGCGCCCCACGAAAACCGCAGCACACGCATAAAAACAACACGGCACAGACGCCTAGGAAGGAGAACAATGGAGTACATCACAGATTTTCCCTACGAGACTGAGATTCGCGAGGGGTGGATTCCGCTCTCGGACGGCACCCGGCTGTGGATGAAAGCCTGGATGCCGCGCACGGAGGAAAAAGTGCCGGCGATCCTGGAGTATCTGCCCTACCGCAGCGGAGACTGGACCGCGCCGCGCGATCACGAACGCCACCCGTATTACGCCGGGCACGGCTACGCCTCCATCCGGGTCGATATCCGCGGGCACGGCAATTCCGAGGGCATCCCGGGCGATGAATACGATGCGCAGGAACATAAAGACGGCCTGGAAGTCATCGAGTGGATTGCCGCGCAGGAGTGGTGCACGGGGAGCGTGGGCATGTTCGGGATTTCCTGGGGCGGTTTCAATTCGCTCCAGCTCGCCTCCTACCAGCCGGAAGCCCTCAAAGCGATTGTCACCACCTGCTCCACCGACGATCGCTACGACAATGACGTGCATTATTTCGGCGGCTCGATGCTCGCGGTGGATATGCACGCCTGGGGAGCCACCATGCTCGCCTTCGAATCCCGGCCGCCGGACCCGCGCGCCGTGGGGGAGAAGTGGAAGTCCATGTGGCTGAAGCGCCTCAATAATATGGAGCCCTACGTAGATACCTGGATGAGTCACCAAACCCGCGATGCCTACTGGAAACACGGCTCGGTGTGTGAGGATTATTCGAAACTCGATGCAGCGGTGCTCGCGGTGGGTGGCTGGTTTGATCCGTACCGCGATACCGTGCTGCGCCTGGTGGAGAATCTCTCCGCACTGGGGAAGAACGTGCGCGGGCTGCTCGGGCCGTGGAGCCACCAGTACCCGGATCGCGATCTGCGCCCGGGCCCGCATATTGATTTCCTCGGGGAAACGCTGCGCTGGTGGGATAGGTGGCTCAAGGGCGTGGATAACGGCGCGATGGATGAGCCGCTGCTGCGCACCTGGATCAGTGACCCCATGCGCCCAGCCTCGGTATACGAGGAAATTGAGGGCCGCTGGGTGGCGGAACGCGCCTGGCCCTCCCCGGATATTGAGTCGCTTCGTTTTGAATTGGGGCGGGCGAGCGTATCGCCGGGTGCGGTGCGTGGTGGCACGATTCTTGTGAAGTCGCCGCAAGACATCGGCTCGGATGCCGGGCGGTACTTCCCGTACGGGAACGACGCCGATTTGCCGGTCGATCAGCGCGCCGACGATGGCCGCGCGGTGACCTGCGATTTTTACCTGGGGGAATCGGTCGAGATTCTCGGTAATGCCAGGGCGTTGCTGCGCTTGCGTAACGGCGGGGAGCGCGGGCATATGTATGTGCGCCTGGAAGATGTGGCCCTGGACGGTGCCTCCACGCTCATCACTCGCGGGAACCTCAACCTGAGCGCCCGCGAGGGGCGCGAGCGGATCGTGGAGATGCCCGCGGGGCAGTGGGTGGATGTGGAGATTCCACTCACCGGTATTGGCTACCATTTCGCGGCCGGGCACACATTGCGGGTGGCGCTTTCCAGTGCTTACTGGCCGTGGATTTGGCCGGCGCGGGAAAACGCCGGGGTGGAAGTGGATCTGGGGGCCTCCGCGCTGGTGGTGCCCGCCCGCCCGATTCGCCCCGGGGGAGAGCGCGATGCGCTCGATGATGCGGTGCGTTTCGCCGGGCCGGTCCAGCCCGTTGGTTTGGACGTGAAGTACCCGGAAGCTGGGGCTGCCGGAGCCCGCCGTCCCGAACGCCTTATCACCCGCGACGTGGTGAAGAAAGAGACGTTCATCCAGGTAGATCCGGCCTACGGAGGCACCCGGGTTTACCCGGACGGCCTCCACTATGACGAAGATTCCGTGGAACGCTACTGGATTTCCTGGGATGACCCGCTTTCGGCCCGCACCGAAGCCGAATGGAAAATCGGGTTGGCCCGCCCGGATATCGGTTGGGAGGTCCGCCTGGAAGCAGATACTCGCATTCGCTGCGATGCGGAGAACTTCTACGTGCAATCGGTGGTCACTGCTTTCGATCACGAGGAGGAAATTTTCCACAAGGAATGGGAGAGCACCGTGGAGCGCACGGCGTCCTAGGGTAGGGTGAGTCCATGACGTATACAGTGGCGGATATCACCGCGGCCATGGACGAATTCTTCCCACCCGCATGCGCGGAAAGCTGGGACCGGGTCGGCCTGGTGGCCGGCCTGCCCAGCGACGAGGTGCGCAGCGTCGGTTTCGCCGTCGACCCGTGTGAAGCAACCGTGCAAGAAGCCTGCGAACGCGGGGCCGACCTCCTCATCACCCACCACCCGCTCTTTTTGCGGGGAACCTCGACCGTGGCGGGAACGTTCGCCAAGGGAAGGTGGATCACGCAGCTGGTGCGCGGGCGGGTTGCGCTTTTTAGTGCGCACACCAATGCGGACGTGGTGGCCTCCACCGCCGCGCTCGCGCGGCTGCTGGACGTGGAGATTGAAGCGCCGCTGGATCCCGAATCCGGAATAGGCGGGGTGGGCAGCATCGCAGCCGTGCCTTTCGGGCAGCTGGTCGAGCGGGTCGCGCAGGTGCTGCCGCATACCCCGGCCGGCGTGCTCGGAGCTGGCGATCCGCAGCGAGTGGTGCGGCGGCTAGCCATCTGCTCCGGGTCGGGGGATTCGCTATTGGCAGCCGCGAAAGCCGCGGGCGCGGATGCTTATCTCACCGCGGATCTGCGCCACCACCCGGCCACCGACCATATTTGGGACGGCGGCTGCGCCCTCATCTGCGCCACCCACTGGGCTAGCGAATGGCCGGTACTGAGCGAGATGGAGCAGCGTTTGCTCGCACGCTTCCCGCAGCTGGATACGTATATTTCCGAGATTCCCACGGATGCTTGGAATATTGCGCTGCGCGGTTAAAGTACGACGGCGCAGTGGTGCCGGCCGGGCTACGTCATGCTTGCCGGGCCATCGGTGCTGCGCGGGTGAGCTCGCTGCGCGGGGCCGGTTCTCCCACATAGAATAGGGGAAGGCGCGCCGTGCGCCTTTCGTGCGAGTCGAAGGAGATCCACCCGATGAAAGCACCCCGTGCCGATCAACTTATCCTGCTTCAGGTTGCAGACTTGGACGCGCAGCTCAATCGCCTCGAGCGGGAAAATACCCAGCATCCGCTGCGAGCCTCTTTGGGTAAACTCCTCAACGCGATTGCCGCGCGCGGGCGGGAAAAAACCGCGGCGGAGACGCAGTTGGAGCAGGCGCGGGCGGAGTTAGCGAGTGTGGAGAAGACCAGCGCGGATTTGGCTCGCCAGGTAGCGGACAAAGAAGAAAAATATAATGCCGGCACCGGGCTGACCTCCCGCGATCTGCTCGTGCTGGAAGACGAAATGGCGGCGCTGCGCACCACCCTGGAAGAAACGTCGGAAAAGGAGTTCGCTGCGCTCGAAGCTGTTGAAGGTGGCGAAGAGCGAGTGCGGGAATTGGGTGCAGCTATCGATTCACTCCAAGAAAAAGTACTGGCCCAGCGTTCCGAACTGGAGGACGTGGTCGCGGACATCACCGCTTCCCAAGAAAAAATCCGCGCTCAGCGCGAGGAACTCTATGCACCGCTGGCAGAATCGCTCAAAAAAGTGTACGAACACTCGGTTGCTACCGGCGGCTACGCGGTTATGACCATGACGCCTAACGGTGCTACCGGGGCGGGAATCACACTTTCCCCGGTGGAAGTGGCGCAAATCAAGGCCACCCCGGAAGATGAGATTTATCTTTCTGAGGACTACGACTGCATTATCGTGCCGGTTGATTACGACGAAGCCTAGGCCGGCTCTCTTTTTCACGCCTGTACTTCGCATATACGACAGATGTAGTACAGCTCGGAAAAACAACCCGTCCCCGCCAGAGCAATTGCCAGGCGGGGACGTGCGGAGTGCGCATTCGAAACTATGAGAGACACAGAGTGCGCATAAGAAACACGAAATCAGCTGAAAATGGTGTTCTTATGCGCACTCTATGTTGTGCGGCTTTAGCGCGTGGTGCGCTTACGGGAGGCGTACGCCACCGCGCCCGTTCCGGCAAGCATCAGCAGCAGAGCTGAACCCGCGATGCCGCTGCTCTCCGCGCCGGTGCTCGGCAGCTGCGCCGCGGGTGCCGCGTGCTTGGCAACCGACTGCTGACCGCGGGCGAGCGGTGCAGAAGGATCGGCATGCTTGCCGCCCTGCGCTGAAGGATTCTGCGCAGAAGCTCCCGGTGCCGGCGTGCTCGGTGCCGGCGTGCTCGGAGCCGCGGTTCCGGTTCCGGGCTGCTCTGGATTAGCCGGTTGTTCCGGTTGTGCCGGAGTTTCAGGAGCGCCCGGGGTACCCGGCTGTTCGCCCGCGCCCGGCCGCTCCGCTTCCTCAGCAGCGCACTTGTCCAGGAAAGTCCGCAGCGCCGCGATACGCGTATCAAGCGCGGCAAGATCATCCGTGGAACGCTTTACCGCCGCATCGGCCTCCGCGGCCTTCGCCGTCGCGTCCGCAAGTGCCGTGCCAGCGGCCGCATCCTGCTCACGGGCCGCAGCAGCATCCGCCTCCGGCTGGGTAGCAGCCGCGGCCAACGTGTCGTATTCGGCCTGCAAACCGTCCAGCTTCGCGCCGGCCGCTTCCAGCTCCGCTACCTTCTGGCGCGTCGCGTCACGCTCAGCTTCAGCGGACGTAACCGCCGCAGCGCTCTTCTGCGCCGCAGTTTTCGCCTTCTCAAGCTCCTGATCCGCAGCGCCCTTCGCGGCCTCTGCCTCCGCGAGCGCACCGGCCGCTTGGGTCTGCTCCTGCTGTGCATCTTCACGCTTGAGGCGCAGATCATTCCACTTGGGTACGTGCACGGTCATGATCTGCTCGGAAAGTGCGGCGTGCTCGGTGGCTAGCTGCGTGGCTTTCTCCTGCGCGGCGGCGGTTTCCCGCTGGGCCGCGGCCAGGGCCTCATCCACCGGGCGGGTCGCTTCCGCGGCGGCCGCTTCCGCTGCAGCGAGAGCCGCCTTCGTCGTTTCTACCTGCTGCTGGGCCGCGGTGAGCGCCGCGTCCTTCTCCGCAAGAGCAGCGCGCTTGGCCTTCTCGGTTTCCACCGCGGCGGTCAGCTTCGCGGCGCTGTCCTGCGCGGCCTGCTGATTCGCAGCGTGAGCTGTCTCCAGCCCGGTCTTCTCGGTCTGCGCGGCATCGCGCTCGGCTTCCTTCGCCGGAACCTGGGTGGCCAGCTGATCCTTTTCCGCAACCTTAGCGGTATAGGCATCATTAGCCTGCGTGAAAGCCGCCTTCTTCGGTGCGGTTTCGGCCTTCTTCGCCTCCCATTCCTGCCGGTACTGCTCTACGTCCGCGTCGGTGAAATTCTTCTTATCTCCGGCAGCCGCCTCGTACCAATCCCTGGCTTCATCCTCGGCCGCCTGGGCTTCGTTGTAGGCGGCCTCAGCGTCATTCTTCGCCTGTTCGAGCGCGGGCAGCGCGGCCTCCACCTCGGCCTGGCGGTTCTTCAGGTCGGTCACGGCGTTCTCAAGATCACCGAGCTTCTGCGTGGCCTGCGCCAGCTTCGCTTCCGAATCCTTGGCCTTCGCCTGGGCAGCTTCGTCCTCGCCACGCTTGGCGGTCACGTCGTTAGCGGCTGCGGCTGCCGCCTGCTGGGCTTCCTCCTTCGCGGCCTGAGCGGCGGGAAGGGCGGCAACAGCGTCGTCGTACCCGCGCTGCGCGGCGGCGACCTTTTCCTCCTCCCGCGCAACCACCTCGGAACGGGTATCCTGCGCCGCGCGTTCCTTCGCCTGCGCCGCGGTCACATCCGCATCCGCCTGCGCCTTCTTCTCGGTCACCTCACGCAACTGCGCGGCGAGCTTCTCGCGTTCGGCATTGCCTGCGGCCTCGGCGGCCTGCGCCGCCTCCAGCTTCGCGCGTGCATCCTTCTCGGCCTGCGTCTTTGCGGCGAGATCCGCGTTCTTTTCCTCAAGAACGCGCTGCGCTTCCGTTACCGCCGCGCTGTCCTTGTCTTTTTGCGACGACGCCGCGCCTACCCGGCCCTCCGCCTCCTCGAGGGCGGTGCGGGCCGCGGGAAGCGCATCTTTCGCGGCCTGACCTTCCGCCTGGAAAGCATCGAGTGCGGTCTTGGCACTGTCGCGTGCCTCCGCGGCGGCCTGAGCGGCCTTATCCGCCTCGCTCAGTTTCGCGGCTGCTGCATCCTTGGCGGCCTGCGCCGCCGTTGCCGCTTCCTGAGCGGCGGCGAGCTCCTGCTGCGCCGTTTCCGTTTTCTTGACCAGTGCCTCGCGTTCGGCCTTTGCTTCATCCACCGCGGCCTTCGCTTTGGGGGAATCCGTGCAGGAGGTAAAGGAGGCTCCCGGGGTGGGGGAGTCGGCGGCCGGCTGGGCATGGGCGGCAACGGTGCTCGCCATGCTGAGGGCGAGGGTGGTCACGGTAAGAGTACTGGCGAGTCGGGAGATGCGCTGTGTCATGGGGATCCTTCGCGAAGACGTGCAGTACTACCCGGAGCGGCTAATCTGCAACTTTTGAGCGTTTATAAAACAGCTAAAGTCTACGAGCCAGACTGTATATTCGTACATGACCTTTGGTTAAATGTGGTGAGCGTCTACGGTGGTGGGTAGCGGTGGCGCGTGGCAGGTATTCGCGGTGTTGCGCAGCGTGTGGAGCATTCACGCAACGTTGCGGAGAGAGGTGCGGGAGCCGACCCTCACGCAAAGTCGGCCCCCGCAGCCATTACCTACTAACAGAGAAAACGCGCGAAACGTCGCTGTTTTGCCTGTTGTCTGGATTCTAAGCAGGTTTAATATTTACGGGCAAGGGATCCTCAAAGACTTGACAATCGCTGCTGCGGGGGTGAGAACGGCTTGCCTTACTTTCCCGCGCATTCGGACTTTTGCATGTGAGCAAGGGAACAATATTGCATAATTACTCGTGGTAATCGATGGGGGAGATACATTCAGAAACGGCATTCTTAGATGCTGCCAGAACCCCGATCAGAACCCCGGTCACAACCTCGGGGTGACCACCGCGCACAGTAGGGTTGCCCACCGCGCACCTGTAGGCCCGCTACCACGTCCCCTCCAGGCTGGTAGCATAAACGGGTCATGTTGGCCGGGCGGCCGCGCGGCGCGTATGCGCCTCGAGGAACGTCCGGGCTCCGTAGAGGACGGTGGTGGGTAACGCCCACCCGGGGTGACCCGCGGGAAAGCGCAACAGAAAGTAAACCGCCGCAAGGTAAGGGTGAAAGGGTGGTGTAAGAGACCACCGCGTGCCGGGTGACCGGCATGGCACGGCAAGCCCCACCGGGAGCAAGATCAGACAGTGCCCCGCCAGGCTCCTCGTCTAGGGCACGGGTGGATTGCTAGAGTGCGTCAGCAATGGCGCACGTAGATGGATGGTCGCCGCCGCGCAAGCGGTACAGAACCCGGCGTATAGGCCAAGATGACAGTGGGGGCGGATTTTCGGATCCGCCCCCACGCGCATATCAGCGCCGTGTCTACCTGCCTAGAGCCGTAGCCCAAGATTCGGATCGGAGGGCAGCGTGAGGATTTCCGGTCCGCTTTCCCGCACCACGATGGTGTGTTCAAATTGGGCGGTGCGCCCGCGATCCTTGGTCACAACGGTCCAGTCATCATCCCAGATCTCATAGTCGATAGTTCCCAGGGTCACCATGGGCTCGACTGTAAAGACCATATTCTCTTCGATAGTTTCCCCGTGCAAAGGTGCGGCGTCGTAATGAGGAATAATAAGACCGGAATGGAAAGCTTCGCCTACGCCGTGCCCGGTGAAATCCCGGACGTCCCCGTAATCGAAACGCTTGGTGTAAGACTCGATGACCCGCCCGATCACATTGACCTGGCGCCCGGGGCGTGCCGCTTTAATTCCGCGCAGGGTGGCGGTGGCGGTACGTTCGATGAGGAGGCGGGATTCTTCGTCGATCTCGCCCACGCCGAAGGTGGCATTGGTATCCCCGTGCACGCCGTCCTTATAGGCCGTGACATCCAGATTAATAATGTCGCCCTCGCGTAGTACCTGGTCATCGGGGATGCCGTGGCAGATAACCTCGTTTACGGAGGTGCAGATCGACTTGGGGAAACCCATATAGCCCAGGCAGGAGGGGTAGGCGCGGTTATCGATCATGTACTCGTGCGCGATGCGGTCCAGCTCATCGGTGCTCACGCCCGGGCGGATCGCTTTTGCGGCCTCGTACATGGCATCCGCGGCAATGGTTCCCGCCACGCGAATCCGCTCAATCGTCTCCTCGGTTTTCACATCCGAGGCGGTGATCACTTCCGGCCCGTCATGGAACATATATTCGGGGCGTTCAATGGAAGCCGGAACTTTACGGCGCGGCGAAATCTTTCCGGGACGCGCCGTACCGAGCGGCGCACGTGCTGCAAGACTCATAGCCACCATTGTAGTGGCTTAGAAACTGTGCTCCTTATCCGGGAATTCCCGGCCCTTGACGGCCGTGCGGAAAGTGGTGACCGCGTTGCTCAGCGCCGCACCTACCTCGCCGAAACGCTTGGCGTAGGAGGGTTGCCATTCGGTCATCCCGGCCATATCCGGCCAGACCAGCAGCTGCCCGGAGGTGCGATACCCGGCCCCGATTCCGAGGGTGGGAACCGAAAGAATCTCGGTAATTTTTGCTCCGAGTTTCCCGGGTACCATTTCGACGACGACGGCAATAGCTCCGGCCTTCTCCAGCGAGACCGCGTCATCAATAATGGCCTCGCTTTCTTCTTCATCCCGGCCCTGGACCCGCGGGCCACCCAGGGCGGCATCGGCGTGGGGGCGGTAACCGACGTGGGCCACCACGTTAATCCCGGCTTTGGTGAGGGCTTCGACGGTGGGGGCGAAAGCTTCCCCGCCTTCCAGTTTCACCGCGTCCGCCCCGGCCCGCACCAGGCGGATGGCGGTGCGGATAGCCTGCGCGGGGCTTTCCTCGTAGGTGCCCATGGGCATATCGGCAATAATAAAAGCCCGGGTGGTGCCGCGCATGACGGCGCTGGTGGCTCGTTCAATATCTTCCAGGGTGACCTGGATGGTGGAGGAGAATCCCAGGGCGGTATTGCCAATGGAATCACCCACCACCAAAATATCGATTCCGGCCGCGTCCAAGATCCGCGCTGTTAGAGCGTCATAGCAGGTGAGTGCCGTGAGCACCTCTCCGTTAGCGACCATCTCGTTCAGGTGCTGCACCCGAATTCGTGCCGGTGAGAACTCCGTCATGATTACCTCCCGATATCTATGGCTTAGAGTACTAGGTCACGCGCGCCGGTGCATCATCGCGCCCGCGGTGGAACGCGCGCCGGTGCATCATCGCGCCGGCGGTGGAACGCGGACGCTGCGCGGTGTTACGTGCCGGCCGCGCGTACGGCCCCGCGCACATCGCACTTCGCACGTACCGCGGGCCTGCTGGCACGGTACGCTAGGTGCGAGGAGGTGACTGTGGAACCCTTGCTTGAGCTGGTGTCCATGAACGCACTGGAATTCTGGTTGGCCTTAGGGATCGGGGTGACCGCCCTGGTCATTATGTGCTTGGCGCTCATCCCCAGTCGGGAATATGCCGATCTGCCGCGCGGGGTATATCCGCGTGAACCGGCCGGGGTGACCGGCCATAATTACCGGCGGCGCCGCCCGCATACCCGCCCGCCGGTACGCACTATTCCGCCGGAGATGCCTTCCGCCCTCGGTGCTTTTATGCACCGCCACTACGCCGCAGATGACGCCGCCATCACCACCCTCCTCGACCTGGCCGCCCGCGGATTCCTCACCATTGACTTCTTCCGGGATCCGGCCTTGCGCGGCCAGATGATCACCATCTCCCTCACCGAAGCCGATACTTCCACCCTCGAGCCCTTCGAGGCACGCTTCCTGGCCGCCCTGGCCTCCCCGGAAAGTGCCGAATCGGCAGCATTCCGGGAATCCGAACCCTTTGATGACCGCTCGTACCGCACCGCGATGGAAAACGCCGGGCTACCGGCCGCCTCCCGCCCGGTGCTGCGGGTACAGGGATTTTCCACACGCCTCGCTCTCGCCATCGCGCGCGATAGCAAAGCGGAAGTGGTCTCTCGGCGCGGCTGGTACCACCACGGGCGCGAATTAGTGGGCTCGCTGGCCGCCGTGCTTTTCTTCGGAGGTATCGCGCTCATGGGCCTGGCGTTTATCGGGGCTCTGGCTTTCCAGCTGTCCTGGTACTGGCTCATTGTGGGCGGGTGGCTGGTGTTCTGCGGATTCGTTGGGCTTCTCAACTTTTCTTCCCTCACCCCGAATGGAGTGGTGGCCTCCGATCAGGTGGAAGGCTTCCGGCGCTTCCTCACCGCGGCGCCCCGTTTCGCCGGGGTGAGCGCGGAGGTCCTCGCCTCCTACGTGGGCTGGGCCTACGGCCTGGAATGTGCCGATGAATGGGTTCGTTCTCTCGAACGAATTAACTCGCGGGATATGCGCGACGTCGGCGCTGCTCTCCCGTGGCTGCACCTGGCCGGAGAAGATATCACGAACTGGTACCAGCTGCGCGAAGCCTTGAGCGTTCTGGAAACCCGGTTCCGTTCCCACCCGCTCGCCCACGATCTTCCGCACGCGCGGCGGCGCCACCTGCGGCGTTTCGTGCGCGGATTACTCCCCGTTTCCACTCGCACGCACACATAACGGGCATTGCCCGGACTAACGGACCCTCCCCGAAAAAACACGGAAAGATGAAGCGCCATGGATGACCAGCAAGAACACGTCCTTCGCACTATAAGCGACCGCGGTATCCGCTACGTGCGGCTGTGGTTCACCGATATCGTCGGCACCCTCAAATCCGTGGCGGTAGCTCCCGTGGAGCTCGATAATGCCTTCGCGGAGGGCGTCGGCTTCGACGGCTCGGCCATCCAAGGCCTCACGCGCGTCTACGAATCGGATATGATTGCGCGCCCGGATGCCTCGACCTTTGCGGTCTTGCGTGGCGTGGATGGGAGCGACGACGCCGCCTTCATGTTCTGCGACATCCTCACCCGCGAAGGTGAACCGGCCCGCTCCGACCCGCGGGCTATCCTCCAGCGCACCCTACGCCGCTGCGAGGATCTGGGCTTCACCGCCTACGCCCACCCGGAAGTGGAGTTTTACCTCTTCCAGCCGGGCGCCAGCGACGATGAAGAACCCACCCCGATTGATTCGGCCTCCTATTTCGATTACGTTACCCGCTCGGTGGCCCATAATTTCCGGCGCGATGTGATCCTCTCCCTGGAAGACGTAGGCATCAGCGTGGAATTTTCCCACCACGAAATCGGCCCGGGCCAACAGGAAGTGGATCTGCGCTACGCCGACTGCCTCACGATGGCCGATAGCATTATGGCCGCCCGCGTCATTATTAAAGAAGTGGCACTGCGCCACGGGGTGGAAGCATCCTTTATGCCCAAACCCCTGGCGCACTGGCCCGGCTCGGCCATGCACACCCACTTCTCACTTTTCGAAGGCGAAACAAATGCCTTCCACGACCCGCGCGGCCAATTCGGGATGTCGGTGACAGCGCGGCGCTTCCTGGCCGGGCTCATGCGCCACGCCCGCGAAATCACCGCGGTGACCAACCAGCATGTTAATTCCTATAAGCGGCTGTGGGGTGGCGGGGAAGCCCCGCCCTACGTGTGCTGGGGGCCGCGTAATCAATCAGCCCTCGTGCGGGTGCCCGAATACAAGCCCACCAAACCGCAATCCGCGCGCCTGGAATACCGCGCCCTGGACACAGCCGCCAATCCCTACCTGGCTTTCGCGGCCGTGCTGGGCGCGGGCCTGGCCGGAATCGAAGGAAAATACGATCTTTCCGACCCGGCCGATACGGATGTCCTCCTCCTCACCGATATGGAACGCTCCGTGCTCGGTATCGAATCCCTGCCCGGGAGCCTGGATAGCGCGCTCAAACTCATGGAAAGCTCCGACCTGGTTGCCGAGATCCTGGGCGAGGACGCTTTCGATTACTTCCTGCGTGATAAACGCGCCGAATGGGCCGAATACCGCGCCCAGGTCACCCCGCTGGAACGCGCGCGTTTCCGGGCTGATCGTTAGGGTCGCGGGGAGCGGGTATGCGACGTCTCACCCTCGCCCAGCGGGCCCGGCGCTGCGGATTCACGGCCCCCGAACGCGCCGCCGCGGAGCTGGAGGCCGGCGCCTGGCACCCTGAAGATTTCGCGCACGTCGCGGATCCGGACCGGGCGCTTGCGGCCTGCGCGCGGCTCGGCCTGAACCGGCGGGAGGGCGTAGGGAACGACGACGCAGCCCGGCCACGCCTGCTTGCCGTGCTCGGGCTCTCCACCGCGCTGGCCGATCACCTGGCCCGCCACCCCCAAGCCGCCCAGGAACTACGCGGGACCGCCGAAGAAGCCGAAGCGCGCGCCCTGCTGAGCGAGGCGGAGGAACGCGCGGTCATGCGCGCCGCCCTCGCGCCGTGGCTCGCGGGCGCTGTGGAAGGTACCGGGACGAGTCCTGCGGTCGGCGTCGGGCCGGATCCTATGACCGGTGCCGGGCCGGAGGTCGGGAGCGATTCGCACGCGAACCGCAGTGCCCTCCAGGATGCTATTGCCGCGCTGCGGGCCCACTACTACACCCGCATTCTCACCCTGGCCGGCTGGGACCTCACCCTGCCCGATCCCGCTGCTCGCCTGCCCGAGGTGGCCGCCACCCTCTCCAACCTGGCCTGCGCCACCCTGGAAGGCGCCCTCCAACTCGCCCGCACCCGGGTACCCGATGCCAACGCCGTCGATTTCACGATTATCGCGCTCGGGAAAACCGGGGGAGGGGAACTCAATTACGCCTCCGATGTGGACGTTGTCTATATCACCGAACCGCGCCCGGGCGTGAGCGAAGCGCGAGCCCTGGAGATCGGCACCGCCCTGGCCACCACCCTTGCCGGATATATCAGCGCACCCGGCCCCGAAAGCGCCCTGTGGACCATTGACACCGCGCTGCGCCCCGAAGGTGGAACCGGCCCCCTGGTGCGCAGCCTCGCCTCCCACCTAGACTACTACGCCACCTGGGCCCAAAGCTGGGAATTCCAAGCCCTCCTCAAAGCCCGCGTGGCCGCAGGCAACCGCGAACTCGGCGCCAACTACCTGCGCGCCACCGCCCCGCTCGTCTGGAACGCCGCCTCCCGGGACAACTTCGTAACCGACGCCCGGGCCATGCGCGCCCGCGTGGAAGCCCATATCCCCACCGCCCAACGCGACCGCCATATCAAATTAGGAGCGGGCGGCCTGCGCGACGTGGAATTCACCGTCCAGCTCCTCCAGCTCGTGCACGGGCGCGTGGACACCGCCATCCGCTCGGCCACCACCACCACGGCGCTCGCGAGCCTCTCCGAAGGCGGATATATTTCCCGCCCCGATGCCGCCCGCCTGGACCACCACTACCGTTGGCTGCGCTGCCTGGAACACCGCGCCCAACTGGTGCGGCTGCGCCGGGCCGCCGTGCTTCCCACTCGCGAAGATGACCTGCGCCGCTTAGCCCGCTCCCTCGGCCTACCCGACGCCGCGGCCCTCACCGACGCCTTCGCGCAGGTACGCCGGGAGGTGCGCGAACTCCACCAAGATATTTTCTACCGGCCCCTCCTTCCCGCCGCTGCGCAGCTAGCCGCCGATGATATTTCCCTGGCACCCGAGGCTGCACGCACCCGGCTGGCCAGTATCGGCTACCGCGACCCGGCCGGCGCACTACGCCATATCAGCGCCCTCACGGAAGGCACCAGCCGGCGCGCCGCCATCGCTCGCCAGCTCCTGCCCGTCATGCTCGGGTGGTTCGCCGAAGGCCCCGAACCGGATGCCGGCCTGCTCGCCTTCCGGGTGCTCTCCGAAAAAATGGGGGCCACCTCTTGGTATATGCGCACCCTGCGCGACGGCGGACCCGTTGCCCACCGCCTCGCCCTCATTCTTTCCCGCTCGCGTTTCCTGGCCCGCGATATCCCCGAACTACCCGAATCCATTGCGTGGTTGGGCGACGACGCCGAGCTGGCCCCGCGCAGCGCGGCGGCGCTGCGCGGGGAGCTGGACGCGCTGCTCGAGCGGCGCAGCCAGCCAGGGGAGATCGCCGGGGCGGGCCGGTGGTTGCGCTGGCGGGAAGTGCTGCGCACCGCCATGGCCCAGGCTCTCGGGCTGCTCGGGCCCGAAGAAGTGGCGGGCGCGGTGAGTAACGCTGTGGAATGCGCGGTGGAAGCGGGTGTCCGCGCCGCCAGGTGCGCCGTCGTCGCCGAAAAAAACGAGGCGGATGGCCCGCACCCCGATTTTTCTTTTGCGGTGATCGGGGTGGGGAGCCTGGGCGGGCACGAATGCGGCTACACCTCCGATGCCGATGTGATGTTTGTGTGGGACGGGCCGGAGGAGGCCGCCGGGGATGCCGATGCGCTGGCGCGTGCTTTTATGCGCCTGGAGCAGGAGGTGGGCGGGGCGCCGCCGCTGGCCGTGGATGCGGATATGCGCCCCGAGGGCCGCAGCGGGGTGCTCGCGCGCAGCTTGGATTCCTACGGGGAGTATTACCGCAACTGGGCTGAGCCCTGGGAATTTCAAGCGCTGCTGCGGGCCCGCGCGGTGGGCGGGGATCGCGAACTCGGGGAACGTTTCCTCGAGCTCGTCGCCCCGCTGCGCTACCCGGCGCACTGGGATGAGGCGCGGCGCACCGCCATCCGGCTCATGAAAATCCGGGTGGAAAAAGAACGAATCCCCGGGGGAGTGGCCCCGGCCTCCCACCTCAAGCTCGGGCCGGGCGGAAGCGCGGATGTGGAGTGGACCGCGCAGCTCCTCCAGCTTGAGCACGCCGCGGCCTACCCGCAACTCCGGGTTTCCGGAACGGGGGAGGCACTGCGGGCGGCCGGCGCTGCCGGGTTGATCACCGCGGATGAGGAACATGCCCTCGTGGAGGGCTGGCAGGCGGCCAGCGCCCTGCGCCAGGCCGCTTTTGTGGCGACGGGCCGCACCGGGAGCGCTGCTCAGGTCATTCCGCGTGATCCACGCGAGCGCGAACGCATGGCCGCGATCCTGGGCGCCGAGCACGCCAGCGATATCCTCGACCGGCGCGCCCGGGCCGCGCGGCATGCCCGCGCCGCCGTGGAACACGTATTTTACGGGCGAGGCTAGCCCGCGCACCGCGGCCAGGCCGCCGCGGGCCGCTTCGGCAGCGCCCGTTTAGAGCGTGTAGTACAGCTCGAATTCGTACGGGTGGGGGCGGGCCCGCAGCGGGGTGACCTCCGCATCCATCTTGTATTTAATCCAGGTGGCGATGAAGTCCTCGGTGAACACATCGCCCTCGAGGAGGAAATCGTGATCGGCTTCCAGCTCGGCCAAAGCCGCATCGAGGGAGGCCGGAATCGTCTCAATATCCGCGTATTCTTCCGGCGGCAGCTCGTAAATATCCTTATCGATGGGCGCCGGCGGCTCAATCCGGTTGCGGATGCCGTCCAGGCCCGCCATGAGCTCCGCGGAGAAAGCCAGGTAGGGATTGGCGGTCGGGTCGGGAACCCGGAATTCAATACGCTTGGCAGCCGGGGAATTCCCGCTCAGCGGAATCCGGATCGCCGCCGAACGATTACGCGCCGAATACACCAAATTAATCGGCGCCTCAAAGCCGGGAACCAGGCGGCGGTAGGAATTCACGGACGGATTAGTGAAAGCCGCGAGCGCCTTCCCGTGGGCCAGCAAACCGCCCACGTACCAGCGCGCGAGGTCCGATAGCTGCCCGTAGCCGCGCGGATCGTGGAAAAGTGGCTGCCCATCTTTCCACAGCGACATATGGCAGTGCATCCCCGAGCCGGCCGAATCGAAAAGCGGCTTGGGCATAAAAGTGGCAGTTTTCCCGCACACATCGGCGGCCCGGCGAATGACGTACTTGAATTTCATGAGGTCGTCCGCCGCGGCACGCAAAGAATTGAAGCGATAGTTGATTTCTTGCTGGCCGCCCGAGCCCACTTCGTGATGGGCACGTTCCACATCCAAGCCCACCTGCGCCAAATACTGGCACATGAGGTCACGCACATCCTCATTCGCGTCCACCGGCGCCACCGGGAAATAGCCCTGCTGGTGGGGAATCTTGTAGCCGGTATTCCCGCCCGGCTCCAACCGGCTCGAATTCCACGAGCCCTCATTGGAATCAATCACATACATGGAATGATTGACCGTGGTGTCATAGCGCACGTCGTCGAATAAATAAAACTCGGCTTCCGCACCCACCGAAATCGTGTCCGCAATACCCGTGGAACGCAAGTACGCCTCGGCGCGTTCGGCAACATTGCGCGGATCGCGCGCGAAAGGCTCATCGGTATACGGATCCACCACATTGAAATTCATGACGAGGGTGGGTTCCGCGCGGAACGGATCCACAAAGGCGGTGGACACATCCGGAAGCAGTTTCATATCCGATTCATGAATCGAGGTGAAACCGCGGATCGAGGAGCCATCGAACATATAGCCCTCGTTCATTTTTTCGGCGGTTGCCTGGGTGGCGGGCACCGTGAAATGCTGCATCACGCCAGGCAGGTCACAGAAGCGAATATCAAGAAATTCGATCTCGTTTGCCGCGATAAACTCGGCAGCTTCGGCGACACTTGTGAACATGCGGACTCCTCCCGGCGCGCGGCGCGGCTAGCGGTGCGGTTACCCCATGTAGTTTAGCGTGCTGCCCCCGGCTCAAAAAACCTCCGGGCGTGCCTCCGCCCGGAGAACTCACGCGGAATTCCCCGGGCGGATACTACATATGTACGACGACGGCGCGGCCTACTGGCCGCGCAGGGCCCGCCGATTAGCGCGAATATTAGTGGGATCAATTCCCTTGGGGATATTGAGTGCCTTATTCCCCAAAGCTTCGAGGCGCTGGGCCAGGGCAGAAACTTCTTGGGCGGAAATTTCCTTCTTGAGCTTCTTAATAGCCTTTTCGATCTTGGCCAACGGGACCTGCCCTTCGCCATTGCCCATGAAAATGGCGTGCACCGGGGCATTCGGGGCTACCCGGCGGATGGCGCGGCGCTCATCATCAACGAGCTTGCGGGTACGCGAGATGGGGCCTTCGGCAACCAGAACCACGCCGGGGCGCCCGATGAGGCGGAAAACGAAATCCTGGTGGCGGGCGTTGAAACGCACCGGTTCGGTTTGCTTGACCCACGAGCCGCGCAGCGAATCAAGAATCGCGGAGGTGGCTCCCGGCATGCCATCCAGCTGCGCGTAGCTAGCCGAGCGCACCGCCCGGGTGAGAAGCAGCATGGGAAGCAGGAGCATGAGGAGGATCCCGAACACGGTCCATGCGATCCAGCTCTTGGTGAGGAAACCGAGGAGAATACCGATTCCCAGGCCCGCGAGCCCGGCCAGGGCAAGCCACCAGCCCAGATGCTTGTAGGTGCGCTTCGCGATGGTGAATGCGTCACGCAGAGTCTTGAAAAAGCCCGGCTTCTTCTTCGCGCCCTTGTTCTTATCCTGTGCCATCTGATTCCTTTTAGATCCTTCTCGATAGTCCCCGTCGATTCTAGACGATAGCGCCGGCTTTGTTGAGCGCCTGGCCCAATCTCACGCTGGCGGACAGTTGTTCGGGGGTGGGGATGTGGATTCCGCGGTGACCGTGGCATCGAGGGCAGCACGGTGATGTGCACGATGGGTCTGTGTGAGGTGTGAGGTGTGAGGTGTGAGGTGCGAGGTGTGAGGTGCGAGGTGTGAGGTGAGGCGTGAAGCGTGAGCGGCTTGTGGATAACGACGCAGTGGGGGGCCTGCCTGTGGATGGCTTCTGGACGGGATAGGCCGGCGGTGGTGAAGTAGGCCTATGGCAGGCACAGTGGTGAAGCGGCGCGGGGCAAGCGGGGCACGCGACGGAGGCGGGGTAGGCGGAGCTAGTGACGGGCGCGTGGCTATGTTGGTGCGTCTATGCGTCCTCGGGTTGGTGGCGGGCGTGCTGGCAGGGATGGCACTGGGCGCGCTAGTGCCCACGGTGAAAAAGCCACCCACGGAGCCGGTACGTGGAGAAAAGCCGGAGTATGGCGATGGCGTGGCGTCTGGCGAGGGTCTGGCACGTGGCTCCGGTGCGAATACCGAGCCGGAGCCGGACGCTGTGGCGGTAGCACGCCAGTTAGTGGCGGCCCGCGATGTCGCCATTAGCGCGGGTGATATAGCAGCGCTGAACGCCTTGAACATGCCGGATGGTGAAGCGGCGGCGGCCGATGCGAAGTTGCGTAGGGTGCTGGAGAGTGCACCGGTTGCGCAGGTGGAAACCGAGGTGCGGGAAGCTTCCTGGGTGGGGGAGAACCTTCTTGAAGTCGTCACGGTGCAGCGCCGCCTCATTCTCGCCAGCGGGGAAACTATTGGGCAGCAGCCGGAGCGGTGTGCGCGCTGGCAGCTGAGCCCGCAGCCGTGGCGCGTGGTGGCCGTCCACCCGTGCTCGTGAAGGTGGCGGCCGGCGAGGGCGTGCAGTTTTGGTTGCGCTGGGCTTCCACCCGTGCCCGTGAAGGCTATCGCATGAGCGGTATGGAGAAGGCCAGCCGAGTGGGGTGCTTGAGTAGTAACCATTGTGGTTATTGGGGCTGCGGACTGCCTATCAACCGAAAACTCCCCGGTATCCAGAATGCCAGATAGCACTACCGGAACCGGGGAGCTTCCCGCGCGCGTGATCACGCGCGCGGTTGAGGTTGCGTTACTGAGTTACGTAGCACCTGAGATGCACTGCGTAACCCAGGAACCGAGTTCCTTCGTTCCTTAGAACGCGCCCTCGAAATCGGCTTCTTCCAGGCGGGCCTTGAATTCCTTGAGGAACCGGCCGGCATCTGCGCCGTCCACCAAACGGTGATCGTAGGTGATCGCCGGGTAGAGGTAGGAACGAATGCCAATGGATTCGTTGCCGTCCGCGTCCTTGACGATGCCAGGTTCGCGCATAATCGCGCCGATACCCAGGATGGCCACCTCGGGCTGGTTGATGACCGGGGTGTCAAACATGACGCCGTTCGAACCGGTATTCGTAATGGTGAAGGTACCGCCGGTGAGATCATCGACCGCTGCTTCGCCATTGCGTACCTTGGCCGCGCCGGTATTGATCGCCCGGGCCAGGCCCGCGATATTGAGATCGCCCGCGTTCTTGATAACCGGAACGAACAGGCCCTTCGGGGTATCCACCGCGATGCCGATATTCTCGTAATCGAAGTACTCCACCTCATTGTCCTTGATGGTGGCGTTGAGCTTCGGGTGGTTCTTCAGGGTATCGATGGCGGCCTTGACGAAGAAGGGCAGGTAGGTCAGCTTGGTGCCTTCACGTTCGGCGAAAGCAGCCTTATTGGCTTCCCGGAGCTTGACGATCTTCGTGACATCCACCTTGATCACGGTGGTCAGCTGCGCCGAAATCTGGAGGGATTCAACCATGCGTTTGGCGATGGTCTGGCGCAGGCGCGTCATCTTCGCGGTGGTACCGCGCAGCTGAGCTGCCTCAGCAGACGGTGCGCTCGGAGTAGCCTTCTTCGCCGCGGCGGGCGCGGGTGCAGCGGCCTGGGCAGGCTGGGAAGCAGCGGCCTGGGCACGCGCGGCTTCTTCCACGGCCTTCTTCGCGGCCGCGGCTGCCGCTTCCACATCCTGGCGGCGAATACGCCCGCCCACACCGGAGCCCTTGACTCCGGACAGGTCCACATCCAAGTCCTTGGCGAGCTTGCGCACAATCGGAGTGATGTAGGCATCCGGTTCGGAGAACCCGGTACCGGCATCAGCCGCATCCAGATCCGGCGTGTTCGCCTGGTTTTCCTGCTGGGCCGGGGTGCCGTGCTGCGGGGTTCCGGAAGCCGGTTCCTGGACCGCTGTCACACTGGCCGGTGCTTCAGCCGGGGCCGCACCGGCGGCGGGAGCCGCGGGTGCGGGCGCGGCTGCGCCGTCGCCGATATAAGCGATGACGGTGCCTACCGCAACCGTTTCATCTTCCTGGACCACAATCTTCTGGATGATGCCGGCGGCTGGGGCCGGGACTTCCGAATCGACCTTGTCCGTGGAGACCTCCACGATGGGCTGGTCGGCTTCGACTTCATCGCCTTCGGCCACCAGCCACGAGGTGACGGTTCCCTCATTGACTGATTCGCCCAGGGCCGGCATCTTCACTTCCACACCGGTGGCGCCCGAACCACCTTCCGGCGCGGCGGGTGCGGCGGGCGCAGCTGCCGGCGCAGGAGCGGCAGCAGGAGCAGGAGCCGCTTCTTCCGCGTGGGCCGCATTGCTGGCGGGAGCTGCCGAAGCAGCCACGCCGGAGCCATCACCGATATAGGCGAGAATGGCACCCACTTCAACTTCTTCATCTTCCTGGACGAGGATCTGTTCGATCACGCCTTCCGCGGGGGAGGGGACTTCCGAATCGACCTTGTCTGTGGAGACTTCCACAATCGGCTCGTCGAGCGAAACAGTATCGCCCACCTGCTTGAGCCAGGCGGTCACGGTACCGGTGGTGACGGATTCGCCCAGGGCGGGCATCTTCAACGGTTCAGACATAGAGTTATCTCCCTCGATTTAGTGGTTGTGGAGCGGCTTGCCCGCGAGGACCAGTGCCGCTTCGCCGATTGCTTCGTTCTGGGTGGGGTGGGCGTGGATAAGACCATCGAAGTCCTGCGCGTAGGCTTCCCAGGCCACCATGAGTTCGCCTTCGCCAATCTGTTCGGACATGCGCGCCCCGATGGCGTGGAAGCCCACGATGGGACCATCCTTGACCGCAACCAGCTTGACGAAACCGGCCGCGCCCAGCATCTGGGACTTGCCGTTCCCGGTGAGGTTGAAGGTGGCAGTGGTGATATTTTCCTTGCCGTATTCTTCCTCGGCCTTATCCTGGTTGAGACCCACGGAGGCGATTTCCGGGGTGCAGAAAGTGACGCGCGGGATCTTCGTTTCGTCAATCACCTTGGGGTTGAGGCCCGCAATATCTTCGGCAACGAAAATACCCTGGAGGAAACCGCGGTGTGCCAGCTGGAGGCCGGGCACAATATCGCCCACCGCGTAGATTCCATCAACGTTCGTGCGCAGGCGCTCATCGGTGAGCACGAAACCACGATCCATCTTCACCCCGACTTCTTCGTAGCCGAGGTTCGCGGTGGCCGGGCCGCGCCCGATAGCGATGAGCAGGTAATCCGCCTCGAATTCCTTGCCGTCCTGGGTGAAAACCTTGACGGAATGATCGGTTTGTTCGAGGTGATCAAACATGGTTCCGGTGGCGAATTTAATGCCGCGCTTGCGGAACTGGCGTTCCAGATTCTTGGACACTTCCGCATCCTCATTGGGAACCAGGCGCGGCAGGCCCTCAATAATCTGGACTTCCGCACCGTAGGAGCGCCACGCGGAGGCGAATTCCACCCCGATAACCCCGCCGCCCAGCACGATCACGGATCCGGGGGCCTCACCCAGCTCCAGCGCTTCGGTGGAGGTGAGGACGCGGCCGGTGATCTCCTGGCCGATGGTCTTCGAGTAGGAACCGGAGGCCAGCACAACGTGCTTGCCGCGGTAGTGCACGCCATTAACTTCGATGGTGTCCTTTGCGACGAGCTTGCCCCAGCCCTGCACAATCTCCACACCGCGCGAGGAGACCAGGCCGGTCAGGCCCTTGAACATCTTCTCGATCACGCCGTTCTTGTAGGCCTGCAAGGTGTGCATATCAATGCCCTCAAAGGAACCTTTCACGCCAATGGACGGGCCTTCGCGCATTTCATCGGCAACATCAGCGGCGTGCAGCAATGCTTTGGTGGGGATGCACCCGCGGTGCAAACAGGTACCGCCGAGCTTGTCAGCCTCAATGAGAGCAACGGTCAGGCCGAGCTGACCGGCACGAAGCGCGGCCGCGTAGCCGCCGCTGCCGCCACCGAGGATGACGACGTCGTACTCTTTCGTTTCTGCCACAGGATTTCCCTTCGCAATACAACATTTTGGAATGCGGTACAAGAGCCGCTATACCTATATTCTGCCATGCCGAGGTGTTATCTGGGACGCATCACGCTCCCAGCGAGGGTCGCTAAAATCACCGTATGGGTCTTTTTTCGCGTCGCTCCCGTTCCCGCGCTGCTCACGGCGGTGCTCGCCGTTCGGCGACGGCGAAACACTTCGCCGATTTCATCGAGACTCGCGCGGGGGTGGAAGCCTATTTTGAGGTGGAAACTCCGCGTGAGCCGGCAGCTCTTCTCCTCGTTGCTCGCACCGGGGAGTGGACCCGCCGGCGGGTGCCCGATCTGGCCGCCGGAGCGCAACTTGCCCGGGAGCTGGGCGTACCTTTCTACGAAATTAATCGCACCGGCTATCCCGAGTCGGTGCGCCGTTGGAACGCGGAGCACCGGCGCGCTTAAAGGTTTATGATGGTACGTCGTCTCCGCGGTCAGCTCCGCGAAGGAGGCGCACAGCCAGTGCAGGATTCTGGGAGGAGCCAGGTGAATAGTGAAATGATTCGAGACGAGAGGCGCACCGCCGTGGGCTGGCCTCTCTTCCTCCTCATTGCGCTGAGCCTGGGGGCCGCTATTTTCGTGTGGCGGGCCATTGTTGCGGGCACCGAAGATTTTCAGCTGGGCTATCCCGGGCGCATGACCACCACCCTGGTGGCGGCGCTTGTGTGGGTGCTGGCTTGCGCCGGCTCGCTCCATAACGGGCGGCGGATGCGGTGGGTGGCCACCACCTGCTGGAGCACCAATATTGTGATGGCCGTGGTGGGCGTGGTCATCCCTGATCTTTTCCACCAGGTGAGCCCCTGGTATCAGGCCGGTGCCACCTATTATTACCTTCCCACCCTCGGGGCCATTGCCGGGCTGGCCTGGATTATGTGGTCCCGGCCAGCCAGCATCGCCCAGCGTAATCTTTAGTTTTCTTTAGGTTTCTTTAGCCCTTCGCTTTACTTCGCGGCCCGCTTCATTTCTTTCTTCGCTTCCCGCGCCTTCTTGAGATCTGCGGGAGTGCCGCCCTCGGGGTACTCACCGAATTTCACCATGGGGCGAGGCATGCGCCAGCGCCGCGGGGTAAACCCGCGCGACATCATCTGCCCGACCAGGCGATCCGGAGTCTTATCCTCCCCGTATTTGTATTCGACCAGGGTGCGCACCTGGCGGGCCCGCCACCACGATTCGAGGGCCATGAGCACCAGGATCGCGTAGCAGGTAATAACGAACACATTGAAGACCAGCGGGAAGCGGGTGAGGGTGAAAACACCGGCGATCATAATGACGGCCAGGAAGAGCATGAGCGAGGAGAACTGGAAGCGCGAATCAAGAGCATCGCGCGCGAAAGCCCGCTGCACGCCCGCATGGGCGAGGGGCATATTCCGAATATCCCCCGTTTTCATCGCGGTTTGTTCGCGTTCCCAGCGCTCGGAAGAACGGGCGCGTTCCTCGGCCTTGCGGGCCTTCTTTTCCTCGCGGGTCATGGAGGATTTATCAGAAATAATCGGCCGGCGGTGGCGCGCTTCCACGTCCTTACGCTTCGGGGTGGGGGCTCCCTTGCCCGGGGTGTATCCCTTGGGATGAGTGGAGGCGGGGGCTGCCTGTTCTTGCGCCTTTTCTACTGCCTCTTTCTTGCGGCCGAATGCCATCTCAACTCCTGCGTCGTCGCCAACTATGCCTTGAACGAGAATAGTCTAACCGTTCGCGCGCGGCCGCCCTGTCCATTACCCGCGCACACTACCGTAGCCGTTCCCTTTACCGCCCGCGCACACTACCGCAGCCATTCACGTAAAGCCGGCCACGCACGGCCTGCGCCGTCGTTGTTCAGCACCCGCCGCGCCCGCGGGCGCGAACCCGGTACCCTAGGACGTATGAGTAGTGATCTTGTTGCTCGCGTGGATGAGGCCCTGCCCGTCCATCGCGCTTTGCTTGAGGACCTTGTCCGTATTCCTTCCGTTTCCGCCGATGCATTTGATCAGGCCAAAGTGCGTGAATCCGCGGAATTCGTGGCGCGCATGGCCCGCGAACGCGGTTTCGACGTCGATATTATTGAATTGGAAACGCCCCACGGGAAGGGCCGCCCGGCGATTCTTGCCCATAAGCACGTCGGCGATGATAAGCCCACCATTCTTCTTTACGCGCATCACGATGTGCAGCCCCAGGGCACCCTGGACGGTTGGGAATCCGATCCTTTCGAGCCGGTGGAAAAGAACGGACGCCTCTACGGGCGCGGCACTGCGGACGATAAGGCCGGCGTGCTCGTCCACATGGCCGCGATTTCGGCCCTCGGCGATGACCTGGCCGTGAACGTCACCCTCTTTATCGAAGGTGAAGAAGAAATCGGTTCGCCTACCTTCCACGCTTTCCTGGAAACCTACCGGGATCGCCTCGAAGCCGATGCCATCGTGGTAGCTGATTCGGGTAACTGGAAGGTGGGGGTGCCCTCCCTGACCACGTCGCTGCGCGGCGTCGTGCGCTTGGGTGTGGAAGTGTCCACTCTCACCCACGGCGTGCATTCGGGCCAGTACGGCGGGCCCACTCTCGATGCGGTGACCGCCCTCGCGCGGATTATCGCCACCTTGCACGACGAGAACGGCGACGTTGCGGTTCCCGGCCTGGATGCGTGGGATGATGCCGACGTCGATTACGAAGAAGAGCACCTGCGCCGCGATGCCGCGATTCTGCCCGGCATGCAGCTCCTGGGCACCGGCTCCTTCAATTCGCGCATGTGGACGAAACCCTCCATCGCCGTGATCGGCATGGACGTGACCTCCACCGCGGAAGCCTCCAATACCGTGATTCCCTCCGCGCGGGCCTTCCTTTCCATGCGGGTGGCTCCCGGTCAGGATCCCCAGCGTGCCGGCGAGCTGCTGGCCGAATACATTGAGGCCCAGGCGCCGTTCGGTGCCACCGTGGTCACCGAAGTTGCGGAAGCGGGTTCCGGTTTCAAGGCCGGGGAGGATACCCCCATTATGCATCTGGCCCGCGAAGCCCTCAGCGAAGCCTTCGGTCACGAATCGGTGGACATCGGCACCGGCGGGTCTATTCCCTTCATTTCTGACCTCGCGGAAGTCTTCCCGGAGGCGGAGATTTTGGTGACGGGCGTGGAAGATCCGGACGCGCGCGCTCACGCTCATAACGAATCCTTGCACCTGGGCGATTGGCGTAACGCTATTCTGGCGGAGGCGCTGCTCCTGGAGAAACTGGGCGCGGGCGAAAGCCGCTAAAGCGCGGATACGCGAAGGCCGCGGCGCACTCAAGCGGCACGAACGGGATGAAGAAAGTGACATTGATGGGAAAGAAAATTCTTGCGGGCTGCACGGCGGCCTTGCTCGCGTGCAGCCTCGCGGCATGTTCGGGTGGGAACGACGGCGCAGCTAGCTCAACACCGGCTGCTTCGGAATCCGCGAGCGCTGAGGCAAGTGGCGCGGTGGAAAGTCCCGCCCCCGGGGAAGTTCCCGAGATCGCGTACTCGGGGGAGGGCATGCCGTCCCTGGGCGGCACGGCGCAGGCACCGCTGCTGGAGTTCCCGAAGGGGGACGCTCCCGCGGATGTGCGGGTGCGGGTGCTCGAACAGGGCAGCGGCGCGGAATTGGGCGCCGATGCGGTGGCCAAGGTCAATTACGTGGGCCAAGTGTGGGGGAAGAACGAGCCTTTCGATTCTTCCTATTCGCGTAATGCTCCGGCCACATTCCCGCTCGCCCAGGTGATCCCGGGCTGGAGCCACACTCTGGCCAAGGCCCACGTGGGGGACAAGCTGATTTTGTCCATCCCTGCCAAGTGGGGCTACGGACCTTCGGGTGGTACCCAGGATGGCTCCATCGGGGCCACGGATACCATCGCGTTCTACGTGGAAATTCTGGATGCCTGGAACGCGAAGAGTGCGGGTGAGGCCGGTGCCACGGTGGAAACTGCCGCTGATGCGCTCCCGGTGGAATACAAGGGGGACTTGGGCCAGCCCATTACCGAGATCCGGGTGAAAGAGGGCGCGGAGGCTCCCGCGGAGCTTAAGGCCACGGTTATTGCCCGCGGCAGCGGGGCTCCCCTCCCGGAGAAGGGCACCTATGTGCTTCAGTTCGCGGCCGCGCAATGGGATAACGCCCACGCGGAAAATACCTGGGCGCCCACAACGGCGAACTATCCGGCCGGGCCGCGTTCGGTTCCGTCTACCCAGCAGATTTTTGCGCCCCTGGCCGGGGTGCCGGTGGGTTCGCGGGTTCTGCTGAGCGTGCCCAGTAAGGACAATCCGGCCCAGGCCATTGCCGTGGTGGTCGATATTCTCTCCGCGGTGTAGTTGCCAGGTAGTTACTGGGTCGCTACCAGGTAATTGCCGGATAGTTGCCGGATAGTTACCGGGTAGCTACCGGCGGTTTCGGATAGGGCTGAAAATGGCCCCGGATAGCGTAAGGGCGAGGTACCTCAATAGAGGTGGCCTCGCCCTTCGTGCTATTTAGGAAGGATGCCGCGCGTATCTATGAATAGCGCCGGCGCGGTGTGCGCGTGAGTTATTTGCGAATGAGGAGGCCGGCAGCCTGCTCCTGGGCAGTGGTCAAACGCTTCCCGGCTTCTTCCCAATTGACAATATTCCAGATCGCCTTGACGTAATCGGCCTTGACGTTGAGGTAGTCAAGATAGAAGGCGTGCTCCCACATATCGAGCTGGAAAACGGGCAGCACCCCGGCGGGCACATTATTGGCCTGGTCATACATTTGGTAGATCACCAGTTTGCCGGCCACGGAATCGTAGCCGAGCACCGCCCAGCCCGAGCCTTGAATGCCGGTGGCTACGGCCGTGAACTGCTTCTGGAAGGTGGCGAAATCACCGAAGGAATCCTTGATGGCTTCGGCAAGTTCGCCTTCCGGCTGCCCACCGCCGTCGGGAGAGAGCAGGGTCCAGAAAATCGAGTGGTTAATATGACCGCCCAGATTGAAGGAAAAATCCTTCGTGTACTGGTTTACCGCCGCGAAATCGCCCTTCTCGCGAGCCTCGCTGAGGTTCTCCAGGGCTTTATTGGCGCCGTCTACGTAGGTCTTGTGGTGTTTATCGTGGTGGAGCTCCATGATCTTTCCGGAAATATGCGGTTCGAGTGCCGCGTAATCGTAGGGAAGATCGGGGAGGGTGTAGGTTGCCATTCTCATACTCCAATTCTGGGCGGCATCGCGGTGCCACCCGTTAGATATGTTCGGAATCTCCGAACAGTAATTGAATGCGAACACCACCAGTATATGTGGTGTCCGGCACATAGGTGGCGAGAATGGAGGAGGTTTAGCGCTCAGCCAAGCCGGGCGATTCTTCGGCGCCCGGGAAGGAAGTGGCGAAGCGGTGGGCGGAGGCGAGGGGGACCGCGAGGGGAACCTCGCCCTCAATGGCGAGCACTCGCGAGCGCGGATCAGCTAGCCATGCGGCCAGGAGCTGGGTTTCCTCCGGGTGGGCGTGCTCGGCGGCGCGGGCGGGAGCCGCGAGCAGGGGAGTGGCACTGCGGAGCGCTGCGGCATGTTCGGGAACATCGCGGGCTTCGCTGACCGTCGCGCTAGCAAGTAGCCTGCCGTAACTCGCAAGGATGATTTCCCAGTGGTCCTCTCGCTTAGACGCGGCGACGACGCAGCTTGCTCGCCACAGCGGAACCAACAATTCCCGCCGCTGGGCTGCGGTGAGGAGCGCCGAAAGCCGGTCGCGTTCCACTCCGGCTTCTTCGAAACGCTCCTGGGCGGCCAGGCGGGCAATGCGGGCCATCTGGTGGTCCCATACTTCGGCAAGGGAGCCAGCCAACAGCCGGTGGGCGCGGGAGATGGCCACTGCGGCGGTGTTCACGGTGCCCCGCGGGGCAAGATAGCAGGGCGCGTGGGAGGCGAAACGGCACGGGCAATCGCTCAGATCTGTCTGGCGGGGCACGTTGAGGCCGGCGGGGTTGAGCCCGGCTTCATCACCGATGAGTTCAGCGGCGCGCCGGGCAGCGCTGCGGGAACCGAAAGGCCCCAGGGAGTTCGCGACTTCCGTTGCCGAACAGCTGCGCGTAATTATCAGGCGTGCCACGGGCGTGGTATCCAGGCTGATCCAGGTGCGGGTGTGCGGGCGGCGCGAGCGGCGATTATAGGGCGGGTCGAAGCGGGTGATATCGCGCAGCTCCACCACCCGCGCTTCTAGCAGAGTGGCGGTGGGGGTGGTTTCTACCCGGGTGGCCAGCTCTACCATTTCTATCATGCGGCGGCGTTTTTCCGCGGCGGTGAAATACTGGCGCACCCTCCGGTACATATTCCCGGAGCTACCCACGTAGAGAACCTCATCATTCGGGCCGATAAAACGGTAGCTACCCGGGCCGTGCGGCACCTGATCGGCGAGCACGGCGCGGCGGCGCCGGCGGGCCGGAACCGGATTGGATGCGGTGAGCAGGTCCTCAATGTGGGTGACTCCCAGCGGGCCGAGCCGCCCGATCATTGCGTGGAGTACATCCACGGTGGCCCGCGCATCATCGAGGGCCCGATGGCTTGGCTGCACCGCAGCCCGGCAGTAGCCAGCCAGAGTGCTCAATTTGTGATTGGGGACTTCATCGCGGGTGAAAATACGCCGCGCCAGCCCGAGAGTATCGAGGACGCGCAGCCGCGGCCACGCCATGTCTATCGCCTTGCAAGCCCCGCGCAAATGGGACACATCAAAGCGGGCATTATGAGCCACGAGCACCGGTGGCTCCGCCGCCGGGCTGCGACCGGCCGTTCCGCTGCTAGGAACAGGTGCGCCACCGTCAAGCGCTGGGGCATCAGGCTCAAGAAAATCGAGAAAAGCAGGGAGAACCTCGCTAAGCGGGGGAGCGCTCACCGTCATCGCGGTGGTGATTCCGGTGAGCACAGTGATCTGGGCCGGGATGGGCACCCCGGGATTGACGAGTGAGGAAAACTCCTGCACCACCTCCCCGCCGCACACTTTCACCGCCCCAATTTCGGTAAGTGAATGCGCCCCGGGCCGCCCTCCGGTGGTTTCCACGTCCACCACCACGAAGGTCACTTCCTCCAGGGGAGTACCGAGGTCCGCGAATTCCAGCTGGCGGGGCAGCAACGGGCGGTCGGATCGATACACCTCAATAGGTTCGGTATCGATCCGGCCGCCGGGCCGCGGAATATGCCGTGCTGTCATGATTTTTAGCCTAGCGCGGAGCTACGACATAAATTCGCGCGGAGGTAGCGCGCTACAGGCGGGCGCCGTCGTCGTAGGGATCGGTATCTTCGCGGGCGGGTGCCGTCAAAATAATGGCGACCACCACGCCCACCAGTGCCCCGCCGGCCAGGATCCAGGCGGTCAGGCGCGGGGCGGGTAGCAGGCCGATAAACATGAGCGCGCTGATGAGGACCAGCACCCCGGTGGCCACCCAGGCGAGACTGGCGTAGCGGTGCGCGGGGGCCTGGGGAACATAATATTCTTCGCGAGAGGCCGGGTCGAAAGTGGCGTCGTCGTCGGAAAAATCTGAATCTTCCGGGGCCGGGGACCAATCGCGCGGGCCGGCCGCACGCCCACCACCCAGCGCCCACGCGGCATCGGTGTAACGCGGGGAAGTATCCACCGGAAGCAGCGCGCCGCCGCCATCGCGGGCGCTATCGATATTCGCTCCCACGCCTTCGGCTTCCAGTTCGCGCGCGATCTTGTCCCACTGCGCATCGAAGCTATTTTCGGGGCGCTCGCCCGTAGGTCCTTCTCTCATGAAAGACACTATAGCGGCGGGTATAATCAACAGCGGAATAATCCCCCAATCAGAAACGGAAGGTTAACGATGACTGTCCGCCGCGTTGCGCTCTTGACCGCCGGAGGTTTCGCCCCGTGTTTGTCCTCGGCCGTGGGTGGCCTCATTGAGCGCTATACGGAAATTGCGCCCGATGTGGAAATTATTGCCTACCAGCATGGCTACCACGGGCTGCTCACCGGGAATTACATCACCATCGATAAGGAAGGGCGTGAACAGGCCCATATCCTGCACCGTTTCGGCGGTTCGCCCATCGGTAACTCCCGCGTCAAGCTGACCAATACCGAGGATCTGGTCAAGCGTGGCCTCGTGGAAGAAGGCGTGAACCCGCTGGAATTCGCCGCCCAGCGCCTCGTGGAAGATGGCGTGGATGTGCTCCACACCATCGGCGGTGATGATACGAATACCACCGCCGCGGATCTGGCCGCCTACCTGGAAGAAAACGGGCATCACCTCGTGGTGGTGGGTCTGCCCAAGACCATCGATAATGACATTATTCCGGTGCGCCAGTCTCTGGGTGCCTGGACCGCCGCGGAAGAAGCCTCGCTCTACGCCCAGCATATTATTGGTGAGCATCGCTCCAACCCGCGCATGCTCATCGTGCACGAAGTTATGGGGCGCAATTGCGGCTACCTCACCGCGCAGGCCTCCAAGTACTACCACGATTGGGTTCAGGAGCAGGAATGGGCTCCGGCGCTGGGCCTAACCAAGGAACGCTGGGATGTACATGCCGTGTTCCTGCCCGAAATGGCGCTGGACATCAACGGCGAAGCCGAGCGTCTGAAGAAGATTATGGATGAGATCGGCAACGTCAATATCTTCCTTTCCGAAGGTGCGGGCGTGGATGAAATCGTGGCCGAAATGGAAGCCGCCGGCCAGGAAGTGCCGCGTGATCCCTTCGGGCACGTCCAGCTCGATAAGGTCAATCCGGGCCGCTGGTTCGCGGAGCAATTCGCGCAGAAGCTCGGCGCCGAAAAGGTCATGGTGCAAAAGTCCGGGTACTTCTCGCGCGCCTGGCACGCCAACGCTGAGGACCTGCGCCTCATCAAGGGCATGGTGGATCTGGCGGTGCAGTGCGCCCTGGAGGGCAAGCCCGGCCTCATCGGCCACGATGAGGAAAACGGTAACGTCCTCACCAATATTGCTTTCCCGCGGGTGAAGGGCCACAAGGCTTTCGATATCACCCAGGATTGGTTCGTGGAGACCATGAAGGCCATCGGCCAGGAGGTCCGCCCGCACGCCTAATGCGGCTGCGCCGTGGGCCTGGGTGGCCCGGCTGAACCGTATCCACACGTGATTGCTCGTCCCGTACCGGTTGACCTGGTGCGGGGCGAGTTTTTTCTGCGGAGCGTGTGGTGGTGCGGTTCGTGTTTCGCGAGGCCGCGCGCGGATGGCGCCGGGTGGTTTTCGTGCCGGTCGCGTCTCATTGCTCCGACGCGATTCCGCCCGCGCACCCGTTCCGGGCTAAGATTTCGTTTATGTTTGAGGACGATACTCATAAAATTGCCGCGCTGGCCCACACCTGGCGCGAGAAGCCCGCTCTGCACCAACCTCGTTACGAGGATGAAGCAGAGCTCGCTGCGGTTATGCAGCGCTTGGCGAAAATGCCGCCCCTGGTTTTTGCGGGTGAATGCGATCGGCTGCGCGAAAGTATCGCGGCCGCGCAACGCGGCGAAGCTTTCGTCCTCATGGGTGGGGATTGCGCTGAATCTTTCGAGCAAATCACCGCGGATCGCATCCGTGCCAAGGTGCGCACCCTCCTGCAAATGTCGGTTATTTTGACCTACGGGGCTTCGGTGCCGGTGGTGAAAATCGGGCGGATGGCCGGCCAGTACTCCAAGCCGCGCTCCCAGGCCACCGAAACTATTGGGGATACTACCTTGCCCTCCTACCTGGGTGATTCCATTAACGGGCACGAATTCACGGCCGCGGCGCGCCGCCATGATCCGCACCGTTTGGAGGAGGCCTACCTGTACTCGGTGGCCACTCTTAACCTCATGCGGGCTTTCACGCGCGGCGGTTTCGCCGACCTGCGTTCCGTGCACGATTGGAACCGCGGTTTTATTGCCAACCCGGCCTACGTGCGGTACGAAAAAACCGCGAGCGAAATTGATCGCGCCATGCGTTTTGTGACCGCGGCCGGGGTCGACGGCGCCCAGCTGGCAGAAACACAATTGTATTCCTCCCACGAGGGCCTGGTGTTGCCCTTCGAGGAAATTATGATGCGCATCGACTCGCGCACCCACGAGCCCTACCTCACCTCCGCACACTTCCTGTGGATCGGGGAACGCACCCGCGATGTTAATGGCGCCCACGTGGAAATGTTCTCCCACGCACGTAACCCGATCGGGGTGAAATTAGGTCCGACGACGACGCCAGATACCGCTCTCGCCCTTATCGATAAGCTCAATCCGGAAGGTGAACCGGGCCGACTCACCTTCATTACCCGCATGGGTGCCGGGCGGGTAGAAGAAGCCCTGCCGCCCCTGGTGGAAGCGGTGCAGCGTGATGGGCGCCCGGTTACCTGGGTCTCGGATCCCA
>NZ_JASOKT010000016.1 GCF_030216305.1 Actinotignum timonense | reverse complement strand
TAGTGCCAGTAGGAAGATCCGGATTCTTCTTCTCAACAGCCTTCTTGACCTGCTCGCGTTCGGGATCGGTCAGCTTAGTGACATCGACAACTCCGGTGAGCTCGGGGTCGTTGATCTTGATCTTCTCGTTGTCCTTGAGCTGGCGAACCGTCTTGTCCGGAGTGATCGTGGTCGTCGACTTGTCCGGGAAGGTCACGGTGACCGTGCCGTTTTCGGAGACGGTGATCGTGGTTCCTTCGGGGAGGTTCGGGTTCTCCTTTTCAACAGCCTTCTTGACCTGCTCGCGTTCGGGATCGGTCAGTTTATTGACATCAACAACTCCAGTGAGCTCAGGATCCTTGAGGGTGATCTTCTCATTGTCCTTGAGCTTACGAACCGTCTTGTCCGGAGTGAAGGTAGTTGAGGAACCGTCCTTGTAGGTCACGGTCGCAGTTCCATTGTCGGAGACAGTGATCTCAGCATCCGTAGGCAGATCCGGGTTCTTGGCCTTGATGGCATCGCTAACCTTGGTCTTTTCCTCGGGCGTGAGTTTATTGAGGTCAACGACTCCGGTGATATCGGGATCCTTCAAGGTAATCTTCTCTGCCATCTTCGGCTTGGTGACAGCGATCTTGAAGGGAACCTTCACCGGATCGGGCTGGCCGGGAATCGTCACGAGCACAGTGCCCGTCACATCGCCCGTCTCCTTATCCTCGGGGATCTGGTAGGTAATCTTGCCGTCGTTGCCAACGGTGAGTCCAGCAGGAGCTTCGCCGTCGACCTTAAACGTGGAACCGTCCGGGAAAGTGAAGCCTTCCGGCGTGGAGATCGGAACCTCAACCGTGGAACCGGACTTGCCACTGGAATCCGGATACGACGGCGTGACGAGCGGCGCCTTGAAGGTCTTCGTGCCGAGGTCCTTGCCGTTGCGGTTGAAGACAATCGTGACATTGCCTTCCTTGTCCACGGTGACTTTGTCCGTGTCCTTGAGCTGGTTGAGTTCCTTGACCTTAGCGTTGATGGCATCCTGTTCGCCGGGCGTCAGGTTATTCGGGTCGGATACTGCTGTCTCGGAAATCTTGGACGTGTAGTAAATGATGGTAGCGGTCAGCTCCGGGGAGACCGCACCAAGGTCGGTTGTGAGCGTGCCGGGGAATTCCTGGGTGCCGGGTTCGTGACTGATCCCGGGAACCTCAATATTCTTGGTGATTTTGCCCTTGACCTCGTTGTGAACATCCTGCTTAGAAAGTCCCGCGTCGTCGCCGTACTTAAGAATTCCGAGCTTGCCGTAATCCACATCGATAAGCCCCTTCACATCCTCAGGGGTGAAAGGCGCATCGGTATCCAGGCTGCGGATGAGAGTGTCCTGCTTCGTAGGGAGAACGCGGACCTTGAACAGGTTCGAGAAGGACTGGGTGTAGCGCATATCGTGGGCTTTGTCCGTGCGGATTCCGATAAAACGCTTACCGCCAATCGAGTTGGAGATACCAGCGTCATACTGACCGGAGATAACGGCGGTATTGCCGGCGAGCTTGAGGTCGAACCCGGAAAGCTGTTTCGCGGCTGACCACGCCTCGCCCTGGCCCGGGGCGTTAGTTCCCCAGAGCTTACCCTTGCTGTAGTCATCGGCTTTCAGCGTAACTGTTACCGGAGGAACGGGAGTGGACTTCAGTTTGTTCTGGTTTGTATTCGTGGACGGATCCAAGAAGACCAGAATATTGGGAACCTTCCCGATAGCGCTCACGGATTCGCTGCTGGGAACGACGACGCTAAACCCGTCTTCACCGGCTTTGTTTGTGATAGTGAGCTTTCCTTGATCATCCACGGTGACTTGATCACGGGTGAGACCGAGAGCAGGGTTGTTCTTGAGGAAAGCGTCAACGATCTTTGCCTGCTGATCCGCGGACAGGGTGTAGCTATTCGGGTCAGCAACAGTTACTTTGCCCGCGTTATGGGTGCTTTGATTTTGAGGGGCGCCCTTTTGGGGATCCGGGTTTTCCTCCCGGAACGCGAAAGGTGGAGCGTAGTAGAAAACCTTGACGTTGTAAGTGTCGAAGGTGTCCGGAGTCCCCTTCTTGGCCACGATAACCGGTACGTCCTTAACGCGATCTTTACGCTTCGGGCCGTACGAATTGGCGTTGGCCTCACTGAGGTTCTTTACCGTGAACTCATACTCATCGGGATTCAGGTTGTTCTTGGTGAGCTGAGCCTTGACGGAGTCAATCACCTCAGCCTCGGTCAGTCCATTGACTAAGAAGAAGTTCTTTGCGATGGCGCCGCCGAACTTTGCGGAGTTGGCTTGTTCGGCGCTGGAAGCTCCCGTGGGGGAAGCTGGATCGGCGAGCGCGGGTGTGCCGCCGAAGAATATAAGGGTGGCCGCCAGGGTGGCACCCGCTATCTTACGAAAAGAGGTCACGAGATCCCTTCCTTATTTCCCAATCGTTGAACAATGAATACAACATTGATTTGAATAGAGAATTCGTATCATTATTCTAATCCGCAGGTCAGAGGGTTGAAAACCGATTCCCTGTGACGTATGACCAGGTCTTTTATTGCTGGCGAATGTGCGGGTAACAGAGAGGGGTGGGTGCCGCCTTACCTGTTCAGGCTTGTATGCCACTGGGTGTAGCGTTCTTGAATGGCGTGGAATTCTTCTTCGGAGATGCCGTACTGGGCTACCTCGTCGAAGTCCACGTAAGCGCAGGCTTCTAAGCGCTGAATAAAGAATCCCATGTCGAATCCGAGATCGCTTTCCTTGGCGAGGGTGATGAGCTGGTCGTCGGTATGGCGCCCGCTTCGGCGAAGTGAATCCACATCCAAATAGTCACGCGGTTCTGCGCGGGAAAACAACGCGGCGACTTTGCTGCCCGCGGCATCTTCCTCCGCCAGAACTGGGCCGATATGTAACGTAGTCGGAGGGAAGCCACGCCAATCAACACCCATATCGATGGATAAAACGTTATCTCCGTCGGAGATGACCAGGTTGGCGTACTGGCCGCTTGCGTGCGTCGTCGCAACCTTGAAGCCGTATTCGATGCACGTTTCCACTACCTTCTGGTACGCCAGCGGGAACGTATCTGCATGCTTCTGGACGGTGAAAAGGTCGATATCTTCGGTGGGGCGCGTAATAATCCCGTGCTCACGTAGCGCTCCCGAGCCGCACAGAACGAAGCCGTACTCGTTGATCTTCGAGAGGATGAGGCGGGTGAGTTTACGCTGAAATTCGAGATTTTCCATGGAAGATCCGATTCTCCGGCAGCTCTGGGAATTTTGATTCCCACATCTCGTAGACGCGCCACGGCAAACTAAGTGTTGGCCAGACCTGCATGAGGAGTTCCCGATTGAGCCAGCGCTCCTGTTGCTCGGTAGTTCCCTCGTTGATCAACGCTGTATAACCGCGCTTGATGAGGCCGTTGCTTTCAAGATGGATCGTCTGAGAATTTGGTGCCCAGATGATCGAGTGGTCGAGGTAGAGAGTGCCACCCATGCCAGGGCCACGAAGCGCATTCAGAGAAGAGGGCAGTTCATAATGCTTGCGTTGTGAATAGGGTGCAATATCACGCATGCGGCCTCCTTTCTGGTTCTTCCCCCATCCTAGAGGGGAGGAGCGCCGCCGGCCATAGTGGGAACAATTAAATTGAATGCCGCGCAGAATAAATGCGATAAAATTATGCGTAACATCGTTATGTAGGGGTGCGGTTATGTAGGCACAAGGAGGTGCGAGTTATGGCACGGCTACATGTGAGAAGGCGGTGGTCCTTCTTCGATGATAGGAGCCGCCACTATTTGAGCGTGAACGGAAAGAAACGCCCGGAAGTACTGCTTCCCGAACGCGATAATGTTTTTGAGGTGGGCGACGGCGCCTGCGTTGCCCAGGTGCGAACGCTGGTTCCCCTCAAGAGCAATCCCGTATCTTTCTCCGCCGCGGAAGGTGATGACGTCTATCTCAGCTATCGCCTCAAGAAGGGAGCCATTATTGGCCTTATTGTGCTATTTGGCGCGGTGGCGGCCCTGCCCTTTGTGGTGAAGTCCGTGGATCGTATGATTCTGCTGCCGGTGGCCGGGGTATGCCTGATCGTGCTGCTGGTGCTGTCGTTCACCGTTTTTTCGACGATGTACACGCTCAAAATAGAGGACTCATCCAGAGTGGCTGTGTAGCCAACCGTGCGGGCCAGCTTCCCGTAGCCATGTGTGCTGGCAGCGGGCTAGGCGGCGTCGTCGTTCTTATCGGGAATGCACTGCGTTGTTGACGAAATACGCTGGGCTCCGCGATGGTCGGCGAGCCAGCGCTGGCCGTTAACGTCCGTGAAACAGAAACGGAAGTTTTCGTTGATAACGGCGCGCGGGGGCCGGTCGCCGAAAAGTGCGTCGCCGTAGGTGCCCACGTACTCGGCTTTTTCTTTCGGCGGGAGCGTGGGGAACGTGATTTCGTAGCCGGCGGCGGTTTGCCGGAATTCGTGATAGTGGTCGGCGGAGACGGTGAGGCCGTCGAGCGGTGCGGGCAGTGCGAGCGTGAGGTCGAAAACCGGGTTGGGGGAGGCGTTGTGGAAACTCGAGGTGATCTGCCGGCCGATTTTCCCGGTGTCGGTGCGGTGTTCCTCCGCGGTGATCTTATTTTGGGTGAAGGCCTGGTTGGCCTGGGAGAACTGCTCGGCTTTGATCGCCTCGTGGCGGTCGTAAATATTCAAGCCGAGGACGGCCACCGCGATAACCACCGAAATCAGCGAGAGCGTTTCGGATAGTGGCAGCCAGCCGCGCCGCTTCCTGCGCGGCTGTTCAGTGCCGATGGCCTTCTCCTCATCCATGCGGTTATCCCTTTTCTGCCTGTTTTCGAATCGTAGCCGCGCTTGGCGTGACTGATGCCGGCGCCGTGCAGCTCGGGCCCGCAGCGTGGGCCCACAGTGCGCGGCCACCGATGAATTTTAGCGGTTGGGGTTGTGGTGATAAAGGTCTATGGCGGGCATGCTTAGGTACTTCACTTCGCCAGTTCCTCGTACACGTGCGCATTTGTTCTTATGAGGGCGGCTGAGGCCTTCGCGAGCTCGGCATCGTCTGGCTGTGTGGTCTCATTGATCTTGGCAGATTCTGCGCATTCATTAGTCACCGTCATCCCTCCTTGGAGGTTGGTGGTAGTGCTGATGCTTCGATTCTAAGCCGCAATTCTCGTTGAGGATTTTCTTTGTTCAGCGGTTCCGCTCACTGCGGCCAGCTGGCGGCGTGGAACTTTTGTGTTTCGTGGCGGCTGGATGGCACAGCTAGACGCTTGCTGGTGCACTAACAAATGCCCCAAACTGTCAGTGCGATCAACGGCTGGAGGAGAAATGGCGTCGAGTAGTCTTACTATCCGTCTTGATAGCGAATTGAAGGATGGGGCGGCAAGTGTCGTGGAATCCTACGGGCTAGACCTATCGTCCGTTGTGCGAGCGTTTTTCACCGAAATGGTGAACACTAACTCGATTCCTTTGTCTTTCGATTACAAGCGCCCGAACGAGGAAAGCCTTCGAGCTATTCATGAGACTCGGGAAATGATTGCCTCGGGCAGCGGTAAAAGTTATGAGACTGGACGCGACCTCATTGAAGCGGCCTTGACATGAGCAGGCGCCTACAGGCGAAATTCGCTCCGGCATTCAGCAGAGACCTCAAAAAGAAAGCCACCAAACGGCAATGGAACCTTGCGGAACTGGAAAACGAACCGGATCTCATGACGAGCTGTTTCGTCGGTGAGCGGTAAGCCTAAGGTGGAGCGGGCGACGGGAATCGAACCCGCCTCTGCAGCTTGGGAAGCTGCCATTCTACCGATGAACTACGCCCGCGAGAGCGGTGAAACCTCACGCACGCGGCCGAACCGCAGGCGCGAAAGAATCACTAGGTGATTATCCTAGCGTGCCATCCCCGCCAGCGCAAAGCGCGTTCGTGGCTTAGTGCTTGCGGCACGTGTTGCTCAGTTCCCGCGGCACGTGCGGTCCAGCGCTCGCGGCGCAAAGCGCGCCCGAATTGCTTCAATTACTCCATATACCGCCGCGCGGGTGGCGCCCACCCGCGCGGGCGTGTCAGAATCTAGGCGTGTTACTTTCCGATGTTGATATTTTGCGCTCCGTGAGCGAGGGCCGCATCGCCCTGCACCCCTGGGATCCGGCGATGGTGCAGCCCTCCTCCATCGATATTCACCTCGACCGCTTCTTCCGACTCTTCGATAACCACAAATACCCGGTCATCGACCCGGCCGCGGACCAGTCCGACCTCACGCGCCTGGTAGAAGTCCCCGCCGACGGCGAATTCGTTTTACACCCGGGAGAGTTCGTGCTCGGCTCCACTTTTGAGCAGGTCACCTTGGGGAACGACGTCGCAGCTCGCCTGGAAGGAAAATCCTCCCTCGGGCGCCTGGGACTCCTCACCCATTCCACTGCCGGATTCATCGACCCGGGCTTCTCCGGGCATGTCACCCTTGAGCTTTCCAATACGGCAACGATGCCGATTAAGCTCTACCCGGGCATGAAAGTGGGCCAGTTCTGCTTCTTCCAGCTCTCCTCGGCGGCCAATAATCCCTACGGAGCTGGCGCAAGCGGTTCGCGCTACCAGGGTCAGCGCGGCCCCACGGCCTCGCGCTCCCACCTTAATTTCCACCGTATCGACGTGACCCACTACCCGGAAGCCGATAACTAAACTCCAGCCTTAGTACAACGCATCTGGCGCACCGCACGAAGCGTGCCGCATCTAGCAAACTGCCCGAAGCGCGCCAGCCTTAGCAAGCCTCGCGCTCCCAAAGCAAGCCCGGCCGCGCGGTCTCATCGAGAGCGGAAACACGGGACACTCCCGCATATTTTCGCTACTGTAATGATGTTCCATGCGTTAACAACGAGCTCCACCGCCTAAGAAACCGGCGCCCGCACCTACCAGCTGCATCGCGCCAGGTCACCCGCGGAGGGGCTCCGTGGCGTATGTTCGGCACGCGGCGCACGTAGAACACGTAGCGCACCCCGCGTGCATGGCAAAGGTCGAAGGGACGGAGGCTGCCGTGGCATACGTGCTCCTGCTATTTGCGGTGGGGGCACTGTGTGCACCGCTCGTGATGCAGCGCGGGCGTTTCGGCTTCGCAATCCTCGCCCTCCTCCCGGCTGGCACCTTCCTCTGGCTTCTCAGCTTCATTCCCCGCATCCTCCGTGGTGATGTTTACCAGCAGTCCCTCACCTGGGTACCCCAACTGGGCATGGACCTCGATATCCGCATCGATGCCCTCGGCCTGCTCCTCGCCCTCATCGCCACCGGCGTGGGCGCGGCGGTGCTCTTCTACTCGGCGCGGTATTTCAAACGCGATGCCTCCTACCTGGGCCGATTCGGCGCGATCTTCGTGGCTTTCGCCGGCGCGATGCTCGGCCTGGTCACCACGGATAACACCATCGCCCTCTATATTTACTGGGAACTCACCACAGTCTTTTCCTTCCTCCTCATCGGCCACTATTCCGACCGCCAATCCTCGCGGCGCGCGGCCTTCCAGGCCATTATTGTGACCACGGCCGGAGGGCTGGCTATGCTGGGCGGAATTACCATGCTCGGCGTCATGCCCGGGGGGTCCTTCTCGCTGCACGAGCTCGTGGTGGCTTCCCACGAAGCAACAATCTCCCCGGGGAATTCCGCGCTGCTTACGAGCGCCGTCGTACTTGTACTTATCGGGGCGTTCTCCAAATCCGCCCTGGTGCCTTTCCATTTCTGGCTGCCGGCCGCCATGGCCGCGCCCACGCCGGTCTCCGCCTACCTGCACGCCGCGGCGATGGTCAAAGCCGGGGTGTACCTGGTGGCGCGCCTGGCCCCCGGTTTCGCGCATAACCCGGCCTGGCACTGGATGGTGATCATCCTCGCCTCCTACACGGTGCTGCTAGGCGGCTACCGGGCCCTCAAACAAACCGATATCAAATTGGTGACCGCTTTCGGCACGGTCTCCCAGCTCGGGCTCATTATTCTGTTCGTTGGCTACGGGGATTCCGCGATGCTGCTGGCCGGGCTCATGCTGCTGCTGGCCCACTCCCTCTTCAAATCCGCGCTCTTCCTTTCCGTGGGCATCGTGGACGTGTGCACCGGCACCCGTGACCTGCGCGAACTATCGAATGTGGGCCGCAATATGCCCGCGGTTGCCACTTTTGCGGGGATGGCGGATGCCTCCATGATGGGCTTCCCTCCTTTCGCGGCCTTCGTGGCGAAAGAAGGTGCGCTCGGTGCGCTGTGGGGCGGGAGCGCCACCGATATTGCGGTGCTTGTGCTCATCGCGGTGGGTTCGGCGCTCACGGTGGCTTACGGCCTGCGTTTTTGGTGGGGTGCGTTCATGCGCAAACCGCGCGTGGAAGATACCGAGGTGCGTGACGTTTCCGCGGTCATGATCTGGCCCGTGGGTATTTTGGCGACGGCGGGCCTGGTGGCCGGGCTCGCAACCACGCCCATCAGCACCTTCCTGGAGCAGTACCTGGCCCAATACCCGGTACTAGCCCCCTACCAGGGCCACCTGCACCTGTGGTCCGGCTTCAACGGGCCCTTCCTGGTGACCCTCGCCATCCTCGCGACCGGCTGCCTCCTCTTCTGGCAGCGCCACCGCATTTCCGCCTTCACCCAGCGCCACGCCATCCGCACCAGCGCCGAGGAAGCCTACCAGCGCATCGTTTCGGGCACCGAACGTTTCTCCATGACCGTCACCGCCCGCACCCAATCCGGTTCGCTTCCCACCTACCTCCTCACCATTTTCTGGTTCCTGCTCATTACCGTGGGAATCGCGCTGCTCACCAACCCGGTGGGCACCCTGGTGGTGCCGCGGCTCTTCGATAGCTGGGCGCAGGCCGCGGTGGCCGTGGTTGGCTGCCTGGGCGTGCTGCTTGCCGCGGCTTCCCGCCACCGCCTCAAGGCTGTGATCCTCATGGGAATCGGCGGCTACGCCGTGGCCCTCACCTACGAGATCTACGGGGCCCCGGACCTGGCTCTCACCCAGGTGCTTTCCGAAACTCTCACGCTCGTGGTCTTCGTGCTGGTGCTGCGCCGCCTACCCTCCTACTTCTCTTCCCGCCGCACCAAAGGCACCCAGCGCTTCCGCATTGTTTTCGCGGCCATCATGGGGCTGCTTTTCGCGGGGCTCGCCTATCTCGCGGCCGGGGTGCGCACCCACGCCCCGATTTCGGAGCTCTTCGCCGACGAAGGCTTCCGCTTCGGATACGGGCGCAATATCGTCAATGTCACCCTCGTGGATATCCGGGCGTGGGACACCATGGGTGAGACCTCCGTGCTGGTGGTCTGCGCCGTCGGCATCGCCTCCCTCCTCTTCGTACGCGACCGTTTCGGCGGCACAGACCGGCTGCGCAATATCCTCGGCGCGAAAAGCGAACGGGCGCAACGCTGGCGCCGCCTGGGCGAGGACCCGGCGGAATACGTGCGCAACTCGGTGCGCGCGGAAGAAGAAGCGCGGCGTTCGGGGCGCAACCGGGTCTGGCTCGCCTCCGCGAACCGCCCGGGCGTGGCCTCCCGCCCGATGATGCTGCAAATCGGCACCCGCCTGGTCTTCCACACCATCCTCATTATTTCGCTCTTCTTCCTCTTCGCCGGGCACAATATGCCGGGCGGCGGCTTCGCTGGCGGACTGCTGGCCGGCATCGCCTTGACCTTGCGCTACCTGGCCGGCGGGCGTTTCGAACTGGGCGCCACCCTCCCCATCCTCCCCGCCCACCTGCTGGGAACCGGGCTGGGCCTGGCCACTCTTTCCTCGCTCGCCCCGATCCTGTTGGGCGGTAACCCGCTGCAAACCGCGAAAATCGATATGGTACTTCCGATTTTTGGGGACGTTCATTTTACGACGGCGCTCATCTTTGACACCGGCGTCTATATCGCGGTTGTTGGTCTGGTCGCCGAAATTCTGCGGTCCCTCGGCGCGGAAATTGACCGGCACGGGGAAATGGAAGAAGGCGTGTGGGATGCCGATATTCGCATCGAACCCTCCCACGACGCCCGCCAGAACCTGCGCGAAGAAATGGAATCCCAAGCCGGCCTCAGCGAGCGCACCTCCCCGCAACAGGAAGCCGAGCGCCTGGCTATGGCCGCCGAACAGCGCGATGCAGCAACGGAAGGAGAGCAGCAATGAGCGTATCTCTCGCCCTCATCCTCATGTGCGGGGTTTTCGTTGCGGTAGGCGTCTACCTTATTTTGGAGCGCTCCCTCTCGCGGGTCATCCTCGGGCTGGGCTGCCTTTCCAACGGCGTCAATATTCTTTTCCTCATCGCGGGCGGCCGCACCGGCAACCCGCCCTTTATCGGCAACGGCTCGCCGGATCTGTGGGCGGATCCGCTGGTCATGGCCATGATGCTCACCGCCATCGTGATTACCTTGGCCACCACCGGCTTCCTGCTGGCCATGGCCTACCGCACCTGGCAGCTGCGCGATGATGACGAAGTGCGCGACGACGTGGAGGATCGCGCCGTCGCCGTTCGCCAGCAACTGGAAGAAAGCAGCCAGCGATCCGAAGTGGGAACAGACTTGCAGGAAACCTCCGCGGAATTCCGCGACGAAACCGATACCCCGGCCCCGCGTTTCGGGCGCCTGGGCCGCTGGAACCGCCGGCATCCCAAACGCCGCCGGCACCGCTACGTGGCCAACCCGAATGCCACCCACGGCGTGGACGGCTCGCTGGGAAACGGTAAAAATGCGGGAGGTGCGCGGCGATGATTTCCTGGCTGCTAGCCGTTCCCATTGTGCTGCCCCTGCTGGCCGCCGGGGTGCTCCTGGCGATTCCGCGCCGGCGCCGCGTGCAGGCCTGGACCGCGGTGGGGATGCTCTCCATCGTCCTTGTGGTCGCGGTCATTCTGCTCTTCGTTTCCGCGCGCGGCCCCATCACCCTGGACGTGGGCAATTGGGCGGCGCCCGTGGGCATTTCCCTGGTGGCCGACCGGCTCTCCACGATTATGCTCACCACCTCGGTCACGGTGACCCTCATCGTGCTGGTGTATTCGGTTTTCCAGGGCGTGGCAGATGGCGAACGCGGCGCCCCCACCTCGGTGTACTACCCGGCCTTCATGATTCTTTCCGCCGGGGTCTCCGATGCTTTCCTCACCGGCGATCTGTTCAATATGTACGTCGGCTTTGAGATCCTGCTGGCCGCCTCCTTTGTGCTCCTCACCATGGGCGGCACGGCCGAACGCATGCGTTCCGGCTCGGTTTACGTGATCGTCTCCATGGTCTCCTCCCTCATCTTCCTCACCGCACTCGGCCTCACCTACGCCGCGGTGGGCAGCGTGAACCTGGCCGACCTGGCCGTTAAACTCCCGCAGGTGGATCCGGGAATGCGCATGGTCCTCCAGATCCTCTTCCTCGTGGCCTTCGGCCTGAAAGCCGCGATTTTTCCGCTGGCCGCCTGGCTGCCCGACTCCTATCCCACCGCATCCGGCCCGGTCACGGCGGTATTCGCCGGCCTGCTCACCAAAGTGGGCGTGTACGCGATTATCCGCACCCAGGTGCTGCTTTTCCCGGGCGGGCGCCTGGACGATATCCTCGCCGGCTTCGCGGTGGCCACCATGCTCATCGGTATCCTCGGCGCGATCGCGCAGGAAAATATTAAACGTCTGCTTTCCTTCACCCTGGTCAGCCATATTGGCTACCTCATCTGGGGTATCGCCATCTCCACCGAAGCCGGGCTTTCTTCCACGATTTTCTACGCCGTGCACCATATAGTGGTGCAGACCGCGCTGTTCTTGGTGGTGGGCCTCATCGGTTGGGTGGCAGGAACGACGTCGCTCGTGCGGCTCGGCTCCATTATGCGAGCGGCCCCCATGGTTGCGGTTCTCTATTTCCTTCCCGCGCTCTCCCTGGGCGGTATTCCGCCGCTGTCCGGATTCCTCGGGAAAGTGGGGTTGCTGGAAGCGAGTGCCGCGCGCGGAACCCCGATTGACTGGGTGCTTATTGCGGCCGGCCTGGTCACCTCGCTCCTCACGCTTTACGCCGTGATCCGCGCCTGGAATATGGCTTTCTGGCAGGAGGCTCCGGCGGAGCTGCCCTCCACCACCTACCCGAGCGGCATGGTGATTTCCGCCTCTGGGCTCATCGCGGTCATGCTCGGTATTACCTTCGCGGCCGCGCCGCTGCGCTCGTTTACCGACGGTGCCGCCGCCGAGCTGGAAGCCCGCACCCCCTATATCAGCGCGGTGCTTCCCGATTGGGATCGCGGCACCGGGATTTCCCCGGAGGTGGATGAAGAAACCGTGGTGCCCCACGAGGATTCCACCCCGGATACCGGCACCTTCACCCAAACTCCCGAACCGAAGGAAAGCCCGCGCCTGCTGCGCTCCCCGAGTCCGACGCCCGCGGCCACACTGGTGCCGACCGGCGCACCCGTGCCGAGCGGTGCGCCGTCGTTCCACACACCTGCGCCCGCGGCGGTTCCCGCGCAAGGTCCCACGCCCGTTCCCGCGCAAGGTCCCACGCCCGTTCCCACAGTTTCCGGAGGTGAGCAATGAGTCGCGATAGTGAAGCAATCCGCCTGGTCACCCGGCGCGAAGGCCGTTTCCCGAGCGCCTCCCTGGGGGTGCTGGTATGGCTGACCATTGTGTGGGTGCTGCTGTGGGGGCAGGTGAGCGCCGCCAATATTGTGGCCGGTTTTGCCCTCGCCCTCCTCGTGACTGAAGTGGCGCCTTTCCCCACCGCGTCTTTCGATGGGCGGTTCCGCATCTGGGGTGTGATCCGGCTGGTTGCGATTTTCGTGCGTGACCTCGTGCATGCCTCCTGGCAGCAAGCCTGGTTTATTCTGCGGCGCGCCACCCCGCGCGGCGCGGTGATCCGCGTGCGACTGCGCTCCCACTCCGATGCCTACCTGGCGATTACCGCCGGGATGTCCACCCTGGTGCCCGGCTCGCTCGTCATCGATACCGACGCCGCCACGGGCACCCTCTATGTGCATGTCTTTGACGTGGGCATGGCCGGGGGAGTGAGCGCGGCGCACCAATCGGTACTCGACCTGGAGGAGCGGGTGCTGCGCGCTTTCGCCTCCCGCAGCGAGCTGGTGCAGGCCGGATTCGTGCCCGGCTCCAGCCCCAAGGCCGGGCGTTTGCCCGTTCCCTTCGCTCCCGATAGTTCCGGAGGTGAACGGTGATTATTGTGATGGTGATCTGCGGGGTGCTGCTGACCATCTCCGCGCTGCTGGTGACGGTTCGCATCGTCAAAGGCCCCACGGTCCTTGACCGGGTGGGGGCGCTCGATGTTATCACCTCGATTATGGTGGGGGCGCTCTGCCTGCTCGCGGCGGTGACCCGGCGAGCGGATTTGCTGGCGGTATTCGTCGTCGTCGCCATTGTTGGTTTCCTCGGATCCGTGGCCGTGGCACGCTTCATCCGGCCCGTGGACCAAAACGACCCGAAGGAAATGCGGCGCCTCGAAAAGGCGAACAAACGCGAAACAACCGACGAAGAAGAAGACGAAAGCCCCGCCCACGATCCGGACCGCGAGCCGCCCGCCGCGGGCCGCATCCACCCGGATACCGCTCGCCTTCCGAAACCGGATGCCGCGGGCCGTGCGCAACCGGATACCGCGGGCGCGCAGGAAGGAGCCCGGCCGTGAGCCCCTGGGATATTATCGGCGCCGCGCTCATGCTGGCCAGCGCCACCCTCACTTTCGTGGCCGCCATCGGCATGTTCCGCTACCCGGACCTCATGACGCGCCTGCACGTGGCCACCAAACCGCAGGTCCTCTCCCTGATCATGGGTTGTCTGGGCGCGGCCTGCCTGGTGCGTGACCCCTCGATGACGTGGACGCTGCTCCTCGTGATCGGCTGTCAGCTCATCACCTCGCCCATCTCCGCGCATATGCTCTCGCGCGCCGGGTACCGCACCGGCCGCATCGATTCGGATGCCATGGTTGTGGACGAATTGCGCGAGGACCTGCGCTTCGGGCGTGGGCTGAGTCATAATAGTTCTGGACAGGAGAAGAATTCCGCGCGGGGGAGCACCTCCACGCACTAATGATCGAGGGCGGTGCCGGGTGCCCGGCCGCATCTGGCCGGGGCCGCGCCGCGCGAAGAAAGGGACGTTATGGATATCGGTTGGAAAGTTGTGAGCGCGGGCGTGGGAGTGCTCTCGGGGATCGTCGCCAATAAAATCGTGGACGTGGTGTGGAAGGGCATTTCCGGGCGGGAGATTCCCGATTCGGAGGATCCGAACGCGCCGCTCGTGGACGCGGTGATTTTCGCGGTGGTGTCGGCCGGGGTGGCCGCGGCCGTTTCCCAGCTCACCCAGCGCCAGGCCGCCAAATGGTACGGTAAGGGCGAAGTGATCGATTCGCAGGCGCGCGCCCGGGCCTAAGGTTCGCGCGGCGCCGATCCGGTTCCGTGCCCGTGTCGGCACCGATCCGCACCGCCGCCGCAGGCGTGAAAATACGGGACCTCCGTACTAGACTGGACGGCACGACAGGGGAGCGCAGCAGCGCTGAGAGTGCGGCCGGCACGCGGCACGCAGACCCTCGAACCTGATCCGGTTAGTACCGGCGAAGGGAGTCGAGATCTCTCCTCCGCACCGCGGAGACCCTCCTTATATCCTGAGGAGGATGCATGGTCCAGAAAAATAGGCACGGCGCCCGCGCACTTGCGGCCGCCGCGATGGTTGCGGCACTGGCCCTGGCCGGCTGCTCAAAGAACGACGACGCCGCCTCTCCGGCAGCGAGCGATCAGCCCACCACAGTTCGGGTGGTCAGCCACGAATCATTCAACCTTCCCGATGAGCTCATCGCCCGCTTCGAGAAAGAATCCGGGTACACCATCGTGAAATCAGCACCCGGGGATACCGGCCAGGTTGTTAACCAATTGGTCTTGGCGGATGGCAAACCCGGTGCGGATATGGTGTTCGGGGTGGATACCTATACCGCCTACCAGGCGCTTGATGGTAACACCATCGCCGATTATTCTTCCCCGAAACTCCCCGCGGGAGTGACCGCCCTGGAAGGGAAACTCAATCCCATCGACCAGGGCGAAGTCTGCGTGAATTACGACCGCGAGTGGTTCACCCAGAAAAATATGATTCCGCCCCTGAGTTTCGCCGATCTTTCCCGCCCCGAATACGCCGGGCTGCTCGCGGTGGAAAACCCGGCGCTTTCCTCGCCCGGCCTGGCTTTCCTGGCCGCGACCGCCCACGTTGCCGGGGGAACGGAGGGGCTCTCCCAGCTGTGGGGCCAGCTACTCGGGGCCGGCACCCGCATTTCCGGTTCGTGGACGGATGCCTACTACACCGATTTTTCCGGTTCGGAAGGCAAGGGAAACTACCCGCTGGTGGTTTCCTATTCTTCCTCCCCGGCCGCTGAAAACGGGCGCACCGGCGTGATCGAATCGACCTGCGTACGCCAGGTGGAATACGCCGGGGTACTGCGCGGGGCAGAGAACCCGGAAGGCGCGCAGGCTTTTATCGACTTCCTGCTTTCCGAGGATGTTCAGAAAGCCATCCCGGAGTCGATGTACGTGTATCCGGTGGCCGATGTGGAACTGCCCGCGAGCTGGCAGCAGCACGCCCCGCGTGTCACGGACCCCATCGTGCTGGACGCTAAAGAAGTGGGCACCCAGCGCGCCGAATGGATCCGCGCCTGGCGTGACACCGCAGGAATGTGAGTAACGCATTCCGTATCCCGCGCCCGCACGGAGCTTCCCTGGTGGTTGCCCTCGCGCTCGCGGTCCCGCTATTTTTCCTCGCGGTGTTCTTCCTGTGGCCGGTGGTGGCGATGCTCGCGCGCGGGCTCGTCACCCCGGCCGGGGTGGATACCGCGGGTTTTGCCGCCGAGCTCACCCGCCCGCGCACCTGGAAAGTCGCCGGGCAAACCCTGTGGATGGCAGCGGCCAGCACCGCGTTCTCGGTAATGCTCGGGCTTCCCCTCGCCTATGTGCTTTACCGGCTGCGCCTTCCCGGGGTGCGGGTGGTGCGGGCCTTCGTGGTGGTGCCTTTCGTGCTCCCCACCGTGGTGGTGGGTACCGCGTTCCGGGCGCTGCTGCGCGCGGACGGCCCCTACGGTTTCCTCGGCTGGGATTCCAGCCCGTGGGCGGTGGTCGCGGCCATGGTTTTCTTCAATACCGCGGTGATTTCGCGGACGGTGGGGCCGCTGTGGGCGGCGCTTCCCCCGCACGCGGAGGCGGCCCGTACCCTGGGCGCCTCCCCGTGGCGGGCTTTCCGTACCGTCACCCTTGTGGAATTGGCCCCGGCTATTACGTCCGGCGCGGCTATTGTCTTTTTATTTTGTTCGACGTCGTTCGGAATCGTCCAAACTTTAGGTGCGCCCGGCTACGGGACCCTCGAAACTGAAATCTGGGTGCAAACTACCACCTTCCTTGATTTACGGGCTGCGGCGGTGCTTTCGCTGCTGCAAGTGGTGATCGTTGGGATTGCCACCGCGGTGGCGGCCCGGGCCACCCGGCGCACTTCGGCGGCCTTGCGCCTGCGCCCGGCCGCCCGGAGGAAGGTGAGCCGGAGTGATATTCCGGCGCTGCTCATCAGCGCGGCTACCGTTATTTTCCTTATTGGAGCCCCGCTCCTCACCTTGGTGGCGCGCTCCTTCCAGCGTTCGGGTACCTGGACGCTGGAGAACTACCGCAATCTCATCGGTTCTTCCGGATTCTCGGGGGTCTCGGCTTCCGATGCGCTCCGGAATTCTTTGACAACGGGCCTGAGCGCTGCCGCACTTGCCCTGCTCCTCGGGGCGCTGCTGGCTTTCGCGTTGGCTTCTCCGTGGGCTCCGCCGCGGCCGGTGAGTGCGGCGGCGGAAGGGATCGCCCTGCTGCCGCTGGGGGTTTCCGCGGTGACGGTCGGTTTCGGATTATTCCTCACCATTCGCATGCTTGTACCTTCCGCGCAGGTGCTCGTGCCGGTGGCACAAGCGGTGGTGGCCCTTCCCCTCGTGGCCCGGGTGATCCTCCCGGTGGTGCGGGCCATCGACCCGCGCCTGCGCGAGGCCGCCGCCACCCTGGGGGCCGGCCCGGGGAGGGTCTGGAGAAGTATCGACCTGCCCTTGGCTGCCCGCGCGCTCGCGGTGGCGGCAGGTTTCGGCCTGGCCATTTCTTTAGGGGAGTACGGTGCCACATCCTTCCTGGCCACCAGTGATTCCACCACGCTTCCGGTGCTGATCGGCCAGCTCCTGGGGAGGCCCGGGGCGGAAAATTACGGGACCGCGATGGCGGGGGCGGTGATGCTCGGTACGGTCACCGGGGGCCTGATGGCACTGAGTGAAATGGCGGCGCCTGCCGGGGCTGCGTCGTCGTTATTAACGCAGCAGAAAGGAAAGCTTCGTGTTAGAACTTCGTGACGTGTCGGTGCGTTACCCGGACGGTTTCGAGGCGGTGCGCGGCGTGAATCTGAGCGTGGAGTCGGGCACGACCGTGGCGCTGCTGGGGGCGTCCGGTTCGGGGAAATCCTCGCTGTTGCGCGGGATCGCCGGGCTGGAAGCGGTGCGCGGGCAGGTGCTGATCGACGGCGCTGATATGACGGCGGTTCCCACCCATCGGCGCGGGGTGGGCATGGTTTTTCAGGACGGGCAGCTTTTCCCGAATCGCAGCGTGGGCGGAAATATTGCCTACGGGATTGAGAAGGGCCGTTCGCGCGCCGAGGTGGCAGCGGAGGTCGAGCGCTGGCTGGAGCTGGTGGAACTCAGCGGTTATGCCAAACGGGCGGTCACGACTCTTTCGGGTGGGCAAGCCCAGCGGGTGGCTCTGGCGCGTTCCCTGGCGGCGCGCCCGCGGGTGCTGCTCCTGGACGAACCGCTTTCCGCCCTCGATACCCGCCTGCGGGAGGACCTGGCGGTATTCCTGCGCCGGGTGCTGCAAAAGGCCGGCACGACGGCGGTCTACGTGACCCACAATGATGCCGAAGCGGCGACCGTTGCCGACCGGGTGGTGCGCATGGATAGCGGGCGGCTGGTTGCCGCAGGTTAACTAATCTTCCTGAACAGTGCAGCTAAACCCCGAGGAAGCGCAGGATCGCGGCGAAGTCCTCGTTGATCTGGGCGGTGCCGGCCGTGAAAGAGGCTTCCAGCTTCGCCACAGTGGTTTCCCTATTCGAAGTCAGCTGGTGGCGCGGGAAGTAGAGATAGGCCCACCCCTGCGCTTCCAGATCGAAAAGATGGGCCCGGGTGGCGTTGTACTTTGTGGCGCGTTCCTCCAGCGCGGTAATGAGGTGGGGGTATTTGCGGAAAGCCGCCCGGATCAGCGCACTTGCCTTTCGGGAAGGCGCTGGGCGCACGTAATCGCGCGGTTTCGTCATAATAACGACGGCGCGCTCGAAGCCAGCAGCCTCAGCGGCATCAATAGGTATACCCCCGGATGGCCCGAGCGCGCCGTCGGCATAAAGCTCACCGTCGAGCGTTACGAAAGGCATGATGCCGGGCATCGTTGAGGACGCCTGCACCCGCACCAACAGATCGTCAAGAACCTTAATATCGCCGCGGTGCCAGTGCACGGCGGCGCCGTCGCTCAAACGAAAAGCACTGATATCAAAATCTCCGGGCGTGGACTGGAAAGTCTTGAAATCAAAGGGAAGTGCCTGGCCCGGGCGCGACGTGTGAAGGTAAATATAATCCGAATTGAAGGCGCCCTTGCCGCTGAGGAAGGTCCGCCAGTTTCCGATATTCGGATCTGCCCCAAATTCCACGAAAGAACGCCGGGCCCGCAGCGGGTCACGGCTCAGGTAATTCGCCACGTGACTGGAACCCGCCGAAATCCCCGAAACATGCGGGAACTCCAGCCCGGCCTCGATGAGCTTGATAACCACCGGGGCGGTGGCGCTCGCGCGCATACCGCCGCCCTCAAAAACGAGGGCTGTCTCAGAAATCCGAGACATAAAGTCTCCTTTCTATGCGCCAGGTCGGGGCGGGTGCGGCCGCGAGTGAGGATGGCTCCGGCCGCGGTCCAACTACCTTCCGCGCACTCCTGATTCACCCATTCCGTAACGCAGCGAATTGACTTCGCAGCTGCATTCGGTGGCGATATTGATCGTGGAAGCAATCGCCCCTTCGGCGCGCAGCTCCAGCAGGCGGGGAACCACCCGATCCCGCAAGGACCACGGGTCAATGGTATTGACGTAGATCTTGGTGCCGCCTTCAAAACCGGCAAGGGTGGAGGTGCGCCACTTGAGGAGCACCCGCCACGGGGTTGCTACTTCCATATCCCGCGAAGGTGCGTACCATTCCTCATTCGTGGGAATATCCGGGCCGGTGGCCGCGTGCATGGCATGCACCAGATCCGAAACCGCGCGCAATTCATGGCGGGTGTGCTCGAAAGGCTGAGATGCTTCCGAACGCGACCACACTTCGAGGGTGGGATAGCGATGCCCGAACCCGGCGTAGGCCACCGCGTACTTGTTCTCCGCGATAACGAGATTGTGGTAGCCGGCGTAATCCACCCCGTACTCGTTGAAAATATTGGGGTTATCGCGCACCCGATCCACTTCGTAGCGGTGATTGACGGTGCGCTCATCAATGGAGACCAGCTGCTTATGGAGGTGTTCGAAGGAGGCACCGGCCGGCCGCAACCAATTCTGGAAGACCTGCACGTATTTGACGTAGCGGTTCTGCTCGTACAGATCGCGCATGGCATCCGCGGTAAGCAGGAAGTACCAGTAGTGCTCAGCCGGGGTGAGGGTACCCGAGCCAGCCCGATTCGCGGTGGAATCTGAACCTGGCACATAGTGGTGGCGCCCGATAATGAGGTCATGCCCGCCCCCGTAGAACGGCAGTGCGCTCAAGAGGCGCTCCCGCTCCGGAAGTGCATTCCAGGCATCCTCATCCATGCCCGAGGCAATGGCCTTGTTATGCGCCACGGAAAGCACGTGGGCGCGCCCGGCCGCATCCGAGGTGTAGCGCTCAAAAGCATCCTGGCGGCGGGTGGTGAGTTCGTACTGGTAGTTGGTGGTCCAGTACTGGAAAGGAACAATCTCAAAAAGATTGGGAACTCGCCGGAAATCCCACGGGTCCGCCAGGGAATCCACCGGGGCATCATAGGTGATCCGAGCTTCACCCGTGGCGGGGTTGCCAACGATGCGCGCCTTTTCCGGCGGTGTTTCCAGCACTCGATCCGCGCAGAAAGAACAGAAGTTTTCCGGGTGATCCGCACTCAGCGGTTCCGCGATGGGAACTTCCGCCTTGAGAGGCCGGTTAGCGCGGCCCGGCTGGGTCCACACTTCGGTACCGGAAAACGGGTTGATCTGTTTGATGGTCCCGTCCGGAAGCCGGGTAATAGGCGGGCGGATTTCGTGGCGTACAACCATAAGTTCCCCTCACGTTCGGCAGCAGAGCCACCCACCATAGTAGTGGGTAGCTCCGCTGCGAGCACGGTGAAGCTGAATTCTTAGCTCACCGAATACCCGGCCTGCGCCAAAGTTGCATAAGCCTCATTGACGAAAGCTCTACGCACCTGCACCTCATAAGAATTGGCGGTGGTGGCCCGCACCGAAGCGAAATCACGCCGCCCACCGGTAAACCCGTGCGAGATCGCACCCATAATGGCACCGAGCACCGCCCCGCAGGCAAGCCCGAAGAGGAGCACCTGCCAGAGCACCACGGCCGGCGCAAAAAGGATAAAGAAGAAGGAGAAGAAGAGGCCCCAGGAGGCCCCGCCCGCCGCGCCGTAGAGCGCGGCCTTCCCGGTAGTCAGGCGCCCGGTCACCTGCTCCACGCTTTCCAGATTCACGCCGACGATACGCACATTTTCCACCGGGAACCCGGCATCCGAGAGCGCATCTACCAGGCGTTCGGCCTGCCGGTAATCAGAAACTTCCGTAATGGTGCGGTAATCCGCGGCACTTTGTTCAGCGGCGCGCGCGGTGGCGGACGCGCCAGTAGTTATGTTTTCATTCATAGGCTCATCCTAAAGGTGGCCTATGACAGAAAAACCGCCCTCGAAACAAAAATCAGCTGCGCGCCGGAAATGCTCGCTAGCGGTGGAAACCGGGAAGCGTATTCCGGCGCGCAGCTCAGACGGTTACTTGCGGTTCTGTGCGCGCTAAATCGTACTGGCGTGCAGCTCACGCACGTTGGCTAGCCAGCCACGTTACTCAATCGTGGACAGATCCGCGGCGCCGATAATCCCGGCGTCGTTCCCGAGCCGCGCGAGGCGAATCTCCGGCAGCGTCCGGTATTTCGCCACGGGGAGAACTTCGGGGAATTCGCGTACCAGCGGATCAAGCACGAGCGAACCAGCCTCGCTTACCCCGCCGGCAATCACGAAGATTTCCGGATCGAAAATGGTGGCCATATCCGCCAAACCGATGGCATTCCAATGCGCGAGCTCATTGAAAACATCGAGGGCCATCTCATCGCCCTCCTGGGCGGCCGCGGTCACGGCCGGGCCGGTCACGCGCCCTTCGCCCAATTCCAGGATACGAGCGGCCCCGCTCGGGTAATTCGCGGCCCGTTCGGTGGCGAAACGCACCAGCGCACTACCCGAGCCCATCACTTCCCAGCACCCGCGCGATCCGCACCCGCACAGCGGCCCGTTCGGAACCATGTGGATATGCCCGATTTCCGCGCCGAAACCGAAAGCTCCGCGCAGCAGATTCCCGTTCATGATGACGCCGCCGCCCAGCCCGGTGCCGAGCGTCACCACAACGGCAGATTCCGCATCCGCGGCCGCACCGAAACGGTATTCGGCCCAGGCCGCCGCGTTAGCGTCATTTTCAACGACGACGGGCATGCCGGTGAGCTCAGCGATACGTGAACCGAGCCGTCCGTTCTGTAGGGGCACATTCGTGCCGTAGATCAACGTATCGCGATCCGCGGCGATATAGCCGGCCTGCCCGATTCCAACGGTGGTAGCCCCCGAGGATTTGAGGTCATTGACGCAGGCGGCGATGGTTGCGATAAAGGCCTCGGAATCCTGGCGCGGCGTGGGGCGCCGGACCCGCTGCAAAATTTCACCTTGTTCATTGACGACGCCGGCGGCCACCTTCGTGCCGCCAACATCCACACCGATGCTCAGAGTCATGGTGCAAGTCTACCTGGCGTGGCCAGCCGGATTCCGGGATGGCGCAGCGGCGTCGTCGTACCGAAAAAAGAGGGTGCGCAAGGACGTGACGTAGCTCGCGAAAAGTGGGCGGGAATAAAAACCATGCCCCTAAGGTTGAGTTAGGTGGACTCAAGAAAGGGCGAGCCGATTGGACATAGGTTCTCGGATCGTTCAGACTTGGAAGGAAACTTTGTCGAAGGGTCCGCGGCCGGTACCGCCGGTGTGCGGATCTGCGGCACGAATGCAGAAGGAGCAATCATGGCACGTGCAGTAGGTATTGACTTGGGAACAACCAACTCCGTGGTGGCCGTCCTCGAAGGCGGGGAACCCACGGTGATCGCGAATGCGGAAGGTGCGCGCACCACCCCGTCCGTTGTGGGCTTCTCTAAGAGCGGAGAAGTACTCGTGGGTGAAGTGGCCAAGCGCCAGGCTGTCACCAATGTTGATCGCACGATTTCGTCCGTCAAGCGCCATATGGGTGATGACTGGAAGGTTGATATTGACGGTAAGGAATACAACGCGCAGCAGATTTCCGCGTTTATTCTCCAGAAGCTGAAGAAGGATGCGGAAGCCTACCTGGGCGATACCGTCACCGATGCGGTTATTACCGTGCCGGCCTACTTCAATGACGCGCAGCGCCAGGCCACCAAGGATGCCGGCACTATCGCCGGCCTGAATGTGCAGCGTATCGTCAACGAACCCACGGCCGCGGCGCTGGCCTACGGCCTGGAAAAAGGCAAGGAAGACGAAACGATTCTGGTCTTCGATCTGGGCGGCGGCACCTTTGATGTTTCCCTCCTGGAAGTGGGCAAGGATGAGGATGATTTCTCCTTCATCCAGGTGAAGGCCACCTCCGGGGATAACAAGCTCGGTGGGGATGATTGGGATCAGCGCATCGTCAACTGGCTGGTTGATCAGGTGAAGAACGCCTCCGGTGTGGATCTGTCCAAGGATAAGATCGCGCTGCAGCGCCTCAAGGAAGCCGCGGAAAAGGCTAAGATTGAGCTGTCTGCCGCGACCTCCACCCAGATTTCGCTGCCCTATATTTCCATGAGTGAATCCGGGCCGATCCACGTGGATGAAACCCTCAGCCGCGCCAAGTTTGAGGATATGACCAAGGATCTGCTGGACCGCACCAAGACCCCGTTCATGAACGTGATTCGCGATGCGGGCATCCAGATTTCCGATATTGATCACGTGGTGCTGGTGGGTGGTTCCACCCGTATGCCGGCCGTGACCGAAGTGGTCAAGGAGCTCACCAACGGGCGTGAACCCAATAAGGGCGTCAACCCCGATGAGGTTGTGGCCGTGGGTGCGGCGCTGCAATCCGGTGTGATCACCGGGGACCGCAAGGATGTTTTGCTTATCGACGTCACCCCGCTCTCCCTCGGTATTGAAACCAAGGGCGGCGTGATGACCAAGCTCATCCAGCGCAATACCGCTATCCCCACCAAGCATTCGGAAACCTTCTCCACCGCGGAAGATAACCAGCCTTCGGTATCCATCCAGGTGTTCCAGGGTGAACGTGAGTTCACGCGCGATAACAAGCCGCTGGGTACCTTCGATCTGACCGGGATCGCGCCGGCTCCGTCCGGGGTGCCGCAGATCGAGGTCACCTTCGATATCGACGCCAACGGCATCGTGCATGTGTCCGCCCGTGATAAGTCCACCGGCAAGGAACAGTCCATGACCATTACCGGCGGTTCGGCCCTCTCCGAAGAGGAAATCAACCGCATGGTCAAGGAAGCTGAGGAACACGCCGCGGAAGATGCCAAGGCCAAGGAAGAAACCGATACCCGCAACCAGGCCGAGCAGACCGCGTACTCCATTGAGCGCCTGATCAAGGACAATAAGGACAAGCTCACCGATGCCACCGTCACCGAAGTGGAGGAGGCCATCGCCAAGGTACGCGAAACCCTCAAGGGCACCGGCAACGTGGAGGACGTCAAGAGCGCCCTGGCCGAACTCAACGAGAAATCGCAGAAGATCGGGCAGGAAATTTACGCGCAGGCCCAGGCCGCTGAGCAGAACGGCGGCGCGAATGCCTCCGGTGCCGCGGGTGGTTCCGGTGCGTCCGGTTCTTCTGACGACAATATCGTCGACGCCGAAGTCGTGGACGATGAGGAGAATAAGTAATGAGTGAGGACGATCTGAAGCGCAACGGCCCGGAAAGCGCGGAGGAGCCTGCTGTTAGTTCTGGTGCCGGGGAAAGCGCGGGCGCCGGTAACGGCGCGGGCGCTGTTTCTGGGAACGACGACGCAGCTACCGCCGCGGCCTCGCCGGCAGGTGAAGGTGAATCCGGCACGGGCACGGCTCAGGAACCCGAGGCGGGCGCGGCTGGCGCTGGAAAAGCTGGCGCGGCTGGCGCTGCCCAGGCATCCGATTCTCAGGAATCCGATGCTGAAGCTTCTAGTGCTGAATCCGGCGCAGGCGATACTGAGGCAGTTGCGGCCGATCCGCTGAGCGAAGCAATGGCGACCATTAGCACCCTGGAGGACCAGCTCAAACGCGCCCAGGCCTCGCTCTACAACACCGAGACGGAGTACACGAATTACGTGCGCCGCTCCAAGCAGGAAGCCGGAGCGCACCGTGATTCGGGCACTCTCAAGGTGATTGAGGCCTTGCTTCCGGTTCTTGATGATGTGGAGCTGGCTCGCCAGCACGGGGACCTGGAAGGCCCCACCGGCTTGATCGCGGAGAAGGTGGAGCAGATTCTCTTCTCCACCTTCAAGGTGGCGCGTTTCGGGGCGGTTGGTGATGAATTCGATCCGGAGTACCACGAGGCACTCATGAATCGATCCTCTGCGGAAGCCACCTCACAAACTATCGAGACGCTTATCCAACCCGGATACACCGTGGCGGATAAGGTGCTCCGCCCGGCCCGGGTGGGAGTGGTCTCACCGGAATAGTGGGGGGGGGCAGGCTTCACGCAATACACACAGCACGATAAGAAAGGGGAGGTGAGCATATGGCAGGGGCAAGCCAAGATTGGCTCGATAAGGATTTCTACCAGGAACTCGGCGTGAAAAAAGACGCCACCCAGGAGGATATTAAAAAGGCCTACCGGAAGCTATCCCGCCGTTACCACCCCGATCGGAATGGCGGCTCGAAGGACGCCGAAGAAAAGTTCAAGAGGGTGGGGGAGGCCTACCAAGTTCTCTCCAATCCGGAGGATCGCAAACAATACGATGCGATCCGGGCGCTCGGGGCCGGCGGGCCCCGCTTCCGGGCCGGTGGGCAAGGCAGCGGCGGTTTCGAGGACATCTTCTCCATGTTCTCCGGCGGGCGCGGTGGAACCTACCACGCCTCATCCTCCACGGGCGGCACCCGCGCAGGCGGCTTCGGCGGCAACTTCGAGGACGTGCTAGGCGGACTTTTCGGAGGCGGCCAGGGAGGCGGAGGTTTCGCCGGATTCGGCTCCCAGCGCCGAGCCCAGAAGGGTGCTGATATGACCGCCGCGGTCTCGCTCCCGCTCCGCCAGGCTGTGGACGGGGCCACCGTGAAAATCCAAACCGCTTCCGGCAAGTCCGTGACCGCGAAAGTCCCGGCCGGTGTGAGCGACGGCCAGAAAATTCGGATCGCTGGGAAGGGGCATCCGGGTCTCAACGGCGGGCCGGCTGGCGATATTATCGTCACCGTCCACGTGGAGCCCCACCCGGTTTTCGAGGTGCAGGGCAAAGATGTTTACGTCAATGTCCCGGTATCCTTCCCGGAAGCCGCTCTCGGGGCTACCGTAGAAGTACCCACACTGGCAGGGCACACCGTCCGGGTGAAAATCCCGGCCGGTTCCTCCACGGATAAAATTCTGCGGGTGCGCGGCAAGGGTCTCACGGCCAAAGGCACGGCCGGGGATATGTACGTGCGTCTCAAGGTCGTGGTCCCCACCCGGCTTTCGGATGACGCCCGCAAAACCGTGGAACTCTTCGCCAAGGCCACAGGCGATGCCGATCCGCGCACGGATTTCATTCGCATGGCCAAGGTCTAGGCGAAGTGCTAGCGAAGCTCATGCGAACAGCTAACCAAGCTAGCGTGAAGCACTAGCGAAGCGGCACAAGGAACGAAAAACCCGGCTAGCCCGGCCCCGCACGGGGCCGGGCCCGGAACCCCAACAAAGGAGGTTGAGGAGGTATGGCGAATCGACGCGCACCGTTACTCACGGTGTCAGTAGCGGCCGAACTCGCGGGCATGCACGCCCAGACGCTGCGCCAATATGACCGCCTGGGGCTGGTGTCCGCTCGGCGCACCCGCGGAGGCGGGCGGCGCTACTCCCTGGAGGATGTGGAACGCCTCCAAGAAATTCAACGCATGTCCCAGGAGGATGGCATCAACCTGGCCGGCATCGCCCGCATCCTCCAGATGCAAGAGCGCATTGACCAGCTCACCCGCTCCCTCCAGAACGCCGAACAAGAACTCGCGGCAGAGCGGGAACGCGCCAACGAACGGCGCGCCCATGCTCGCCGGATTTTCGCTGCCGGAGCGGATGGCGACGTCGTTCTTACCCGCGGTCATAAAGACCTACGCGAGTATCTGCGGCACCAGGCCGCGCAGCGCCTCGCGCAATTACGTGCCCAGGAAAGCACCGGGCCTTCCCGCGCGGGGGCCTCAGGAAGTTCCGCGGCAAGTGCCGCAGCCGGTGCCGCAGCCGGTAGCGCGCGCCACCCCGGCTCCGAACTGACTCGCTACCAACCCCACACCCTGGATCTACTCCTCGCTGCGCTCGCGGTGCAGATGGATTGGGACCGCAACCGCGAACACGGTCGCGACCGCAACCACGCGCGTGACCGCGAGCTTGACCGCGCCTAGGAACGCGACCGCACCCAGGAACGCGACCGTGACTTCCAGTGCGGCGCGGCACGCGAACGCCCCGGGAACAGCGCGCAGTACTGCTAGGGTCACTATGTGCACGCACTGCTAAGAATTTTTCGTTTCACTTCCGCGCTGTCCCGTTACTACGTGGCGGTGGCCCTCGCATCCATCCTCGTGACCGCCGGAACCATCATCGTTCCCTTCGTGCTCGGCGCCGCCACCGATACCGCGGTTGCCGCCGTGAGCGGCAGTCTCGAGGTTGATGCGGCGGTGCGGCGTGTCATCCTACTGGCCGGTGCCTTCCTCGCCATCGATTTTTTCTCCACCACCATCGACTCGCTGGGCGGATACGCCGGCGACCTCATGAGCCAAAAAATGCGCTCCATCCTCTCCGTGCGCTACTTCGATAAACTCCTCACTCTCCCGCAAGATTATTTCGACCGCGAACTCACCGGCACCATCACCTCGCGCCTCAACCGCTCCATTATGGAGGTCACGAATTTCGTCAAGAACTTCGCAAACTCCTTCTTCACCACGCTGCTCACGGTGATCGCCGTACTGATTATTTCCTTTATTTATTCCCCGCTGCTCTGCCTCCTCCTGCTTATTATTTTCCCGATTTACATGTGGCTGACCGCCCTCACCTCGCGGCGCTGGCAAGGCCTGGAAGCACAGAAAAACGAAGACATCGACGTGGCCGGCGGGCGCTTCAACGAAGTAATCGGCCAGATCCGCGTGGTCAAATCCTTCACCCGTGAACGCGGCGAACTCGCGCATTTCGCCCGTCACTACGAGCACGCCGAGCGCCTCACCGCCGATCAATCCCGCCACTGGCACACCATGGACTTCCTGCGCCGCATGGTTATGGCCATTATTTTCTTCGCGATTTACGCCATTATTTTCCTGCGCACCGCCCGCGGTCAATTCTCCGTGGGCGACATGGTTATCCTGGTGCAGCTCGTGGGGATGGCACGCCGCCCGGTCATGTCCATGAGCTGGATCGTGGACACCACCCAGCACGCCATCGCCGGCTCGCGCGATTACTTCGAGGTCATGGAACTCGCCGAAACCGAACGCGGCCAGCGCCCCGTTATATCCAACTCCGCTACCCTTCCCGGTGGCACCGCTCCTAGTCAGAACGACGACGCCGCACCGGCCCGCCCACTTACGGCCCGCGCGCTCCACCAGAACGTGGAGGAGATTGAGCCTGACGTGCCGGCGATTCGTTTCGAGAACGTGACTTTTGGATACGGCACCGATCCGGATGTTTTACGCGATGTTAGTTTCGCTATCGAGCCGGGGGAACGGGTCGCTTTCGTTTCCGAATCCGGGGGTGGGAAAACCACCCTGACCTCGCTTCTTCTAGGGCTATACGAACCGCGGGCCGGACATATTGAGCTCTTCGGCAGCGATATCGCGGGTCTGCCACTCGGGCAGGTGCGCGCCGCCATCGGGGTAGTTTTCCAGGACCCGGCGCTTTTCTCCGGAACAATTAGGGAAAATATTGCTTACGGGCGCCCGGATGCTACCGAGGAAGAAATCCTCGATGCCGCGACCCGCGCTCACGCGGATCGTTTTATTCGGCGTTTCGCCCAGGGGTATGACACCGTCATCGGGGAGCGCGGGCTCAAGCTTTCCGGTGGGCAACGCCAGCGCATCGCGGTGGCTCGTGCGATGCTCAAAGCTGCTCCGGTTTTGGTGCTGGACGAAGCGACTTCCGCGCTGGATACCCGCTCCGAGCGGTGGGTGCAGGCCGGTCTGGAAGACCTCATGAAAGACCGCACCTCGATTATTATCGCGCACCGGCTCTCTACTATTGCCAGCGTGGACCGCATTATTACTCTGCGCGCCGGGCACATTGATGAGGTGGGTAGCCCGGCAGAGCTTGCCGAGTCCGGAGGTATCTACGCCGAGCTGCTCGCCTTACAGAATGACAACTCCGCGCGCGCTCAACGCCACCTCAAACGCTACGGCTTGCGGTGAGTGTGTAAGCCGCGAGCGAGCCATGTGCGACTGTGCCGGTCTACGATAGCGGTGCGAGCGGGGTTTTTCGTTGCTATTGTGCCGATCCGTCAGTTCCTACTGCAATGATTTGGTCGGTTCTACTGCAATGATTTGGTGGGTCCTACTGCAATGATTTGGTGGGTTCTACTGCAATGATTTGGTAGGATCTACTGCAATGATTTGGTCGATCCTACTGCAATGATCTGGTGAGGTCTGGTGCAGATATACGGTGGCTCTGCTATCGCAATGAAGGGAGAGTGTGGCACGGTGATTCCTCGCAGCGCGAGTGGTTATATCGCACAATTGGCGCAATGGTTTCCGGTAGTTTTCGTTACCGGCCCGCGCCAGAGCGGGAAATCAACCCTGGTTCGGATGGCTTTTCCCACGTATCAATACGTCAACCTCGAAAATCCGAATCTCCGTGCGGCAGCTACCCAGGATCCAGTTGGTTTTCTTGCCGCGCACCCCGCGCCGCTTATCGTTGATGAGGCGCAATACGCTCCGGATCTTTTTTCTACCATTCAGGTGCGATCAGATGAGCGTGGTGAGGCAGGGCAGTATATTTTGACCGGTTCACAAAACTTTTCGCTGCTGCGGAGCATTAGCCAATCCTTGGCCGGCAGGGTTGGAATGCTTCAGCTGCTGCCCTTGAGCTGGCAGGAACTTCAAGCACTTGATCCTGTGCCCACACTCAGCGAAGCGCAAGTTGCCGGAGGATATCCGCGTATTTACGACGCGGGTATCCCGGCCCACGTTTTTATGCCTAATTACGTGCGGACTTACCTTGAAAGAGATGTCGCGGATTATCTCGGTGTCCGAAATATTGACGCATTCCGTGCTTTCCTGCGATTGTGTGCAGAGTCGAGCGGAAGCCTCATTAACTACAGTGGCTTGGCGCGCGATATCAGCTCCACCTATCGGACCGTTAAAGAGTGGGCGTCGATTCTCAACTCCTCCTACATCACGTTCACGCTGCAGCCGTATATGTCCAGCGGTGTGAAACGAGTGACGAAGACTCCGAAGCTGTTCTTTTACGATACGGGTTTGCTGTGTCATCTCTTGGGAATCCGAAGTGCTGCTGAACTTCTGACCCATCCGAAACGCGGGGCGGTATTCGAGAATTTTGTGATCGCGGAGATGCGGAAACAATATCTCCATACGGGAACGGAACCGGAGCTCTATTTTTATCGTGATGACTCCAAGCGCGAGGTTGATCTCCTTGATCTCACCGTGCGTAGTCACCCGCGCATTTTCGAGATTAAATCCTCGATTACGATGCGCGATAAATTTGGCCACCAGCTTTCCCAGATCGGTGAGCTCCTGGGAATCCCGGCTGAAAATCGCGCGGTTATCTACCAGGGGGAGGAATCGTACCAAGGGAAAAACTTTGCAGCCCAGTCGGCCGCGCACTTGCTCGCTACCTATCCGCAACCTGCCCCAGGTGCTTAACTCCCGTAGCGGGAGCTTTATTGTGCCCGGTGCCGCTCTTCGACCACGGATAAGGTAGTCGGGGAGGCGGCACCGGGCACAGCTTATAAGGAAGTGGATGGGCTATGAACTATGCGCAGTAGCGCTTGATGGCTTCGTGAACGAATACCGCGGTTCCTTCGCCCGCAAAATCATCAATATTGCGAGTGAACTCTCCACCATCGGTATACATTTCCCCGAGGCCGGCCAGGATCTCATCCGTGCACGCATAGAAATTATCGGTGATGAAGCCTTGCAGCTTTTTCACCAGCACTTGAGCTTCTGGCGAGTCGGGAGCGCCGGTTTTGATCTTCCCGAATTCTCCGAAAATTAACATGAGGCTCTGGGTGATGGCCTGGTTTTCCGTGGTACTCCGTCCTGCGTGCTTGGATTCATACTCCTGATATTCCGACGTTGCGCCCCAGCGCTCTCGGGCCTGGCGTGCGTAATCATCGATTTTTCCGGTGTCAAAAACTGTGAAATCCATGTAGGTACCTCCTGACGATTTGATTCTTTTTGCGAAGTCCAGCAAGGCTTCGAGCCGGTCCCTTTTCAGGGACAGTAGGGTTATCTGCTGGTCGAGTGCCTCGGCTTCATCGAAGTTCTCGCTGTGGACTATGGCTTTGATTTCTTTGAGCGGGAATTCCAACTCCCGAAAAAGCAAAATATATTGCAGCTGTTTCACGTCCGAGTCGCTGTACAGCCTGTATCCAGCATCCGAGTAATCGGTGGGCTTGAGAAGCCCGATTCTGTCGTAGTACTGTAACGTGCGAACGCTAATGCCGGCTATTTTGCTGACCTCATTGACGGTTTTCATCACTGATCCTCCTTCCGTGTTAACAACGGTAGAGTGTGACGTAACGTCAGGGTCAAATGGCAGAAATCAGGCCTGCCCACAGTTAAACGCAGACGATCTCCGAGCAGCAAGAGCGCCACATGAATCAAAGCGGCTGGGTTTCGGTGCCTATCGCGGAATCCCATTCGCCGAACTCTGAACTCAGTGATTTAAATACTTCGTCTGCGGGTTGGGTGGTGCCAGATTCGATGGACCGGAGGCCTTTGTCCAATTCGGCAATTAACTCCTCTTTGGTCAGCGAGCTAATATCAACCGGCCTGGCATACGGGAGCTTCACTTCAAAGGGAATGCCGCGGTGCAGGATCACTTGCTTATAAAGCAGAGTAATAAGAGCTGATGGGGAGATACCCAATAAGCTCAAAATGTGTTCTGCCCGTTCCTTGAGCTCGGGATCAATGCGGACGTATACATTCGCTGTCTTTGCCATGGGTGACCTCCTTATCGCCTGTTGAACAGTCTGCGCCAATGTAGTGGCAGGCGCAAGCACTTATCCTTCGCGAAACGCCCGGGATAAATATGGCGGCATACCGCTCCGAAACTTCGCTGCCGCCCGCCTAATCCACCCGCTCCGCCAGCACCATGCACTCCATGTGTGCAGTTTGCGGGAACATGTCCATGAGGCGTGCTTCGTGCACGGCAAAGCCCTCCAGTAGCTGCAAGTCCTTGGCCAGCGTGGTGGGATTACATGATGAATAGATGAGCCAGCGCGGGGGATTCGCCGCAATCCACTCGGTGAGATCTGTCAGGCCACGTCGCGGTGGATTGACGATGAGCAGATCGGGCGTGCCGCCGAGCTTGCCGGCGGCACGTGCGGCGTCGCCGGCAAAAAACTGCGCGGAACTGCCGGCCTTCGCGGCAGCGTGGCGCGCGGAATCCACCGCGGCCTCGGAAATCTCCACGCCGGTCACGCGCCGCCCCGGGCCGGCCACGTGCAGCGCGAAACCACCCACCCCGCAATACAAATCCCAAACCGTGCGCACCCCGCCCAAACCCGCGGCCCATTCGCGCGCCTGTGCGTACATCGCCCGGGCAATCGTGGTATTCGTCTGGAAGAAGGAACGCGGGGTGAGGTAAAGCGTCACTGCGCCAAGCGGGAAAGGCAGCGTATCCTCCCCGGTCAGCACAATCTCCTCCTCACCCTCCACGAGGGCGGCACGCTGCGGAAGCAAATTAACAGAAATAACCCGAGCGTTCGGCAGCTGCGCGCGCAACCAGGGCAGATGCTTGCGAATCCGTACCACCGACTCGGTCGAGCGCAGCACAAAACGTAGCAGCAGCTCACCGCTCGGCGCCGCGGTAATAAGAATATTTTTGAGTTCCCCGCGCCCGCTCGGCACGTCAAAAGGCGTGAGCCGCGCTCGCCCGATGAACTCGGTTAGTGCCGGGAGCGCCGCGGTAATGGGCTCCTCGTAAAGCCCGCATTCGCGCAGGTCTACCCCGCGCATGCCCCGATCCAAAATTCCCAGCGTCGGCGCCTGCGCGGTTCCGCCCACGGCGAGCTTCGCTTTATTACGAAAATGCGATTCCGGGGAGAGCGCGGGCGGCAGCCACGCCGGTGCGAAAGGCGTCAGCAATTCGGCCAGGCGTTCCTCCTTGTCCGCCACCTGAGCGGGGTAGGCCTCACCCATCCGGGTACATGAACGGCAGGTCCCCGCCTCAAAATACGAACAACGCACGGTCCCAGCTTAGTGGGCGCGCCCCGCATCCACGGTCTCCACCACCGCGAGCTCGCGCACCCCGCGCCGCGCCGGCCCCAATTCCACCCCGGTGATCGCCCCGGCGGCGGTTTCCTCGCCCACCAATTGCTGGCACAATTCCGCCAATTCTTCGGCTTCGCGCGGCGGAGTATCGGCCAGGAGCGCCAGACGCGCCACCCGCCCGCGGAAATATTTCGCGGCGTGTGAGATAGTTCGGGACGTTGCGCCCGTGATGCGGGTCGCGGTTATTTTTACGACGTCGCAGCTAGCCGGCACCTTCCATCCCGCATAGGCACCGGACCTCGCGTCAATGACCAATCCGGAGGCCCGGCTATTGAGAACCGGCCACAGGGGCGCCCAGCGGGCCGCAATTTTCGCGCCGCCCAACTCCACGTTCATCCCCAAACGGTAGGAAGGGATGAGATCAAGTGGCGAGGTGGCGCCGAAGAGCCCCGAGAAAATCAGGGTGTGCTCCCCGGCGCGGGTGAGCTGCGCGGCAGAGAAGCTTCCCATATCGAGGGCCTGGTAGAGCACCCCGGTATACACCTGCCAGGCCGGAGCGCAGGGCTGCTCGCGCAGCGTGATCTGCGTGGCGACCTCATCAGCAATACTCGGACCCACCCCGAGAATATCGAGGGCGTCCGGGCGGCGGGATACTTCTTCCAGCTCCGCCACCAGCTCGGTGCGCAAGGCCGTGAATTCCGGGATGCTCAAGGCGCTCAGGTCAAGGGCGGGGCCGCTGGCCGGCGCGGTTTTCCCTTCCGAAGGAGGTAGGAGGATAAGCACTGTTTACTCCCCACTTTCCGCGTCGGCATACCAGGAAAAGAGTTCAACGTCGCCTCCGGCGGGATCAACGCCAATGATACGAGCGCTCGGGTGCGGCTCGAGTTCGAGGCGCACCCGCAGCTCAGCGGGCTGGCCAGAGTTCACTTGGGCGGCCGAGTCTGCCTGCGTGGCAGTGCCGGTGAGCTGCTCATGGCGGTCAGTACCGTGCGCGCCAGAGTCCGCACTGGTCGGAGCTGCGTCGTAGTGCTGACGCTCCCAAACGCGGTACTCGATCCAGGTATTATCCTTGCCCGTGACCTCGAGGTGGGCGCGGGTGAGCCACGGGTGGGTGCGGCGCAGCGCGATGAGGGCGCGGTAGGCGTCGTACATCCCGGCGCCCAGGTCGGAGAGCTGTTCGGGGCGTTCGGGCAGGGGCGGGCGCAATTGGTCGTCGGCAGAAAAGCCTTCGAGTTTGGTTCCCGTGAAGCCCTGTTCGTCCCCGTAATAAATCGAAGGCATCCCGGGAACCGTGAAGAGTACCGCGGCAGCCAGCACCGCGCCGGCCGGGCCCACCGCCGTGGCGATGCGTTCCACATCGTGATTGCCGATAAACGTATTGGGAATGAAATGCTCGCAGAATTGCGCGTGCCGCCCCAGATTCCAGTCCAGCTCCCAGAAATTACGCGCGGCAATCGACTGGCGGATCGAGGCCCAGAGCTCGTACTGGGTGAGGGTATCCACGCTGGAGCGCGCCACGAAATCGGGGTAATCGCCGTGGATAACTTCGCCTAGGAACAGCGCCTCGGGGAAGCGCTCGCGGACTTTCCCGAGCACTTCCGCCCAAAAATCGGTCGGGACCGCGTAGGCCACGTCCAGGCGCCAGCCATCGATACCGCGCTCCAGCCAGAATTCCATGACCTCGCGGACCAGCTCACGTACCCGCGGCGAAGAATGGTCGAGGGTAATGAGATCCCCGTGCCCTTCCCAGGTGTGGAAATCGCCGCTCCCGGTGCGCAGGCCCAACTCCTCCACCTGTGGATGGGAACGGGAAATATGGTTGAAGACGCCGTCGAAAAGCACCCGGATGCCGCGGCGGTGCGCTTCCTTGATGAGGTGGGTGATATCCGTGTTATCGCCCAGGCGCGGATCGAGGCGGAAATGATCGAGGGTGTCATAGCCGTGGGAAACCGAAGCGAAAATCGGGGTGAGGAGCAGGCCATTGGCGCCGAGCTCAATAAGATAGTCCAGCCACGGATCCAAAGCCCGTAAGCGGTGTTCACCGGGGGTGGCGTCGGAAAGTTCCCCGGCCGCGGTCAGGGGGCTATGCCCCTCGCGAATGGGCGCCCCGCAGGCTCCCAGGGCAAAAACCTGCCACCAGATGGTGTCGAGCTGTGACATAGCTACGAGCTGCCTTTCTTCGCTTGATCGCTTGGTTGCTTATTCGTTTATTCGTTTGATCGCTTGTGTGCCGCTACGATCGCCGCCGAGGAGCGCGCTCAGCTGGGTGAATGCGCCGCGGCCCCTCGCTCTCGATTCTAGAGCGAAGGGCCGCGAAGAGAAACGCCTAGCGAAGTAAGCGGCGTTTACTGCAAGTTAACAGTGGCGTTATGAATCCACCCGGTCTCCAGTTCCAGCTTGGCAGGAACCGCATCGGCAGGCACATCGTAGAGCAGCTTGCCCGTCACGGTATTGCCCGGATTGACCTTCTCGTAGATCATCGACGCATCGCCCAAGTACAGGGAATCCCCGGAAACCGAATGCTGGCGCCCCTCGGTATCCACGAGCTTCTGCTCCGATTCGGCGAAGCCAGCCGCTTCCTTCCCGGTATTCTTCACGGTCACATCCACAATGACGTACTGGCCGGTGGCATCCTTGCCGAGCACATCATTGCCGATATGGCTCACGCCTTTCTCCACATTGGTCACGGTCACTTCAAAATCACCGAGAACGACCGGGGTGCCGATGCCCACGGTTGCGTCGTCGTTCTTATCTTTCTTATCGCCTTTATCGCCCTCAGCCTCGGCCTTCTTATCCGCGCCCTCCGCGGCGTTCCCGGATGCCGCGCTATCGGCGGCCTGGGAGCTGGACGTGGCGGCGGGCTTGCCATCGGATTGCTTGGACAGCGCGGTGCCCACAATCGCGAGCACCACAATAGCGAGCAGCGCGGTGAGGAGCTTATGGCGCGCAAACCAATTCTTTTTCTGTTCCGGAGCGGGTACTGCGCCGTACACCGGCGGCGTGGATGCTGACATGCGAGAACCTTTCTTATCTACAACGGTGGGCGCCGCCCCGGCCCGGCAGGAAGCCCGCGGCCGGAGTCGCTCACGTATCGCCTCCAGGGTAGAAAGGCGGCGCGGTGCGCACATCCTCCACCTGGGCAGACCCGCCTCATCCCTTCGGGTGGCATTCGCGGGCCGAACGGCGGTTCTGAAGCGCGCGGGCGCGCCGTACAATCACAGGCATGACAGATTACGCGCCGAAGAAACGCAGCGGTGCGGCGGCGCGTGCGGGGCAGAGTCCGGCGCGCCGGCGCGGGCTCGCCGCCCTCCCCTTCTATCTCAAAACTGCCGCCATATATATCGTCATGGTGGTGGGGGTCGGCTACCAGATTGAACGCGCGAAAATCCGCGCGCTGCCTGGCTGGCTCGGCACCCTCGACGAAGTCGGGATCTTCGTATCGATGTGCTGCTGCATTATGGCGGGCGTGTGGGTGGCGCGCCGGGAACGCTACCCGCGCCGCGCGCTCGCGGTTGCGGCCGTGTGTTCTACTTTGGGTGCGATCGGACCGGTGGTCGGGTTTTTGCTGCCGCGCTATCTTGCGGGGGCGCGTGCCTTGGGGCGACGACGCCGCGCCTTGGGCGTGTGCCTCATGTATGCCCTCATTACCGCCTGGCAATTCGCCCGCGAACTGACCGGGAAAGATTACAACTCTTCCTGGGTGATGGGCTTCCTCAATCACCAGAATCCGCTGGATGATTTCCCGAATAATATTGCGCCGCTCCTGGTGCTCTACGCGGTGGCGGTGCTCCTCCCTATCGGTTGGGGGCTGTGGCGCAGTGCCACCGCGGAGCTGCAGGAAACTCACCATCGCCTGGATGCCACCAGCGAGGAACTCCAAGCATCGGCCGCCACTTCCGAAGAGCTAGAAACTCAGCTCACCCGCAAAGAAGAACGCGATGCCCTTGCTCGGGAAATTCATGATTCCATCGGCTCTCAGCTTGCCATTATGAGCCTGCAGGCCGGCTCCTTGGAATTGCTGGCGCGCGGGGATGCGGACTTAGAGGAAGCGGCGCGGTCGCTGCGGGAATCATCCCGCCAGGCCACCGATGATTTGCGTTCCCTGGTGCGGGTCATGCGCGATCCGAGTTCCTCGGCCTACCGCCCGCCGCGTTCCCTCACTGAATTAGCGGATCATATTGATAAAGTGCTGGCGGCCGGGCATCCCGTCGTCGCCAATGTTTTTATTACGGATGCCGAACGCGCCCCGGCCGCGCTCACCACGGCCTGCTACCGCATCGTCCAGGAACTACTCACCAACGCGGTCAAATACGCCCCGGAAGAAACCACCCGGGTGCGGGTGAGCGGGGGGCCGGATCAGGGCCTCGATATTGCGGTGCGCAACGCTATGCCCGCCACGAATGACGGGGAGAAGACCGAAAGCGAGCACGGGGCGGGTTCGGGATTGCGCGGGGTGCAGGCCCGAGCCCAGGCCCTGGGCGGGCGAGCCAGCTTCACTACCGCGGGCGGCGTTTTCGCAGTTGATGTGCACCTTCCCTGGGACGGGAGTGCCCGGGGCGGCAATCCTGGAATGGTAAAATAGCGCGGTGCCGATTTCCTCACCCATTCGCGTTATGGTCGTTGATGACGACCCGATGGTTCGCCGTCTCCTGGTACAGATTATTAACCTGAGTCCGGAGCGCGATAGTGAGGTGGTGGCGCAGGCGGGCACGGCCCGCGAAGCTTTGGAAACTCTCACCGCGGTGAAGATCGACGTCGTGCTCATGGACGTGGCGATGCCCGGAGGTATGGACGGCATCGAGGCCACGCGCCAGCTGCGGACTTTCCCGCATCCACCCCACGTCATTGTGGTGACCACCCTGGATGCCGATGATGAAGCGGTACGCGCCGCGGAAGCCGGCGCTTCTGGCTTCATTCTCAAATCGGAAGATCCCCAGGTTCTCCTCCAGGCGATCCGCAATGTGGCGGCCGGGGATGGCGCTCTCTCCCCGCGCGCGGCCAAGCAGGTGTACGAATATTTGGCGGCGACCCGCACCGTGAGCGCGCGCCGGCGCGCCCAGGAAAAAATCGCGCGGCTCACCGCCCGCGAACTCGAGGTGGCCCGGCAGGTTTCCCGGGGGCTCTCGAATCGCGATATCGGCGAGAAATTGCACCTGTCCGAATCCACGGTGAAAACGCACCTCTCCGCCATCGTGGCGAAAATGGGGGTGGAAGGGCGTATCGGGGTCGCGGTGGATATGACGCGCGCCGGGCTGCTCGACGACGAGCCTGTGTAGCGCCGCAAGCCCTGGTCACCGCCCGTTTACCTGGTGTTTAAGAGTTGGCGATGCGGCCGGGCTAACGTGGAGGAGGCGTGAAGCACTTTCCGCGCCCGCCACGCGCGGACCACACAGAAAGGTCGCAACGTGAAAAAACGTGCCCTCGCGGGCGTTGCGGTACTATCAGCCACGGCTTTGATGGTTCCCGGCGTCTGCCTCCTCCCGGCGTTCGCCGCGCCGGACGGTTCCGGAATTGTCATTAATGAGATTTACACCCGGGGCGGGTCCTCCGGATCCACCTACACTCATAAATACGTTGAGCTGTACAACCCGAGCTCGGCGGCGATTGACCTGAGCGATCTGACGCTGGGCTATTCGGCAAGCCACGGGAAGAACATTTCTTCCAAGGTGGCCCTGAGCGGCAGCCTGGACGCCGGGGCTTATCTGGTGGTCAGCGCCGGATCGAACGGGTCCAACGGTGCTCAGCTCCCGGAGGCGGCCACCTCCCCGATCAACCTCGGAGCCAAGGGAGGGATTGTGGTGCTGGCGCCGTCGTCGCGTATTGACGCGGCCCTGGCCGATCCCGCCACCGCGATTGACCTGGTCGGATACGGGAACGCGAGCGTGGCGGAAGGCGAGGCGGCTCGCGTCGGCTCCAATTCCCAGATGGCCGCGAACTCCGCCTCCCGCATCCCCAACGGCGCGGATACGAATAATAATGCGGCCGATTTTAGTGTTGTTCCGGCTACGCCGGGACGTGCGAACGACGACGCAACCCCGAGCCAACCGGATCCCGGCACCCAGCCGCAACCCGGGCCAAGCACCGGCCCCGGCACCGAGCCAACAACGGAGCCGGGCACGGGAAGCACAAGCGATCCGGCCGCGCCCGTCACCATCGCGCAAATTCAGGGAAGCGGGCAGGCAAGTCCACTCGCCGGGCAGGAGGTGACCACGCGCGGCGTCGTGACCGCGGCCTACCCGGAAGGCGGACTCAACGGGGCCTATATCCAAACGCCCGGGGTGGAACATACTGATGCATCCCACGGTATTTTCGTATACGGGGCAGCGGCCGCCCAGCTGGAGGCCGGTGCCTATGTGGAGGTGCGCGGCACGGTCACCGAGTTTTACGGGCTGACTGAAATTAATGCCGCTGCTATTACCGTGCTGGAGGAAAAGCCGGCGGCGATTGAGCCGGTTGAAATCGCCTGCAATGCCACGGCGGCGCAGCGCGAAGCGGTGGAGGGCATGCTCGTGCGCGTGACCGGGCCGCTCACGGTGACTAATAACTATGCCACCAACCAGTACGGCGAGGTGGGTCTGGCCTGTGGCACTCAGCCGCTGTGGCAGCCCAGCGAACGTTTCAACCCGAGCGAGAATCCCGAGCAGATACAGGCCCTGGATGCCTATAACGCGGCGAATGTGCTGGTTTTGGATGATGGGCGCTCGCGGGCCTACTTCGGGCGCAATGCCCAAACGAATGTGCCGGTGCCCTATCTGTTCGCGGATAATGCGGCGGCTCAGCGTGGTGAAGCCGGTGCCGCCGGTGAGGCTGGCGCGACCGGTGGGGCCGGTAACGCCGGCGAGGCTGCTCAGGCTGCGCCGGTGCGCGTGGGCGCCGCCGCAACTCTCCAAGGCGGGCTCATTATGGACTTCCGCAATAATTCCTGGAAGCTGCAACCGCGGTTCCCGGTGACGCTGGAAGATGGCACGGATCGGTCCACCGAAGTGGTCACTTTTGAGAACACCCGCGCGGCGGCCCCCGGGGATCTGGGCGGGGATATTTCTCTCGCCTCCTTCAATGTGCTCAACTACTTCACGAGCCTCGGCGAAAACGAGAAGGGCTGCCGGGCCTATACCGACCGCGAAGGTAATCCCATCGCGGCGAATAGGTGCAAGGTGCGCGGGGCATATAGCCCCGAGTCTTTCGCGCGCCAGCAAACCAAGATTGTGCGGGCTATTAACGAGCTGGATGCCAGCGTGCTGGGGCTGCAGGAAATTGAGAATACTGCCCGGGTATCCGGCGGGGATCGCGATACTGCGGTGCGGGCCCTGGTGGCGGCCCTCAATGCGGACGCGCAGGCCGAGCGCTGGGCTTATGTGCCTTCCCCGGCGAAAGTGGGGGAGAACGAGGACTATATTCGCCTTGCCTTTATCTACCAGAAAGATAAGGTGCGGGCGGTAGGCGCCTCGCAGATTCTCAATAGCGAGTGGTATACCGGGACGGCGCGCCAGCCGCTGGCACAAACTTTCCAGGCGGTTGTGGATGGCGAAGGCGTGGGCCCGGAGTTCGTGGTGATTACCAACCACTTCAAGTCCAAGGGTTCGCTATCCAAGAAGATCGCGAACGACGAGGATGTGTACCAGGGCAATAACAACCGCCTGCGCACCAAGCAGGCGGAGACGCTACGCGATTGGATCGCGGCGGAGTTTGCCGATAAGCCGGTGTTTGTGGTGGGGGATCTCAACTCCTATTCGAAGGAGGATCCGATCCGGGTCTTTGAGAAGGCCGGATACACCAATCTGCACGGGCATTTCCAGCCGGATTCCTACACCTACCAATTCTCCGGGCTGGTGGGCTCGCTCGATCACGTGCTGGCCAATCCCGCCGCCGCGAAGCTCGCCACCGGCGGGCAGGTGTGGAATATCAATTCCCCCGAGTCGGTGGCCCTGGAGTACTCCCGCTACAACTACAACATCAAGAATCTGTGGGATGAGAGCGCTTTCCGCTCCTCGGATCACGACCCCTTCAAGGTTGGGCTCAAGGTGATTCCGGAGAAGGAAGATCCGGCTCCTGCGCCGACGCCCACGAAGCCGGAACCGACTCCCACGCAGCCGGAGCCGACCGCGCCTGAACCAACCAGTCCGGAACCGACTTCACCGGAACCGACTTCACCGGAACCGACGGCGCCTGCGCCTGAACCGACGCAGCCGGAGCCGACGGCGCCCGAACCAACCACGCCCGCGCCGGAACCGACGGTACCTGCGCCCGCACCGACAACTGGCAATATGTTCTACCTATCCAATACTTGGCAAGCCACCGTGGCCGACCTCGTCTTCAGCTACGGCCGGGCCGGCGATGAAGTCCTCGTCGGTGATTGGGATGGTGATGGTGTTGATACGTTTGCGGTGCGGCGTGGGAATGTCTTCTACGTGAAGAATTCCCCGGCCAGTGGCGTGGCGGATAGCGTGTTTTCCTACGGCCGGGCCGGCGATGAGGTCCTGGTCGGTGATTGGGATGGTGATGGTGTTGATACGTTTGCGGTGCGGCGTGGGAATGTCTTCTACGTGAAGAATTCCCC
>NZ_JASOKT010000015.1 GCF_030216305.1 Actinotignum timonense | reverse complement strand
GCATGTGTTAAGCACGCCGCCAGCGTTCGTCCTGAGCCAGGATCAAACTCTCCACAAAAAACCGTAAGAGAGCAAGACAACATCTAGCTCGAATAAAATATAAATAACAAGAACAAAAACACACCACCAACAAACAAACCAAACACGCTCGCATATAACAAACGAATGCATCCAGCCTTTTACATGTTGGAGTGCTAACTGTCCTTGCACACACCCACACAACCACCAGGAAACCAACAATCAGTCAACCTGGCCCGGTCGTGTGAACAAAAAAATTTTCACGTAAAAAATATATTAGTCAGACACGCTATTAAGCATCCGAACACCATATCCACACCCCACACCAACCACCAATAACCATTGACAGGCTGGTCCGGAGAGAATCATTCACGCTCAAGAAGAGCAACCCCGTTAGCCTACCACCGTGGCCCGATTCTTTCAAACCGGGAAGCTAGTGAACTAGGCTACTCACGAGGAGTTTCCGTGCCACCTCAGACCCTTACCGGGCTCTCGGCGACGGATAACAAGCTTACAAGCCCAGCCCGCTAGACGCAAATCAAACCAGAGAGACACCCACCACACACCCGAGGGAACCGCGTCGGAGTTTTCTAGACAACTGCCACACTCTCGCGAACCGCCTGCGCCACCGCTTCGGCAGCCCGCTCGTCAAAGGCAGAAACGATGATGTAATCCGGATTCGCATCCTCCCCGACCAGATCAGCAAGCGCCTTAGCCGCGGCCAGCAGCATCGTGTCACTGACCTCGGTGGCATGAGCGTCAAGCAAACCGCGGAAGATCCCGGGGAAAGCCAGCACGTTATTGATCTGATTCGGGTAGTCCGAGCGGCCGGTTGCCACCACTGCGGCGTGCTCGCGCGCGATTTCGGGAGCGATTTCCGGGGTGGGATTAGCCAGGGCGAAAACGATGGCTTTATCAGCCATGGTGTCCAGAGCTGCGCCGTCGAGAATATTAGGGCCGGAAACGCCAATGAACACATCCGCACCGTGCAGGGCCGTACGCACGTCGCCGTCGATCTGCCGGGGATTGGTACGGCCCGCAACCCAGGCGTGACCGGGGTTGATTTCGCTGCGGAAGGGACCGAGCGTGCCGGCGCGGTCCACGGCAATAATGTCCCGTACCCCGTATTCCAGCAGTAGGCGAATAATCGCGGTGCCAGCGGCACCGATTCCGCATACCACCACGCGTGCGTCTGCGGGTTTTTTCCCAACTACGCGCAGCGCGGTGATGAGGGCGGCTAGCACCACAACTGCGGTGCCGTGCTGGTCGTCGTGGAAGACCGGGATATCAAGTTCCGCTCGCAGACGTTTTTCGATTTCGAAGCAGCGCGGGGCGGAGATGTCTTCCAGATTGATACCGGCATACGCCGGGGCGATGGCGCGCACCGCCGCGATGATTTCCTCGGTATCGGTGGTGGCCAAGGGCACCGGCCAGGCATCCACCCCGGCGAAACGCTTGAAGAGCGCGGCCTTCCCCTCCATAACGGGGAGGGAAGCCAACGGCCCGATATCCCCCAAACCGAGCACCGCGGTGCCGTCTGTCACCACGGCTACGGTATTGGATTTCACCGTGTAGCGGCGGGCCAGTTCCGGCTGGGCGTGAATCGCTTCGCAAACCCGCGCCACCCCGGGCGTATACACCCGGGCCAGGTCCTCGCGGTTCTCGATGGCGGCCGTCGCGCGGGTTTCTAATTTGCCGCCTTCGTGGGCCGCAAAAATCTCGCGTTGGGAGGGAGGTGGCACGAACTGCTGGGCCTCACCCGAAGGTGATGCCGCGTCAGATTGTCGCTCTGTCCCTGCTTGTGTTCGCGCCACCTGCGCCTCCTTCACGAGATATGCCCGGTTTCGTCCGGTTCACTACCGCGGCTTACCGGGCCCATTGACCGCCGCGCCTTTATCGGGCCGGCGCGCTACCGCGCCTTTACCAGCCCGGTTCACCACCGCCGCTTTATTCGGCCGCGGCGCGCTCCATAATGAGGGCGCGCACGGCACCAGCGTCGGCCTTACCGTGGGTAGCCTTCATGACGGCACCGATAATGGCACCGGCGGCCTGCACCTTTCCGCCGCGAATTTTTTCGACGACGTCAGGGTTGGCAGCCAGGGCTTCGTCCACGGCCTTCTCCAGGGCCCCGCTATCGGACACGATCTCCAGATTGCGCGCGGCAACAACTTCCTCCGGGCTGCCTTCCCCGGCGAGGACCCCCGCCAGCGCCTGGCGGCCCAACTTGTCATTGAGCCGCCCGCTCTGGACCAGGCCGTCCAGCTCGGCAACCGCCTCCGGGGTAATGGGGGCGTCCTCGAGCTCGACGTCGTTATCCTTGGCGTAACGGGCGATATCGCCCATCCACCATTTGCGGGCTCCGGCGGGCGTTGCCCCGGCCCGGACGGTGGCATCCACCAGATCCACCGCGCCGGCGTTGATAAGATCGCGCAATTCCTCCGGGGAAAGCTCCCATTCCTCGGTGATACGGGCGCGCTTCGCCGCCGGTAGTTCGGGCAGCCCCGCGCGCACCTCCTCCACGTACGCGGGAGTGCAGATCACCGGAACCAGATCCGGTTCGGGGAAGTAGCGGTAGTCATCCGCGTCGGACTTCACGCGCCCGGCAATGGTGCCCTGGATTTCCTCCTTGTAATGGCGCGTTTCCTGGAGAATCGTGCCACCGGCAGCCAGGATAGCGGCCTGGCGGGAAATCTCGTAGCGAATGGTGTTTTCAATACCGCGGAAAGAATTGACATTCTTCGTTTCGGTGCGGGTACCGAAAGGAGCATCCGGACTTTCCCGCAGGGATACATTGACGTCCGCGCGGATATTGCCGCGCTCCATGCGCCCCTCGGAAATGCCGAGCGCCCGCACTAGTTCGCGGATCCCGCGCACGTACGCGCCGGCGATCTCCGGAGCGTTCTTCCCCACCCCGGTAGCCGGATCGGAAACGATCTCAATGAGCGGCACCCCGGAACGGTTGTAATCCACCAGCGAGTAGCGCGCCCCCTGGAGGCGCCCATCGGCCCCACCCACGTGGGTATTCTTCCCGGCGTCTTCTTCTAGATGCGCGTGTTCAATGGGGAAACGGTAGGGAGTGCCGTCAGCCAGCTCGATATCCAGGTAGCCGCCCAGGATAATCGGCTGGGCGTTCTGGGTGATCTGGTAGGCCTTGGGCAGATCCGGGTAGAAGTAGTTCTTGCGTTCGAAACGCGAGAGCTCGTTAATGCGGGAGTTGAGGGCCAGGCCCAGCTTCACCGCGTATTCCACCGCTGCCTCATTGACCACCGGGAGCGAACCGGGAAGCCCGAGGGAGACCGGCTGCACATCGGTATTGGGTTCAGCACCGAAAGCCACAGGGGCGGCGTCGAAAATCTTGGTGTGTGTGGACAGCTCCACGTGCACTTCCAAACCGATCACCGGGTCGAAACGCGCGACGGCGTCCTCGTAATTCATAAGTTCATCCATGCTTTATTCCTCCCAATCCCGCGCGGGGCAGGCAGCGGGGACGTTGTGGCCGAGCGCGGCGTCGATGGCCGCGGCCACCCGGTACATGAGGGCGTCCGCCCGGGCCGGGCTGAGAATTTGCAAGCCCACCGGCAGCCCTTCCGAGAGCCCGGCCGGCAGCGAAATACCCGGGATTCCGGCCAGGTTGGCGGGAATGGTGGCGATGTCGTTGAGGTACATGGCCAGCGGGTCGTTCGTTTTCGAGCCGAAGGGGAAAGCCACCGTGGGCGAGGTGGGCGATACGATCACATGGCACCGGGAGAAAGCCTGCTCCAGGTCACGCTGAACCAGGGTGCGTACCCGCAGCGCCGCGCCGTAGAAGGCATCGAAGTTCCCGGCGGAGAGCACGTGGGTGCCCAGGATAATGCGGCGTTTGACTTCCTCACCGAAACCGGCCGCGCGGGTAGCCCGCATCACGGTTTCCGCGGTGACCGGCCCTTCTTCGGGTTCCACCCGCAGGCCGTAGCGCATTCCGTCGAAACGGGCCAGGTTGGAGGAAACCTCGGCGGGCATGATGAGGTAGTAGGCGGCCAGCGAATAGTGGAAACTGGGGCAGGAAAGCTCCACCGTTTCCGCGCCGAGTTCGCGCATGCGCGCCACCGCGTTTTCGAAAGCCTCGAGCACGCCGGGCGCGTAGCCCTCCCCGTGCATTTCTTCCACGAGCCCCACCTTGAGGCCCGCGAGCGGGCGCTCCGGATCGCTTCCGGCACCGTCCCAGCTCCCGGCTTCGCCGTGGCAGGCCGCCACCAGGCCGGAAGGAGTATCGGGAAGCGAGGTGGAATCGTGGGGATCGTGCCCGCTGAGCAGTTCCTGGAGCAGCGCGGCATCTTCCACGGTGCGGGTGACCGGCCCGATCTGGTCCAGCGAGGAGGCCATGGCGATCAAACCGAAGCGGGACACCGCCCCGTAGGTGGGTTTTGTTCCCACCGTTCCGGTGACCGCGGCGGGCTGGCGGATCGACCCGCCGGTATCGGAACCGAGGGCGAGCGGCACCATAAACGCACCGACGGCCGCGGCGCTACCGCCGCCCGAACCGCCCGGAATCCGGTCCAGATCCCAGGGGTTGCGCGAGGGCCCGAAAGCGGAATGCTCCGTGGAGGACCCCATCGCGAATTCGTCCATATTGGTTTTGCCCACGATAGGGAGCCGGGCTTCTTTAATTTTTACGACGACGCTCGCATCGTACGGCGGGCGCCACCCTTCCAAGATTTTCGACGCCGCGGTGGTGGGAATCCCGCGGGTGCAAATATTGTCCTTTACCGCGATAGGAATACCGGCCAGCGGGTGGAGTTCCTGGCCTTCCGCGCGGGCGGCATCCACCCCGCGGGCCACCTCCAGGGCGCCCTCCCGATCCACGTACAGGAAAGCGTTCACCTTGGGGTTGAGTGCCTCGATGCGATCCAGGCAGGCGGTGGTGAGTTCCACGGAGGTGATCTCCCCGGCGCGCAGCAGCGCGGAAAGTTCCGCGGCGGACTTGAGCAACAAGCTATTCATTTATTCCTCCCCCATAATGCGCGGGACGAGGAATTTACCTTCTTCGGCGGCCGGGGCCGCGGCGAGGACTTCCTCACGATCAAGGGTTTCCCCCGGAATATCGGGGCGTTTGACATTGGCCAGCGGGAGCGGATTGTAGGTAAAGGGAATATCCGAGCTAACAACTTCGGATACCGCCTTCACTGCATCCTCGATGACGGAAAGCTCACCGGCCATTTTTTCGGCCTCGGCATCCGTCAGGGCGATGCGGGATAGCTCCGCTAAGCGCGCTACCTCTTCCTTAGAAAATGACGACATGGCTCAAGTCTACGCGGTTGCACCGCGCGATGGCGCACCCGTGGATTAGTGAGAACCGGGGAGCGTCTACAATTGGCGCTATGACTGAGTGGACTTCGCGCCGGGTGCTGCGCACGGCGGGTATGCTCGCGGCCGCGGCGCCTTTGGCCGCCGCGGGCGCCGTCGTCGTTGTAGATGAAATGCGCAAACGCCGCACCCCACCGGTCAGTTCTTATCCGCATCTGCCCCCGCAAGAAGTGCAGGTCGGGCGCGACCACGCGATCTTGTATACGGGTGCGGCGGATGTGTATCGCGCGATGCTCGCCGATATTAATAATGCGCGGGACCATATTTATTTCGAGTGGTTTATTGTCAAAGCGGATCACGTGGGGCACCGTTTCCGCGACGCGCTTATCGCGGCGGCGCACCGCGGGGTGCAGGTCCATGTGCTGCTGGACACCTGGGGGAATCTCAATCAGCCGCCCTCGTTCCGGCACCCGCCGCGGATCGCCAATCTGCACTGGATGAATTTCCCGCTGGTGCGCACCGGAATTTTGACCGGGCGTTCGCGCGATAAAGGGCGCGATCACCGCAAAATCTTGACGGTGGACGGCCGCGTCGGCTACGTGGGTGGCTACAATATTGGCGGCCTGTACGTGACGGAATGGCGCGATACCCACCTGCGCGTGGAGGGCCCCTCGGTGTGGGAGCTGGACGTGGCTTTTGTGGATATGTGGAATGCCTACCGCAAACGCGATCATCCCACCCTGCGCCGTGCGCTCACCCACCACTGGGATTCGCGCATGCGGGCGGTCACGAATTCTCCCGCGCATAATACTTATCCTATTTCTTCGCTGTATTTGGATGCGCTGGCGCGCTCCTCGCAGCGGGCCTGGATCACCATGGGGTATTTCATTCCGGATGCGCCCATGCTCGACGCGCTCACCGACGCGGCCGAACGCGGCGTGGACGTGCGGATTCTTATCCCCCAGTACTCCAATCATATTTATACGGATTGGGTGGGGCGGCCGCATTACGAGCGGCTGCTGCGCGCCGGGGTGCGGATTTTCCTCTACCAGGACGCCATGATTCACGCGAAAACCATGACGATGGATTCCACCTGGTCTACCGTGGGGACCGCGAATATTGACCGGCTGTCCCTGCGGGGGAATTTCGAAATTAATATGTCGATTCACGATGCCGGTTTCGCGGCCGTTATGGAAAAGATTTTCGAATTCGACCTGCGGAATACCCGCGAACTCACCCTGGGGGAATGGGATCAGCGCGGCACGCTGGCGCGGGTGACCGAAAAGGTTATGGCTCCGCTGGCGCCGCTGCTGTAGCCGCGCGCGGCCGCAACGGGTACGACGCCGCAGCGCCGTCCCGCCGCGCCGCCGCTGTGCGGCGCTCGGTTTTTGCGTTGTTTAGTTTTATGCGGGGAGCTGGCCGGTGCGCAGCAGCTCGGTGAATTCTGCTTCACTCAGGCGCGGGATACCGAGTTCTTCAGCCTTGGCGGCTTTCGACCCGGCGTTCTCCCCCACCACCACCGCGGTGGTTTTCTTGGAAACCGAGCCGGCCGCTTTCCCGCCGTGCTTGAGGATCGCTTCTTTGACCGAATCGCGGGTATAGCCCTCCAGGGAGCCGGTGGCCACAATCGTCATCCCCGCGAGGGTTTGGGGAACTTGCTCAGCGTCCGCGGCGCTATCGGCGAAAACTACCCCGGCGGCTTCCCACCGCTCAATAATTTCCAGGTGCCAGGGCACCTCGAACCATTCTTTAAAGGAGCGGGCGATAATCTCCCCCACGCCGTCCACCGCGGAGAGTTCCTCCACGGAAGCGGCGCGCAGCTGCGCCAAATCCGGGAACGCCGCCGCGAGCGCGCGGGCCGCAGTGGGCCCGACGTGCCGGATGGAGAGGGCCACGAGTTTGCGCCAGAGTTCTTTGCCGCGGGCTTTTTCGAGCTCGGTGAGCATGGTGAGGAGGGCTTTGCCAGGTTCGCTTTCTTTGGTGATGACGCGCTGGCCGGCGCTGCTTCCCCACGCGGGTTTGGTCCAGGCGGCGCGCACGTAGCGGTAGTCGCCGGTGGGTTGGCCGGCGTTGCGGATTTCTTTCCATACCCAGGTGGTGGCTACGTCCGCGGCTTGTACCGCGAAAAGTCCGGCTTCGCTGTGGAGCACCGGTTCTTGGGGTTCGGGAACACCCAGGCTGCGGGCTACCGCGGGCGGGATAATCACCTCGGAGTCGAGGATAGCGCCGTCGCCGTCCACAATGCCCAGGTCGCGTGCCGCTTCGCGCGCGAGGCGCAGGGTTTTTTTGCGCCCGTCCGCGCCTTCGATTTCCAGGCGGTGGCCGCTAGCGAGGGCGATGAGTGCTTCGCGGCGCCGGGCGTCCGGGTTGGTGAGCCAGAGGGCGGTTTCCTCGCCGAGGGCTTCCACGTCCAGCGCCCCGCGCGAGCCGATATGGACCACGCGTTCGGCCAGTTGGGCGGGGCAGGATTGCGCATTGGGGCAGCGCATATCCACATCGCCTTCCTGGGCGGGGGCGAGGGTGGCCCCGCAGGAGGGGCAGGCGCGCGGCATGACCCATTCGCGTTCGGTGCCGTCACGCTCGAGGAGGACCGGGCCGACCACTTCGGGGATAACGTCCCCGGCTTTGCGCACGATCACGACGTCACCAATGCGCACGCCTTTGCGGGCTACTTCTTCGCGGTTGTGGAGGGTGGCTTGGGTGACGACCGAGCCGTCCACGAGTACGGGTTCCATAATGGCGTAGGGGGTGGCGCGCCCGGTGCGGCCCACATTGACCTGGATATCCAGGAGGGTGGTTTCCACTTCTTCGGGCGGGTATTTATAGGCGATGGCCCAGCGCGGGACACGGGAGGTGTAGCCGAGCCCGGCCTGCACCGCGCGGTCATTGACTTTGAGGACGGCACCGTCAATCCCGTGGATGAGATCGTAGCGGTGGGTGGCCAGGTCCGCCACGAAAGCCTCGATATCCTCCCAGTTGGAGACCAGTTTGGTGTAGGGGGAAATGGGCAGGCCCCAGCGCGCGAATGCTTCGTATACGCCGGCCTGGGTGGAGAGCGCTTCGGCCAGGGAGGCCGGAACTCCCGCGAGCGCCCCGATGCCGTGGGCGATAAAGGAAAGTGGGCGGGAGGCGGTGACGGCCGGGTCTTTTTGGCGCAGCGAGCCGGCCGCGGCGTTACGCGGGTTGGCGAATTCGCGGCAGGAGCGGATGATGCGGTTGGCTTCGCGCACCGCTGCGGTATCCCCGGCCTGTTCCGCGGCCGCGCGCTCGCGTTCGGCTGCTTCGCGGCGCTGGCGCTGCTCGGCGTTGAATTGCGCGAAGTCGGCGAGGGGGAAGAAAACTTCCCCGCGTACTTCCATGACCTCCGGAATATCGCTGCCGCGCAGGCGCTGCGGAATGGCGGCGATGGTGGCGATATTGCGGGTGACATCTTCCCCGGTCACGCCGTCCCCGCGGGTGGCGGCCACGGTGAGCGCGCCGTTGTCGTAGCGCAGGTTGATCGCGAGGCCGTCAATCTTTGCTTCCGCGGTGACGGCGGCACCGGATTCCCCGGATACTCCCGGAAGTGCGGCGTACCAGGCGCGCAGATCCTCGAGGGAAAAGACATCCTGGAGGGAGTAGAGGCGTTCGCGGTGGAGCACCGGCGCGAAGGGCTGAGCATCGGGCACCGGCGCACCGCCGAGCTCCGGTTCAGTACCTTCATCCACCATCGCGCCCGCAGCCAGGGTGGCTGCGCCGTCGCTCTTCACCGGTGCCCCGACGGCGCGGCTGGGCGAATCCGGTGCCGCGAGCTCCGGGTAGCGTGCTTCCAGATCGCGCAGCTCGTGAATGAGGCGGTCGTAGTGGTCATCCGTCATGAGCGGATCGGCCCCGGAATGGTAGGCGATCTGCGCGCGGGTCAGCGTGGGGGCAATCTCATTCCAACGGCGGCGGGCCTCGTCAATGCTCATGCCCCTATTGTCCCTCACCGCCCGGTTACCTCAAACCCCCAGCGCGCGGCGGGCTACCCCATAGTCGTTTAAGCCTGGAATAACAAGTGAGTAGCCCGGAAAGGATGGGCGTTGAAATATCACACCTGCGGGCTCTTTACCGCGGCTGCGCTCTTTGCAAAGATATATGGGTCTCACATACGGCTATATCCCGCAGAGGCGGGAATGCCCCGCGCTGGCGGGGAAAAGGAGGATTCATGGATTGGCGTTCGCGTGCCGCGTGCCTGACGGAAGACCCGGAGCTTTTCTTCCCGATTGGTAGTTCGGCCTCGGCCCTGGCCCAAACGGATCGGGCCAAGCGGGTATGCCAGGAATGTACCGTCCGTGACGACTGCTTGAATTACGCCCTCGAACACAACCAGGATTCAGGTGTGTGGGGTGGCACCTCCGAAGATGAACGCCGCCGGCTGCGCCGCCGCACCGCCCGCGCCCGCCGAGTGCGCGAACTTGCCTCCTAAGGCGAACCGGCCCAAGTCCTACCAGCCCACGCGCTTTGCGCGTGGGCTGCGTCGTCGTACTTAGTGGGCTGCGTCGTCGTACTTAATTCTTACGCGCGCCGGGAACGGAAACTATTTTTCATCCGTGGGCGGCAGCCCGGCCGTCACATTAATCGTGAGCGTGACGGTGGTGCCCCCGCCTTCCCGGGCCTCCCATTTAATGGTGCCGTGCAATTCGCCTTCCACCATGGTGCGCACAATCCGGGTGCCCAGGCCCTGCTTGACGCCGGTGGTGGGCACGCCCACGCCGTCGTCGCTCACCTGCACCGTGAGGACGTCACCTTCGCGGTCCGCGCTCACCACAATATGCCCGCCGTGCGGCAGGCCGTGTTCCACCGCGTTGGAGACCAGTTCGTTGAGGACAACGGCCAGGCGGGTGGCGGTATTTGCGTCCACCATTCCGAATTCGCCGCGCACCTCGGAAGAAACACGCACATCCGTGGAGGCAATATCGGTGGCCATGGTGATAAGCGGGGTGAGGACCTCGGAAAAGTCCACGATTTCGTCCACGGTTTGGGAGAGAATCTGGTGGACGAGGGCAATGGTTTCCACGCGGCGCTGCGCCTCGGAGAGCACCTCGATCACCTTTTTATCGTCGGCGCGGCGCGCCTGCATCCGTAGCAGCGCCGAAACGGTCTGCAAATTATTTTTGACGCGGTGGTTGATTTCGCGGATCGTGGTGTCTTTGCTGACCAGCTCCAATTCGCGCCGGCGCAGCTCGCTAATATCACGCGAGAGCACCACCGCGCCCACGTGCTTGCCGTCCTTCCACAGCGGCACCGCCCGCAGGGAGAGCACCGCCCCGCGCAATTCGAGTTCCGTCATCCACGGGGCACGCCCGAGCAGCACCACCGGCAGCGCATCATCCAGGCGGGTTTCCGCGTCAATACTCGAGGTGATTTGCTCGGCGAGCAGCTGGCCTTCGAAAGTGGAACGAATCCCGAGGCGGTGCAGATTAGACACCGCATTCGGGCTATTGAAAATCACCGCGCCGTCGGCATCAATATGGGTGAAGCCATCCGTGACGCGCGGGGCGCCGTGGCGGAAACCGCTCGGGGTGCCTTCCATGGGGAACAGGCCCTGGGTGACCATATCGAGGAGCTGCTCTTCAATTTCCTCGTAGGAGGAATGCCGCAGCACCGTTTCTTTGCGCGAGCGCTGGGAATACACCAGGGCGAGAACCGCGAACGGATCCTCACCGGCCCGGCGCACCGGGTAGCCTTCGTAACGCAGGCCGTGAATATAGACGGTGCCGCGCTGCCCGGTGGCGATAATCTCCCGGAATTTCTCCGAATCGGCCGGATCGAAAGTCATATTAACCACGTCATTATCGAGTGCGGTGGCGTTGGTGGCCGGGCGGCAGGCCGCCGCGATAATGAAGCGTTCATCCTGGAGCGGGGTGACCAGCACGAGGTCCGCGAAGGAAAAATCGGAGAGTAACTGCCAGTCCCCCACCAGCTGATGCAACCATTCGCGTTGCGAAGCGGAGAGCGTTTGGGACCGTTCCAAGATATGACCGAGAGATGGCATACCCCTAAGAGTAGTCGCTCGCGCGAGTACACTAGTAGTTCCGCGTTAGTTATATTCACGGCAGTGCGAGGGCCGGGCTGCGCCGGCGGTGGAGGCCGGGTGGGGCGGCGCCGCGCTGCGCCGTCGTTCTATCCACGAAGGGAAGCCCGCATGGCCGCACGCCACCACGCTTCGCCCGGCGCCCGGGCCCGCACGCGCACCGCCGCTAGCCGCACCAACGTGCGTACCCGCGCCACTTCGCACCACACCGCGCTGGCGCGCAGCCTCACCTCCCCGCAAATCGCGATGATTGCGCTATCCGGGGCGTTGGGCACGGGGCTATTTCTCGGGGCGGGTGCCACGATTTCACTGGCCGGGCCGGCCACGATTATTTCTTACGCACTGGCCGGGCTGCTGGCGCTTTCGGTGGTGTGGGCGCTGGCGGAAATGGTCAGCGCGCATCCCGTTCCCGGCGGGCACGGCACCATCGCGGGGGCTTATCTGGGGAACCTGGGGGCTTTTGTAACGCGCTGGAATCTGGCGGTCACCTACATTGTGGCGGTGGGCGCGGAAGTGACGGCCGGCGCGAAATACCTCCAGCACTGGCTGCCCCAGCTCAATAGCGCGGTGGGAACGGTGGCCTGTTCCCTGTTTATTGTGGGCCTGAATATGGCCACGGTGCGCCTGTACGGCACCGCGGAATACTGGTTCTCCATGATTAAAGTGGCGGCCATTTCGGTCTTTATTCTGCTGGGTCTCATTATTATTTTTGTGGGGCTGCCCGCGAGCGAACCGGTGGGGCTGGTCAATCTCACCGAGCACGGCGGCTTTATGCCGCTGGGCGCCGGCTCGGTTTTCATTGCCGCGTGCATGGCGGTTTTTTCTTTCGGCGGGATTGAAACGGTCTCGGTCACGGCCGCGGAATCGGGGAATCCCCGTTACGATATTCCGCGCGCCGCGCACACCATGATTTGGCGGCTGCTGCTCTTCTACGTGGGGGCGATTGCGGTGGTGGTGGCGATGCAGCCGTGGACGGTCACCGCCGAGCCGCTCCACGATATTTCCCAATCGCCTTTCGTGCACGCGCTGGACGCCGCCGCGATTCCGGCCGCCGGTCATATTATGAACGCGGTGCTGCTGGTGGCGGCGCTGAGCGCGGCGAACGGGTGCCTGTACACCTCCTCGCGCATGATTCACGCGCTGGCAACCGACCGCATGGCCCCGGCTTTTGCCGCGCGCACCACCCCGAAGGGCACCCCGCGCGGTGCGGTGACCTTGGCGATGGTGGGAATGGTGGTCGCCTGTATTTTGGCGCTCACCTCCCCGCAGGCCGGCTTCTCGTATTTGTACGGCTGCGCTACGGTCGGGACCCTGCTCACCTGGGCTTTAGTGATGGCCACTCATATTGCTTTTCGACGACGCCGCAAGCAGCTGGGACTCGAGCTCCCTCCGGCTCGCCTCTGGGGCGCCCCGGTGACGAATCTGGCCGTCATGGCCGGCTGCCTGGCTATTTTTGTGGCGCTCTTCTGGCTCATGCCGGTAGCCTGGTATGCCGGGCTGCCCTATCTGGGTATCCTTCTTCTTATCTATGTTTTTCTGGATCGGGTGCGCGGGCTACCCGCGCCGCGCGATCTGGCCGGTGAGGAAGCTGGGCGGGGTGCCGCGGCCTCGCATGGCGGCGATGCTGCGCGGGGCACCGAGGCCACGCACGGCACCGAAGCTGCGCGTGGTACCGAAGCTGCGCGTGGTACCGAAGCTGCGCGTGGTACCGAAGCTGCGCGTAATGCCGCGGCCGGGAGCGAAGGAGCTACAAGTAATGGAATCGGCGAAAACTAAACGCTGGATGTGGGCCGGGGCGAGCTCAATTGCTGCCGGCCTCCTCCCCCTTCTTCTCACCGTCATTCTCCAGCGCGGCTGGTGGGTGCCGTGGGCGCTGCTGCTGGTGATTGGCTGTATCGAAATTGCCTACGGGTTGCTGGCTCGGAAAGAGACTATGAGGTAATAACCATGGACATCCTTCCTGAAGTTACGCAACGCTCATATGAGCAAGCCCGGAGAAATCGCCTATTTCTCAAAGCTCTCGGTTCCACGCGTGAACGCAAAGGCATCTCTCAAGACCTTGTGGCCCAACGCCTCGGCGTAACACCGGAGTGGGTCTCCGAGTTAGAGTCGGGGGTCATCAACCCTACACTGCAACGGCTGCATTCCTACGCGGTAGCTATCGGCGTCGCCATCGAATACAACGTGAGAGACCTCGACGTTAAGTAACCATTCCGCACGCCACATACCCGCACCCTCCGGCTCTGCGCTGAAAAATCCGGCCGAGCTTCCCTCGCGCCGCACCCATGCGGGAAAATATAGCCATGCAGTTTTCCCATAGCTACGAGATCAGCGCCCCCGCGAGCGCCGTCGCCACCGTCCTCATGTCCGAAGAACTCGCCAATCGCCGCCTCGCCGCGCTCCACACGCAACCGTCTTCCTTCACGCCCGGCGCCGAGCGCGCGGTCATGACGGTGCAGGTCAGCGCCGACCAGCTTCCCGCGCAGGCCCGGCGTTTCCTTTCTTCCGGTCTAGCGGCCAGTATTGTATTCACCCGCAATGGGAACGACGTCGCAGCGCAGCTGGAAGCCAAACTTCCCGTCCACGCCAGCGCTGATTTCCAGGTTTCCGGCCCTGGGCCGGCCACCGTCACGGTCACCGGTGAGGTGCGGGTCTCCATTCCTTTCGTCGGCAAGAAAATTGAAGAGAAGGTGGCCCAGTACGCCGCGAAAGTGGTGGAGCGCGACGCCGCGCTTATCCACGAGATCATCGCGCAGGGCTAGGATGCTCGCCCGGCATGCTGCCCTTCCCGGGGAAGCCTTGCCGAAGCGGCCTAGCCAGGTGCTTTTTCGCAGCAAGTTTTTCTGTCGTCGTAGCCACGTAGGATGGGTTCATGATTAATCGCCAATATGAAGATCTGCTTGCCGATATCCTCGCCAATGGGACTCGCAAGGGGGACCGCACCGGCACGGGTACCCTCTCTGTCTTCGGGCGCCAGCTGCGCTACCACCTGGCTGATGGTTTCCCGCGTATCACCACTAAGTTCGTGGCCATGAAGCCTATCAAGGGGGAACTGTTGTGGTTCTTGCGTGGCTCTACCAATATTGAGTGGTTGCAGCGCAATGGCATCACCATTTGGGATGAATGGGCTGATGAACATGGTGAGCTCGGCCCGGTCTACGGCTACCAGTGGCGTAGCTGGCCCGCGCCGGATGGCCGGCATATCGATCAAATCTCCCAGCTCCTGGAAACCCTGCGCAGCAACCCGGATTCGCGGCGCATGATTGTTTCCGCGTGGAATGTGGCGGATCTGGATAAGATGGCGCTTCAGCCTTGCCATGCTTTCTTCCAGTTCTATGTGGCTGATGGCAAGCTGTCCTGCCAGCTCTACCAGCGCAGTGCGGATATGTTCCTCGGGGTGCCTTTCAATATTGCCTCGTATTCTCTTCTTACCCATATGATTGCCCAGCAGGTCGGCCTGGATGTTGGTGATTTTGTGTGGACGGGCGGGGATTGCCATATCTACCTGAATCATCTTGATCAGGTGCGCGAACAGATTTCGCGTGAGCCCTATCCCTTCCCCACTCTGGAGCTGCGCAAAGCCGATTCCCTCTTCTCCTATGAGATGGATGATATTTCGGCCACCCAGGGCTACCAGCACCACCCCAAGCTCACCGGCGCGGTCTCGGTCTAGGAGGAAGCCATGCTTATCGCACAAATCTGGGCGGAAGCCCGTGATCACGCCCTCGCGAAAGGCTTGCGGCTGCCCTGGAATGTTCCGGAAGATTCGGCTTTTTTCCGGGCGGCGGTGCGCGGGCGGCCCGTGATTATGGGGCGGAAAACCTGGATTTCTGCGGGGCGGCGGCCTATGCCGCATTCCCCCACCATCGTGGTGAGCACCCAAGAAGATTTTGAGGTTCCCGGTGCGCAGCTGGCCGCGAATCTTGAGGAAGCTTTCGCCCTAGCCCGTGCTACCGGGGCGGATGCCGCTTGGGTATGCGGGGGCGCCGGGGTCTATGCCGAAACTCGGGCCTGCTCACAGGTGCTTATCCGCACTGTTATTGATGCCGATGTGGATGCTGATATTTTCGCGCCCGCAATCACCCCGGAATGGGAGCTGCGGCTCTGCTCACCGGGAGCCGCTCATAAAGGCTGGCATACCTCGCGTACCGGGCTGCGTTACCGGTACGAAGTTTGGGCTCGCCCCGGTGTTGTTATCCCGGAGGATCTGCTTCCCGCTACCCCGGATGCGGCCTGGCAGGTGGCCTAAATGCCGCGTGCGGGCGCCGGCCGCGGGCTAGGCAGCGCGCGCATCGCGGGCATCGCGCGTGCCGGGCGGTCTCGCTCCGGCCGGGTTCAGGCCGGCGCTTCGCTCGCGTTTCGCGCACGCACCGCGCGGGCCGCTGCCGGCCTTGCCGCTGTGGCGCTCAGCTGCGCGGCTTGCACTGCTACCGGCAACGCGGGCGGGCAGTCCTCCCCCACCCCGCGGCCCATCACCGCCATCGTGCAGCTGGGCGATTCCTTTTCCTCCGGTAACGGGGCCGGCACTTACGAAGAAGATACCTGCCGGCGCTCCCCTGATAACTACTCCGCCCCGCTCGCCCGCGAACTCGGCGCCAGCTACACCAACGCCTCGTGCTCCGGGGCACGAACATCCGATATAGCCGAACAAGTTAGTGCCGTCACCCCGGCAACCTCGGTCGTGTTCCTCACCGCGGGCGGCAACGATGCCAACTTCGCCCAGATCGTCAGCTCCTGTTTCGTGCTCCGCACCCCGATGAGCTGCGAAGAAGCCATGAACACAGCCACCGCGGCCCTCCCGGCTATCGAGACCGCCACACTTGAGATCCTGCGGTCCATTGATGCCGCCTCCCACGGCCAGGCCACCGCTATCCTGGTGGGCTATCCGCGGCTCTTCGCGGAACACTCCTACCTCATCCCACCTGTCGTGGAAAGCTATGATGCCGGGGCCGCGCTCACCCAGCTCCAAGGCGCCGCGGACGCCATGCAAGAACGCGTCATCACCCAGATGCGGAAAGAAACCGGCTCCGAGCGTTTCCTCTTCGCCTCCACCCGGGCACTATTCGCCGGGCACGAACCGCACGCCCAAGCGTTTCGCGGCAGCGGCGACAGTGACGACAGTGAAGAAGCCTGGCTGGTCTCACCCTTCACTTCCACGGATATTCGGGCCTGGATGCATCCCACCGCGCGCGGCTATCGCGAAATACACGCCTACCTGCGCGAACTCCTCGCCCAAGCAGGCTTCGCCATCCCTACAATCCCCGAAAGCACACCGCGCCCCTAATTGCACCCATCGCTGTACGCCTCGCTGCACACCTAACTACCTTCCGGTTCGGTCATTGCCGCCGGATTCACCCACGTGTCAAAATCAGCCGCACTGACCTGCCCCGAAGCAAGCGCGACCTCCCGCAGCGACGCCCCGCTGGCCTGAGCGGCGCGCGCCAACGTGGCTGCGGCGTCGTACCCAATATGAGGAGCGAGTGCGGTGACGAGCATAAGATTGCGGTTCAGGTGCGCGGAGATGACGTCCTCGCGCGGGGCGATGCCGGCGGCGCAGAAACGTTCGAAGGTGCGCAGGGCGTCGCCGAGGAGGCGCAGTGCCTCGAGCACCGAAAACACCATGACCGGTTTGTAGACGTTGAGCTGGAAATTGCCTTGTGAGCCGGCGAAAGCAACCGCGGCGTCGAAACCGAAAACCGCGACGCAGACCTGGGTGAGGGCCTCCGCCTGTGTCGGATTCACCTTGCCCGGCATAATCGAGGAACCCGGCTCGTTATCGGGGATCGCGATTTCGCCGATGCCGGTGCGCGGGCCGGAGGCATACCAGCGAATATCGTTCGCGATCTTCATGGCCGCGGCGGCCAGGGTGCGCAGGCTCGCCGAAAATGCCACGAGGTCATCGTGGGCGGCCAGCGCCGCGGGCAGATCATCCGCGGGGCGGAACGGCAAGCCGGTCGCCTCCTCGAGCAGCTCGCAGACCCGCGCCGCGAAACCCGGGTGCGAATTCAGGCCGGTGCCCACCGCGGTCCCGCCCAGCGCCACCCGGTACAGGCCCCGCGCTGCTGCCCGCACCCCCGCGAGCGCGCCCTCCAGTTGCGCCGCCCAGGAACCCACCACCTGATCCCAGCGGATCGGGGTGGCGTCCTGCAGATGGGTGCGCCCCACCATCACCACATCCGGGAACCGGCTCGCACGAGCGCGGAACGTGGCCGCCAGGGCCTCCACCGCCGGGATGAGGTGGCGGTGCGCCTGGCGAGCCACCGCCACATACATCGCGGTCGGGAAGGCATCATTCGAGGACTGGCCCTTATTGACGTGGTCATTGGGGTGCACCGGGCTTTTCCCGCCGCGCTGGCCGGTGGCGATTTCATTCGCGCGCGCGGCAATCACCTCATTGACGTTCATATTCGTTTGGGTGCCCGAACCGGTCTGGAAAACCTTGAGCGGGAATTCCGCGTCGAGCACGCCTTCAGCCACCTCGCTGGCAGCGGCGGTGATAAGGAAGGCGAGCTGCGGATCAAGCACCCCGAGCTCGGCATTCGCGCGGGCGGCCGCGCCTTTGAGCAGCCCAAAGGCGTGGATGAGGGGGCCGCCCCAGGTGTAGCGTTCCCCGCCGATGGGGAAATGCTGGAGCGAGCGGGCAGTCTGCGCGCCCCAGTAGTGCGCGGCGGGCACCTCGACCGGGCCCATCGAATCCGTTTCCGTGCGGGTGAGCTGAGCTGCGGCGGGGTGCGTTGCGGCGGCGGGCTGCGTTGCGGCGGCGGTGCCGGCCGCGCCGGTGAGCTGATCCTTTGTCATGATTCCAAGGGTAGCGCCTGCGCCGCACGCACTACCTCCGCCTGCTTGCCCGCGCCGCCGCGCACGCCACCCACGCACGCCCTGCGCACGCCCCGACCACGAAGCCAAAGTGGCATCGCTCACGCTCGTGGTATTTGGCCTGGAAAGCCGGCCGCGGGCGGGCCGCGAAGGTCTGCGCGCGCTATGTTTATTAGGTAAAGTCAGGCGCGGACGAAGGAGGGTCATGGCTACGGAGCGACGGCGCGGTTCTCGGGCACTTGATACTCCCGCGCGCGGCAAACGCGCCTCGGCGCCCGCCCCCGCTCCCACCACGGAAAAAGCTGCGCTCCGGGAAGAACGCGACCGGCTGCACGCCGAATGCGAGAACCTGCGCGAAAAGCACAACAAGCTGCGCGGTGAGAATGACAAGCTACGAGGCGAAAGCACCGCGTTCCACCGCGAAGCAGAAGCGCTGCGCGCGGAAAATTCCCAGCTGAATGCCGAATATTCCCAGCTGCGCGGCGAGCATGAGGGCGCCCGCGCGGAGGCGGCCACGCTCCAGAGTCGCATTACCGAGCTGGAGGGCCTGGTGGCGGATTTGCGTCGTCGTGAAAAAGAATTGGAGGCGGGCGTGGTCTATGCCTCGGGCGTGGAGCAAAGCGCCGTGACCGCGCAGGCCCGCAGCGAGGACGCGATGCGGCGCGCGGCCCGCCTGGTTGCGCGCGTGCGCGGTTTAGAGCAGCAGTTGGAAGAAGAACGACGGCGCTACGCGGCCCTCGAGGCGGCGGGGCGGGCTCGGGAGGCGCGCTTGACCGTGGATTCGGCGCGCACGTCGGCCGCGCATGAGGAACGTTATACCAGCCAGATCAGCACCCTTGAGGTGCAGCTGCGCGAGGCGCGAGCCCAGCTGGCCGCCACCCGCACCCAGCTGGAGACCAGCGAGGATGAGCTGGCCGAGGCGCAAGCGGAACTGAGCGAGGTGCAATCCCACGCGCAAACCCAGCGCTACCTGAGCCTCGGAATGGGCGGACTCGCGGTAGCGCTGGGTATTGCTCTACTCATTATTCTTTTATGAAAATCGCGCACTTAGCGGCGCCGTGCGAAGGGGCTACGCCTCCTCGCTCGTGACCTTTCCCCACCCATCAACAGGGAAAAGCTGACGGCGGAAAGCGAAGAAAGCCAACAGCCCCGCCAGGCACGTAGCACCCACGATAATGAAGAGCAGCGTGAGGCTGTGCGCGGAATCGGCCAGATATTGGGCCTCGGCCACGCCTTCCGGGCGGGCAGCTGCCGGCATCATCGAGCCCAAAATCGCGATACCAATCGAGGGCGAAATATTCATGGCCAGGTCGTTCATACCCACCGCACGCCCCGATTCGGAGACGTCCACGGTTCCCATCACGGTATTCACCACCGGCGCGTAGGCCAGGCCCAAGCCACCGAAGAGGAACACCGCCGAAACGATAATGCCCCACAGGCCCTTATCCACCGTGAACGCCGCGAGGAAAGCACCGATAGCGGCGGATCCGCCCGCCAGCACAATGCCCATCCCACTACCAATTTTCGCCACGATTGCGCCGCTCATCACGCCCATAACCGTCGCGACAACGTAACCGGCGAGCAGCACGAAGCCCATTTGCAGGGCCGTCTTGCCGTGGAAAATGCCCCCGGCCAGGTTGAAGAGCGGTGTCATGGCGTAATTACCGAAGTAGAAGAGCAGCACCAGGGAGACCGCCATGAGGTAGCGGCGATTCTGGAAGAACTCGGGGGTGACGAAGGGGTTCTTGGCCTTGGAAATGTAGATGATGAAGAGGGCCAGGAGCACCGCGAAGGCACCCAGGTAGAGCCAGTTCATCGAGTTGAAGTACATGACCAGGGCCGTGACCGTAACACCAGCCAGCAGGAACCCGGGAACGTCGATCCGCTGGGCCTGCCCGGAAACATCCGGGAGACCTCGCCACAACGTGGGGATGAAGAGCACCGAAATGAGCGGGATCGCGAAGAGCCACACCCAGGACATGGTGATGAGCCATCCGGCTGCCAGTACCCCGATGGCCGTGGAGAACTGGTAGGCCGCGGTGAAGACACCGAAGTACAGCACCTTTTTCACTCCGGGAACGTACTTGGTGGTGACCACCAGGTAGACCGAGCCGGATACCTGGGTGCCCGCAGTTTGAATCGCGCGGGCAATAATAACCACCCAGATGGAGGATCGGGATGCCACCAGGCCCAGCACCGAGCCGATCACGATGAGCACAATGCCCACCATCATCATTTTGCGTAGGGAAACGAAATCACCGAGTGATCCGTAAATCACGCACACGATACCCAGCACGATGCCGGGAATCGAGGTGATGAGCGGGGCGTATTCGACCGCGTTGAGCTGCGTGCCGATGTCTTGGAAAACCAGGTTGAAGCCCTGGATCGTGAGAATTGAGGTAATGAAAATAATGATGAGTTGCGGCAGCGTACGCACGGCAGCCGCGGTATCAACCTGAGATCGATCACGCGCGTTCACGGTCAGATGCCTTTCAAGAGCGAGGTGATGCGAGACATGAACTCGGAGAGGAAACGCTCCACGTCCACCGCGATGGCCACATCTGCGGTCTTGACCGGATCGTTAAGCCGTTCCTCATCGCAGATCGTGCGCCCGCGCACCGGTTCGTGCAGATCAACCTTAATATTGCAGGGGAAAAGCGTGACCAGCGAAGGATCAATCGCCACGGCCACCGCCAGCGGATCGTGCAAGCCGCAGCCGCCCAGATGCGGGGCGGTGGTCTCATACGCCTTGATATAGAAATCAGTAATATCAGCCAGGGCCGTTGCCGCCGGAGTTCCCAAATCCCGCCACTGCTGGGTGTGTTCATAGGTGAGCAGTGTTTGCAAGGTGACATCCAGGCCGATCATCGTGACGTGAGCACCCGAGCGGAAGAGCAGATCAGCGGCCTCCGGATCCTGGGAAATATTCGCTTCCATCACATCATTGCAATTTCCGGGAACCGTGAGCGCCCCACCCATAATGACGATGCGGGCATTATCTTTGAACGTGGGGTCCAGTTCAATGGCGCGCGCCAGGTTGGTCATGGGTCCGGTGGCAACAATAACGACGTCGCTACCGTATTCACGCACCGCTTCCACCATGAATTCGGGGGCCGGCGTGGTTTCCGCTACCCGATTCGAGGCTGGAATCTCAATCTCCCCGATGCCGTTCTTACCGTGAATAAATTCGGAAATCTCGAGGACCTCAAAACCATCCTTTTCACGAGCGTGCGGGATACCCGGATAGACCGGAACCTCCGGATGCCCAAAAAGATCGAGGAGGTCAAGATCGTTTTTCACCCCGGTGCCCAAGAGGACATTCCCGTAGGTGCCGGTGATGCCAATTAATTCGACTTCCGGTGAGCCGAGAGCATAAGTGATTGCCAGGCAATCATCAACACCGGTGTCCAGGTCCAGAATCATTTTCATTGTGGTTCCTCCTTAGAGTCGGTCAAGGCCTTCGTGCTGACCGTCATCACCACCCGGCACCCTTGCCGGATAGCATGAGTATACGAAACAAATACAGGCTGTGGGCTCTTTAATGAAAGGGATAATGATGGTGTTTTCTGCCGCACTCACCTTCGGCGGCGAATTCACATCCCTTCCGCCCCGCTCCGCTTCGCGCGCACTCCCGGTTCCGCCCGGCGCGGTGCTGGTGCAATCGGGGCGCCAGGCTCACGGCCTCATCGCTCAGGCCCTCGCCGCCCGCGGCATCCGCAGCTTAATCGCGCCCGGATTCCTGTGCGCCACCGCGGTTGAGCCTTTCCAGCTCGAAGGCATCCGGGTTCACTGGGTGCAGGTCGGCCCGGACCTCCTGCCAGCCCCGGCCCACCTCGCCGAACTCCTCACCGAGCCGCGGCGCTGCGCGGTGCTCGTCTCCACCACCTTCGGGGCCCGGCCCTCGCCAGAGTTACGCGCCGTGCTCGAGGGGTGGAAGCGCCGCGGTGGCGCCGTCGTCGCCGATCTCACGCACGCGCCTTTTAGTGCCGCAACCATGCACAAGGTTCCGACGCGTTATGCGGTAGCGTCCTTGCGGAAATGGTTTCCGATTCCCGACGGCGCCTGGGCGCTCGGCGCCGCGCTTCCCGCCGCGGCTGCGGAAAATCCGTTGGCGCGCGAGGCAACGCGGTGCGGATTACTGCAATTGCGCGGGGAGGAGCACGACGGCGCAGCTGAGGCCGCCATCGATGCCGCTCTCAGCCCGAGCCCGATAAGCGGGGCGGCTCGGGATATTCTTGGCCACCTGGATGTCGGGGAAGCGCTGGAGCGGCGGCGGGCCAATGCCCGGGCTTTGCGGGCGGCTTTGGTGAGTGAGGGTGTGCCTGAAACCGCGCTCTTCGGCGATGGGGCAGGAATCGGCGGGGCTATGAACGGTGGGGCCACGAGCAGCGCAGTGAACAGTAACGAATCAACGAACCATGCGCCCTACGCCCTCGCCCTCCGTCTAGGCGCACTACCGCCAAGCCGGTCCGCCGCGCATAACCCACATAACATTGCCGAGCACCTCGCCGCCCGCGGGGTTTACACCCCCGCTTTTTGGCCGCGGCTCAGCCACAGCGTGGACTGGCCGCATATCCTCGCCCTGCCCATCGACCAGCGCTACTGCCCCGGCCAGATGCCCGAGCTCGCTCGGCGGGTGGTGCAGGTGCTGCGGGCAGAATAAGCCCGAGCCCCGCCCCTAGATTCGGCGTACTGATTCGCGCATGCGTAGCGGCATATCCACCAGGTGGATATCGCGGTCCCCCGTGCCTTCTTCCCCCAGGAGCCGGGTGGCAGTTTGCCCGATCTCCCAGTAGGGAATTGCGATGGTGGTGAGGGCCGGGTGAACGTAGAGCGCGATTTCGTCGTCGTCGAACGAAGCAATCGAGAGATCATAGGGCAGATGCATGCCGCGCCCCAAACACTGCTGAATCGCCCCCAAAGAAATACGGTCGTTGAGAGCTAGAATCGCGGTGCACTCCGGGCCGTTATCCAGCAGCTCGCCCATCGCCTCGTAACCGAGATCCGGGTCCCACAGCGTACCCGGGAAAATCTTCACCGGCTTGAGGCCCGCCTCTGCAAAAGCATCCAGGATTCCGTCAAAACGATGGCCGATGGTGGCGGAAATGCGTGGCTCACGCAATTCATCATCCATGCCAATAATCGCGATTTTGCGATGCCCCGCTTCGATAAGCACATTGGCCATGCGCCGCCCCGCTTCGTATTCGGCCGGAAGCACCGCCGGGAAACTTCCTTCCCGATCCGGCACCGCGTTGCACACCACCACCGGCAGGCCACGCACAATCTCCGGAACGGTGATCATCTTCGCGCCCATTTCCGCGAAGATAAGCCCATCAACATTGCGATTGAGCATCTCGCGTACCGAGTTCTCCGCCCGGCTCACGCTATCCCCCACCTCCGCGAGGAACACGATTTTCTCCGCTTGGTCAGCGGCGTCGAGGATGCCCCTCAGCATGGCCGAGGCGTAGCGCGTGACCGTAACATCCCGGCTGATCACCCCGTAAATCCCGGTGGTATTGGTCCGCAAAGAACGCGCGGCCGGGTTGGGGCGGTAATTGAGAGCAGCCGCCGCCTCAATCACCCGATCCCGTACTTCTTGGGAGAGACGCGCGGGGCGATCATTGAGCACCAAGCTCACCGCGGTGGGTGAAACACCCGCTCGTTGTGCCACCTGAGCGATCGTCGCTCGCTTCATTCAACCTCCTCGCGCCGTTCTTCCCACCCTTGGGCCACAGTCTGAGCTAAGAGTATCCGATCACCAAGGTGACCAAGCTCACCCACGCCCCCACATTGCGCATACTCACCGGCGGTCCTATAGTTTCTGGCAAGTGCTAAATGCATTTATCACGGTGCAAAGGTGCCGCGTGATGGTTCTTAGCACGTTCCCGCTTCCCGGGCGGGGCGCCAACCAAACCCAAGGAGGGGTGATGAGTAAAAGATTCCGGAAACTCACCGCACTAACATCCGCCGCTGCACTCGCTTTCACGCTGAGCGCCTGCAGTAAGGGCGGAACCTCGTCCCAAGGCAATGTTGCGGACGGGAAACAAGAAGTCACCATGTGGACTCATAACGCCGGCAACGAAGAAGAGCTCGCCGCTATCGAGCAGATCGTTGCTGATTACAACGCACAATCCGATAAGTACCAGGTCACCATGCAGGCTTTCCCGCAGGCTTCCTACAACCAATCCGTGGTGGCGGCCGCTTCTTCCAATAGCCTGCCGTGCATTATGGATATTGACGGCCCCAATGTTCCTAACTGGGCCTGGGCCGGCTACCTTGCCCCGCTCGAAGGCATGGATGACACCCTCAATAAATTCCTCCCCACCACGGTGGGACGCTACGAGGACAAGATCTACTCGTACGGCTACTACGACGTAGCCCTCTCCATCATTACCCGCAAGTCCATCCTCGACGAATTCGGTATCCGCACCCCCACCGTGGATCAGCCCTGGACGCGTGAGGAGTTCACCGATGCCCTCGCCAAGCTGAAGGCTTCCGGGAAGTACGCGGTACCTTTCGATATCAACACCGCTGACCAGGGCGAATGGTATCCCTACGCTTACTCCCCCTACCTGCAAAGCTTCGGCGGGGATCTTATCGACCGCTCGAAGTTCGAAAGTGCGGAAGGTGCCCTCAACGGTCCCGAAGCCCTGGAATGGGCAAAGTGGATGCGTTCCCTGGTAACCGAGGGTTACACGCCGGCCAATGCCGGTTCGGATCCCACCCAGGACTTCATTAACGGAAAATCGGCTTTCTTGTGGATGGGTTCGTGGGCAGCGCAGCCCACCGAAGAGGCTTTTGGCGACGACGTCGTCTTCCTCCCACCGCCCGATTTTGGCAAGGGTCCGAAGATTGGCGGCGGCTCCTGGCAGTGGGGCATGTCGCCCTCGTGCCCAGCCCCCGAGGGAGCGCTGGATTACATGAAGTTCGCCGCCCAGGATAAGTACGTGGCTTCGGTTTCGGTGGCTACCCGTAATATCCCGGCAACCGATGCCGCCACCGCGGAAGTTCCGGCCTTCGCCGAGGGCGGGAAGTACTCCATCTTCCGGGAATTCTCCAAGAAGTACGCGGTGCTGCGCCCCGAAACTGCCGGCTATCCCTTCATCGCTACCGAATTCACCAAGGCAACCCAGGACATTCTCAACGGCGGGGATCCCGAGAAGATTCTCGACCAAACCGTGGCGAATATTGACGCCAACCAAAAAGCCAACGGCTTCTTCAAGTAACACCTGATGCGCGAGGCGCGTGAGCTACCACCGGCAGCTCACGCGCCCTGCCGAAAGGCCAGTGATATGACTTCTGCACCCCAGGCCACCGCGGAGAGTAAGCACGCGCTCCGGCCGGCGCCAGCATCTTCTCAGCGTGCTCAGCCAGCTGCTGCGCCGTCGCGAAAATACCGGCGCGAAACGTCCGCGCAAGCACGGGCCGGGTGGGGAATGCTGGCCCCCGCGGGAATCCTCATGCTGCTTTTCCTTGTGGTTCCCATCGTCCTGACTTTTATCCTTGCGTTTACCGACGCGCGCCTCATTTCCCCGCGCCCGATGCAATTCATCGGCCTGGAGAATTTCGAGCGGTTGTTTGGAACCGAGGTCTTTTGGGCCTCCCTGCGTAATACCCTGATTTTCGCCCTCGTTATTGTGCCGGGACAGTCGGGCCTGGCGCTTATTATGGCGCTGCTCGTAAACAAGAAGTTCCCGGGCTTGAATTTCTTCCGCACCGTTTTCTTCCTGCCCATGGTCACCTCCATGGTGGTGGTATCCATGCTGTGGCTCTTCATGTATCAGCCCGATGGTCTGCTCAACGCACTGCTGGCCAAAATCGGTATTTCCGGGCCGGATTGGTTGGGCGATCCCAGTTGGGCACTCTTCGCCATTATCGTGATGTCTGCCTGGCAGGCCGCCGGGATGCATATGATTATTTGGCTTTCCGGCCTGCAAACAATCCCGGGTGAACTTTATGAAGCGGCGGCTCTGGACGGGGCGTCGCCATGGCAGCAATTCAAACACGTGACCTGGCCGGGTCTGCGCCAAACCCGCACCTTTATTCTCATTACGATCACCATCGCGGCATTCTCGCTGTTCACCCAGATCAATATTATGACGAAGGGTGGGCCCCTCGATTCCACCTCAACGGTGGTCTACCAGGCGGTACGCACCGGATACGACCAGCAGCAAACCGGCTACGCCGCGGCGATTTCCCTGGTCTTCTTCGTCCTGGTTCTCGCCGTCAATCTGGTGCAACGCTATCTCACTCGCGATAAGGAGGCCCGCGCATGAGCACCGCGACGTCATCTCGCAGCATCCCCCGCGCTATTGGAATCTGGGCGCTGCGTATTGGGCTGGCCGCCATTTTCGGCCTACCGCTCCTTTTCATGGTGGTCTCCAGTTTCAAACCGGATACCCAGATTTTCGGGGATATGGGCGGCCTGGAGGCTTTCCTCCCGGTGGGCGACCTCAGCTTCGATAATTACTCCGGAGTCTTCAACCGGGTGCCTTTCTGGCGTTTCCTCCTCAACTCCGTCATTATCTCGGTGTGCATCGTGGTTTTCGGGCTCATCGTCAATTCCATGGCGGCCTTCGCGCTCTCCCGCCTGCAATTCCGGGGCCGCAAGATTTCGCTGACGCTGGTGATCGCCACCCTCATTGTTCCCTTCGAGACTCTGGCGCTGCCGCTGCTGTGGTGGGTTAATAAGCTCCCGTGGTTGGATGCGAACGGCTTCTCGCAAAGCTGGCTGGATACCTACCAGGTCCAGATTGTGCCCTTTATTGCCAATGCGCTCTCGATTTACCTCTTCTACCAGTACTTCGATTCCATTCCGCGCGAGCTGGATGAAGCGGCGCGTGTGGACGGGGCAAGCTGGTTCAAGATCTACCGTTCTATCGTCATGCCGCTCTCCGGCCCGGCTACCGCAACGGTCGCGATTCTGACTTTCCTGCCGGCGTGGAATTCCTACCTGTGGCCACTCATGACGGTGCGCTCCGAGGAGTTGCGCCCGGCGATGATCGGAATCGACTATTTCCAGCAGCTCAACGTATCCTGGGGCCAGATCATGGCGTTCTCCACGCTGATCACCGTTCCTGTCATCATGCTGTTCCTGGCTTTCCAGAAACAATTCGTCAACTCTATTGCCGCTTCCGGTATTAAGGGATAACCATGTCGCTTTCCTTTGAGTTCACCGCCGACCACGATGCCGCGTTGGCTCGAGCCCGCGCCGCGAATGCTCAGCTCGCCGCCGCCGTGAACCCGCGCTGGTACCCGCGTTTCCATATCGCGGCACCCGCCGGCTGGATCAATGACCCGAACGGCCTGGTCCACACCGGCGAGGAACTCCACGTTTTCTTCCAGCACCACCCCTATTCCACCGAGTGGGGGCCCATGCACTGGGGCCACGTGGTTTCGCGCGACGGCGCCACCTGGGAGCGCCGCCCCCTCGCCCTGGCTCCTTCCCTGGAAGCCGACCGCGACGGCGTCTTCTCCGGCTCGGCCCTCCAGGCCCCCTGCGGGCACCTCGAAGTGTTCTACACCGGGAACCGCAATGTGGCGGAGCTGCCTGCCGCCGGTAGCGATCCCGATTCTGCCGGAGAACCACCCGCCCGCTGCGGGCAGTCGCAGTGCCGGGCGATCTCACGCGACGGAGTGACCTTTGAGAAGAAAGGCGTCGTCGTACCTACCCCGGAAGACGTGCGCGATTTCCGCGACCCGAAGGTCTGGCGCCACGGCGATACCTACCGCATGGTCGTGGGCGTGCAAAGCCGCGACCGCCGCGGCGAAGTGTGGATGTACACCTCCCCCGACCTGGCCCGTTGGACTTTCGACCGCGTGCTCTACCGCCACCCGGATCCGCGGGTGTTCATGCTCGAATGCCCCGATTTCTTCCCACTGGGCGACACCTGGGTGCTAATTTTTTCACCCATGGGCATCCGCCCGGAAGGTTTCGCGCATTGCAACGTCAATAGCGCGGGCTATCTGCTGGGCAGCTGGCGGCCCGGGGAAAGTTTCGAACCCGGCGCGCCGTACCGCACCCTCAATTGGGGTCACAGTTTTTACGCGCCACAGACCTGCCTCATTGCTGGGCAGCGCACGCTTTTTGGCTGGATGGGCAGCTTCGGGCGCGCCCCGGCCTCCGCGGCCGACGGCTGGTCCGGCCAGCTCACGGTACCGATGAGCGTCCACCTCGAGTCCGGTGAACTGTGCTTACGGCCCGCCCCTACCCTCACGCGCCTGCGCGGCCGCTGTTTATGGAACGACGACGCCGCCCTTCCGGCCAGCGCGCCTACTATCCTCGCCCGGGATATTACCGCGGCGGATATTTCCGTGACTCTGCTTGCGGGTGCATGTGAACGGCTGCGCCTGCGCATTGGTTCGGATACCAGTTCGGTGAGCATTATCGTGGATCGTAATAGCGGCACCATCGGGGTGGATCGCGGCGGGGCGGTGGGTAATCTGGGTTACCGGGCTGCGCCCTGGGCTCCGGCCTACCGGCTTTGGGGCGAGCGCGCCGCCGAGATTGCGGGCGAATCTGCCGCCACGGGTGCCGCGGGCGCAACGAGCGCAGCACCGCTGGCTCCCCTTGCTGAGCTAAGTTTCCGGGTGCTTGTGGATGCCGGCTCGGTGGAAGTGATAGCCGGGAACGGCGAGCGGGTGCTCTCCTCGCTGGCCTTTGTGGAGGGCAAACGTGATATCACCCTCCTGGCTGAGGAGGGTGATATCACGGTCGCGGCCTCGGTATGGGAGATGACGGATGCCTTCCCCCAGGCGGAGCCAGTGCTAGAAATTGACGCCTTAGCGGGAAGCTAAGCGCGAGCAGCCGCGAGCGCGGCGCTGACGGTTTCGCTCAGTTCCTTCCAGGAGACGATGAACTTCTCCACGCCTTCGCGCTCAAGCTGGGCAGCCACATCGCCCATATCCACGCCCACCGCGGCCAGCTCTTCGAAGACCCGGTGGGCCTGGCCGTAGTTCTCCCGCACCGTATCCCCGGTGATCTCCGCGTGGTCCGCGGTGGCCTCCAGGGTTTTCTCCGGCATGGTATTGACGGTAGCCGGCGCCACCAGCTCGGTGACGTAGAGAGTATCGGGATAATTCGGGTTCTTTACCCCGGTGGAAGCCCACAGCGGGCGCTGGGCATGCGCGTGATCCGCCGCGAGGGTAGTGAAACGCTCGGAGGCAAATTTCTTCTCGAAGATTTCGTAGACCAGGCGAGCATTGGCTACTCCGGCCTTGCCGCGCAGCGCCAGGGCTTCCTCGGTGCCGATCTTCTCCAGGCGGGCATCCACTTCGGTATCCACGCGGGAAACGAAAAGCGAAGCCACCGAGTGGATATCGCTGAGCGCATGCCCGGAACGCTGGGCCTTTTCCAGACCGGCGAGGTAGGCATCCACCACTTCGCCGTAGCGAGCCAGGGAGAAAATGAGAGTAACGTTCACGGAGATCCCGTGGCCGATCACTTCGGTAATAGCCGGCAGGCCCTCCTTAGTGGCCGGGATTTTAATCATGGCGTTCGGGCGATCCACCCGGTCCCACAGCTGGCGGGCCTGGGCCACGGTGGCCGAGGTGTCATGCGCGAGTTCCGGGGAAACTTCGATGGAAACGCGGCCGTCTTCCCCGCCGGATTCTTCAAAAATGGGGCGGAAAATATCGCAGGCGTCCTGGACGTCCTTAATGATGATGTCGAAGATCGCTTCGTCGCCGTCCTTGCCGGCCGCGGCGGTGGCGGCCACCTGCTCGGTGTAGCTTTCCCCGTTGCGCAGGGCCGCGGCGAAAATCGTGGGATTCGTGGTCACGCCCCGCACGGTATGCGTCTCGATAAGGGAAGCAAGGTTCCCGGAAGCGATACGCTCCCGGGATAGATCGTCCAGCCAGATACTCACTCCGGCGGCGCTCAGGCTAGCGGTACTCATATTCGTGTCCTTTCTTGGTGTGCCCGGCGGGCTTCTAGTTATCCGCGGCGCTGCGGATCTCCAGGTCATGCGGGGCGGGATGGTCGAGGGTGCGACCCACCGTGCAGGCTCGCGCAATGGCCCGGTCCACGCGCTGGAGCAAGGCACCGCGCTGTTCTTCAGGCATATCGGCGAATTCCACCTCCATCGCGGTGTGGAAAGCGGCGAAGCGGTTATTTTCCCGATCCGCATCCGCGCTCACCGTGAAGGTGGCACTATAGTCCTCCCCGAGGAGCTGCTCGAAGCGGGAATCCGCGCTGAGGGCCTGGCAGCCAGCCACCGCCAGCTGCATGAGTTCCCCGGGAGTGAATTGTTCGGGACCTTTCCCGATTTCCACACTGGCGCCGCGATCATTAACGGCGGTGAAATGAAGATGCCCGATACGCCGGGCAGAGAGCTGAGCCATAGCTACCTCCTTGTTTCTTTCACTTTACGGGAAAGCTCAGCGCTGTGGTGAGCGCGCTTTCCACCAGCGGAAAAGTCCGGCCAAGAAAAGACCGATCGCTGCCAGTACGCAAGCACCCCACAGCGCCGGGGTGAAGGATCCTCCGTGGGCGCCGGCACTTGCAGCGGCCCAACGCGGGGCGACGACGGCAGCCAGCGAGAAACCGAGGAACATGAGGCCGTAGTTGGTTCCATTGTGACGCGGCCCGAAGCTGTGCATGGTCAGCGGCGCGAAAAGACTCATGGTGCCCCCGAAGGCCAGGGCTACCAGGATGGCACCGCTGAGGAAGAGTACCGTTGCCCCGCGCTCGGATAGCGCGAGAAGCGCGAGCCCGCCTGCCGCGCAGCCGAGCACCGCCACCAGGCACAGCGGGATGCCGATACGGTCGGAAAGCCAGCCCCAGGCCAGCCGCCCGGCCGCGTTCGCGACCGCGAAAAGCGAGACGGTGAGAGCCGCGGCTGCGGCGTCGAACCCAATACTCGTGGCGAGCGGGGCCATATTGGCATTGACCATGATGCCACCGAAAGCAGCTGTGACGAAAATAGCGAGGATGAGCCAGAAAGTGGGGGTGGCGAGCATCTGGAGCGGGCTCAGGCTCGCGCGCGGTCCGGCGGCTGCGGCCGTGCCCGCCGGGCGGGGTAGGTAGGCCCCGTATTCTTCGCGGAAGGGACGCACCAGGAAGATGACCGCGGCGGCGTTAATCACTGTGAAAGCAATGCCGAGAATCACCAGGGAGCTATGCACGCCGTATCCGGCAATGAGATGCTGGCCGGCCGGAGCGATGATCATGGGGCCAATTCCCATCCCTGCGGTGATAAGACCAGCTACCATACCGCGCCGGTCCGGGAAGAAACGCATGGTATTGGTGAGCGCAGCCGAGTAGAAGAGACCCTGACCGCCGCCGGTGACCAACCCGTAGCTAAGCACGAACAGCGCGAGGGTGGGGGCTAGGCCGGCCAGGATATGCCCCAGCCCGAAGCAGATACCGCCCACCGCCATCATCTGGGCCGCGTAACCGCGCCGCAAGAGCGTGCCGGAGGCAATCATAATAAAGGGCACTACCAGGGAGGCGAGCCCGAAGGCCAGCATAATATCCGGCGCTGCCCATCCGCGGCTCGCGGCAAGCGGGCGCACAAAAATAGAGAAGGCGGTGAGCGCCCCCGTGGTCATAATGGCAAGAAGTGTTCCGATAAGAACGCGGCTGCGGCGCGGCATCGTTGCCGGCGGCTGGGCCGCGGGTTCCTGAGCGGCAGGGTGAGTGCTGGTCACGTTAGTCGTAATCTCCATTTTTCCAGAGCCGCACCGGGGCTTCGCACCCGGCTTCCATGGCGGCAAATGTTTCGGGCACGTCGATAATGCGCTGGTTCTTCGAGCCGCGGAACGTGAGGTCACGAATGAACTGGGATTGGATAAAAGGCCCGTCCACCAGCACGTCCACGTGGGAAAGAAGTTCGCGTTTATCTTCGGTTTCTTCCAGGAGCTGCTCGAAGGTGTAGCCGCTCCAGCTCCAAATTGTTTTACTATTCCCGAAGCGCTCCCGGAAACGCCGCGCTAACGGCAGCAGAACCGGAGTATTGAGGAACGGTTCCCCGCCCACGAAGGACACCCCGGCCACGTAGCTTTTCGCGCAGTCCTCAAGGATGCGTTCTTCGAGTTCTTCCGTGTAGGGGGTGCCGTAACGGAAGCTTTGGGCAGCCACGTTATAGCAGCCCGGGCATTTGAAGGGGCAGCCGGATACGTAGATCGCGCAGCGCACCCCTTCCCCGTCCACCATAACGAAGGGCTTGTAATCGGCAACATAGCTGCGCGATAAGCGCCGCCCATCCCAGGCGCCGGGGCGCTTGGGTTGGTGCACCCCCGGAGCTTCCGGAGGTGTGGAGAGCAGGCGCAATTCTCGCATTCTTCCTTACCTTTTCACAGTCCCTGAGTCGCAATACTCCCCGTGCCCGGCACATTCGCCGAGTGCGGGGAGCCTTGCGAGAGTGCGCCCGCGAAAAGCTGAGACGCACGGGGCCTTAGGTGCTGGGGTACGCCGGCACGCGGCACTCAACCGCGCGGCACCGAACACCCACAGCGCTTAAGCGCAGGGACCGTCCATGTGCTTGACGCGGGAAATGATTTCCTCGTGCCGGCCGTGCACCATGGGGCGCTTGACCGGGTTACCGAGGTACCCGCAGGTGCGCTTGACAACATCGCAACGGTCGGGATCATCATTGCCGCAATTCGGGCACTTGAAACCTTCCGCCGTGGGATCGAATTCCCCGTTGAAGCCGCACTCGTAGCACTTATCAATAGGAGTATTGGTGCCCAGGTAGGCCACCTTATCGTAAGCGTAATCCCAGACCGCTTCCAGAGCCGCGGTGTTGTGGGTCAGCTTGGGGTACTCGCAGTAGTGGATGAAACCACCCTTGGTGTACTCCGCGTAGGGCGCTTCGAAGTCGATCTTCTCAAAGGGAGTGATCTTCTTGCGAACATCGTAATGGAAGGAGTTCGTGTAGTAGTCCTTCGCGGTGATATCCGGAACCGCACCGAAACGCTCGCGGTCCATGGAGCAGAAACGGTTGGTGAGGGATTCAGCCGGGGTGGAGTACACGGAGAACCAGTAGGGGTACTCCTTCTTCCACTGGTCAGCGTACGCACTCAAGCGGCGCACGATATCCAGGGTGAATTCCTTCGCTTCCGCGTTGTGCTCCCAATTCGGGCCGTAGAAGGCGGTAGCCGCTTCGTACAGGCCAATGTAGCCAATGGAGAGCGTGGAACGCTGGTTGTGGAAGAACTTCGTGACGTCCTCATCGCCTTCTTCCGCGCGGATACCCAGGGCACCGTAGCGGTAGAGGATGGGGGCGTTTTCCGGGGTGGCATCCTCGCAGCGCTGGGCGCGGTAGACCAGAGCTTCCTTAACCACCTGCATGCGCTCGTCGAAGATCTTCCAGAAACGCTGCTTATCCCCGCGCGCCTGCAGCGCGATACGCGGCACGTTGAGGGTGACCACGCCCAGGTTATTACGCCCGGCGTTCACAGCCTCACCGGTTTCCGGATCCACCCACTTGGGCAGGAAGGAACGGCAACCCATGGGAGCCTTGTAATCACCTTCCAGCTCGGTGAGGCGATCATAGGAGAGGACGTCCGGGTACATGCGCTTCGTGGAGCATTCCAGGGCCAGCTGCTTGACGTCGTAATTAGGATCCTCGGGGTTGAGGTTAACGCCGCGGCGCAGCCCGAAAACGAGCTTCGGGAAGATCGCGGTGTGGCCATCGGCCCCGATGCCCTTAATGCGAATGGTCAGGATGGCCTTCTGGATTTCCCGCTCGAAACGGTTGGTGCCCAGGCCGAAACCGAGGGTGACGAAAGGAGTCTGCCCGTTCGAGGAGTAGAGAGTATTGATCTCATACTCCAGGGACTGCATGGCATCGTAGATGTCCTTCTTCGTCTTTTCCCAGCAGTACTCATCGCGCTTATCTTCGGCAACCCAACGCTGCGCATCCTTGAGGTGCTTGGCGTAATTGAGTTCCGCGTAAGGAGCGAGCACTTCATCGCAGCGATCCACCGAGCAGCCACCGTACTGGCTGGAGGCCACATTCGCGATGATCTGAGCGATCTGCGCGGTAGCGGTGTTAATGGAGCGCGGGGATTCCACCCGGGCGTTACCAATCTGGAAGCCATCACGCAGCATGCCTTCAATATCGATGAGGCAGCAATTGGTCATGGGCTGGAAGGGGTTGTAATCCAGATCGTGGAAGTGGATATCACCCTTAATATGCGCGTTGGCTACCGCCGGGGGCAGCAGGTACTTGAGGGCGTACGCCTTGGCCACCGCACCCGCGGTTAGATCACGCTGGGTGTTAAAAACAGTGGAGTCCTTATTGGCGTTCTCGTTTACCACCGTCTTATCGCGCTGCATGAGCTTATCCAGGGAGCGCGAAATATCCATGGCCTGTTCGCGCGCGGTATCGCGATCATGGCGGTACTCGATATAGGCGCGTGCCACCTGCGGGTAGCGGGATGCCATGAGCACGTTTTCCACTTCCGTTTGGATGGTGGGAACGTCAAGCTTGGCAGCATCAAGATGATCGACTACCGTGCGGGTGGCTTCCTCAACGAATGCGTAATCGTCGATGCCCTGGCTGTTCATTGCCAGCGCGATTGCGCGGTAGATCTTACCGGCGTCAAAGCTAACCGACCGACCGTCACGCTTGGTGACGACTACCCCCGTGGTCGTTGAGGTATCAATCAACATCTTGTGCCTCCGTAAAATTCGAACACTACATATAGTAGTCGGCCAGAATGACACCGGTGTGCTTCGTGCGCCACACGGGTGCGTTTTTTACGCCGCGCACGCCGCGCCTACCCCCGTAAAGGGCGACGCCGCGCCACTCTCGCCCCGCGCCCGCCGGATTTATGATGTGCAACACATTTTTTCGGCGCCGCGTTTCGCGCTCACCGGGCGAGCTTACCACTACCTATAGGGGCACCACCCGCCCGCCACCCCTACATCTTGCGATAGGTGCGAAACTGGCCCCAAACCGCCATTTCCACCCCAAAGCGCCCGGTGGCCAGCTGGCGGCGTCGTCGTACTTCATCACCGCAAGCCACAATTTCAGTGGTCTAGCCCACAAATAGCGCGCTAACGCTAACGTAAGTTAACCCATTACTGTTGCACGCGTTTATTATCGGATGTGGTGGCGTACGCCACCCGGGTACTCAACCGAGGATCCGCTCGAGATGCCAGCGCTGCCGTCCACGCGGACCGCGCCGGCCCATATAAATGGAGTTTCAGCCATGAGTGCACCAGCTGACACTGCTCTTCCGAGCTATAGCGAAGAAGAGGAAAAATATATTATCCGGAACCGCCACGGTGTTCCGGTCGGAACAAAACCGCATACGAAGTGGACGCTGCCGCGCATCGCGGTGTGGGTCCTCGTAACAGCCCTCGGCGTTGCGGGCTGGTACATGCTCGCCTTCTATCGCGGTGAACAAGTCAATACCGCGTGGTTCGTGGTGACGTCGGTCTGCACCTACATGATCGCCTACCGCTTCTACGCGCTCTTTATTCAAAAAACCATTATGAAGCCCGACGATTCCAACGCGACGCCGGCCGAACGCATCAATAACGGACGCGATTTCGACCCGACGAACCGCGTGGTGCTCTACGGGCATCACTTCGCCGCTATCGCCGGCGCCGGCCCGCTGGTGGGCCCGGTGCTGGCCGCCCAGATGGGCTACCTGCCCGGCACCCTGTGGATTATCTTCGGGGTGTGCGTGGCCGGTGCCGTCCAGGACATGCTCGTCCTCTTCTTCTCCATGCGCCGCGGCGGGCGCAGCCTCGGCCAGATGGCCGTGGATGAAATCGGGAAGATCGGCGGGGCCGTGGCCGCGGTCATGATCCTCGTCATGCTCATGATCGTGCTGGCCGTGCTCGCCATGATCTGCGTGAACGCGCTGGCCGATTCGCCCTGGGGTGTTTTCGCCGTCGGTATGACGATCCCCATCGCGCTGTGCATGGGCCTGTGGCTGCGTTTCGTGCAGCCCGGCAATATCACGATGGTGTCCATTGTTGGGTTCATTGCGCTGCTCGGTGCGATTATCGGGGGCCGCTACGTGGCGGAATCCGATTTCGGCCAGGCGTTCTTGCACCTGTCCCCCACCACCCTCGTGTGGTGCATGATTGTGTACGGTTTTTTCGCGGCCGTGCTGCCAGTTTGGCTGCTCCTCACCCCGCGTGACTACCTGTCCACCTTCATGAAGGTCGGCACTATCGTGGTGCTGGCGCTGGGCATTCTCATCGTGCGCCCGCTGGTGGAAATGCCGGCCGTCACCGAATTCGCTTCGAATACGGACGGCCCGGTATTCGCCGGGGAACTCTTCCCCTTCCTCTTTATTACCATCGCCTGCGGGGCGCTTTCCGGGATGCACGCAACGGTGTCCTCGGGTACCTCCCCGAAGATGATCCAGAAGGAATCCCAGGTCCGCATGATCGGCTACGGCGGCATGCTCATGGAATCCTTCGTGGCGATTATGGCGCTGGCCGCGGCCTCTTCCCTCAATATGGGTATCTACTTCGGTATGAATACCTCCGAGCACACCACCGATAAGCTGGCGGGCACGGCCATCGTGCAGATGACCGATAACCGCTCCGAGCTTTCGGCGGCCGCGGTGCAAAACCTCGCGGTCACCGATACCCACGGCAATTCGGTGGAAGCCCGCTGGGAATCCTGGGATGAGAACGGCAATGAGAAGACCTACGTGGGCGCGGAAGCCTTCGATAAGGTCGCCGAGGACGTTGGGGAAACCTCCGTCACCTCGCGTACCGGTGGTGCGCCCACCCTCGCGGTGGCCATCGCCCATATTCTGCACCAGGTAGGCGGCGGCCAGGCCATGATGGGCTTCTGGTACCACTTCGCGATTATGTTCGAGGCGCTGTTCATCCTCTCCGCCGTGGACGCCGTGACCCGCGTGGCCCGCTTCCAGCTGGGCGACGCCCTGGGCAATGTGCTGCCCAAGTTCAAGGATCCTTCCTGGCGAGTGGGCGCGTGGATTACCACGGCCGTGGTGGTGGCGGCCTGGGGTTCGCTGCTGCTCATGGGCGTGACCGACCCGCGCGGCGGTATCCAAACGCTCTACCCGCTCTTCGGCGTAGCGAACCAGCTTATCGCCGCTTTGGCCCTGATTTTATGCACCGTGGTGGTGGTCAATAAGGGCTGGGCGAAGTGGGCCTGGATCCCGGGCATCGCCGCGACCTTCGACCTGATCGTCACCTTCGCGGCGTCCTGGCAGAAGATCTTCTCCTCCGACGCCGCCATCGGGTACTTCACCCAGAACACCAACGCGAAGGCAGCGCTCGCCAAGGCGCAGGCCGCCGGGGATACCGGAGCCATCGGCATCCAGTCCGCGATTGTGCGTAACACCTTCATCCAGGGCTGGCTCTCGGTCATCTTCCTGGCCACGGTGGCCTTCGTGCTGGTGTGCGCGATTATCAAGATCATCCGGGTTATCGCCGCGAAGAAGTACGTGAACTCCGAGGATCCCTACCAGGAGTCCAACTTCTACGCGCCCACCCAGCTCTTCCCGACCAAGTTGGAGAAGAAGGTGGTGGCGGAATACGCCGTCGTGGGCGACCCGGCTTTGATTCCCGGTTTCGATCACCGTAAGGGTGCGGGCGCGCACGGTTCCGGTTCCGGTACGACGACGCCGCCAGCAGCCAAGGCGAGCTCTGCCAGCGACTCGGATTCTTCCGGGTCCGCTCAGAGCTAGGAGATCAGGCCAATGTTCATGACCCAGCTCCGCGCCTTCGCGGCGCACGCTCGCGGCCTGTGGCGGGATTTCACCGGTGAATCGGCTTACGAGAAATACGTAGCCCGGCACGCCCGTGAACATCCCGATCATCCGCCGCTCGCCAAACGCGAGTTCTGGCGCCAGCGCGCAGCCTTCGACGAGGAGAATGTCTCCACCGGCTGCTGCTAAGCGCCGGGCTTGGCGTTCATCACCAGGCTTGGCCTTAGGCGCCGGGCTGGAAACCGGCCAACCCGCCCCTGCGCGGCCACAGTGGTGCCCGCGCAGGGGCGGCGTCGTCGTACCTGGTCCCAAGAACTAGCAGCCCAAGCGGCATAGGATAAAAGAGAGGCAAAGGAGCCTCATCATTTTATGTCGAGGTAATTATGGGACGTTGTTTTTCTGTATCCACACACAAGAACACCTCGCGTCCACGCCGGCGGCTGGCCCTGCTCGGGGCGCTCGCGCTGGCTCCCGTTGCCCTAGGTTCGTGCGCCGCCTCCGCGAGCGCGCCCGCCGGTGCGGCAACTGTGCACGGAGGTGAAGCAAATATCGTATTGCCTGATCTGTCGGGCGTGAGCGCAGTGGGCGGGGTATCCGGCCGGTTGCTCCTCCTCATCGGGGTGGGGGTCTGCGTGCTGGGGCTGTGCTTCGGGCTCATCACGTATATGAATCTGCGTAAGCTTCCGGTGCATCGGGCCATGGCCGAGGTCGCCGACCTCATTTACGAAACCTGCAAGGCCTACCTGGTCAAACAGGGGCGGTTCCTCTTGGTGCTCTGGGCTTTTATTACCGCGGTCATCGTGGTCTATTACAAGTTCCTGGTGGGCTTCACCTGGGGGAAGCTCGCGATTGTGGTGGCGTTCTCGCTGCTGGGTATGGGCGGCTCGTACGCGGTGGCGTGGTTCGGGATTCGCGTGAATACCCTGGCCAATGCGCGCACGGCTTTCGCTTCGCTGCGCGGGCGGCCCCTCCCGCTGCACCAGGTGCCGCTGCGTTCGGGGATGTCCATCGGGATGGTGCTCATTTCCCTGGAATTGCTCATGATGCTGGTCATTTTGCTGTTCCTGCCCGCGGATGTGGCGGGGGCCTGCTTTATTGGCTTCGCGATTGGGGAATCGCTGGGCGCTTCGGCGCTGCGCATCGCCGGTGGTATTTTCACGAAGATTGCCGATATTGGCTCCGACCTCATGAAGATCGTCTTCAAAATTGATGAGGACGACCCGCGTAACCCGGGCGTCATCGCCGATTGCGTGGGCGATAATGCCGGGGATTCGGTGGGCCCCTCCGCGGACGGCTTCGAAACCTACGGGGTGACCGGGGTGGCGCTGGTGACCTTCATCGTGCTCGCGGTGCATGAGCCGGCCCTGCAAGCAACCCTGCTGGTGTGGGTCTTCACGGTGCGCGTGGCCATGATTATCGCCTCGGCGCTGGCCTACGGCCTCAACGCGCGCCTGGCCGCCACCCGCTACGCCACCGCGACTACCCTCAATTTCGAAAAACCGCTGAGTTCACTCGTGTGGCTCACCTCGATTTTCTGCATTGCTTGCGTATACGGGATCTCCTGGCTCGTTTTGGGTGGGAACGACGGCGCACTGTGGCTCGCGCTCGCCACTATCGTGACCTGCGGGACTTTGGCGGGAGCGCTTATCCCCGAGCTGGTCAAGGTCTTCACCTCCACAACCTCGCGGCACGTGCGCGAAGTGGTGAAGAGCTCGCGCCAGGGCGGGGCTTCCCTCAATATCCTTTCCGGCGTGGTAGCCGGGAATTTCTCCGCCTTCTGGCTGGGCATCACCATCGTGGGGCTCATGGCCGGGGCTTTCGTGATCGCGGATGCCACGCTCGGTGAGTTCATGCTGGCGCCGGCTGTTTTCGCTTTCGGGCTGGTGGCCTTCGGGTTCCTCGGCATGGGGCCGGTGACCATCGCGGTGGATTCCTACGGCCCGGTCACGGATAACGCCCAGTCGGTCTACGAGCTTTCCTGCATCGAGGCGCTCCCCGATATCGACGCCGATATTCGCTCCGGTTTTGGTTTCGCCCCGCAATGGGACCGCGCCAAGCTCATGCTGGAGGAGAACGACGGCGCCGGCAATACCTTCAAGGCCACCGCCAAGCCGGTGCTCATCGGCACCGCGGTGGTGGGGGCGACCACGATGATCTTCTCGATTATTATCGGGCTGACCGGTGGGCTGACCAGCGGAATCGAGATGCTGTCCCTCATGCATGCCCCGTTCCTGCTCGGGATTATCAGCGGGGGCGCGGTGATCTTCTGGTTCTCCGGCGCCTCGATGCAGGCGGTGACCACGGGTGCGTACCGGGCGGTGGAGTTCATCAAAGAGTCCATCCATCTAGATAAAAATGCGGAGCGGGCTTCCCACGATGACTCGCGGCGCGTCGTCGAAATTTGTACCCAATACGCACAGCAGGGGATGCTCACCATTTTCCTGGCGGTCTTCTTCGCTACTCTTTCCTTCGCGTTTATCGAGCCGTACTTCTTTATCGGCTACCTCATTTCCATCGCTATTTTCGGCCTCTACCAGGCGATTTACATGGCGAATGCGGGTGGGGCCTGGGATAACGCGAAGAAGATCGTGGAGGTGGATCTGCACGCGAAGGGCACCGCGCTCCACGATGCCACCATCGTGGGCGATACCGTGGGTGATCCTTTCAAGGACACTTCCTCGGTGGCCCTCAACCCGATTATTAAGTTCACGACTCTCTTCGGCCTGCTCGCCGTGGAGCTGGCCGTGAGCCTCAACGCTCAGAATCTCACCGCGGTGGTCACCGGCCTGGCGGTGTGCTTCGGGGCTCTCGCGCTCGTCTTTATTTACCGCTCGTTCTACAGCATGCGCATCCAGGCATCCACCGAGGATCCGCTGCTGGACGAACCCGAACCTGAATCTTCGCGTGAATCTTCACCTGAATCTTCGCCCGTATCCGAACCGGCGCTCGAACCGCATTCCCGGTTTTACACCGGATCCGAACCCGAGAAGGGAGTCCTGGCATGAATATCGCCGTGCATTGGTCCGGCGCTCAGATCAGCCCGGAAGGAAAAATAGCCGGCCAGGATGCCGGCGCTACCCTGCTGCGCCGCCTCCTGCGTATTTTCCCGGATGCGGTGGTGCTTGACCCCAGCGGGGTTTCCGCCGAAGAGCTCGCCCCAGATACGGTGGTCATCACTATGGATGTGCATGATACCCCGGCCCTGTGGGCGCGCCTACGGGCCGCGGGCCAGGCGGCGGCCGGCCGGCCCGCCCCGCGGCTCATGAATTTTGTGTGGCTGCCGGTTTCCACCCTGGAAAGCGCGGAGGAGATCGCCCCGGTGGCGCTTTCTTGCGCGCTCTTCCCCACGTTTGCCAATTCGGAGCGCACCGCCGGTGAGATCCGCGAGATGGTGAATAAGTGGACGGTGCCCCCGCTGGCCGGGAGGCTCAAGCTCGGCTGGGTGAATCTCGGTTTCCGCCTCGACCACGTGCAAGAGCGGCGCGAACCGGAGGTCCCGGTGGTGCTCTATCCCGCGATTTACCTCTCGGCGCGCAAACGCCCCGATTTCTTCATGGATGTGCTGAGCCGGGTGCGCGAACTCATCCCGCTCACGGTGGAGATGCGCCTGCACGAAGCGCACCTGGTTTCCGAGAAAGCCATGCGGTACTCGCGCCTGCCGTGGATGCACGTGGGGCCGCTGACCGATACCCGCACCTCGTATTACCAGGCCCTCGCCCATACCACGGCCTTCCTGGCCACCGCCGCGGAGGAATCCTACGGGCTGTCCTACGTGGAAGCCCTGGGCGCCGGGGCGCTCGGGGTGTTCCCGGACGTGCCCTGGGCCCGCGCGCTACTGCCGGAAAACTATCCCTTCCTCTATCCGGATGGCGATGAGGCGGCCGCGGCGGCCATGCTCACCCGGGTCCTCACCCGCACCGCGCAGTGCCGGGCGGATCTGGACGCGGCCTGCGGCGGGAGTTTCCGCGAGTGGATCGCCGCGCATCACTCCGATGATGCGTTCGACCGCGAAATCGTGGCCGCGGTGCAGCGCTGGTTCGGGTAGCGCTGCTTCGCGTAACGATCACTAGCACATATAACGACGGCGCCCGCGGCGCGCCCCGTGTTTTATTCCTCGGTGATAGCGGGGGCGGGGCGTGCCGTGTAGGACGCCGTCGTACCAACAAGACGGTACGCGACCGTACGGTTAAAGAAATCGACGACGACGCCAATCCCCAGCGCCATGATCGCGGTGCCAATGCCGATGACGCCGCTGCTCAAATCGAAGCGGAACAGCGCGAGGGCGATGAGAACCACGATGAAGTCCTGGGCCACACGGAAGGTGCGGTAGGACTGGCCCGGGAAGCGGCGCAGGAGCACGGGGACGATGCAGTCGGCGGCACCCTGGCCGATGTCCGGGGTGATATAAAGCGAGAGCCCCAGCGCGAAAATCACCAGGCCGATGGCCAGGTGGGCGAGCATCCCTGGGATTGAATACGTGAAAACGTAGATGGAGTCGAGGATGCTGGTGAAGCTGGTGACGAGCACCCCGACCAGGGTGAAATTGAGGACGGTGCCCAGTCCGAGGACTTTGTGGTCGAAGGGGAAGATGAGCGCGATGAGGGCGATATTGACCACCGGGACCACCCAGGAGAAGGACAGGCCGGTGATGTGGCTGACGCCCTGGAGCAGGGCGGTGAAGGGGTCCACGCCGGCGTGACCTTTGAGGGCCACGGTGATGCCGATGGCGGTGAGAATCACGCCGATGAGGCAGACCAGCGAGCGGCGCAGCAAGCTGCCCGGGCGCAAGGTCCATTCGCGGGCGCAGCACAGTGACTCAAACATGACGAGCTACCTTCTCAATCTCAGGGAAGCCGCCGTGCCACACCGCGGCATCACCAGCGTAGTGCATGCGAGCGGGCAATTCCTGGGCCGTGGCGGAGGTCGCTTTTATTATGGGTAAACGGTTTTATGCATCAAGGAGGGGCTGGCAGGTCACCCTTGTGCAGGGTCGTCTGCCAGCCCCTCTCTTGCGTTACGCGATCAGTTCAGCGGTTATGCCTTGCGGCGCCGCGTCACCACGAGCCCGCCAGTGAGCAGGAGCAGTGCTGCTGTTCCAGCAAGACCAACGCTCGTTGCACCAGTGACCTGGAGGGTCTTCTTGACCTTCTTGGTCTTCGGTGCAGGCTTGCCCGGGTCGTTCGGGTTCAACGGGTCGGTGCCGTTCTTAATTTCGTCACCGTCATTGATACCGTCACCATCCGTGTCGGCCTTATTCGGGTTGGTTGCCTTGCCACCGTTCTTAGCACCGGTCACTTCGTCACCGTCAGTGAGACCATCACCATCGGTGTCAGGGTTGAGCGGGTTGGTGTTACCAGGCTTGCCGTCCTTATTGAACTTGTCATCCTGGAACGGGTTCTTGGTGCCGTTCACCTCGTCACCGTCCGTGATGCCGTCACCGTCGGTGTCCGGGTTCTTCGGGTCAGTACCAATCTTCTTCTCGTCACCATCGGTCAGGCCATCACCATCGGTATCACCCTTATTCGGGTCCGTACCGTTCTTGATTTCGTCGCCATCATTGACGCCGTCACCATCAGTATCGGCCTTGTTCGGGTTAGTCGGAGTGCCACCGTTGTTCTTGCCGGTAACTTCGTCACCATCAGTGAGACCATCACCGTCGGTATCCGGGTTGAGCGGGTCAGTGTTACCAGGCTTGCCGTCCTTATTGAACTTATCGTCCTGGAACGGGTTCTTGGTGCCATTGACCTCATCACCGTCATTGATGCCGTCGCCATCAGTATCCGGGTTCAATGGGTCAGTACCGATCTTCTTTTCCTCACCATCGGTCAGGCCGTCACCGTCAGTATCGGGGTTCTTCGGGTCGGTCTTGGTGGCCTTGGAGTCATCGACCTTCGGGGTGCCATCCTCGTTGCGAGCAGGCTTACCGTTCTCGTCGATATCCGTACCGGCTTCCTCACCATCGGTCAGGCCATCCCCATCAGTATCCGGGTTCTTCGGATCGGTGCCCAGGTCCTTTTCACGACCATCAGTCACACCATCACCGTCAGTATCCGGGTTCTTCGGGTCGGTCCCGTCCTTCTTTTCGTCCCCGTCATTCACGCCATCACCATCAGTGTCAGCGTTATTCGGGTCCGTGCCGTCCTTGATTTCGTCAGCGTCGGTGACGCCATCGCCATCGGTATCGGCCTTGTTCGGGTTGGTCGGTTTGCCACCGTTGTTCTTGCCAGTGACTTCGTCACCGTCATTGACCCCGTCACCATCCGAGTCGGGGTTGAGCGGGTCGGTGTTACCAGGCTTCCCATTCGGATCGGACTTGTCGTCCTTGAACGGGTTCTTGGTGCCGTTGACTTCGTCGCCGTCGTTGATACCGTCACCATCGGTGTCCGGGTTCTTCGGGTCGGTCTTGGTGGCCTTGGAGTCATCAACCTTCGGGGTGCCATCCTCGTTACGAGCAGGCTTGCCGTTCTCGTCAATGTCCGTACCAACTTCCTGACCGTCAGTCAGGCCGTCACCATCGGTGTCGGAATTCTTCGGGTCGGTGCCCAGGTCCTTTTCACGACCGTCAGTCACACCGTCACCGTCAGTGTCCGGGTTATTCGGGTCAGTCCCGTCCTTCTTCTCATCCCCATCCGTCACGCCGTCACCATCGGTGTCCGGGTTCTTCGGGTCAGTCCCGTCCTTCTTCTCGTCACCGTCGTTCACGCCGTCACCGTCGGTGTCCGGGTTATTCGGATCGGTGCCGTCCTTCTTCTCGTCACCGTCGTTCACGCCGTCACCGTCAGTGTCCGGGTTATTCGGATCGGTGCCGTCCTTCTTCTCGTCACCGTCGTTCACGCCGTCACCGTCAGTGTCCGGGTT
>NZ_JASOKT010000035.1 GCF_030216305.1 Actinotignum timonense | reverse complement strand
GGCATATCGCAGGCTACAACGTCCTTCTTCGGCCCATACGCACCAAGGCATCCACCAAACGCCCTACAACACCAAAAAACAAAACACAAGAAACTCAAAACAAAATCGTCAATTACGCAAAATCACAAACAAACACACAACCAAAACCAAAAAAGGCCCTGGCATAAACATGTTTGCCATATAAAGATGCTCACGCTCACTATGCGACAACCAACCACCACACCAACACCACAACCAACCAACAAAACAAACAGTCCCATCAGCCAGCCACGGGCAGTAACAGACAAGCTAGTGTCCGAATGCCTAACAGCACGCCCAACCACAACACACAAACAACCCCCACCACACAACACGATGAAAGCAACCTGCATGCCACACATTTTTTACGCGTCCCAAACACAAGAAACAAAACAAAAACAAGCAAACCCACAAACAGGCCCACCCATGCGTCCCTTGCAAAAAAATCCTTAGAAAGGAGGTGATCCAGCCGCACCTTCCGGTACGGCTACCTTGTTACGACTTCGTCCCAATCGCCAGCCC
>NZ_JASOKT010000034.1 GCF_030216305.1 Actinotignum timonense | reverse complement strand
CTCGCGCGGGGAAGAGAGTCGTTTCTACACCCATTATTTTTATCTCCTGGAATTACCCCCGCTCGCGCGGGGAAGAGCATCCTTCGCGCACCGCTCCGGTGTGATTCGCGGAATTACCCCCGCTCGCGCGGGGAAGAGCCGTTCAAGACGCATGCGACCGCTTATCGGGTGGAATTACCCCCGCTCGCGCGGGGAAGAGGCTCCATCCACGCCAACACACCATAACCAAGCGGAATTACCCCCGCTCGCGCGGGGAAGAGGGGCGAGGGCGCGCTCTGCTGGCTCGACTGTTGGAATTACCCCCGCTCGCGCGGGGAAGAGGAGTTATTTGTTAGGCCGATATAAGCGCCCACGGAATTACCCCCGCTCGCGCGGGGAAGAGTTCCCGCGCCGGGTAATCTCATATGTGGCACCGGAATTACCCCCGCTCGCGCGGGGAAGAGGTAAAATGCGGCTGATCAGCCGTAGCCACTTTGGAATTACCCCCGCTCGCGCGGGGAAGAGGTAAAATGCGGCTGATCAGCCGTAGCCACTTTGGAATTACCCCCGCTC
>NZ_JASOKT010000014.1 GCF_030216305.1 Actinotignum timonense | reverse complement strand
GCTCCAACGGTCAGAGCACTGGACTTTTAATCCAAGGGTTGTGGGTTCGAATCCCACGGGGCCTACCATTTTCTTCGCTCGTCGAGGGACACCACTTCACAGTTCACCCTAGCCGCGCCGCTGGTAGATGCCAGGCTCTTTATCCTCCCAAAAGCCCGTGGACCCTAGCAGGATCGCCTGACCATCGACGAGTTTGCCAGGCGCCGGTGCCGGATCGATATCCTCCGGCAGGGCGAGCGTGATTAGGAATCCACAATCCACTTCGCAGCGCCACCATTTTTGACCGGTTAAGGCATTAGTGACCAGCTCCGCGGTACGGACCGTTCCGCGCAGGATAATATCCGGAGTGAGGTTATCTACCTCGCCAGCCTCGAGTTCCTCACCATGTATCGCAAGACTCACACTGAGAATCAGTTGCTCACCCACAAGAGGATCGTCCTTCGCCACCGGCCGCATGACGCCGTTATCGTTAACTTCGCGACCGCCGTTCCACTCCTCCCAGGAGGAATACACCGCCATTTTTTTAGCAACGGCACTCAACCGATAGTCCTCATACCCGGTATATTCTTCGTCTTCACCATTTTCCCACTTGTCATACATGAAGGGATCATCCACATATGCGATGAGGGTGCGGGCCGGAATATCCGGATAGTCGGGCGAGTAAAGCTCGAAGAGTGCTGTGGTGTCATCTACCAGCACCGCGGCCACGTCATGCCCCGGAGTACCCCGCAGAGCCGGGAAAGTGTAAGTGGCGCCGTCGTAATAGCGCGTGACGAGCACCCCCGCACCCTCAGTATCCTGGTAGAGACCTACGGCCGCAAAAGAACCCTCGCGAATGATCGTAGGGAAATGTGTATCAATAACCGCTCGAACAAGATCTTCCCACTCGGGGAAGTCAAAACCCAGCGAGTGTAAATCACGAGAAATCATGTGTTCATGATCTCACAATATGCACCTGTCACGGTACGGACCTGACACCTAGTTTTCTGGCTTCGCCCGCGTTTCATTCTTGCCCAACTCTTCCCGCCGCTCCACCACCCGCAGCCCGATCACCGCGCCGACGACCCCGCACAGGAACACCACTTTCAGCACGCTGAGTTCCTCCACTCCCCGCGCGGCCGCGATTACTACGGTGAGCACCGCGCCGGTCCCCGTCCACACCGCGTAAGCTGTGCCGAGCGGAATCTCGCGCAGCGCCCGGGAAAGCCCCCACATGGATACAATGAGCGCCACGCCGAACACAAGCGCCGGCAGCGGGCGGCTGAGCCCGCGCGAATCGCCGAGCGCCGTCGCCCATATTGCCTCGAAAATACCGGAACCCACCAGAATCGCCCAGGCCATTAGCTCACCACCTTGAGTCCCACCACCGAAGCGACGAGCACAATAAGCAGCAGCACGCGAGCGCGCGAGGTGCTTTCTTGGCCGCTCAGCCAGCCGTAGACCAGCGTGAGGCTCGCGCCCACGCCCACCCACACCGCGTAGGCCGTGCCGGTGGGGATTTCGCGCATGGCCCAGGCCAGGCCGAGCAGGGAGAGTGTTTGTGCCAGGAGAAAGACCGCGACCGGCCCGCGCCTGGAAAAATGTTCGGATTTTTCGAGGGCTGCTGCCCATACGGTTTCGAGCGCTCCGGAAAGGAGCAAAATAATCCACGCCATAAAAATTGTGGCCGTCTTTGCGCTGGGCGGGTACGGCTCCCTCGTCCGCGGCGGTTGGTGCGCCCGGGCCCAGGTTAGCACGGGCGCCGGGGAGTATCCTCGAAGCATGAACATCACCTCGCTCACCGTTTCCGGCCAGCCCATTGCCGCGCTCGATATCACCCCTTCCGAGCAGGGTTTTTGCCTTGTTGCGATCACGCACGCGAACGGCTCGGAGCAGCGCCAGATTCTTTCCGACGACGCCGCCCTCGTGCTGTCCGCCACGCCTGTGGATGCTTCCACCACCGGGGTCACGGCGCTTCTTTCCGAGCCGGGCGAGGGCGAGGCTGATGTGGCCGCGCTGGCCGGGCAGCTGGTGGCTGTAGGGACCGCCCGCTTCCGGGCCGGTGATCTTACCAACGGCCAGCTGGAGCTCACTCCGGTGGCTCCCGGGCGGGTGAGCGAACGGGATACTCCGCGTATTGTGCCTGCCGAGATGCTTGAGGGGCGCGATCCGGCGGCGGTGTTCCCGCGTATTCCGGACGGTTTGCCCGATGCGTGGAGCACGCCGGTGGGGCGTTTCACTCCCGAATATGAGGAGCGCGCCCGGGTGGTGTGGGAGACTCTGGCCGCCGCCGGCTACAGCCCCGAGTTTTGGTGGGCGGGCAGCGAGGATGGCGAGGTCATCGCGGTGCCGTTCGGGGAATGCGGGGAAGCCTTCCTCGTCGGCATTGAGGAGCCCGATGAGCAGGTGGAGATCGATGCGCATATTGCCGCCGGTGAGCTCGCCGAGTGGCTGGAAAGCGAAATTGACCTGCTGCGGCCAAATGAGTAGCGCGGCGGGGAGGCGGCGCGAATAGCCAGGTAAAGGGAAACGTTCTTCCCCGTCATAAATCGGCGAGTAACCGACCTACGCATTAAAGCCAAGCCCTGGAATGTGAAGTATGCAGGCTGGTGTGAACCGACTCCCTTTATGTTCACCTACCGGCCCACCCCAGGAGTTCCGATATTCGTAATACCAGTTCCAGCGTCCAGGTCACGTCCACGCCCATCGATTTGATCGCAACAGGTACAGCCCGATTCGCCTCACCCAGACCGTCACACACGATCCGAGCGAACACCTCCCCCGCAACAGCGGTGCGTTATCACCGTTCCACAGCACACAAAGGATGCCATCTCCGGATTCGGCTCATCGTGCAGAAGCTAATCAAGCCACGGTCGGTGCCGTCTTCCCTGCCACCATCCTCATGCTGACGGCACAGGCGCAGTAGTATCCCGCCGACAACTTTAGCCAAGATCAGAACGTGGCTATAGAGTGCGGTAATTCATATCGCAGAACTATCTTCCTCGAGTTTGCCAGAAGACGTCGCTCGAACAAGGAACTGCGGTTGAGGGATAGTGTTGACTCTTGGCCCGAGATGGCACATCAGACATCCAGTTAGAGAACGTCACACACCCCCATTGCGTGGACTAGGCAGATCCACCTAATCCACTTGACACCGTCGGAGGGTTTCAATACACTAATAACCACGGAGCCGCGAAGTGGCAAGCTTGCCGCTTCGCGGAATCCACGCCGATCAATAGTCACGTTCCGGTTTACCCCGGAGCAGAACTGGAAGGATACATCAATGTTTTCATTCGAAGAAACCACTTACGGCTTCGAAACCGCCAAGCAGATTCTTGGTATCGGATCAAACGCAATGGCCAAACTCGTCGATCTTGGCCTAATCTCCATCCTCGATGATTCCGCTAGTCAACGAAACCAGCAGTACTCAGGTTGGGATATCGGATACTTAGCCTCTGCACGCAATCGGCCCCTGCTTATCCCCTACGGGGAGAAAGCTTTGGTTTGCTCGATGGGAGTCGAATCTCAAGAAGCTTCACCAACCCTGTTCTTTGACGACACGTGGGGACAGAGGCAGCAAGATCTGAGTGAGGTTGAGGCTAATGTCGCTCCCAATATCTGGAAGAAAGTTCTCTCCGGAGAACTAAAGGTTAGTGGACATTGGCGAGTTAGTGACGACAATGCTGACTTCCTTGCCGAAAGTAACGGAATCATTGTTGCCTCTTACGCAGGGTTCATCCTCGATGGCGGGCGTGTACATAGCTGGGTACCAAACGTATTCAGCCAGTCAGGTGGCCGCTGCTTCATCGTAGAGCCATTTACAAAGCAGGAACGCTATCGGTACGCTCACAACTTCCTTCCCTCTCGACAAGGACCGTCCAATCGTGTCTGGACGTCCGACGAACTCGATTTTGAAGCAAAATAAAGTAGCTTCATAGCAAATGGTTGTGGCTGCACTCTCATGGGTGCAGCCACAACCTATACCACCAACAAGCCACGAGAATCATAAACCGAACCCGCACTGGGACTGTTGCCGCAGCCGATCCCATCTACCTGTAGGACATTTGGCGTTAGTTTTATCCGACTTAATGTTCCCGATGAAATTTGGCCACACTCCCAATCGCAAAAGATGTTGCACTCGGCCTTAGAGTTCGGCGCCCGGCGCGGGCCGTTCTTCAGTAAGCTAAAGCTTGTGAAGGAATCAAAGAAGTCACCCTCCCTGATGGATCGGATTCGCTCGGCGGTGTCGCGGCGCGAACAGATTGAGCGCGTGGCCGAAGAGGCCGTGGAGCGTTACGCGAAGGACCCGGCCGATAGCGGCGGGCGTTCGCAGCGCACCGTTGTGGAGATTCATCCGGCCGGGGTGCAGCCGGTGCTGGTGACGTGGGGTGTGAGCGCCTGGCTCCTCATCGGCGTGGTTATTGCCATTTGGGGTATTTTCCACATGGCGGCTTCGGTGCAGTGGGTGCTGGTGGCGGTGTTCCTCGGCCTGGTGATGACCTCGCTGCTGCATCCGATTGTCAATCTTTTGGATCGGATTATGCCGCGGGCGTTGGCGACGGCGCTGGCATTGCTGGGCCTGTTCGCGGCGCTGGGCGGGATTATTTATTGGATTATTGATTCGGTGGCGAATCAGTGGTCGAGCCTGTCCGAGCAGATGCAGCGCGGTCTGGATGGCATTTTTAATTGGATTGCGAACGGGCCGATTCCGATTAATATTACGGTCGATGAGTTGCGCGAGGGCCTGAACGAGGGTATCGAACGTGCGGCTACGTACTTGCAGAATAACGCGGGAAATATTGCGTCGACGGCGCTTTCGCAGGCCGGCACGGTGGCTTTGGCTTTCACGTTGATCGCGCTGGCGCTTTTCTGCTCGATTTTCTTCCTGGCAGCCGGGAAAAATATGTGGCTGTGGTTTATTAATGTGCTCCCGGATCGGGCGCGGCGGCGTACTCACGCGGCGGCCACTGCCGGGTGGTACAGCTTCTCCGGTTACGCGCGCGGCACCATCCTTATTGCGCTATGCGATGGCGTGATGGCCGCGATTCTGCTGGTGGCGTGCGGGGTGCCGCTGGCCGCTCCCCTGGCGACGCTCGTGGTCATCGGTGCCTTTATTCCGCTGTTCGGTGCGCCGGCGGCCATGATTATTGCGGCGCTGGTGGCTCTGGCCACGAAGGGCGTGGTTATTTCCCTGGTGGTGCTGGTGGGCGTGGCGCTGATCGGCCAGTTCGAGGGGCATGTGCTCCAGCCGCTCATTATGGGGCATCAGGTCTCGCTCCACCCGGTGGTGATTGCGGTGGGCGTGACGGCCGGTACGTTTGTGGCCGGGCTGCTGGGTGCGATTATTGTGATTCCGCTGATTTCGATTGTGTGGGAAGTGTTTAAGGTGCTGCGCCGCACCCCGGATAAGCCGCTCACGGAACTTCCCGAATTGGATCTGCGCGATTTGGCGGGGACTGCGGTGGCCAAGCAGCTGCTCGAATACAACGCGAAGGAGCTCAATATTCGCGCTGAGGAATCTCCCTCGCCGGTCACGGCGAGGGCGGCGTCGCACACCTTGGGTGGGGAGGAACGCGTGGTCGATAACGCGGATATTAATTCCCCCACGCCCGCCACTCCGGACCCGGATTATGCTTTCGACCAGCCGAATTTCGAGGTGGACGGGGAGGAACCCGGCCCGGATTACAACCCAGTCAAGGGGTAGTAGCTCAGTAGAGGATCCCAATAGCTCAGTAGCTCCGCGGCATATTATTCCGCCGGGGCGGCCTCACGGCTCGGAAGAGCGGTCCTTCATACCGAAAGCACGTCTACCGTTCGACGCGCTCCTCGCACGGGCGGCCTACCTACGCGGGCCCTCATACCGAAGCCGCTCTTATACCGTTTGGGCGATGACGGTGATGAGGAGGATGACGAGGAGTGAGCCGACCGTGGTGATGATGACGGCGTCGCGTGCCATGGTCACGCCGGAGCGGTAGCGGTGCGCGTAAACGAACACATTGTTGGCGGTGGGGAACGCTCCGATGATGGCGATGGCCATGAGGGCTTCGCCGCGTGCGCCCAGGAGGTAGCCGGCTCCGAAGGCAATAAGCGGCCCGAGGATGAGGCGGCAGAAGATGCCGAGCATGAGGGGTGCGCTTTCACGCCCGAAGCGGGGTAGGCGCGCCCCGCGCAAGGACATTCCCATCGCCAGCAGAATAATGGGCACGTTCGCGCCTGCCATTTTTTCGAGAGGCGCGGAGATGAGTTCCGGGATGGGGATCTTGAGGAGGGCAACCATGAGTCCGGCGAAGACCGCGATAAGCAGCGGGTTTTTGAGGCGGGAGAGGATGGTGCGCCACAGGCCTTCGGTTTTCTTGCCGGTTTGGTTATCGAGGATGGAGAAGAAGACCGGCACCATCACGAGGATTTGGAAGAGCAGGATGGGTGCGGCGGGGGTGGGGTCGCCGGTGATGGCCACGAGGAAGGCCACGCCCAGGTTGCCGATATTGGTATAGCAGGCAACGAGCGCGCCCACGGTGAGTTCGGTGCCGCGGCTTTTGAGTACGGTGGCGGCCAGGGCTGTGTAGATGAGTCCGGTTCCTACCGAGGAGATGATATTGGCGAGCCCGTTCACCCCGAAGAAGGATGCCGGGTTGGAGTTGGCGAGGGTGGTGAACATGAGGGCTGGCAGCGTGGTGTAGAAGACCAGCTGGGTGAGGGTGCGGTCGCTTCCCGGGGGTACGATTTTGCAGCGCGCGACGAGGTAGCCGACGAGCATAATCGCGATAATCACCCAAAAGTTGAGCAGTACTGAGGCCATAACAGCACTAGTGTAGACAGAGTTCTTCCGGAGTGAGGGTGCGTCTCGAGCGTGGAGGTGTGGCCCTATTTCCAGACTGCAGTAGCGCGTAGGGCGCGATGGTCGGAGAGCGGCAGGAAGAGGTTTTCCGCGGCCCGCACCTCAACCCCGGTTCCGAGGATATGGTCGATTTGACTTTCTGGCTCATCGGAGGGGTAGGTGAGGGCTTCGGCGGCGGCTTCGAATCCGGTTGCCGCGAGTGGCACTTCGCAGCCGCGGATATTGAGGTCGCCGATGATGAGCCGCGGGGCGTTCTCTAGCCCGTAGCGCTGGGCGAATCCGGTGAGGGCTCCGGTTACGGTGCGTAGTTGCGTGACGTTGAGGCGGTACGTGTACGTGAGGTGCGTTGCAGCAACGACGACGGAGTGCCCGGGCGCCACCTTGATTTCGGCGAGGATCGCAACCCGGGGGATTTCGCCAATCCCGATATTTGTCCGCAGGGTTTTCAGCCATGTTTCTTGCTGGTGGACGGGGAGGTTGATGACCTCGCGAGCGCCGATGGGGTAGACGGAGAGGAGTGCGGTGCCGACCCCGCGGGCTTCCCCCTTTTTGGTGGCGCGGAGGCGGCCGCGCTCATTTTTGGTGGGCGCGAAGATGGCTTCGTGGTAGTTGCCGGCGGCGAGGAGGGGTGCGTAGAGGTCTCCGCCGGCGGTGGTGACTTTGACTTCTTGGAGGGCGAGAAGTTCCGGGCCTGCGGCGGTAATGAGCCGGATGGCTTTGCTGATGGATTCGCGCTGCCATGTCACTTTGTCCGTGCCCGGCCGCGGGCGCCGTGAGGGCTTACCTTGTTGAAGGTTGGCGGACATGACATGAAGGCTCGGCATGGTTTCTCCTTTGTCGCGACCCGGTGGACACCGCCGGCCCGGGGAGTTCCCTTGGTGGCGGTGTGCAACACGGGTGATTCTACCGAATCTATGCGGTTGTAGACGTGTTTGCGGGTTCGAAGGTGAGCGCGACGGAGTTCATGCAGTAGCGCTGGCCGGTGGGTGTGTGGGGTGCGTCAGGGAAGACGTGCCCAAGGTGGGAATCGCAGGTGGCGCACCGGACTTCGGTGCGGGGGTAGCCGAGTTTGTAATCGACGTCTGTGCGCACGGCATCGGTGCGGGAGGGGTCATAGAAGCTGGGCCAGCCGCATCCGGCATCGAATTTGGTGGTGGAGCGGAAGAGTTCTGCCCCGCAGGCCCGGCACCGGTAGATTCCTTCGCGGTTTTCATTCAGGAGTTCGCCGGTGAAGGGCGCTTCGGTTCCAGCTTGACGCAGGACCGTAAATTCTGCCGGGGTGAGGACCCGGGCCCATTCTTCATCGCTTTGCGGGAGCATCCGTGCCATGACTTTTCCTTTCTTCAGTTTCCTCATTGTCGCTACTTTGTTTAGCGGCTTCAGGCTGCTTCGCGGTCTCGCTTTGCTTAGGTGCGCCAGCTTGCTTGGCGGTACCAGCTTGCTTGGCGGCGTCGGGTTCGCTTGCTTCTCCGGATACGGCCGGGAAGACGGCGGTTGGAGGCGCCGATGATTCTGAGGGGACTTTGCCAGCTTCGTGGACGGGTTCTTGCTGGCCGGTGCGGCGCGCGGCATTATGTTCGCGTTCTGCCAGGACGTCGGCACCCGGGCCGGAGAATTCTTGGCCGCGTTTTTCAGCCTGGATGGATCCGGTGAACAGCGAGGCTTCGTGGCCTTCCCGGATGCGGGTGGCCGGGCCTTCCCCACCGGCAGGGCTTTCGGGCCGGCTGGCTACCGGTACCCGCTCCGGGCGCACCGCCGCTTCAATATCAGATGCAGAGAGAATGCGGGTTTCTTGGTAGTCCTGCGGGTCGAAAGTGGTATCCGGTTCGGTTTGTTCTTGAGCACCGATGGAGGTGCGGGTGACTGGGCGAGCCGCGGGCTTGGCCGGCTTTTCAGATTTCGTGCGCTTCTCAGATTTCGCGTGTGCCTCGGACTGCGCGAGCTCCTCAGATTCGGCACGGTCACCAGAGTTCCCAGCCGCCGCTTCCTCAGGCTCCCCCTCAGCTTCGCTTGATTCGCCAGCCGCATCGCTTCCTGCCTGCTCGGCGTCAGTTCCCTGCTGATCCGAGTCGCTTTCCGCGGCAAGGGTACCGGGGGCGGACGAGGCTGCGTCGTCGTTATAAAAACGGGTGTGTGGGAAGGCATCCGGGGCGTTGTTCTGCAACCACACGATGAGCTTTTCACGCACGTGGTTACGCAGGTCGGTGAGTTCGCCGGGTGAGGATGCGGAGACAATCGCGGAGACTTGTAGGCCGTTCGCGGTGGAAGCATCCCCCACCACGAGGATGCCGGTATCACCATCCCAAAGGTCAGTGTTGGCGAGGATGCGGTCAAGTTCGGCACGTAGTTCCGCGATGGGGGCGCTCCAGTCCAGTTGGAGGACCACCGATCCCATAATGTCTAGATCGCGCCGGCTCCAGTTTTCGAAGGTGGTGGAGGTGAGTTTATTGGAGGGCACGATGAGGCGCCGGCCGTCCCAGACTTTGAGGACCACATAGGAGAGTGTGATTTCCTCAACCGTGCACATATTCCCATCCCAAATGACGATGTCATTGACGCGGATGGAATCCGAGAAGGCCAGCTGTAACCCCGCGAAGAGCGTACCCAGGGTGGATTGCGCAGCAATACCAACGACCAGGGAGATCACGCCCGCGGAGGCGAAAAGTGAGGCGCCGGCGGCTTTTGCGCCCGGGTAGGTCATGAGCATGGCGGCCAGGCCGATAACGACAATGAGGGCTACCGCCAGGCGCCGCAGAATCTGGAGCTGGGTTTGCACCCGCCGATAGCGCGTTTCCGCTACCCGCTCCACGAATTTGAGGTAGGAACGCGCTGCCCCGTTCACCACGCCGACAAGCAGCCAGGTCAGACCCGCGATAATGAGGAGAAGCAGCAGGTGTTTGAGCACGGGTGACCAATTAGGCCGATCCTGTTCCGGGAAATTCTCCATATAGGAGAACAGCCCGAAGCGCGCGCCCACCACCGCGAGCGTGAATTGCGCGGGCACCTGAACGCCGCGCACCACATCGATAAGCCCGGTATGGCGCCGGAAACCGGCCTTGACCACCGCCACGATAACCACGGCGATCACCCAGCCGATGAGGGCACCCAGCAGGCACACCCCGAGCAGCTGCGCGATATCAACCGTGGCAGCCACGGCCTGTTCGGCAACTTCATGCAGATCCGAGGTGGGGGTGGGTTCCGGCGTGGGCGCCTCACTTTCCGCCCGCAGCCAAGGCGCGAGCGAGAGCGTTTTCCAGGCGGACGGGGCCACCGCGAGTACCGATGCGTTCATGTCTGAAAGCCTAGTAGGTGCCTACGACAGAAAAAGCGGCGTCGAACTCCTTTCGCCTCCGGCGTGAGACCGCCGGGAAGCGCCCACAAGGCTCCTATCTGGTACGACGCCGCCCTCGCGCAGCGTGGTCACCTCCCTGAAAGGCGCGGATTACCGCGGAAAACTCGCTTGGTGATCGAGAACACCCTCGTTCAATTTGCTAAGACCTGGAATCCTACGTAAGCTTATACCCGTTCCCTCAGCGGGGACGCTTTGAGAACAACGTTCTTGAGCCCCCATCGTCTAGAGGCCTAGGACGCCGGACTTTCACTCCGGTAACACGGGTTCGAATCCCGTTGGGGGTACGCGATGGTTATTTGCCTAGCAAATGGCCCCGTAGCGCAGTTGGTTAGCGCGCCGCCCTGTCACGGCGGAGGTCGCGGGTTCAAGTCCCGTCGGGGTCGCGAAGGAAGAACGCCCGGGAAACCGGGTGTTTCTCTTTCGGCTCTGTAGCTCAGTTGGTAGAGCGTTCGACTGAAAATCGAAAGGTCACCGGATCGACGCCGGTCGGAGCCACCACCTCCCACCCCTTGCTATAACAAGACTTTCTCGCATTCACGCCACCTCCTTATCCATGTTTTGGTGACCCTGTTCGAGAAAACGCCCAAACACATCCCCAACTCTTTGCGCAGGGACGATACGAACGCTCGCTAAGATAGCCTCCACCGCACCAACGAATAGGCGCACGATCAACGTGTTTTATATAAATACCGCAAACACAGAATGGTATTCAGTATCACAATCTTTTTTAGGTAGTTTTTATAAAGTTACGGCCATTACCACACTATTATGGCAATTGAGCACCCCCCCCCCGCGGGGTTAATCATTCGTATAAATGACGTATTTGCTATAAAAGGGGGAGATCATGATTCCTACCGTGAAACGTATCATCGGACTTGGCGTCATCACCGCCTTGCCCTTCCTCACGCCAACAGCGGCAGTCAGCGCCACTCAAGACAGCCCTCAACCAACGGCGAATCCAGATGAAGCGGCACCTACGATTATTAGGGAAATAATCGACCATCCCGATCCACTTATACCTCTGCCTCCCGTACCGAAGCCGATGCCCACGTCTACGCCCATCGTAGAACTGCCCCCGGTTCCAGTGCCACCTCGCCGGCCAACGTTTAAGCCGGTCCCACCCCTACCACCTCCGCCTCCAGCACCGAAACCGACGCCTACAGCCACCCCAGTCGAGGAGAACCCTCCCGTTCCAGTGCCATCACCAACGACAACGCCGACGGCACCTTCGCCCACTGCGTCACCGTCTACGACGCCATCACCCACACCCAGCGAGTCGAGCACGCCAACGCCTACGGCTACCCCGTCGGAAACCCCTATTCCTACACCCGAACCAACGGAAACTCCATCAGCAACAACAACGCCGACGGCTAGCCCGTCGGCAACCCCGACGCCGACCGCAACACCAACGGCAACACCGACCGCTTCGGAAACGCCGACACCGACCGCAACACCAACGGCAACACCCGCCCCCACTGAATCACCCGCGGCAGAGCCCTCAGCCACGCCCACGGCCGCCCAGCCGGCAAAACGCCTGGCGGACTCGGGAGCTCCCACCGGGGCCGCGGCACTTCTTGCTGGCGGATTGCTCGTGGCGGGCAGCGGCGTCGTCGCCAGAAAGAAGCGTGCCTAGCGGGCCGCAACCACATACACTCCATTACCTACGCAAAGAAGGGTGACCGGTGTTCACTCACCGGCCACCCTTCTTTCACGCCACCACTCGCAAACGTACCCCAACAACACGCTCCCACACACAAGAACCACCTCGCACCCGCAAGCTAGGACTAACGGCACGTACCCGCCCGCACCACATCCGTTATTTTCGATAAAAAATAAGACAATTCCGATCACAAATTACAACCGCAAACCGCCATTTTCCGCCGTTCCACACCCGCCTTGCACCAACTTAGCGACACTCTAAAAATGGGTCTTGACACACCTTACCGGCCTGGGACTAAAGTACTAACCGAGCCGGCGAAGTGGCCGGCGACTCACTACTAAAAGAGGTGATTTTTAATGGCGAAAATTCTGATGGTGCTGTACCCGGATCCCGTGGACGGCTTCCCGCCCAAGTACATTCGCGATTCCATTCCCACGATTGATTGCTACCCGGGCGGCTCCAGCACTCCTACGCCGTCGGGCATCGATTTCACCCCGGGCGAGATGGTGGCGTGCGTCTCCGGCGCCCTGGGCCTGAAGAAGTGGGCCGCGGATAACGGTCACGAACTCATCGTCACCTCCGATAAGGAAGGCGAGAATTCGGAATTCGAGAAGCATCTTCCCGATGCGGACGTGGTTATCTCCCAGCCGTTCTGGCCCGCCTACCTGGGCAAGGATCGCCTGGAGAAGGCCAAGAACCTCAAGCTGGCCATCACCGCCGGCGTGGGCTCCGATCACGTGGACCTCACCGAAGCGATGAAGCGCAATATCACGGTTGCTGAGGTCACCTACTCGAACTCGATTTCGGTGGCCGAGCACGCGGCCATGACCATCCTCAACCTGGTGCGTAACTTCGTTCCCGCCCACCGTATCGTCACCGACGAAAAGGGCTGGAACATCGCAGATGCCGTCAAGTGGTCCTATGACCTGGAAGGCATGGACGTGGGCGTCATCGCCGCCGGCCGCATCGGCCGCGCCCTGCTCAAGCGCATGAAGCCCTTCGATGTGAACCTGCACTACTACGATCTGTACCGCCTCGATCCGAAGACGGAGAAGGAACTCGGCGCCACCTACCACGAGACCGTTGAGGACCTCATGCGTAGCGTGGACGTGGTATCCATCCACTCCCCGCTCACCTCGGATACCTACCATATGGTGGACGAGAAGATGATCAACTCGATGCGCCGCGGTTCCTACATCGTGAACACCGCCCGCGCGGAGATCGTGGTGCGCGACGACATTGTCAAGGCCCTCGAATCCGGCCAGCTCGGCGGCTACGGCGGGGACGTGTGGTACCCGCAGCCCCCGGCCGAGGATCACCCGTGGCGCACCATGCCGCGCAACGCGATGACCCCTCACACCTCCGGTTCCTCGCTGTCCGCACAGACTCGCTACGCTGCCGGCACCCGCGAAATCCTCGAAGATTTCTTCGCTGGTCGCCAGCTGCGCGATTCCTACATTATCGTCCAGGGTGGGGCGCTCGCCGGAACCGGCGCGAAGTCCTACACCACCGACGGTAAGGCCAGCCCCGGATCCACCGGTAAGTAAAAGGTAGAGCGTTCTCGCTCTATTTCTAGCTCTCGCAAGTCCTGAACTCTCCATTGGCGCCGCGTGGCGAACCGCGATCTCCCTCGGGAATCCGATTCGCTCCGCGGCGCCGGTGTCGTGTGTGGGGGTTTCGCGGCGGTGACGTGCGCGGCGCGGGCCAGCTTCTTCCCACTATGCGTCCGGCGTACGCCCAGGAACGGCCACTAACCTGCGCTCCGGGAATTATCCCTTTCACTTTCACGGTCGAAACAGAAAGAGACTCTTATGCGCACATCGGCACTCCTCATGACGGGGGCTCTGCTGGTCCCGCTCGCCGCCCAGGCCCTGCCGGTTCTCAGCCCCGCTCCCGCCGCCGCCAGCGACATCACGCCCGGTAATAGCTCCGCAACCCAGCTCGCCGAGGCCCGTGCCCGACTCACCGCCGCGATTAACGCCCGGGACGCCATCCTCGCGGAAATAAAAGCGAGCGGCGCGAGCCTCGCGGATATTCAGAGCGCCGCGCAGGCCTACGCGCGGGCAAACGCGCAGGTGGAGGCCGCGCAACAGGCGTATGATGCCGCGGTCGCGAAAGCTTCCAGTTTCGATTCCGCAAAGAAGGGGTACGACGACGCAGCTTCTGTCATGCCCCAACTCGCCAAGAATGCCGAGTCCGCGCGGGCCCGCCGCGATGCCGCGCAGGCCGCCTACGATAAGGCGATTGCGCCCAATCCTGAGGCTGCCAAAGCCGCCCAGGAACAAGTGGATGCCGCTCGGGCCAAGCTTGAAGAATCCAAGACCGCAGCGAAAGCGCAATGGGATCGGGGAACCCTCGGGTTTTACGAAGCCCGCAGCGCCCAGAAAGCCCTCGATGTTTTCAGCACCAATACGGAGTACCAGGGTAAGCCACTAGCGTCCTATACTCATCCGGGCGCAGCCGATGATGCCACGAACCTGGATTCCATGGCGACAACCCTGAGCCTCATTACGAAGATCAACGAGCTGCGCGCCGCACACCAGCTTGAGCCGCTCAAGGTCACGGACTACCTCATGGCCGTCGCCCAGCTCCAGGTCAATGCACAATCTCGCACCAATAAAATGACGCATATTAACGCGTTCAACGTGGCAGAAAACCTTGCCTCCGCGAACTATCCCGGCGATGAGCTCTCCCTCAAGCTCTGGTATCACAACGAAAAGGCACTCCACGACCAGGGCGTCACGGACTTCGCGAAAGTCGGGCATTACCTTAATATTGTGAACCGCGATTACACCGTAACCGGGATAGCTTTCGCCCCTAATATCCAGGCAAATACTTTCGATCACACGCCTCTTTACGGTGACACCTCGCAGCCGCAAACGGTTGCGGACTACTCCGCCGCGCTGCAGAGTTATATGAATGGCCTCAAGGATGAGATGGCCCAGGGATCTTCCGTGGCTCGTACGGCTCTGGCAGATGCGACGGCCGAACTCGAAGCAGCTACCAAGGGCGATCCTGAATCCTTGGAAGCCCAGATCGCGAAAACGCAACTTGAGACCGCTGCCCGAGAATACGACGAGGCCAAGGCCGCGCTCGATACCGCGCAGGCCAAACTCACGGCCGCGACCGCAGCTTATGAGAGCGCGAAGGCCGCGAAGCAAGCTGTCCAGAAACTCGCCGAGCAGCTCACCGCCGCTCAGGGCGAGCGGGAGCGTGCCGCCGCTCGCGCCGCGCAGCTCGGGGAATTCGGCGAGCGGCTCGCCACCGCGGAGGCCGATGTGGCGCGCGCCCAGGCCGATGTAGATCGCCTTTCACCCGCGCCGGCGCCGAATCCCGCGCCTACACCCGGCACTCCCGGCACGAACGCGCCCGCTCCCAACAACCCCGCCACCGGCAACGTCTTCTACGTTTCCAATGATTGGACCTCACGCGAGGCCGCCAGCGTATTTTCCTACGGGCGGGCCGGCGATGAAGTGCTCGTCGGCGATTGGGACGGCGATGGTAAGGATACCTTCGCGGTGCGCCGCGGCAACAAGATCTACGTCAAGAACAGCGTGGATGGCGGAGCTGCCGATGTGGAATTCGCCTACGGCCGCGCCGGCGATGAAATCCTAGTAGGCGATTTCGATGGCGACGGCAAGGATACCTTCGCCGTGCGGCGGGGCAATACCTTCTACGTCCTCAATTCCCTGCACGGCGGGGAGGCCGACCGGGTGGTCCACTACGGGCGCGCGGGCGACACCGTCCTCACCGGCGATTTCGACGGGGACGGCAAGGACACGTTCGCGGTGCGCCGCGGCAACCTGTACTACGTCAAAAACGCCATCGCGGGCGGCGCGGCGGATACCGTTTTTTCTTACGGCCGTGCCGGTGACGCCACAATTTTGGGCGATTTTAACGGCGACGGCGTAGATACGCTGGCGGTGCGCCGGGGCAATACCGTTTACGTGAAGAATTCGCTAGCCGCTGGCGAAGCCGACCAGGTCCTCGCTTACGGGCGCACCTCCGACCAGCTCTTCGTGGGCGATTGGGACGGCAACGGCACCGACACCCCCGCCGTCCGCCGCTAAGGCGCCGACCCAGGAAATAGCACCATCCTGTAGCGCCATCCTCGCGTATGTGCAGCTCTGCACTCACCTACCGCACCAAGGTGAGTGCAGAGCTTGTTTTCGCTGCACCTAAATGCGTATAGAAAGAACTCATTACCAACTCTGGTAACCACTGCGCGCCATGTACACCCCGTGACCTGTTTCCGTATTCCAACAGCTCATGGCGTAATTACTTGCCACACAGACATACGGGCCCGAATAGACAACCTCTCTAGGTTTCACAACCATGTGACCAAAGTTTTTGACCATATACGGTTGAATATCCTGAGTTTCGTGCGCTTCCGGAACTTCATCTCGCCATAGCGAGAAGGACCAACGGGGCAAACTACCACTGTTACCCGGGTGTGATGGATAGAGGTTACGCTCCTTATATGACTTCACCCCGCAGGTAGCACTGCCATTTGGCGGGTCATAAAACTGACATGTCACATTAGCGTCTTTATCAGTAATGGTTCGGACGTCCCGCTGGCTTTGTGGATCATAACCGCTGATCGGGATCTCAATCGCGCCTTCAGGTACCGGACCGCCAGCCCCAATGTATGCGCCAGCAGGAACGCCCGGCCGATGGCCTTTGTCGACATAGCGTGGTTTATCAAAGTGGTCCGAACTGGTTGTTGTAAGCTGTTCTGCCCTCCGCGGGAGTTGGCCCACGCGGACAATCTCCGTTTCCGCTTCGTTCATGGTAAAAATCGACGACGCTATGCCACTTGCCGACGCCGAATCTTCATCAGCTTTAGCATAAAGATAGTTGATCTGAATTTCATTTGGCGATATTCGTACGACGCTAGCCGGCATACCGAAAACGTCACTACCTGTAGCCGGATACAGATACTCACCGTGGCTATAAAGGATCTGGACACTCATGGGTATCCCCGAGGATTGGCTTGCCGCAACAGAAATGACAGAAAGGGGAGCACACGGATCGTAGCCATCGAGATCGGCATACTGAATGTCTTGTATCCAAGGAAGATCGGGCAAATGCGGCGCTCGCGCAATACCATCGGCAAAAGCCTCTTCCGCACCCATGCCGCATGTGGTAGCAGACCGAGAAGATGGTTCCGGAGAGGAGGTCACAGTGTCGAGAACTGTGCCGGAAGCCCCTGACGGGTCCACGGCGGAGGAGTCTGGTTGTTTTTGCGAACAACCGCCTAGTAGTAACACGACCAGTCCAGTTAAAACACCAACGCTCTTCTTCATAATGGCCCCTTTTTAGTCATTCGGAAAGCTTTAGGTTGATAATGCCGGCGCGCTAGCGCGCCACTTCGCCGCCGGAGATCTCCGCGATGGTGAGTTCTTCGCGGGTGGGCCCGCCTTCCCAATCGCCGATGGTGCCCACCGCGAAGGCCCCCAGGAGGTGCCCGCGGTCCAGGCGCTCCGCGAAGGAAAGTCCCTCCAGCCACCCGGAAAGATAACCGGCCACGAAGGCGTCACCAGCCCCGATGGTATCCACAACGGTCACCCGCCGCCCGGGTCGTTCCACCGACTCGGTGGGGGTGGTCACGCGCGCCGTCGTCGAATCTTTCCACACCACTTCCGAAACGCCCCAGTCCAGCAGGCGCTGAGTTGCCGCGGCCACCTCGGATTCGCCGGTGAGCAGCTCCAGTTCCTCCGTGCCGCCGAAGACCACATGCGCCCCGCGCGCGATCTGCGCGAGCACCGGCGCCGCGTCCTGAGCATCCCACAAGCGCGAGCGGAAATTGACATCGAAAGACACCGGCACCCCGCGCTCCCCGGCCAGCTCCACGGCGAGCATCGTGGCGGCACGTGCTTCCTCCCCGAGCGCCGGGGTAATGCCCGTCAGATGCACGATTTTTGGCTCCAGCTCAAACATGGCGCGGATCTGATCAGGGGTAATGAGGCGCCCCGCGGAAAACTTACGGTGGTAATCCACCGCGAAGGTCCCCAGCCCGGCGTGGCGCGAGACCAGCACCCCGGTGGGCGCGGTGGTGATCTGGCGGGCGTGATCCCAGCGCACGCCCTCGCCGCGCAGGGTCCGCATAATCATGTACCCAAATAGGTCCTTGCCGACGCTCCCGACCCACGCGGTGGAATGCCCCAGCCGCGCCATCCCGATGGCCACATTCGTTTCCGCACCGCCGAAGGACGCGCGCGGCCGCGCCCCGATCTGCGGAGATTCCGTAAAGGTCAGAGCCCCCATCGATTCGCCGAAAGTCACCAGATCCGTCATATTTTTCCTCCTTGATGACGACGCCGCCCGCGCCCCGCCGCCCCGGCCTGGTGTGCCGGGGTCGCGCGCGTGGCGGTCACCATAGCCATCATATCGAGGGGGAGTCCGCACGGGCGGAGAGGCCCGGCGTCGTCGTTAATAAAAGGAAAAGCGCGGCAACCGAACCGTGCGGGGACGCACGACGGCGCGAACGGGCCGCGAGCGCGCGCGTGAATCTCGGCACATCGCAGCCCCCAGCACCATACCTAACTAAAAAATCGCCATAGTTTTACTGTATCTTTACTAATGGGAGTGGGTTCCACGCACCCCTCCCGCAAGCTTCGCGTGAATCGCGCGGGCCCGGGCAGATCGCACACCGCGAGCGCCCGCGCATCGCGCTGAACGTAACTATCGCAATCGTAGGAGGGGACGATGAACGCATATACGCCGTGGACCATGCTGGTCGACGCCGGAATGATTGGCCTGCTGCTCGCCATTGGGGTGTTTCTGCGCGCCCGGGTGAAGTGGCTGCAGAATATGCTGGTTCCCGCCTCGGTGATTGCCGGTGCGCTGGGGCTGGTGCTCGGCCCGAATGTGCTGGGGGCGGTAGCGGAAAGCCGCGGCTGGCATATTGGGTCGTGGCAGGTGACCGGGATTCCGTTCTCCGAGCATATGGGCACGTATGCCTCGATTCTTATTGTTATTGTGTTTGCCTGCATGGCTCTCACCGATGATTTTGATATTCGCAAAGTCAATAAAGCGGTGGGTGGTTTTGCTTCCTACGGGGTGCTTATGTACGGGGCGCAGGTGGCGCTCGGTATGGCTTTCGCGCTGCTGTTCCTCACTCCGGTGCTCGGTTCGCCGGACGTGCTGGGCATTATGCTGTTCACCGGCTGGGCGGGCGGTTTCGGTACCGCGGCGGCCGTGGGCAATATTTACGCGGAAAATGGGCAGCCGGAAGTGGCGTCGCTGGCTTTTACCTCGGCTACGGTGGGGCTGCTGGTCGGGGTGGTCGGCGGGATTATCCTCGCGAAATTCGGGGCGCGGCGCGGGCAGGCCAAGGCTTTCCGCGGCATGGATTCCCTGCCCGATGAGCTCCTCACCGGGGTGCTCGATGCCAATAAGCGCCGCCCGGCCCTGGGCTACCACACCTTCTCCGGCGGTTCGATTGAGACGCTCTCCTTCGAGGTCGGGATTGTGAGTCTGGTGGCGGTGGCCGGCTACGGGATTGGTCAGCTCCTCAAGCACCTGTTCCCCGGTATTTCCTTCCCGCTTTTCGCCATCGCCTTCCTGGTGGGGATCGTGGTGCGGATTGTTATGAACGGGGTGGGGGCTTCCCACCTGCTCGACGCGGGCACGCTGCGCTCGGTTTCCGGGCTGTGCACGGACATTCTAATTGTGTGCGGTATTGCTTCGATTCAGCCGGAATTCGTTTCCGACCACCTGCTGGCCCTCGGCTTGCTGTTCCTCTTCGGTCTTATTCTGTGCACGGTTTTGGGCCTGGTGGTGGCCCCGCGGCTCATGGGCGAGGGCTGGTTCGAACGCCAGCTCTTCACCTGGGGGTGGGCTACCGGCTCTGTTTCCACCGGCCTGGCGCTGCTGCGCATCGTGGATCCCAAGCTGGAATCGGGCACCATTGAGCAATTCGGTTATGCCTACCTGCCGGTGGTTCCGGTGGAGATTTCCGCGGTGTCCTTCGTGCCGGTTATGGCGCTGGCCGGGATGGGCTGGGCCGTGGTGGGCGTCTGGGGTGCCATCGCGGTGCTCGGGCTGCTAGGCGGCTGGTGGGTGGTGCGCTCCGGGCACGCGAATACCCACGGCGAGCCCGGCCCGGTGGGCACCCTGGGTACCGGGTTTACCGGGTAGCGCGTTTCGGCTCGCGTGCGGCTCGCCTGGGGTTCGCCTGGGGTTCGCGTGCGGTTGCACGCGAGTGCACGGGTGCGCGGTTGCACGGTTCACCCACCCACTCCAGTCCGTGCAACGCGGCCCGCTTCGCTACCATGGTGGCATGAACGACGACGCTGCCACCTCCCCGACCGCGAACTCTCTCACCCAGCGTTTCCTCTCCGCGGTGGAAGACCTCCGGGCTGAGCTCGATCATGCCACCGGCCTGGATTCACGTGGTTTCGGGGATGCCTGGGCGAAGGCGTACGAAAAGCGGGTTCCCGCCGTCGTTCGCAATAACAACCTGGGCGAGGTACTGCGCAATCTGCGCAATACCATCGCGCATAACAACTACAAGAACGGCCAACCCATTGCCACCCCGCGCGCGGACCTGGTCGAAGCCGCCGAGCGGCTACTTTTCCAGGTGCGCAACGAACCGCAAATCCAAAACTTCATGATTCACGACGTCGCGACCGTCTCTCCCGTGGATACTTTCGCTACCGTCGCCGCTATTCTCGACGCGCACGGCTACGCCCAGCTTCCGGTGGTGGATGGCTCCACGATTATCGGGCTGCTCACCACCAATATGGTGGCCCGCTGGGTGTCCGGAATGGTGACTGCCGGGAAAGAATCCCAGCTGGCCGACGTGCCGGCCGGGGATATCCTCGCCCACAGCGGCACGCACGACGCTCCCCTCTACGCCAAACCTTCCGATAGGGCCATGGCAGTATGCATAGCCCTGACCGACCGCGGCCATCCCGCAGTGCTCATCACTCGCACCGGGGATGCCACCGGGGTGCTTATCGGGCTGGTGGCCCGCGCGGATGTGGGGCGGATTTTCAGGGATATCGCCATCGCAAGGTAAGCGGGCGGGGCGGGAGGCTGCGGCGTCGTCGTACTATTCTGTGGTGCGGCGGCGCGCGAGCGATGCGGGGACCTGCGCACGCACGAAACGCTGCCCGCGCGCGGCGGCGCGCACGCGTAAGCGCTGCGCCCTCGCTCAGGAAGAAATTTTCGCCTTCCCGTTATCTATTTAAAGCTTTCTGCGGCACACTAGAATGTATCTATCGCCACGTTATTGGCTGACGCAAAGGGGATGTGATGGCGCAAGAAGATGTTGAGAACGCACGGGCAAGCACCACCGGGCCGCTTCCGGGCTCCGGCTACGTGGCGTCCTCCTCCGAAGAAGCGCGGGCAGCCGCGGCGCGCGAACCGAACCGCCGGACCGTGGGCGAATTGTTTTCCTCCGCCACGGCGCAATTCTCCACCCTGGTCCGCGACGAAATTCAGTACACCCAGGCCAGTCTCAAGCACAAGGTCCTCAACCTCGGGATGGGCGGGGTGCTCCTCGCGGTGGCCGGGGTGCTGGCGCTGTTCATGCTCGGTTTTCTGCTGCACGCGGCGGCGGCCTTCTTTACGGTTGTGTTCGGCGGGCGCTGGTGGGCCGGCTACCTGACGGTTGCCGGGATTCTGCTCCTTATTATTGCGGTGCTCGCGCTGCTGGGGCTGCGCAAACTCAAGAAATCCGGAAAGTATCCAACTAATCTTGTTGGCGGCCTGAGCAAGGACGTCGACGCCGTGAAGAAAGGCCTGTCGAAGTGAGCGCTTCCGATAACCGTAAACCTGAGGACATCCAGCGCGATATCGAGCGCACCCGCGCGGAGCTGACCGCCACCGTCAATGAGCTGGTAGATCGCCTGGATCCGCGCACGAATATCAAGAACGCGACCGACGCCGCGAAGGACAAGGTGGCCACCACCACGGCCACCCTCAAGGACAAGGCCTCCGCTTTTGCCGAGGCGGCGAAAGATAAGGCTGCGGCTTTCGCGGATAGCGCGAAGAGCACCGCGGCGGATGCCTCTGCCAAGGCCTCTGCTAAAGCCTCGGATTTCGCGCATACCGCGAAGGCGAAGGTGAACGATCTGGCCGATTCCGCGAAGGAACACCTCGCGGGCGCGGGCCTGGGCGGCGGTGCCGATGGGGCTGGTGCGTACGGCGCTGACGGTGCTGGCGCTGACGGTGCCGATTTCGGCGGCCCGTGCGGCTGCGGTTGCGCGGATGCCGACGTTGAGGCGGTTGCTGAAGGCGCCGTGTGCGGCGGCGGTTGCGGTTGTGGCGGCGGTGAGCACGGTTGCGGCGACCACGATTTCGGCGACCACGCCTGTGAGTGCGGTGGCGCGTGCGGTGGCGGTGCGTGCGGTGGCGCGCATCATTACGACGACGCCGCCACCGGCCACGGGCGCTCGGGCCATTGTTCCGCAGGTCATGCCTTTGCCGGTCATTCCTCTGCAGGGATTCCCTCGGCCGCGCAGGTAGCCCAGGACGTTATTGACGATGCTCGGCGCGGGGAACAAACCGGGCTCGCCGTGGTGGCTGGCCTTGGCGTTGCCGCCCTGGGTGCAGTCACGCTGCTGGGCAGTGCCATCTTCGGGCGCGGGCGCCGGCGCAAGTAACCACGTGGCGCGTGACACCTGTCGCGGGGTTCGTGGCCGCTTTACGGGCCATCTACCTGGGAAAGGTGAGGAGCGCCGTACTCTTTCCGCGTATGTCACATAGCCATATATAGGCCATAGCGGCTAATATAGGTCACGAAATAGTAAACCGGGCCAGATGAGCCCAGATGAGATGAAGGGGGTCGAGCTCATGGGGCGCGGCCGTCAGAAGGCTAAGCAGCGTAAGGTAGCCCGGAATCTCAAGTACTTTACACCGGATACTGATTACGCCGCTCTCGAGCGTGAGCTGGGTATTAATCGTGATGAGCGCCAGGAATCCCACTACGATTCCTCGGATGATCCGTATGCTCGTTACGCCGACTACGCAGATTACGACGAGTCAGATGACAATGACGATGACTGGGCGGATGACTACGATCCGAACAATATTCCACCAGCCACCAAATAGGTACTCATTCCTGTAACGAACGTGCCGGCGGCCCCAGGGCTGCCGGCACAATTGTTTCTGAGCCAGCCCCGAACGAGGCCTATAGGACACTTGGTGTTGGTTTTATCCGGACTTTTCGGCTTGCTAGCAGGCTAAAGTCGGGTTCAAACTCGGTTTGACTCGAGTTTTTGGATGGACAAAACGTGTTGGTTTAACCCCGACTTTCCCGCATTCTGGCGCGGAAAAGCCCGGATTGAAGACCCGCTTTCCGCCCATTTTCCCGCTCAGCGCCCGCCCAAGCCCTGCACGTACGCAAAGCGCGCCGTCGTCCGCGTATACAAGCGTTTGGCGGCCCTCCACACCCGCCGCATGCGGCAGGGTACGCGGGAGGGGCGTCCGCCGCCGTTTACCCCGCAAAGCAATGGATTCGCACGCTTGACGGTGGACCCTGGCGAGGGCCAATCCACGGTATGCACGAACGGGGCGGGGTGCCGGAAACTGCGTAAACACGGGATCGAGCTCGGGTGAAGGCCTGCTCGGCGGGCTAAATCTAGGGATACCTACGGTATCGTAACCAACACATTTTGTCCTATAGCCCGGAAAGGCGTAAGAGCACCGTTTCGGAGCGATTTCGTGTCTCATACGCCCACTACACGGGATGCGTTGTCTAGAATGCCCACTTCGAAGGGGCGAGATACCAGGCCGACTCACAGAATGTACATGGGTGACAGTTTTTTCCGCGATTTAATGTCCGTGGCGTACACTCTGCGCCCCTAACAGTCCGAAATGCACGTTTTGCAGCCCCGAATCTTGAAAATGGCCCATTCCGCCGACCCCGCGCCGACGGGAGATGGGTGTGTTTTTCCGAGGCGTACTTCGCGTGTACAACATCTGCACTACAGCTCGGAAAACACCTACCACCCCCGCCAGGACGTGTGTGACTATTGAGGCTCCAGAGACTTGTGTGACTTATGGGATTACCGAGGTCAGCTCCCGCGCCGGCCCGAAAAACGTAGTGCAAATTGGCGCACGGTTTTGGCGATTTTTCTGTCACCAGGTTGCACTACAAGGCCGGCACAGTCCAGGATTTACACTTGACGGCCCCACGGCCCGGGGAATTACCCTACGCACCCGCGGCGCAGCACTCCCCGTCCCCAACTCGGCACTCCACACCCTCAGCTCAGCGCTCCGCGCCGGCCACATGCACCAGGGGGAGAAACTCGGAGAGGTTCGCGCGGGTTCCGGAGGCGTCCACCCGCCCGGAAGCCACGGCATCATCCCAGTTCAGAGTCCCCACGCACAATCCCAGGAACGTGCCTGCATCGCATTCGACCACATTCGGCGGGGTACCGCGCCGGTGGCGCACCCCGGCAACCGCCTGCACCGCGCCAACATACGGAACTCGGATTTCCACCGCGTGTCCGGGATGCCGCGCCGCGAGCTCCTCGAGAAGGAAGCGCACCGCCGTGCGCGACTCACCCGCGCTGAGCTCCTCACCTGCGCGAAAGCGGGCGAGGAGGGGCAGCGCGTCCGCGCTATCGATTTTTCGTGTCACGGATCCACTCTACGACGCCTTGGCTAACAACGGCACCTAAGGTACGACGGCGCCGCCGCGAGCGCGCCGGGGAGAGACCGCGAGCGCGCCCGCCCGGCGAAGTAGGCAATCCGCCGGGCGCACGCGCCCTTAGATCACACCCTGGGCGATCATCGCCTCCGCAACCATCTCGAAGCCCGCGGCATTGGCGCCCACCACGTAGTTACCTTCGTGGCCGTAGCGGGCGGCGGCATCCAGGGAAGTGTCGTGGATATCGCGCATGATGTCGTGCAGTTTGGCATCCACCTTCTCGAAACTCCAGCTTTGCCGCGCGGAATTCTGCTGCATTTCCAGCGCGGAGGTGGCCACCCCGCCGGCGTTCGCGGCCTTGCCGGGGGCGAAAAGCACCCCGTTTTCCTGGAGCAGGTGGGTGGCTTCCAGGGTGGTGGGCATATTCGCCCCTTCCACCACGGCGCGCACTCCCCCATCGAGAAGCTGGCGCGCATCGACCTCGTTGAGTTCGTTCTGGGTGGCGCACGGGAAAGCAATATCCGCGCGAATCCCCAGCTCAGCCAGGTCCCACACCTTCGCTCCGGCCTGGTAACGCGCACCGGGGCGCTGCGCCGCGTAATCGGAGACCCGCCCGCGCAGATCTTCCTTAATATGGCGAAGCAACTCGACGTCGATGCCGGCGTCGTCGTAAACCATCCCGGAAGAATCCGAGGCCGTGACCACGCGCGCGCCCATCTGCTGCGCCTTCGCGATCGCGTACAGCGCGACGTTCCCGGAACCGGACACCACGGCGGTGCGCCCGTCCAAGCTTTCCCCGCGCGCGGCGAGCATGGCGTCCGCGAAGTAGACCGCGCCGTAACCGGTGGCTTCGGTGCGGGCGAGCGAGCCGCCGAAGCCGAGGCCCTTGCCGGTGAGCACGCCGGCGTCGAAAGTATCGCGGATGCGGCGGTACTGGCCGAACAGGTAGCCGATTTCACGCCCGCCCACGCCGATGTCGCCGGCGGGAACGTCAATATCGGGGCCGATGTGGCGTTGCAATTCGGTCATGAAGGACTGGCAGAAGCGCATCACTTCGTTATCGCTTTTGCCTTTGGGGTCGAAGTTCGCGCCGCCTTTGGCGCCGCCGATGTGCTGGCGGGTCAGCGCGTTCTTGAAGATTTGCTCGAAGCCGAGGAATTTGAGCATGCCCAGGTAAACGGTGGGATGGAAGCGCAGGCCGCCTTTATAGGGCCCGAGCGCCGAGTTGAATTGCACCCGGTAGCCTTTATTGACGCGAATTTTGCCGGCGTCATCAACCCACGGCACGCGGAAGGCGATGATGCGTTCGGGTTCGACCAGCCGTTCCAGGATGGCTTGGTCGGCGTACTCGGGGTGAGCCGCGAGGACCGGGGCGATGGAGTCGAAAACTTCGCGCACGGCCTGATGGAATTCGGGTTCGCCCGGATTGGCGGCGACGACCTGATCGTAAACTTTATTCGCGTAATGCATATCAAAATGGTAAAACGTCCGGGTGCTTTCGCGGTATGATTTCGCACCGCGAACACGACTCCGCGGTGCACGTCACATTGAGGTGCGGTGCGCGCGGGGTTCGTGCAGAACGACGACGGCGCCACCGGGCAGCCGCCACCCCGGCGCGTAAAGTGAGTGCGGCACTCGAAGCCGGCACGGCGCGCGCCCGCCACTGCGCCGCCGCACCTAGCGCCCGGGCCAGCGCTCCCCGGTGAGCATTTCACAAACACGCAGGTAGCGGTCGCGGATATCAGCCACAACGCCGGCGGGGAGAGCCGGCGGCTGGGTGCCCTGCTCCGCATTCCACCCGGATTGCGGAGACATGAGCCAGACCTGGGCCGCGTCCTTATCGAAGGAACGCAGCGCTTCCGGGGTGGGCAGTACCTCCCCGGATTTCACCGCGCGGTATTCGGTGGACAGCCAGTAGTGGGCGGTATCCGGCGTGAAGGCTTCGTCGGCCAGGATGAGCCGACTGGAGCCGGCATCCATATCCGTACCGAATTCCAGCTTGGCATCGGCAAGCACCAGCCCGCGGGCCAGCGCGATGGCGTGGGCGTGTCGGTAAAGGTTGAGAGCCAGAACGCGCACCCGCTCCGCGGTGCCCTCCCCCACGCGCCGCATAAATTCCTCCCACGGAATGGGGATATCCGGGCAGCCCGGCCGGCGCTTTTCCGCAATTCCGACCCACGGTAGTTCCAGTTTGGCGCCCACTTCGATGGCGCCGTCGTACGGCATGGCATCGAGCGTGCCGAGGGTCCCGAGCGAGCGCACCGCGCCCGCGGTCAAATAGCCGCGCACCATCACTTCGTAGGGGAGCATGCGCAGGGCCCGCACCAGGATCCCGCGCGCGGCGATATCCCGCGGGACGCCGCCGGGTAGGTAGTGGCTTTCTGCGATGTCCCCGGTGCGGTCGAACCACCAGCGGGCAATCCGGGTGAGGATTTCGCCCTTGTCTGGAATGAATGTGGGAACAACGTGGTCGAAAGCAGCGATACGATCCGAGGCCACAATGAGATAGGTATCCATCCCGGCCATCGCACCCCCGGGCACGGGCCGGTATAAATCGTGCACCTTCCCGGAATAGGTGCGTTGCCATCCCCGAATGGGGACAAGGCTACCTGTGGTGTATGTAGACATTCCCGCCCCTCAATCTCTTCACGCGGGAGGCTCCTTCGCGTTCCCGCTCCGGTGCTGTATGAGAGGCCACCGCGGGCTCCGCGTAGCACATCGCAGCCCGACGGTGATCCTCCCCACACAACGTTCTTTCCTTATAGTAAAGGAATCTTTACCACCTGTCCTGGGAGCTAAGTCACCTATAGCACATTTACGCAGGTCAAACCGGGTAAAGTACGACGGCGCTAAGCTCAGCCAAGCTCAGCCAAGCTCAACGAAGCTCAGCCAAGCAGATCGTGGAGCACGATCGTCTGTTCGCGATCCGGCCCCACTCCGATGAGCGAGAAGCGGCAGCCGGCCATCTCCTCCAGCCAGCGCACGTAGCTTTGCGCATTGGCGGGCAGGTCCGCGAATTCGCGCACCGTGGAGATGTCCTCGGTCCAGCCGGGGTGGTACTCGTAAACAGGCTTAGCGTTAGCGAAATCCCAGGTGTCGATGGGGAATTCGTGGACGCGCTGGCCGTCAATCTCATAACCCACGCACACCGGGATCTGTTCCACCCCGGTGAGCACATCCAGCTTGGTGAGAACCAGATCCGTCAGGCCATTGACCCGCACCGCGTAGCGGGTTACCGGGGCGTCATACCAGCCGCAGCGGCGCGGGCGCCCGGTAGTCACGCCGTATTCGCCGCCCGCTTCGCGCAGCCAATCGCCGGTATCTCCGTGCAGCTCGGTGGGGAACGGCCCTTCGCCCACGCGGGTGGCATAGGCCTTGACGATGCCCACCACCCGGTCAATGCGAGTCGGGCCCACCCCGCTGCCGGTGACCGCCCCGCCGGCCGTAGCATTCGAGGAGGTCACGTAAGGATAGTTGCCGTGGTCAATATCCAGGAGGGTGGATTGCCCACCTTCAAAAACGACCGTCTTGCCGTCATCAAGGGCCTGGTTGAGTTCACGCGAGGCGCTAATCATCATGGGCGCGAGGCGTTCCCCGTAGGCGAGGAGCTCGGTGAGCACGTCGTCGACATTAATCTCCTCACGCCCCAGGGCCCGCAACACCAAGTTTTTCTGCGCCACCGCGGTCTCTACCTGCCCGCGCAAACGCCGCGGGTGCACGAGGTCCACGATGCGAATCCCCACCCGGTTCGCCTTATCCGCGTAGGTGGGGCCGATACCGCGCCCGGTGGTGCCGATTTTGCCGTCGCCGAGGACTTCCTCGTTGAGGCGGTCAAACATTTTCGTGTACGAGGTGATGACGTGCGCATTTCCGGCGATGCGGAGGTTTTTCGTGGAGACGCCGCGCGATTCCAGCTCCGCCATTTCCGCGAAAAGAGCTTCGGGATCAACGACGACGCCGTTGCCAATCACCGAGATGCAATTCGAATTGAGAATGCCGGACGGGAGGAGGTGGAGAGCGAATTTCTGGCCATCCACGCTGACCGTGTGGCCGGCATTATTACCCCCGTTAAATTTCACAACATAATCGGCACGCTGGCCGAGCTGGTCAGTTGCCTTGCCTTTTCCTTCGTCGCCCCACTGGACGCCGAGAATAATGACCGCGGGCATAGTATCTAATCTCCTCGTTATATCAAACAGGTGTAAAGAGCTCCGCCACCCGTGCCATCGTGCGGCTACCGTGCCGCCACCGTTGGCACCCAGGCCCCAGACCCTCGGGCGAACGTCCCGCTTTACTACACAATAATAACCGCCACAGCCCAACCTGGGCATCTGTTCACATTTTCGCAAGGTTTCTCGGCTAAGGTAGAGAAGGCACGTGCCCGAATATTTCGAGGAGCAAAATGTCTGAACTGACTCAACCACTCGGGGCTTTTACCCGTTCGGTATCCGGTGTCTCGACCTCCGGATCCTCCCTACGCGATTACTGGGAGGGGCTGTCCGAGCTCACCATGAGCCGGCTGGCCGATAACTGGGAAGCCACCACCAAGAAATACCGGGAGGGTCAGCGCGCCAGCTACTTCTCCGCGGAATTCCTCATGGGGCGCGCACTTCTCAATAATCTCGTCAATCTTGGCCTGGTGGAAGATGCCCGTAAGGCCCTGGAAGATTACGGTCTCAACCTCACCGATGTGCTCGATGAAGAACCCGATGCCGCGCTCGGTAACGGTGGGCTGGGGCGCTTGGCCGCCTGTTTCATGGATTCGTGCGCTACCCTCAATTTCCCCGTGGTCGGCTACGGGATTCTCTACCGCTACGGCCTGTTCAAGCAGAGCTTCGTGGATGGTTTCCAGAAAGAAGAGCCGGATCCGTGGATGGAAAACGGTTCTCCGTTCGTGGTGCGCCGGGAGGCGGAAGCCAAGCACGTGAAGTTCGCGGATATGGATGTGCGCGCGGTTCCTTACGATATGCCGATCACCGGCTACGGCACCGAGAATGTCAATACCCTGCGCCTGTGGAAGGCGGAGCCCCTCGAAGAATTCGATTACGATGCCTTCAACTCCCAGCGTTTCACCGATGCGATTGTGGAACGCGAGCGCGTGAATGACCTGTGCCGGGTGCTCTACCCGAATGACACCACCTACGAAGGCAAGGTGCTGCGGGTGCGCCAGCAGTACTTCTTCTGCTCGGCTTCCCTCCAGTGCCTGATCGCGGAGCATAAGGAAGCCCACGGGGATATCCGGTCCTTCGGGGAATACAACTCTATCCAGCTCAATGACACCCACCCGGTGCTCGCCATTCCGGAGCTCATGCGTCTGCTCATGGATGAGGAAGGCCTGGGCTGGGAGGATGCCTGGAAGATTGTTTCCCAGACGTTTGCCTACACCAACCACACGGTGCTGGCCGAAGCGCTGGAGACGTGGGAAACCTCGATTTTCACCAAGCTTTTCCCGCGTATTTACGACATCGTGGCGGAAATGGATCGCCGTTTCCGCGCGGAGCTGGCGGAGGCCGGTTTCCACCCGGGCAAGATCGAGTACATGGCTCCGCTTTCCGGCGGACTGGTTCATATGGCCTGGATCGCGTGCTACGCGTCGTTCTCTATTAACGGGGTGGCCGCGATCCACAGTGAGATCCTCAAGCGCGATACTCTCCACGACTGGTACGACATCTGGCCCGAACGTTTCAATAACAAGACGAATGGGGTGACTCCGCGCCGCTGGCTGCATAATTGCAATCCGCGCCTGGCCGCGCTGCTCACCGAAGTGCTCGGGGATGATTCCTGGGTGACGGATCTGGATAAGCTGGCCACCATTGAGGAACGCGGGAATGCTGATATTTACCGCCGTCTCATGGAGATCAAGGCGGAAAATAAGCGTGATTTCGCGCGTTGGATTAAGCGCCGCGACGGCATCGACATTCCCACCGACGCCATTTACGACACGATTATTAAGCGCCTGCACGAATACAAGCGCCAGCTTATGAACGCGCTGTACATCCTCGATCTGTACTTCCGGATTAAGGACAATCCCAGCATGGAAGTCCCGCCGCGGGTCTTCATTTTCGGGGCGAAGGCCGCGCCGGGGTACAAGCGCGCCAAGGCGATTATCAAGTTCATCAACGAAGTGGCGAAGCTCGTGAATAACGACGCCGATACGCGCGGGAAGATCACCGTGCTCTTCGTGGAGAACTACAATGTTTCGCCGGCCGAGCATATTATTCCGGCCACCGATATTTCCGAGCAGATTTCCCTGGCCGGGAAGGAAGCTTCGGGTACCGGCAATATGAAGTTCATGATGAACGGCGCGCTGACGCTGGGCACCATGGACGGAGCCACGGTGGAAATTGTGGACGCCGTGGGTGAAGAAAACGCCTATATTTTCGGGGCTCGCGAAGAGGAGCTGCCGGAATTGCGGGCGCGCTACAACCCGCGTGAACAGTACGAAACCGTGCCCGGCCTCAAGCGGGTGCTTGACGCCCTGGTGGACGGCACCGTGAGCGACGGCGGGACCGGCGAATTCCACGACCTCCTCGGGTCTTTGCTGGACGGTTCTTCGTGGGAGACTCCGGACGTGTACTACGTCCTTGGCGATTTCGCTGATTACCGAGCCACGCGTGATCGGATGGCCGCGGATTACGCCAACCAGGAAGAGTGGGGCCGCAAGGCGTGGATCAATATCTGCCGCTCGGGCCGCTTCTCCTCCGACCGCACCATCGCGGATTACGGCCGCGATATCTGGGACGTGGAGGCGACGCCGATTAAGTAGCGCGGGCGCTGCGTGAGCTGCGGCGCGGTTACGTGAGCTGCACGTGAATCGCACGGCTGCGTGGACTGTACGCAAGCGCTGCGCGAACCGCGAATGGCTACGCAACCCATACGGGCGGCGGGTGTGCTGATTCTGGCACACCCGCCGCCCGCATGTGTATACGCACCTATGTAGGTACTTATCTACTTCGGGCACATCAGGATGCCCGCTATCAATGTTCATACGCGGGAGACTTCTTATGTTTAAGAACGACGACGCCGTGCCTCTTTCCCGCCCCTAGGGTGCATAGTGCAAGCCCAGAACAGAAAAACCGCCGCAACCGTGCCTCAACTTGCACTACGTGATGATGGGTGGCACGCTGCCGGCTCGCGAGGCTCCCCAGACCTCACGGACCTCACAAATTTCAATAGCCGCATGAAACTCGACATTCACACGAGCCCCCGCCGGGGCAGTATGTGTTTTCAGAGCTGTACTGCATCTGTCATACATGCGAAGTACACCCCAGAAAAAGTACCCTCTACCCCCTACCCCCTGCCCCTCCCCACCGGAGCTGCGAGTAAGGCTCAGCAGGTGGGCATCGGAGTGGTACCGGAGAGCTGCGAGCGGCGTTCACGTGTATGAACTGCGCAGAGTGGTATCGGGGAACCCCGGCCCACACAAAGTGGTACTGGAGAACACCAGGCTGCGTAAAGTGGTACTGGAGAACACCAGGCTGCGTAAAGTGGTACTGGAGAACACCAGGCTGCGCAAAGTGGTACCACACAACAGGAAACCGGGTATTGATTGTAGCTCCAGTACCACTTTGTGAGCTGGCCCGGCGTGATGATGGGCGGCGGCCTGAGGCTTTCGTTTGGATTAGCCTTCGGCTTCGGTGAGGAGATCATCGAGTACAGGGCGTTGCAGCCAGGCCGTGAGGTAGAGCGGCACACTCAGCCCGGCCAGCGCCAATGCCCAGAAGATGGCCAGGCGCGAAACCGGCGCATAAAGCCAGGCCAGCGGGAGCGCCACCGCGGCCGCTACGCACGCGGCCGTGCGTAGCGGCCGGGTGATGGCGAGGAGCACCGCGTTACCTAGGTGCTCCAGGAAGGCGTTGGAGAAGAATGCCTGGAGCGTCACCAGCCAGACCAGCACGGCAAGCACGAGCAGCAGCGCCACGATAATGAGGCCGGAGAGGATGCCGGCCAAGCGCGGATCCGCGGCGAGAGTCGGGCCGGCCAGGCCAGAGAGCCCGCGGTTTTCCCACCAAGCCAATCCGAGCAGGCCGAGCGTGGGCAGCCACCAGGCCAGCGACGGCAGGAAAGCCGCGCGCACGTGCTGCCACCAGAGGCGCCACGGGCGGGGTGCCTCGCCGCGGAGCAGCTGGGCGCTCACTCGCGCGGAGGCCACCAGGCTGGCTCCCCCGCTCACCACCGGGAGCAACCCGAGCAGCGTCATGATATTAAGCTCCACCAGGATGACGGCATCGGAAAGTCCGCGCTGGAAGGGCGAATCAGGATCGAATATCCGGCGCATGCATCTCCTTCGGTTGGTGGCACATCAGCTGGCATAAAGAGTGCCGGGCGAATCGGCCAAGGCGGATCGGTGCAACGTGCGTGGAATACGCACTCGGCGCCCGGCGCGAAGCGCGTGGAGCCCACACCCGGCACTCCGTGCCCAAAGCACCACGTGGCCGATTTACGGCGCCGCGCTCCCGGTATCGGGTGCGCGGCGCCGCGTCGTCGTCGTGCTTCATGGTGCCCCGCACGAACGGCGGGCACCTACCCCTTGACGGAACCTGCCGCAACGCCTTCCACAATATAGCGCTGCGCAAAGAGGTAGAAAATAATAATGGGGATAATGGCGAGCACCAGCACCGCCATCTGGGCCCCCAAATCCTTATTTCCGTTCGAGCCCACCAGGAATTGGATCACCACCGGGACGGTCCGGTAGGCCTCCTCGCGCCCGATCACGAGGTTCGGCAGCAGGAAGTCGTTCCAGATCCACATGGTGTTGAGGATCGCGACCGTGACCGCCGTGGGCTTGAGCATGGGCATAACCACCTGGAAGTAGGTCTTGAACGGCCCGGCGCCGTCAATGGACGCCGCCTCTTCAATTTCGCCGGGAATCGACCGCACGAAGCCCGCGAAAATAAATACCGAGAGCCCCGCCCCAAAACCGAGGTACAGCACGATCAGGCCCCACGGCGAGGATAGCCCTAGCTTGTCCGCGATTTTCACGGTCGGGAACATGACCATCTGGAATGGCGCCACCATGGAGAACACCAGCAGGTAGTACAGCAGCGACGTCCACCAGCTCCGCACCCGCGCCAGGTAGTAGGCCGTCATCGCGCAGAAGAACACAATAACGAGCACCGAGGCCACCGTCACGAAGAAGGACCAGCCCAGGGCCCGCATAAAGCCCGAAAGGTTCAGCGCGGTCTGGTAATTATCTATCCCGGCGAAGGTTTCACCGGCCGGGAGGCTAAAGGGGTCGTCCGAGATGAAGAAACGCCCCTTGAAAGAATTGACGAGGATGAAGAGCAGCGGCACCACGTAAATAAGGGAAAGAATCCCGAGGAATCCCACCGCCGCCCAGCGCCCGGGCGTCATGCGCACCCGGTGGCGCGGGGCCTTGAGCTTCGGTTTCGCCACGGGATCGGCGCCGCGTACGTCCGTGCGTGTTTCCGTGCGCGTATCCGCGGGAACGACGGCGCGCTTGGACTCAGCGGCGACGGCGCGCTTGCCAGTTTCGGTACTCACAGGTCCACCTCCTTCGTGCGGGTGGCGCGCAGCTGGATAAGCGCAATCGAGGACACAATGAGGAAGAAAATCACGGCTTTGGCCTGCGATACTCCTTGCTGCCCGACCTGCTCATACATGCTCTTGACGATATTGAGCGCCGCCATTTCGGTTTCCCGCATGGGGGCGCCGTTCGTGAGCGCCAAGTTTTGGTCGTAAATCTTGAAGGTATTCGCCAGAGTCAAGAAAAGGCAGATCGTAATCGAGGGCATCATCATGGGGATGGTGACCGAGCGGAGGGTGCGCCACCGCCCGGCGCCGTCGATCTGCGCGGCTTCGTTAAGCTCGGCGGGCACATTCTGGAATCCGGCGATATAGATGATCATCATGTAGCCGATCATCTGCCAGTTGACCAGCAAGATGAGGCCGATGAATCCGTATTTCGCGTCGTTGACCAGCGTGGTTCCGTAATTGGAGAGGACCGCGTTGAGGAGGGACTGCCAGGTGTAGCCCAGTACGATCCCGCCGATGAGATTCGGCATGAAGAAGATCGTGCGGTAGAAATTCGTGGCGGGTAGCTTCTGCGTGAGCAGATACGCCAAGAAGAACGCGATGATATTAACGCTGATAATAGACACAATCGCCACCGAGGCGGTGAAGATCAAAGCCCCGACGTAGTTTTGTTGCTCTGTGAAGGCATTGACGTAATTTTGCACGCCCACCCAGGTGGCATCATCAAGCGTGGTGAAATTCGTAAACGAAAGATAAATACCAATAAAGAACGGGGCGAGGAAAGCTATCCCGAACGCCACGTACGTGGGCCCCACGAAGGCAAGCCCGTGTTTTTTCAATGTTCTCATGAGAAACCCCCTGTGACACGCGGGGCCCACCGCGATGGTGAGCCCCGCGCCTCACCTCAGGCAAGGCAGGTGTGGTAGCAGTAGGCGCGGGCGCTGCGTGGCGCTGCGTGGCGCTGCGTGGCGCTGCGCGGCACGCGCTGCGTGGCACGCGCAGCACAGCTAATAAGCGCCCGCGGCGGCCTAGCTACTTCACCCCGGCAGCTGCCTTCTCAGTATTCCACTGGGTGACGAAGTAGTCCTTCACCTGATCCCAACTTTCCTTACCGACTGCATACTGGCTGAGGTGCTGCCCCAGCCCGTTCTTGAAGTCCATGGAAGGAGCCACCTGGAAGTCCCATGCCACGTTGTAGTGTTCGGTATCCTTCATGTACTTGATGACTTCCTTACCGAGCGGGTCGGTGGGCGAGAGGCTCGCGTATTCCTTGAAGGGGGCAATGAAGCCGAGGTCCTCCGCGCAGAGCTTGGCGCCGGTCGGATCGTTGAGCATCCAGTTGAGGAAGTCCATCGAGGCCTTCTTATCGGCATCCGAGGCCTTGTTATTGATGGTCAGGTAGGCTTCGGTCCCCACCGAGATGCCGGCCTTTTCTTCACCCTTAACGCCCATGTAAATAGGCAGGAAGTGAATATCTTCCGACTTGACGGTATTGCCATCCACGCCATCAATCTGGGACCAGGCCCAGTTACCGTTCTGCACGAAAGCCACCTGGCCCAGCGCGAACTCCGCCATGGAATCGGTAACCGCCTTCGCGGTGGTTTGCGACGGTTCCACCGTGGAATCAGTGAGGTAAAGATCGAAGATCTTCTTCATATTATCCAGGTAGGCACCTTCGATGCTCCCGGTGTCCTGCACGCCCTTATCCCGCAGCTCGTAGAAGAGCGGCCAGTTCATAAGGTGGGTCTGCCAGCGCCAGTCCTCATTCGGGGATAGCGAGGTGACCGCGAAGGCGCCCTTGATGCCAAGTTCATCCTTCTTGGCCTGCATATCGTCCGCGACTTCCTTGAGCTTGTCAAAGTTCTTGATCTCATCCACGGACTTAGCCTTGGCACCCGGCAGCGCAAAGTACTTCTGCAAAATAGCATCGTTGTAGATGATGCCGAAGCCTTCCACCGCGTGGGGGACGCCGTAAATCTTGCCGTCTTCACCCTTGAGGGCCATGTCCTTATCCGTCATGGCTTCAATGAAGGGAGCATCGGAAATATCGCTGGCGTACTGCTTCCATTTGGCCAGGCCGATGGGGCCATCCACGCGGAAAATGGTGGGGCCATCCGCGCGGCCGAGCTCATTGGCGAGGGTGGGTTCATACGAGCCACCGGTCGCGGATACGATCTTGATATCCACCCCGGTTTGCTCATGGTATTTCTTGGCCAATTCTTGGAAGGCCTGGTCAGATTCGGGCTTGTAGTTGAGGTAGTAGACCTTGCCGGCCCCACCGTCACTACCGCCACTATCGGAATTGGATACACAGCCACCCAATCCCGCGATGGCCACCAACCCAGCTGCGGCGAGAGCAGCGATTTTCTTCACTGAATGCATCGTTACGTCTCCTATGATCGTCAATGCCAGCAAGAAAGCCGTAACCGCGACAGCACCGTAGCGCCCCGGCTCCCTTGCCTGTGTGGTGATACTAGTTTACACCACAGTGTGACTTATCTTGCGTTCTACAGTTCTAATTTAATGTCATCTTCGCGTGTGCGTCCGATGGTTGCGGCGGGCACACCCCGCGGCGGGCGTGCCCGTTGTTGCGGGCACGCCATTGGGGCGACGACGCCGCCAGCCGCGCCATCAGCACCCTTCCTCGGTATCCGTGCCGAAAGGCACCAGGTAGACCGTGGTATCCGGCGGGAGCACCCCTTCTTCCAACGGCGCGGAGCTGAGGAGCACCGCCCAGCCTTCGGGCAGAGGGAGGGGCTCGGCAAAGGCCGTCATAATCAAGAGGTCCCCGCGGGAGGTGGCGGCGTCGTCGCCCGCAAAATTGATGAACGCGACGCCGCTGCCGGCGTACTCGGGAGCGCGGCGCAATCCGCCCAGGCCCAGGTCGTAGCGGGCGCGCAGGTGCAGCAGCTCCGTGTAGTAGGCGAGCGCGGATTCCGGATCGGCTTCCTGCGCGTCCACCGCGAAACGGCGCCAGTCCGCGGGTTGGGGCAGCCAGCTTTGCCCCTCGGGTGAGAATCCGAAGGCCGGGGCGTCCGCGCGCCACGGGATGGGCACCCGGCAGCCGTCGCGCCCCAGCTCCGCGCCGCCGGTGCGCGCGAAAGTGGGATCTTCGCGGGATTCGGGCGGCAGCTGGGTGGCTTCGGGCAGTTCGAGCTCTTCGCCCTGGTAGAGGTAGTAGGACCCGGGCAGCGCCGCCGTGAGGGTGTGCCAGGCGCGGGCCCGGCGCGCCCCCACCGCCGCATCGGGCTGCGGGTCATCGGGGCCGATGCCGCTCGGGCCGTTCCCACACCAGCCGGTGGTCACGCCCGCCAACCCCAGGCGCGAGGTGGCGCGCAGGGTGTCGTGATTGGAGAGCACCCAGGTAGTGGGGGCACCCACGGCATCGGTGGCACGCAGCGAGGATTCGATCAGCGCATTAATGCGGTCCGCACGCCAGGGCGCGGAAAGGTATTCGAAGTTGAAAGCCTGTTGCATTTCATCGCTGCGCACGTATCGGGCCAGGTCTTCCTCGGTATCCACCCAGGCTTCGGCCACCATCATGCGGTCGCGCCCGTATTCATCCAGGATCGCGCGCCATTCGCGGTAAATATCGTGGACGGCGGGCTGGTTGGCCATGGGGGCGGGCGGCACGTTCGCATCCGGGTTGTAGCGCACCTCCTCCACCTTGTAGGGCCAGTCCGGGAGGGCCGGGTCTTTGGCCAGGCCGTGGGCCACGTCCACCCGCAGGCCGTCCACGCCGCGTTCCATCCAGAAACGAATGGTGTGAGCGAATTCATCATGAATAGCCGGGCTTTCCCAGTTGACATCTGGCTGCGAACGGTCAAACAGGTGCAGGTACCAGGTTTCTTCGTGCTCCTGCGGGGTGCCTTTCACCCAGGGAATGTCCTTGACCTGCGACCAGGCCGGCCCGCCGAAGGAGGACAGCCAATCCGTGGGCGGCTCGCTTCCACCTTCCCCGCGCCCGGGCCGGAACCAGAAATTATCGCGCTGCGGGGCACCCGCACCGGCCAGCACCGCTTCCCGGAAGAGCTTGTGATCCCAGGAGGTGTGGTTCGGGACGATGTCCACAATGACTTTCATGCCGTGCGCGTGGGCGGCCTCGATGAGCCGCTCGGCATCGGCGAGGGTGCCGAAGCGCGGGTCGACGTCGCGATAATCGGCCACGTCGTACCCGGCATCGAATTGCGGGGACACATAGAAAGGCGAAAGCCACACCGCATCCACCCCGAGCTTCTCCAAATAATCGAATTTTTCGGTGATGCCGGGCAGGGTGCCGAGCGGCCCGCCGCTCGACGCATAGGACCGCGGATAAATCTGGTAAATAACGGCATCGCGCCACCACTGGTCGCGCTGCTGGGGCGGGTGGATAACAGTGCCGGGGTGTTGTGCTGTCACGATCAACCTCTTCGTTGCCGGGAACCGGTGCCTGTTGGCACCGCACTTCCAAGCTTACGTGAAAGGTACGACGGCGCAGGCAGCTAGGCGAGCGCTCCCCCGGCGGCGCTGAGTTTGCGGCGGAATTCTTCCAGATCCCGGGCCGGGCCGGCCGGCAATTCCCGACCGTGTACCGCGGCCTGTGCAGCGGCAACGTCGAGCGTGGTGATGGCGGCCTGCCAAGCCTCGCGCGCCGCGGTCATATCCCGAGCTTCAGCGTGCAAATCGCCGAGCAGCCCGCGGCAGTGGGCAGCGGACAGCTCCTCGCCCAACCCCGCGTAGATCGCGGCGGCTGTGCGCATGGCGGGAACGCCCTGCGCGGGCGCACCGTTTTTGGCCTGGGCCACCGCAACGTGATGCCAGGACATGGCGGCTACTTCCCAGGCGGCCCGCTCAGCTTCGGTGGCGGTGGCTTCCGGCTCCCCGCCGGCCAGCTCCGTGGCGCGCGCCGCTACCTCCGCAAACTGCGCCGCCGCGGCTGGGTAGTCCCCACTTCCGAGCACCGCGCGGGCTCGCCCGAAAGCACAATCAATCGCATTAAATTCCTGGCCGGGCAGCGCCGCGAAAGCCGCCTCCGCCGCCCGGTAATCGCGCGCGGCCGCCGCGAACTGCCCGGCATCCAAGCGCGCCGCGGCAAGGGTGGCCCGAATAGCCACCCGCCCCAGATCCACCTCTGGCAGCGCACCCGCGGGCAGCAGCGCCGCTTCCAAAGCCGCGATAGCAGCAGCTAAGTCGCCAGCTTCTGCGTAGGAGATTCCGGCGTTATACAGCGCATTGGCCTGCTGGGCTTCGTGCCCACCCAGGGCTGCGTACACGCCGGCTGCCTCCCGCATGGCCTGAGCGGCTGCGGCGTCGTGTGCGGCGTCGTGCAAAAAATATCCGTACGTTTCCCAGGCGCGCGCGGCCCGTAAAGACGGCGGCGCCACGCGATACGCCTCCACGGCACGGCGCGCGAGGCCGAGGGGGTTCTCCCCCAGCTGCCCGGTGGCGAGCGCCGCGAAATACAGCGCGTCCGGGTCGCTCACCTGGGCAAAAAGCTCCGGCGCGGAACCGCCGGGAAGGTCCGTGCCGGGAAGGGTGCCGCCCGCGAGAATGCCGCCGGCGCTCCGGCCACCCGCGGCGCGGCGCTCGGTTTCCCGCGCCTCCACGAAACGGGCGCGGGCCTCATCTTCATTATGGCGCTCGAGGGCGGCGAGCCCGGCGCGCAGCAGCTCGGTAACGGTGGCGTGCATAGACATGTCGAGACGGATGAGCCGGCCTAGATAGACCGCAGTTTTTGGAGGACTTCGATCTGGAGCTCCTGGGTATTCGGCGCGGTGCGGTAGGCCGAATACGCCTGGTTGTAGGAGATGCGGGCGGCGTCGAAATCGCCGGCTTCCTCGTTGATCTCGCCGATATGCCAGAAGCAATTACCCATACTCACGGCGGCATCCCCGTTTTCCGGGAATTGCTGGAAAAGCGAGATCGCGCGGCCGAGCCGATCCGCAGCCTCATCCATCTCCCCCACGGCTTTGAGGGAAATCCCCAGCTGGCCGTTGGTGACGGCGCGCTCGAGGTAGAGCTCCGGGTCGCGCTCGAAAGCATCCGCGGCGGCGCGGTAAAGCTCGATGGCGTCCTTAATATTGCCGGCGCTGAAAGCCTGCTGGGCATCGTTGAAATAGGCAAGGCCCGCACGCTTGCCCTCGTGCGGATCGCGGGAGGCAGGCTCCGGATGCGCGGGAGTGACTGGTGTTTGCGTCATGTGCGGGCTTCTTTCTGACTTGTTCGGTTACGTGAGAGCGGCCGCCGGCGCGAGGCCGTGGCCTGGACCACTCACCATTCTATAACTTGTGAGCGGAAACACAAACTCGGGGAAGGTGTGCCTGACGTGGGCACGCGAAGCGTCGCCGCGGTTCCCGCGCGCCGCGCACCGCGCACCGTGCCGCGCACCGTGCCGCGCCAACGCTCGGGCAGGCACGCGAAAGGCGGGAGGCCGGGCGCTTTCACGCTCGACTCTCCCGCCTGATCGCTACGCGGCTGCGGATGTACCGCCGCGGTTATTCACCTGCGGAACTATCCGCCACGCCACCACTATTCTCCACGACGGCGCAGCACCAGCACCCCGCCGGCCAGCAGCGCAAGGACCGCTCCTGCGGCTCCCAGCACTCCCGCACCGGTGTGCGGCAGGCGCGGGCCGGAGCCGGCCTGCGCGGGCGGAGTTGGGTTCGCGCTCGGGGTCGACGACGCCGCCGGCCCGTCCGTGCTCGGGCTCCCCTGCGGCGCGGGCGCCGTGGTGCTCGCCGTGGGCACCGGGGTGCTCGGAGCCGGGGTTGTCGGTTCCGGAGCGCTCGGCTCCGGCGAGCTCGGAGCGGGCACCGTGGGTTCCGGAGCGCTCGGCTCGGGCGTTGTCGGTTGCGGCCCGGGTGCCGGCGCCGTGGTTGTTGGCACAGGTTCCGGCGTGGTGGGCTGCGGCTCGGGCGCGGGCGGGGCCGGCTCCGTCGTCGTTGCGCTCGGCGTGGGCTCCGGATCGGGCTGCGCGCGATCCGTCGTCGGCTGCGACGCGGGTGCCGTGGTCGTCGGCGAAGGAGCCGGCGCGGGCGTGGTCGGTTCCGGAGTTGTCGGCTCGGGCGCCGGCGGAACCGGAGGCTCCGGCGGGACCGGGGGCTGCGGCGGGACGGGCGGGACCGGCGGCGCGTAGTGGAAGCCGAAATCGGCATCCAGCACATCGGCGGTGCTCAGGGTGATCTCCCCGGAGCTGGCCTTTTCCTTATCGCCCGAGCCTTCCCGGACATGGGTTGTTTCCCAGGTCCCCTCGCGCTTCGGGAGGGTAGCGCGATCAACCACAACCGAGTACGTGCCAGGTTCCAGGCCCCGCACAAGGTACTTGCCGCTGGCGTCCGTCGTCGTCGTAATAAATGGTTCCGTATCGCCGGGGCGGAACACCTTCACGGTGACGCCCGCCAGGCCCGGCTCGCCCGGATCCTCCGTGCCGTTGTTATTCGTATCCTCAAAAATGCGGTCGCCCAGGTTCACGCCCACGGTCAGGCAAGCATTCGCCTTCGTGCCCGCGAACTTCTGGCCCTTCGAATCGAGGCGATCCTTGGCCGGAGTGAGGGCCTCGTTGCACACCTGCTGGGAGCGCGCGGTTTCATCAACCACCGCGTACAGGTGCAGCACCTCTTCGCTGCCCGGGACGATCCCGCGTTCGTGGGTGAAGCGCAGGTAGGCATCATCGGTGGCATTCGGGTCCGCGCCCTCCACCGGGTCGCCGGTGTGGGGATCCACCACTTCGGTCACCGTGTCATTGATGCGCCAGGTGCCGGTGGCGGCATCGTATCCGCCGTTGGTGCTCCAGTAGCCCACGTAGGTGACGCCCTTGGGGAGCATATCGGTGATTTCCACGCCGGTGGCGAAGCCGGGGCCGGCGTTCTTGGCGCGCACCACGTACTCCACCACGGAGCCGGTGGCCCACCGCTCGGTTTCGTTTTGCTTCTCGATATCGGCGAGCTGCACGCCCTCGGCCAGGCCGGCGTGCGCGGGATCAGCGGTCACCTTCTCGCTCAGCACGCCGAGATCAGCGGATTTCGCGTGAATATTTTCCTTGGTGAGGTCCAGGTCGAAGGGCATGGTCAGCCCCACCTTGGCCGGCTCGGTCGGCATGACCGGCGCGCCAGTTTCAGCGTTCTTACCGGTCACCGCGTAGCTATTCCAGGCGATACCGCGGGCGGCGGCCGGAGCCGTCACATTGGCGTTGATCGTCCAGGTATCGGCGCGGGTGAGCTTGGCATCCTGCGGGAACTCCACCCGGAAAGCACGCACCTGGGAGAAGTCCCCGCCCAGTTCCTCGGCGGTCTTCCAGGTGCCCGGCTCGCAATTCTGCGGGCTGGAATCCTGGGCGGCGCCCAGCTCCATAACTTCGCCGCGGCACGGGTTGATCGACGTGGAGTAGAGCACCGAGGTGGGCTGCGGGGTGCCTTCCCCGAAGGTCAGCGGGCCGTTGAGGCGCGGGCGCCACGTGGAGCCGCGCTCGTTTTCCGGGGTATTGGCCCCGCTCACGCCGTGGTCACCCGGGTAGGGCAGCACATCGTAGGCCACCACCCCGGAGACCCCCGCATTACCTTTATTGACCAGGTCCAGCTTGAGTTCGGCATTGGAGGCCGGCGAAACGGTCCCGTAATTCGGGTTGGCCTGGAACTCGGTATCGACGTCGCCCTTCACGTAATTCTTACCCGCGAGCGCCGGCAAGCCCGCCACGTTGAACTTCGTGGAGGTGGTGCAGCCGCGCGCTTCGGGGCGGTTGAGGCCGTCGAGGTTATCGGCAAGTTTGCGGCTGTCCGTGCGCGCCCACCAATTGCGGATGCACTGGTTCGGAGCGACGGCGGTGCCCAGGTTGGGGCGCTTGGCGTCCGCGAGGATCATGTCGTTGGTGTTTTCGCCGGGCTCGGTGGCCGCGGTGATTTTCGCACCGAAGTAGAGCACCATTTCCGAGGAGTTGGAGCGGCTTTGATCGCCGGTGCTGGGCGGGGCGAAGTAATCACCCGTACCATCCTCCGGCCAGGTAAAGCGCACCAGTTGGCGCTGCTTGCCGTCCACGGTTTTCATTTCGGTTTCCACCCGCATTTTGTCGAGCGGGAGGGTGGCCGGCCAGTTCGCGGAGGTGGTGATCTGCTGCTTGGGATCGTATTCCATGCCGGGGGCGAGCAGATCCATAATCACCGGGTAGAGCTTGGCGCCCTTGCCGGTGTAGAAGCCCAGCCCGAAGGTGTAGGTCTGGCCGGTTTGGAAGAGCTCACCGGGCTTGGTATCGAGGTTGCCGACCATCTGGCCGTCCAGGTGCGAGGTTTTCGACACCCCGTAGGTGGGGTAGCCGTCCACAATCGCGACCTGCGCCGCGGATTCCCGCGTGGTGATCTTCGCGGGCAGGTCCGGGGTCGGGTTGCCTTCGAAATCGAGGGATTGCGCGGTTACGACGGCGCGATTCTCCAGCGTGGGGACCTCGTAGCGCGGGGCGTAGCTGTAGGTGGCGCCGTCGGGCGCGGTGGTGCCGTTGTGCACATCGGCCGGGAAATCCGCCACCACGGTTCCGCGGATTTCCAGCGTGATATCACTACGTTCACCGTTGACCACGTCCACGTCCAGGGCGATGGAGGTGATCTCTTCTCCCGCGGGAACGGTGAGCGGGAAATCGCGTGTGGTAGTTGGATCGACGACGACGCTCAGCTGCTTCCCACTCGTGGTGGTGTAGGTGACTGTTGCCGGGACATTCTTACGGAGCGGGCGGACCAAGCCGGCCTTGACATTGCGCAGGGCCGGGGTGGCGCAGGCGCCGGGAGTTTCCGGGGAGACGTAGCGGCAGGGCAGGTTATCGGCCACGTGCATACGCAGCGGCACATTTCCGGTATTCGACCAGGAAATATCCCAGCTGGCTTCCCCGTCGCGCTGGGTCACGGCCTTATTGGCGGTTTTGCGGAAATTGCCTTCGGCACGCAGGTTTTGCAGCTGGCGGGTCACGGAATCGGTGGCGGTGACGGCCGCGTGCTTGGGATCGAGCGGGGTGCCGGTGGCTTGCACATTGTTGGTGGCGCTGGCACCTTCAGCGAAAGTACCGGCGGGGAAGGCTACCGTGACGCGGTAATCTGCGATGGCGCGCACGACGGGTGAGCCGGGAACCACCCAGGTGACGGTGCGGGTGGCCGGATCGTAAGTGCCGCCATTGGTAGCACGTACGAATTCCGCACCTTCGGGCAGGGTATCGACCAGGCGGATCTCGGTGAGGCCCATGAGGCCGGGGGTGCCGGTGCCCGGGTCCTGGAATTTGTTTTCGTTGGTATTGAAGGCGCCTTCGTAACCGGCGGTAATGGTGTAGGTGTACTGGCCGCCGATGGCCGGCTGGGATTCGGGAGCGAATTTACGGACCGCGATGGTGGGGGTGGCGTGGACCGGGGTGGCCAGTTCCACCGGGTCGGCTACCAGGCCGTTCGTTTCGCCGGCCACCTTCGGGTGGATCGCTTCACCTTCGGGCCAGCGCAGGTTCTCCGGGCGTACCTGCACGCGCATGGCGCCGGTGGTTCCCACCGGCACGGTGCCCAGGTTCCAGGTGTAGGTATCGCCTTCGCGCACCGGGACTGCGGATTGGTCATGGGAAGAATTGGTGGCGCTCACGTGGGTGAGGGGGAGCTGATCGGCACTGGAAATGGAATCGACCAGGCCGGGGATGGTCACGCTGAGAGTGGTGTTCTCGCATTGACCTTGCACGCCGGCGCAGGACCACTGCACGTCATAGCTGGCCAGGGCACCGGATTTCACGCCGTTGGTTTTCTGGTCGGCAGGTTCGGCCACCGCGACTTCCAGGCGGGCCGAGGCCGCTTCCGCGGCACGCTCGGCGTTTTCGGAGTTTTCAGTGTTGTCGCCGGTGGCGTTGGTGTTGTCGCCGGTGGTGTTTGCGGCGTTATCACCACTCGTTGTGACTCGCACGTTCGCGGCCATGGCCGGCGCGGTCAGCGGGATCGCCCCGCCCACCGCGACGACGGCGGCAATAAGCGCCGCCACCGCACCCGTGATCAACCGGTGCGCCGCGACTCGCGAACGCGCCGCTCCCGTTCTTAATTTTTGCATTCTTAGATCCCTTATTAGTTACCCGTTTTTACCGGATTCCACGCCCCGGCGGCGCGGTGAGACGCCCCCAAACACGTGGCTCAGCTGCGGAAACACCTTGATGACTCGAGGCACTCCTGGCGCCCCGCGATTATAAATCGTTTGGAAGGTGTTCAAGCACGACTTAAATAACTATGTGGTAAATCTTATCTTCCGAGGTAACTGTCTCAGAGTATGACCATATGCGCTGGTGGTGGCGGTGCTGGGGGCGTTGACGGCGGGAATCCCACAACTCACACAAGTCTCACGGATTTCAATAGTCACACGAGCCTCTGCGGGGGTGGTAGGTGTTTTCCGAGCTGTAGTGCAGATGTTGTACATGCGAAGTACATCTCGGAAAAACACACCCGCCTCCCGCCGGGCGGGGTAGGTGGAGTGGGTCATTTTCAGCTTCAAGGCTGCCAAGTGCGCGTTCTGGACATTGGCCCCCGCGAAGTGCGCATTTCGAACCGTGGTGCCCGTCAAGTGCGCGTAAGGAACATGAATTCGCTCTGAAACAGTGCTCTCCCGCGCACTTTGTTTTCGGGCAATAGGGGGCAACCGGAACTAGCCACTATCCACCTATTACTGCCCAGCAAAGTGGTACTGCACGACAGAAAATCGGGGGTTGGCTGTAGTTCCAGTACCACTTTGCGATCCGACATGATGACGGGCAACCCGCATCGCCATCAGCTCCGCAAGCTGAAGCTTTCCAACGCGAAAGAGGGCAAGCGAGCAAAGAAAGCATCGGAAAAGACGCACGAAGTGCAGCACAAAGGGCCGGCAGCCCAAAATGAGCTACCGGCCCTTGTTACCGCTGTTACGGTTCATACACGGAGCCGCGAACGGCGCACCAACATGCCCGCTCCGCGGGCACCACCCTTACTTCATGCGGGTGCCGGTGGAGCCGAGGCGCTCGCACGCTTCGACAACGCGGGCGGCCATGCCAGCTTCGGCGGCCTTGCCCCACGAGCGCGGGTCGTACTGCTTCTTGTTGCCCACTTCGCCGTCGATCTTGAGAACGCCGGAGTAGTTGGTCAGCATCCAGTCGGCCACCGGGCGGGTGTAGGCGTACTGGGTGTCCGTGTCCACGTTCATCTTGATGACGCCGTTTTCCACCGCGGTGCGGATTTCTTCGGCGGTGGAACCGGAGCCACCGTGCATGACCAGGTCGAAGGGCGATTCCTTGCCAACCTTGGCACCGACTTCCTTCTGGATCTCACCGAGGATTTCGGGGCGCAGCTTGACGTGGCCGGGCTTGTACACGCCGTGCACGTTCCCGAAGGTCAGCGCGGTGATGTAGCGGCCGTTTTCACCCAGGCCAAGCGCTTCAACCGTCTTGAGGCCGTCCTCAGCGGTGGTGTACAGCTTCTCGTTGATTTCGCCGACGACGCCATCTTCTTCGCCGCCCACAACACCGATCTCAATTTCGAGAATGGTATTGGCCTTCTGGGAGAGCGCCAGCAGCTCCTTGGCGATTTCCAGGTTCTCATCCAGCGGCACGGCCGAGCCGTCCCACATGTGGGAGTTGAAGTAGGTCTGCTTGCCGGCCTTATGCTGCTCAGCTTCGAGCTCCATAAGCGGGCGGATCCAGGAATCGATGTTCTGCTTGGCGCAGTGATCGGTGTGCAGGGCGATGGTCACATCGTAGTTCTTGGCGACGGCGCGCACGTACTCCACCAGGGCGATGGAACCGGCCACGCGGTCCTTGACGGTGGAGCCGGAGAGGTATTCGGCGCCGCCCACGGACACCTGGATGATGCCATCCGATTCGGCTTCCGCGAAACCGCGCAGGGCAGCGGTGGCCGTCTGGGACGAGGTGACATTGATGGCCGGGTAGGCAAACTTATTTGCCTTGGCGCGGTTGAGCATTTCGTCGTACTGTTCGCGGGTTGCAACAGCCACTGAGATCTCCTTTATTCGGCGTTCCTCGAACCATCTGTCCGAGAGGTTTTCTGTGTGAGCACGCGAACCACCGCGATGTGGCGAAGGCTCCGTGCGAGTGCCGCGACCGGCACTCTTTGAGGGTTCCTCAAACAGATTTTATTATCCCACGTTTGGCCCCGCCGTGGCCGGACCTTTGCCCTGAGGCGAAAGATTCACCCCGCCGCGCATTCGGGATACGATGAGCGAGGAAGCGGCATGCCGGCCCAGTGCACGCACGCGTGCCCGCATGGGACCGATCCGCGCCGGCCGCCGCGCCGCCAACCGCCAGCACGAGGGAGTCACCATGATCACCAGCGACACCACCGAGGCCGCTCGCGAACTAGCCGAGCTCATGGCCGGGCGCACCACCGTAGTTATCGCGGGTGCGGGCGTCTCCACGGCATCCGGCATTCCCGATTACCGCGGCACCGGCTCCTCCGATGCCCCCTCCATTGATTACGACGCCTTCGTTTCGGATCCGGTATGGCAGCGCTGGGTGTGGCAACGTAATCAGGAAACGTGGCGCGCGCTGAGCGGCGTCGTCGCCAATAACGCCCACACGGCACTGGCGCGTTTCGAAAAAGCGGGCCTTATTAATGGCGTCGCTACTCAAAATGTCGATAATCTCCACCAGAAGGCCGGTTCCACCAGGCTCGCGGAACTGCACGGGAATTTTTTGCGGGTCGTATGCGTGGAGTGCGGGGCGGAGTTTCCGCGCGCGGAGATTGCGGCGCAGCTCGACGCGCTCAACCCGGGCTGGCCCGAGGATCCCGATCCGGCGCACGTGGCGATTTTGGCTTCCGCGGACCGCGCCGGGGCGGAGGCCTCCACGTTCCGGGTGGCGCCGTGCCCGCGCTGCGGCGGTCTGCTCAAACCCGCGGTGGTGTTTTTCGGCGAGGCGTTGCCGCGCGATGCGATGGAGCAGTCTTTTGCGTGGGCGCGCGAGGCCGATGTGGCGCTGGTGGTGGGCACGTCGCTCGCGGTGCTGACCGGTTCGTGGGTGCTGGGCGAGGCGCTCCAGCACGGCGCGGCGTGCGCAATTATTAATATCGGCCCGACCACCGCGGATCATTACGCCGATCTGCGCGTGGAGGGGGACGTGGGGACGGTGCTCGCGGGCGCCGCGAATCTTTTAGGAGCGTGAGTCCATGCGTGGTTCAGCTTTTAGCGACGACGACGGCGCACGCGGCTGGTTCAAACGCCGCCGCCAACGCAAACGCGCCCAGGATCTGGCCGAATGGCAGACCCGCGCGCACCGTTCGGCGTTTTCGGAAAGCCCGCCGCGCGCCGGTGCCGGCTCGGCTTTCTCGGAGCCGGAAGGCGAGCGCCGGCCGGTGGTGGCGCGGGCGAAGGAAGGCGCGCGGGGTGGCGCGGGTGGGCGAGTTAACGCGGGTTCGCGGGGCAAAGAGCGCTCGCGCACTCGCCAAAGCTCCCGCACGAAACCGCATCCGCGCGATGAGCGGGCGATGCGCCAGGCGTATGCGAGTAGCGCGCAACTGCTGCCCACCGTTCCGCCGGTCCCCTATCCCGCGAGCGCGGGTGCGCAGCAGGCCGGCGGCGCAACCGGACCCTACGGCGCGGCGCATACCACCGGCGCAACCGGATCCTACGGCGCGGCGCATACCACCGGCGCAACCGGATCCTACGGCGCGGCGCATACCACCGGCGCGCGGGTCAATACCGCGCCGCCGCCCGAGGCGCCGAAGAAAAAGAAGGACCGCGGCCTCTTCTGGTGGCTCATCATTGTTTTTGTGTGCTTCCCGGCCGGGTTTTTCCTTGCCGATATGGAAGATGAGGTAAGCGATCCGCCGGCCGAGGTGGGGAGCGCGCAGAACGCTGAAGATTCCGGCGGCGTAGATTCCGGCGGCGCCGGGGGCGCTGCGAACGCCGCGGTTCCCGAGGCCGGCGCGCAGCCGCTGGCTACTTACGCACCCGTTCCGCAGAATCTTGCCGAAACGCAGGCGGTTCGCACGGAATCACACATTCCTGCCTTCCTGGATCGGCCTTTCGTTATCCCCGCCGGGCACGTTTTCGGCGGCTACAACGCTAAGGCGGATTCCACTAGCTTTTATGACACGGAAACCGGGCAGCTGCGCTATAGCTTGCCCGGGGAGCTCAGCTGTGCCCCCGCTGGCGACACCGCGAATATGTGGTGCAAGCCGAATTCCTGGGGGAACCATTACGCCAGCTCGTATATTTCGGACGTACCCGCCACCTTGCGCGCGGCCGTGGATGGTGCCGCGATCTGGCAAAGCGGAGAGGACGCGCAGGGCTTCGCGCCCGGGGTGCTGCTCTCCCGGGCTGATATTCGCGAGGAACGTTTCTCCTGGCTTTCCCCCACGGATGGCGCGGTGTTGGCGGAGGTGACCGTCCCTGCCTCGCTCGGGAATTTTCACGTGGCGCCGAGCGGGGAGCTGCTGCTTTTTGATCGGGAGAGCACCACGGTCAACTGGACTGTTTTCGATTCCGGAGGCCGCACGCGTGGTTCTGGTTCAGTGAAGGCCGAGGATGTGGAAAGCTCCTCGGTCATGCCAACCACGGATGGCTGGTTCATCCCGGAGGCCAATCTGGCTATCACGTTGGAGGGGAAGTCGAGCACCGGGGCGCCGTTGCCCGGAGAAGTGTCGGTGCGGGAGGCTAGCTGCCCAGCTCCGCAAGCGAGTAACGCGCAGCTGCGGGAGAATCTGGAGAAGCTGCTCGGGCAGCAGCCGGCGGGTTCTGCCGCGCGGTATCAGGTGGGAATATCCTCCTGCGTGCCGGGCGGGGTGGCGTATCTTTCTAGCTTGACCGGATCTACCACCACGGTAGTGGCGGCGGGTCAGCTGCGGGAGGTTCCGCTCGCGAGCGCTAGCTTGGATTTTGCGGCGCTCGGTAACGGGATTGTGCTGACGGGTTACCGTGAGGATTCCCGTGATGCCACCTTTGCTTTCGACTGGAACCAGGGCGAAGCCCCGGTCTGGTCAGTGCCCGCCACCATAACCGACGCCGTGCCCGGCTACGGCTTCGTCGGCACCGACTATTCCACCTCCGATCCCAAACCGGCCTACTACGCTTTCCGGGTGAAGTAGCATCCAGGGTTCTGGGATCTGGCGCTCTTGAGCAGCAGCCGCGCTCTTGAGCCTTTGCCGCAGCATTGCTAGAGTTTAGCCTGACTTGGCTCATTTAGTGCGACTTTGGCAGTGACTCGATAAGCACGGCCACATCCGCCGGCAGCGGGGTGCGA
>NZ_JASOKT010000013.1 GCF_030216305.1 Actinotignum timonense | reverse complement strand
TCATCGTTCGACTTGCATGTGTTAAGCACGCCGCCAGCGTTCGTCCTGAGCCAGGATCAAACTCTCCACAAAAAACCAGAGAGCCAATAGCTAGCTCAACAAAAAAATAAATAACAAGAACAAAACACCACCAACAAACAAACCAAACACACCCACAAATAACGAATGCATCCAGCCTTTTACATGTTGGAGTGCTAACTGTCTTTGCACACACCCACACAACCAACCAAGAAACCAACAATCAGTCAACCTGGCCCGGTCGTGTGAACAAAAAAAATTTCACGTAAAAAATATATTAGTCAGACACGCTATTAAGCATCCAAACACCATATCCACACCCCACACCAACCACCAATAACCATCGACTGGCTGGTCCGGAGAGAATCATTCACGCTCAAGAAGAGCAACCCCGTTAGCCTACCACCACCACTCGATCCATTCAAACCGGGAAGCTAGTGAACTAGGCTACTCACGAGGAGTTTCCGTGCCACCTTGAGGCGTTTCCGGCTCTCGGCGACGGATAACAAGCTTACAAGCCCAGCCCGCTAGACGCAAATCAAACCAGAGAGACACCCACCACACCCAGGCCAAACACCCAGAAAACCCAGGGAAAACCACGCCCGAAACCTAGGGAAAACCGTGGAAATCCCCTACCTACACAGATACCATCGTCCATTTACCCCGATTCGAGCACCCTGGTACATAGAAGCGGCGGCACTACCACCGGTAACGCCGCCGCTATCTATCACGACCTATCGCGCTTCGCGCGCGAGAACCGTTCTTCGTTCTTGACTAAGCCCTCTACTCCGCCACGCGGATAACCGCGAGGTTCTTCTTACCCTTGCGGAGTACCACAACGCCACCGGGCAAAACATCCTCGCTGCTGAGCACGTCCGCTTCCCCAACCTTGCGGTTGTTGATATTCAGGCCGCCGGATTTCGCGGTACGCCGCGCGGCGCCCAGGCCGCGCTCCTGGCCCGTGGCCACGAAGAGTTCCGGAATGGGAGTTCCCAGGCTCGCGCTCGCCTGTGGCAATTCCGCCACCGCATCACGCAAGGTATCCGCATCCAGAGTGGCCAAACCGTCACCACCGAAAAGGGCTCGCGAGGCATTGTCCACCCGTTTGGCCACGTCGGCGCCGTGTACCCAGGTCGTGACATCCTGCGCCAGCACGCGCTGCGCACGCCGTTCCTGAGGCCGCTCAGCGACCGCCACCACCAATTCTTCGATTTCTTCCCGAGTGCGGAAAGTGAAGACCTTGAGCATATGCACCACGTCTTCGTCTGCGGTATTGAGCCAGAACTGGAAGAACTTGTAGGGGCTGAGCATCTCCGGGTTGAGCCATACGGCCCCGCCTTCGGATTTCCCGAACTTCGTGCCATCCGATTTGGTAATCAGCGGATTGGTGAGCACGTGCACCGACTCCCCCGTCACCTTGCGGATGAGGTCCATGCCGCCCACAAGATTGCCCCACTGGTCATTCCCGCCCACTTCCAGAGTGCAACCATAGCGGGTGAAGAGCTCCAGGTAATCATTGGCTTGGAGTACCTGGTAGGAAAATTCAGCGTAGGAAATACCTTCATCGGATTCCAGGCGCCGCGCCACGATGTCCTTGGAAAGCATGGTTCCCAGCCGGAAATGTTTACCCAGGTCACGCAGGAAATCGATCGCAGAAAGCTGCCCGGTCCAATCCAGGTTATTGACGAGCCGCGCCGGATTATCACCTTCGAAATCCAGCAGACCGCGCAGCTGCCCGGCCAGAGATTCCACCCAACCGGCCACGGTATCTCGCGAATTGAGCGTGCGTTCAGTCGAGGGGCGCGGATCCCCAATGAGCCCGGTCGCACCGCCCACCAGCACCAGCGGATGGTGCCCGGCAAGTTGGAGGTGCCGCATGAGCTTCACGGCGACAAGGTGGCCGTGGTGCAGCGAAGCCGCCGTCGGATCAAAACCGCAATAGAAGGTGACCGGACCGGAGTTCAGCGCGCTCCGCAGCGCGTCAATATCCGTATGCTGGGCAATCAGCCCGCGCCATTCCAGTTCCTCAAGAACGTCCTTCACGTCTCGTGTCCTTCCGTTATGCTTCGCGCGCCACGGGCCTTTCCGTAACGTCACGTCCGGACGTTATCACGCCCGGTTTCTTCTTGCCACTATTTTTTACGACGACGCCGCATCGGTCGCGCTGCGGGCGAAGCCCTCCGCGCGCCCGATGGATTCCCGCACACTCGCCAACTGCTCAGCAACCCGCTCCGGGGCGGTGCCGCCCGCTCCACGCCGGGCCCCTACAGAGGCGGCCACCGTGAGTACATCCCGGACATCCGGGGTGAGCCGCACGTCGATGGAGCGCAGCTCGTCGTCGTTCATATCCCATAATTCGATGCCGCGCTTTTCACAGAAAGCGACCGCGCGACCCGAAATCTCGTGGGCTTCGCGGAACGGAACCCCGCCGTGCACCAGCCACTCCGCGATATCGGTGGCCAGGGAGAAGCCTTGGGGTGCCAGTTCGGCCATGCGTTCGTAATTGAGCACCATGGTTTCCACCATGCCCGCAATCGCGGGGAGGAGGAGGTCGAGGGTGTCGATGGCGTCGAAAACCGGCTCTTTATCCTCTTGGAGATCGCGGTTGTAGGCGAGCGGGAGCCCCTTGAAGGTGGCCAGCAGTCCGGCGAGGTCGCCGATGAGGCGCCCGCTTTTGCCGCGGGTCAATTCGGCCACGTCCGGGTTCTTTTTCTGGGGCATAATCGAGGAGCCGGTAGCGTAGGCATCATCAAGGGTGACGAAGCGGAATTCGCGGGTATTCCACAAAATAATTTCTTCGGAAAGGCGCGAAAGATCCACCCCGATCTGGGCGCAAATATAGCTGAATTCGGCTACCAGGTCCCGCGCGGCGGTGGCGTCGATGGAATTGTGTTCCGGGGCGCTAAAGCCCAGCTCTGCCGCGATGGCCTGCGCGTCCAGGCCCAGGGTGTTCCCCGCTAGCGCTCCGGCGCCGTAGGGCGAATAGGCCGCCCGCTTATCCCAGTCCTGCCAGCGCGCGATATCGCGCAGCAGGGGCCAGACGTGGGCGAGCAGGTGATGGGCCACCAACACCGGCTGGGCATGCTGGAGGTGGGTGCGCCCGGGCATCACCGCATCCCCGGCGCGCTCCGCCTGAGAGACGAGCGCCCGCACCACCGCCAACAGCTTGCTACTCAGGTACCGGGCCGCGTCGCGCAGGTACATGCGGATGAGGGTGGCGATTTGATCATTGCGCGAGCGCCCGGCCCGCAATTTACCGCCCAGCTGCGGCCCGGCTTCGGCCAGCAGGGCGCGCTCCAGGGCGGTATGCACATCTTCGTCGTCGGGGGCCGGGGTGAGTTCCCCACTGGCCACCCGCTGCCCGAGGGTGTCCAGCGCCGCGAGCATCGCGGTGAGTTCAGCCTCATCCAGGAGTCCCGCCCCGGCCAGCGCCCGCGCGTGGGCGCGGCTGCCGGCCAAATCATAGGGCGCCAGGCGCCAATCAATATGAGTCGAGCGTGAAAGTTCGGTCAGGGCATCGGCGCTGGCGCCGCTAAAGCGCCCACCCCACAGGGCGAGATGTTCAGTCATTGCACCATTCTAAGCGCCGCTACTTTCCCGCGGGAAGTTTCGCCACCCTCCCGCGAGAAGTTTCGCCACTCTCCCGCGGCGCGTTCCGTGGCACACCCGCCCGGCGCCGGGCTACTTTTCCGCGGGAAGTGCCACGTCAAAGCCCTGCGCCCCGATGGCAGCCAGGAGTCGCCCACGCCGCGCCACCGAACCGCTCAGGCGGGTGGGCACGTACTCGGTGAAGGGCCCGACCGGCTTTCCGTAGCGAATATCAACCCAGGGCGCGATGGCGGCGTCGTACTCACGCAGCGATTCCACCGCCGATTCCGGTTCCTGGTAGTGGTCAGTGAATACGCGCAACCCGGCATCCATGCGGGGTTTAAGCTCCGGAATCCGCTCCTGATTGGGGTAGCCCATAATGAGGCCGATAACCGGGAACGTGAGTTCGGGCAGGTCCAGCACCTGGCAGATACGTTCGGCGTCGTTCAAAATAGAACCGAGGTAGGTAGTACCCAAACCGTGGCTTTCCGCGGCCACCACGGTGTTCTGCGCCGCGATCATGCAATCCGCAACCGCGGCGTTAAAGGCGTCGTAACTACGGGCGCCCGCGCCTTCGCCGCCCTGCTCCTGGCAGACCCGCCAGGCGCGGCGGGTATCCGCCACAAAAATCCACAATTCGGGTGCCTGCGCCACGTAAGCCTGGGTACACACCTCCGCAATCGCCTGGCGGCGGGCCGGATCCTGGACTCGAATAATGGTGGCGTATTGCATGCCCTGCGAGGTGGCGGCGTGCAGGGCCGCGTTGACCAGGGTGGCGGTGAGTTCCTCGCCGAGGGGCCGGCCGTCGAAATCGCGGATGGTGCGGTGGTTAAGTTGCGTGCGAAGGGTCGCTGCGGCAGCGTCGCGAGCAGCATCACCCACAACGCCGCTCGCGGGAAGCGTTTGTTCTGAAGTTTTTTGTGAAGTATCCATATGGGTATTGTCCCACGCTTGGGCCGGGGCGCAAGATGCGTCACAGCTGAGGTTCGCGGGGAATGCTGCTATGCTGGCACCCGTACCGGGACTGCTGTCTCTGCTCGCTCGCCTCCGTGCGGGCTCTTTTTGTGCATGCGCCCGGGGTTCCCGGCCTGCCGGCCCCGCCGCTCACCTTTGTACACCACAGCATCGCAGAGTTACCGGAGCTAGTGTGCGCTCGTCTCACGGCTAGAACTATGCCGGAAACGTGCGCGTTGTTGTGAAGGATGGAATGGAAAATACGCGTTATTTCACGATTCCGGGTTCGGACCGAACGTATGACCGCAATAAGCTCCTCGTGGTGCTCATCGTTGCGCTGGTCATGTCGCTTATTCAGGTCAGCTCGGTCAATAATTTGCTTCCCATTATCGAAACGGGGCTGAATGCCGGCCGCGGCGATATCCAATGGGTGCTTTCCGGCTATTCCCTGGCCTTCGGGCTGCTGCTGGTGCCCGCCGGCCGCATGGGCGATATTTTCGGGCGCTCTTCGCTGTGGATGATCGGGATGGCGGTCTTCACGCTGGGCTCCCTGCTGTGCGGGCTGGCCAGCGACGCCCTCATCCTCAATATCGCACGAGCCCTCCAGGGCATCGGTTCGGGGATTTTCTCGCCCCAGGTCACCGGCATGATTATGCAGTATTTCGACGGGCACGCCCGCGCGAAAGCTTTCGCCTATATGGGCCTGGCCATTTCCGCTTCGGTGGCCGTGGGGCCGCTGCTCTCGGGTAGCCTCGTGCAGCTCTTCGGCCCCGTGGGCTGGCGGTGGTCCTTTATTCTCAACGTTCCGCTTGGTTTGCTTGGTTTGGGGCTGGGTATTTTCTTGCTGCCGTTCCTGAAGGAACGGCGCGCTATTGGCGACGACGCCGCCAAGATCGACGCCGCCTACCGGGCGGAAATGGAACGCCGGGGCCAACCGGTTGGCCGCCGGCGAGGGCATCGCCTCGACCTTGACCCGGTGGGGATGACCCTGCTGACTCTCGCGGTGCTCTGCCTCATGCTGCCCTTTATGTCTCATTTCGCCTGGCGCTGGGCGCTGCTGGGCGGCGGGGCTCTCCTTGGCTTAGCCTGGGTGCTCTGGGAGCATTCTTATGCCAAGCGCGGGCGTATCCCCATGGTGAATTTGCGCCTCTTCCGCATCGAGTCATTCAGCTTCTGCACTTCGATTACCGCGATCCAATTCCTGGGAACCACCTCTGTTTTCGTGGTGCTGGCGATGTATCTCCAGCAGGGTATGGGATTCAATGCTTTGCAGGCCGGGTTGCTCGGCTTGCCCAATGCGATTGCTTCGGCCTATGCCTCGGTGTGGGCGGGGCGCTACGCGGTGGCCTGGGGGCGGCATGTCCAAGCCGGTGCTTTCGCGCTCGCGCTGGTCTCGCTCGCTTCCAGTATTCCGCTGGCCGCCGGGGTTGCCTACGCGGGCTGGAGCCCGTGGTGGATTTCCCTGCCTATCTGCGTTTTCGGTTTCGGGATTGGCGTGATCGGTTCGGTTAACCAGACCCAGGCAATGATCGACGTTCCGCGCGCCCACGGCGGTACCGCGGGCGGGGTGCAGCAGACCAGCCAGCGTATTACCACCGCTATTGGCAATGCCATGGTGACCGCAATTCTCTTCGCTTTCGTCAACGAGGGCACACCGCGCGGGGATGGGGCCTGGTTCACCGGTTACGCGGCTTCCATGGGAACGATCTGCGTTATCGTGGCGCTCGCCCTGACCGTCTCGATTATTTTCATGCGGCGGCCCGCCTCACCGGCGATGCTGCGCGCCCGCGAAGGGAAGTAAGCAGGGCCAGCGGGCTTAACGAACGGGGCCGAGGTCGTGAATAACGACCCCGGCCCCGTTCTCTATATCGCGTATGCGCTTGATCTACAACCTTAGTTCGACTGCACGGGCGAGCACATTAGTTCAGCCGCGCTCATACGCCCTAGTTCAACCGGGCGAAACTGGTTCAGCCGCTTAGTTCAGCCGCGCCGGCGGGATAGCCACCCCGCGCCCGAAGGTTACGTCGCGGGCGGCGGCGAGCTTGGCCGGCAGCCCGGTCAGCTCGATGAAGCCCTTGGCGTGGGACTGATCGAAGGAGTCACCGGCATCGTAGGTAGCCAGGTTGAAATCGTAGAGGGAGGCGTCCGAACGCCGCCCGGTCACGATGGCACGCCCGCCATGCATAACCATACGAATATCTCCGGAGACATAGCGCTGGGTATCTTCGATGTAGGCATCGAGGGAGCGCTTGAGCGGGGAGAACCACTGGCCTTCGTATACGATATCCGCCCAGCGATCCGCGACCGTGCGCTTGAAGCGGGCCTGCTCGCGATCCATGGTCACATTTTCCAGCTCTTTATGGGCGGTGAGCAGCGCCATGGCACCCGGTGCCTCGTAAATCTCGCGGGACTTGATGCCCACGTAGCGGTCTTCAACCACGTCGATACGGCCAATACCCTGCGCACCGGCCCGCTTATTGAGCTGTTCAATAGCTTGCAGCGGAGTCACGGCTTCGCCGTCGATCTTGACCGGAATACCACCCTCAAAAGTGATGATCACTTCATCGGGCAGCGGCGGGTAGGTCGGATCATCCGTGTAGGTATACACATCCTTGGTGGGTGCATTCCACAGGTCTTCGAGGTACCCGGTTTCAATAGCCCGGCCCCACACATTCTGGTCAATGGAGAAGGGATTATGGTGGGTAGTTTCGATGGGCAAATTGTGCTTATTGGCGTAATCAATAGCGAATTCGCGGGTGAGCGCGAGATCGCGCACCGGGGATAGGCAGGCCAGATCCGGTCCCAATTGGGTAATGCCGTTTTCAAAACGGACCTGGTCATTGCCTTTTCCGGTGCATCCGTGCGCCACCGTGGTGGCCCCGAATTGCCGGGCCGCTGCCACCAGGTGCTTCACGATAACCGGGCGGGAAATAGCGGAAATAAGCGGATAGGCGTCCATGTAGAGCGCCCCGGCCTTGAGGGCCGGCATGCAGTACTCGCTGGCGAATTCATCGCGGGCATCGGCGATATAGGCTTCCACGGCCCCGCAGTCGAGGGCGCGCTGGCGAATGGTTTCCAGATCCTCGCCGCCCTGGCCCACGTCCACGGCGACCGTGATGACTTCGGCTCCGGTTCGCTCCCCGATCCAGCCGATCGCCACCGAGGTATCCAGTCCGCCCGAATAGGCGAGAACTACCCGCTCCTTCGCCATTATTACTCCTTTTTCTCCCCCATCGCGAGGAGGTGTTGCCTGATCTCTACCGCGCGTTCTTCGCTGCGGGCAATAACCAGCACGGTGTCATCTCCGGCAACGCAACCGAGCACACCATCCAGGCGCGCCCGGTCAATCCCGGCGGCGAGTAGCTGCGCGGCCCCGGGTGGGGTGCGCAGTACGATCTGGTTGAGAGCGCATTCGGCGCTGAGCAGTATTTCACGAGCCCACCGCGCCAGGCGCTCCCCCGTATCCATCGTCTGGTCAGCGATGCGATATGCCATCGATCCGTCCACCCGGATCTTAACGGCCCCTAAATCGTCTAAATCACGGGAGAGCGTAGCCTGGGTAACATCCACCCCGGCACGTATGAGATACTCCCGCAGTTCATTTTGGGAACCGATGAGATGAGCATCCAGAATCGAGGCGATAAGCCCTTGGCGGTCAGTGCGACTCGAAGGAATTCCGGCGGTCACAATGATCCTTTCGCATCACCGGGGCACGCGAACCGACGACCCGCGTCCCCCTTGCATTATAATCATACACACGCATGCAAGTTCTTGCATTACACGCGGCGGGTGCCGGCCCGAGTCAGGCAGACACCCGCATTAATGATGCCACGGCGCGCGCAAAGTCTCGGTAGCGTTCCATTTCCGCACGGAACGGCGCCAGCACGTTTTCGCGAACTTCCGTTTCAATAGCGGCACGTGCCCGGGTGGTCACCTGCCGTTCCAGGCGCTGCGCTCCCCGCGTGCGTGCGGCCCGCGCGATCATACTTACGACGACGCCGCATCCTGCGCCGGCCACCAAGCAGATAAGGCTCGCCCGGCGCAGCCCCAGCGGGAGGGTCACTCCCCCGGCCCCGGTGATGATTCCGGCGGCTAGTCCTAGCGCGCCCAGCATTAGAGCGGCGAAAGCAAGCCATTGGAGGGCAGAGGCCAAGCCCCACCAGCGCGGCCGGTTCCAGGTCTGGCTTTCCCGCGCGATAATCCGGGCTACGCTATCGGCAAGCCGCGCGGCCTGCCGGGAACTTTCATCGCGCACAGCCCCGCGCCAGGAACGCGGGAGGAAACGGGTGGCCTGGACCGTGAATTCCGCCAGCGCTACCCGAGTTTTTTCCACCGCTCCGGAGCTGGCCACCGCATCAGAGCTGTCGGCCACATATGATCCGGCAACCGCATCGGTAGTGACGGCAGAATAAGAAGTAACTCCCGCTGTGGAACTCGGCACAGCATCTGCGCCGCGTCTGTTCCGGCTGTTCTTCCCGCTGCCGGGGCGAGCCCGCCCGCCCCATCCGCGCAGCAGCGGCCAGGCAGTGGCGCGCCGCGCCGCACTCCGGTAGCGGCCTGCAGCTTCGCGTGCTGCGGAACTGAGCCCGCCGGCCCGCGCCAGGCCGGTCACGAGCTCATCCACCCCGGCAATATCGGTGAGGTCACGCGGATAGCCACCCTGGTCAATGAGATCCTCCGTGAGCGCGGATCCTGCGGTCCGCACATCCGCGGCGAGCTTTTCCGCCGCGGCACTCTTCCCCGCCGCGATTTCTACCAGCGCCCCGCGAATCTCTTCGATACCACGCCCGGTGAGCGCGGAAGCCGCCACAATATCCGCGTTTACCCCTTCCGCGGCGAGGATACGCCCCAGATCCGCCACAATCGCTTGTTCATCGGCCGTGCCCAGGCGATCCACCTGGTTGATAACGATGAGAAGAGAGGAATGATATTCCCCCATCGCGGCCAGGAAATCTTCGTGCACCACGGCATCGGCGTATTTTTGCGGGTCGAGCACCCAGATCACCACATCGGCCCGGGCGATAATACGCTCGGCCTGAGCTCGGTGGGTATCCGCCGTGGAGTCAATATCGGGCAGGTCCACGAGCACTAGGTTCGCGGTGGTATCGGGAGCTAGCTGGAGCAGAACTTTGCGTTCGCGTACCCCGAGCCAATCGAGCACGTCGGAAGCGTGGCGTCCCGAGACCCCCAGGGGTGCGCGGGTAGCTGGCCGGGTGGCGGCCACCCCGGCCACGTCCTGCCCCACGATGGCGTTGAGCAGGGAAGATTTCCCCGAGCCGGTGGCGCCGGCCAGGGCCACCACGGTGCGGTCGGTTCCTAGCAGCCCGCGCTGGCGCGCCCGGTCCAGCACATCGCGTGCCTGGCTGCGCACCGATTCGTCGAGGTAGTCACCGCCCAGGTCCAGGGCCTGCTCCAGGTTCTTTAATCCAGTGGGGAGATCCATCCGCGCCTCCCTTCCGCGCTGCGCATCGCCTCATCTAGCTCGTTTAGAGCTTCCGTGCTGATTCCCAAGCGTGCGATTTCCTCTCGGTAGGGTGCGGCGGTGGCCGCGAAGAACTCGTCGGCGCGCCCGAGGAGATCCTCGGTGGCGGTGGTGGCCATGCGGCGAACGGCGTCGTCGCCGAAAATAGCTTCCAAAACGCGTTGCGCTACCACGGCCGTTCCCCCGGCGATCGCGACTTCCCCGCCGGTGAGGCCGGCGGTGTGGGCGAAGACGACGAGCATAAGCGCCACGCCCACCGCATTGATGCCGAGGGAGACGATGCGTGCGGTGAGCTGTTTGCCGCGTCCGCGCTCGGCGAGCATATCCATGAGGGAGCGGCGCCAATCACGCACCAGAGCCCCGGCGGCCTCCCGGCGCGTCGCGGCATGAAGATGAGCCGCGTTATCCGTACTCCGGACCGCGGTATCATGCCCGGCATCTGCCGCCGACGCATTATTCCCGGCCGCGGTATCATGCCCGGCATCTGCCGCGCGGGCTTCGACCGCGAGGACGATTCCGGCTCCGGCCGCGCTGCGTTCTAATTCGGTGGCAAGGCGGGTGGTGAGACTGGCATCCGCGGTGAGGAGCATCTCCGTGAGGGAATCTTCGATGGCCTCCCCCACGGCCTCGTCGCTCGCGTTCTGGCCAGCGGTGCGCCGCAGACTCAGCCGGTCGCGCCAGCGCGTCACACCCGATTGTAGGGCGCGGGCCCACTGCCCGCTGCCGAGCAGCTCATGCCAGCGGCGCAGCACCTCGCCGCGCAGCACGGTCCCATCCGCGATAGCGGATTCAATACTGGCGCGGGCTTCTTTCAGCGCGGTGGTGACATCCGCGTCTAAATGCTCGGCTTCCTCGACCTGTTCGCGGTACGAGGCGCGCGCCTGCGCGCAGGTATCAGCCAAGCTGCCGAGCGCTCCGGCCAGAGTTTGGCGTGCCACCGAGGCGCGCGAACGTTCGTCGCGGGCGAGCCCGGCGAGCCATTCGCGCAGCGGAGCCACATCGGCTTCCGGAATGCCCGCCGCCCCTGGGTACTCAGTGATCACAAAAAGCGGGGCGCTGCCCAGCCCGCGTTCCTCGAGCCGGCGGATGAGATCGGGGCGAATCGCGGCGGCATCCCCCACCGGCACCCGATTGAGCACCACGGCGATAACGATATTGCGCGCGGCTGCCTCATCCAGGAGGGCCCAGGGAATCGCATCCGAGTAGCGCGCGGCGGTGGTAACAAAAATCCACAGATCGGCGGCCTGAAGCAGCTGCCCGGCCAGCCTGCGATTATCCCCCTCGACCGAGTCAATATCGGGAGAGTCCACCAGCGCCAGCCCGCGCGGGACCTGAGGCGATTCCACCAGGCGGATGTTGCCGCTCGCCTGCGCTGCCTGAGCGCTGCTAGCCGCAGCTGCGCCGTCGTTCACAATCTCACGCGAAAGTGCCGTGCCGTTCGTAGCCTCCGCGGCGCCGTCGTTCACAACAGTAGCTGCGCCGGTCCCGGAACGTCCGTGCGCAAGCGCGGCGCCGTCGCCGCTCAAACGCGCGAGCCCGGGGAAAATACGGTCGTCGGAAAACCACGCTTCCTCCCCGGGAGCGTGGGCGAGAACCGGGATCCGGGTGGTGGGCCGCAGCGCCGAGGACGGCGTGACCGGGGTACCCACCAGGGCGTTCACCAGGGCGGATTTACCCGAACCGGTCGAGCCGCCCACCACCGCCACCAGCGGCGCATCCAGGCAGCGCAGGCGCGGGAGCACGTAATCATCGAGTTGGTGGAGTGCGTCGGTGCGGGCATCGCGCCCGTCCGCCGCTTCCGGGGTGGGCAGCGGGAAGCTCAGGTTTTCCAGCGCCTGGCGGACCCGCTCGAGGGAAGGCAGGCGACTCACGGCATAATCACCCGCGGGAAGCGATCTTCTTCCGGCGGAGTCCAGGTATCCGGGTCAGCGGGGACCTGGGTGCCCGAGCGCACGTCACGGACCTGTTCACCTTCCGACGTCGTAAACCACACAAAAGGAATGCCGCGCTTATCGGCCGCCTTAATCTGCTTCCCGAATTTCGTGGCGTTATGCGAAACGTCCGCGGGAATACCGCGAGCACGCAGACGCGCCGCGATGGTGGAAGCATGGTGCCGTTCGGATTCATCATTGACCGCCACGTACACGGCCGTGGGAACCTTGCGGCTCGCTTGCAGCAGATCCTGGTGTAGGAAGCGCGCGAGCAGGCGCGAGACCCCGATGGACAGGCCCACACCCGGGTAGCTGCGGTTCCCGGCCGTCGCCAGGTTATCGTAGCGCCCACCCGAACACACCGAGCCGAGATCTTCGTGCCCTTCCACCGTCGATTCGAAAACGGAACCGGTGTAATAGTCCAGGCCGCGCGCGATGGACAGATCCGCGCTCACCGACCCGGGGATAAGAGAATTCGCTTCGGTCACGAGCGTTGCGAGTTCTTCCAAACCTTCTTCCAAAAGCGACGACGACGCACCGAGCGCGCGGACTTTGTCAACGAACGAGGCATCTTCGGTGGTGATGCCCGCCAAACTCAACGCGAGTTTCGCCTGCTCCTCGCTTGCTCCCACGTGTTCGGAAAGCAGCTCGGTCACCACCTGCGGGCCGACCTTATCCAGCTTATCGAGGATGCGCAGGGTTTCCTCGGTGTTGTCCAGGCCGATGGCTTCGTAGAAGCCCTGGGCGAGTTTGCGGTTCGAGGCGCGCACCCGCACCCGCGGGATGGGGAGCTTGCTCAGCGCATCCACCATGACGAGGGGCAGCTCAATATCGTGGTGGAAGGCGAGGGTATCCTGGCCGACCACATCAACATCGGCCTGGTAAAACTCCCGGAAACGCCCGTCCTGGGGGCGTTCACCGCGCCAGACCTTTTGGATCTGGTAGCGCTTGAAGGGGAAATCGAGTTTCCCGGCGTTCTCCAGCACGTAGCGGGCCAGCGGCACGGTGAGATCGAAGTGGAGGCCAAGGCCGGAATCCTGGCCCTCCTCCCCCTGGAGGCGGCGCAGCACATACACTTCTTTGGAGGTTTCGCCCTTGCGCAGCAGCTGATCCATAGGTTCGACGGCGCGAGTTTCCACCCCCGAAAAACCGTGCAGTTCAAAGGTGGAGCGCAGGGTATCAAGAACTTTCTGTTCCACAATGCGGGCTTGCGGGAGCCATTCGGGGAAACCGGAGATCGGCGCAATTTTCATAGGTACTATTCTTTCACTTCATCGCGATATAGGCGCGCAGGTACGGCGAGGCTTTGAGTTCACGCGCCAGGGTGGAGGGTTTGCCGTGGCCGGGGAAGAAAATCGTGGAGCCGTCCACCTCGGCAACAATGGTGCGCAAGGAGGCGCGCATTTGCGCATCGTTCCCGCCCGCGAGGTCGGTGCGGCCCACTCCGTCGCGGAAAAGCACATCTCCGGTAATCATGAAATTCTCCCCGAAGCCCCAGTCGGGAAGCTGCGGAGTTTCCGGATCCGCTTCGAAACGCCCCGAGAAGAGGAAAACGGTTGAGCCTTCGGTATGCCCGGGGGTGGCGATGGCGCGCAGGTGCACGCCGGGAACCAGCTCCGTTCCTTCCCCGTAGATCTCCTCGGGAAGGGGCACGATCTTCTCCGGTTTCACCCAGGCGCGCCCCCCGGTAGCCGCCAGGACGAGCGGCGCGTAAAAAGCGTTGGCGATGGGATTATCCAGCCGGTAGGCATCACCTTCGGCGATGTAGCACGGTACGCTCGAGCCGGCCACTACCCCGGCATCCCATACGTGGTCCCCGTGCCCGTGGGTTGCCAGCACCGCGCCCAGGCGCAGGTTACGGCCGGCCAGGGCGCGCTCCACCCACGGCGCGCTTCCCGCTCCCGCATCAATAACCAGGGCGACCCGGTGAGTAGGGTCGGCCATAATATAGCAATTCGCCTCCAGGGCAGTATCGGAATACCGCAAGAAAATCATGCATTAACCGTATCCTTTCTCCAGATTTTTTCCTACTGACACCCGGAATCCCTTTTACCGTGGCACAATTGTGGTATACCGTAAGAATTAAAATTGTCCCGCGGCGTGTACCGCACGCCTCTTTCTCCACAAGGAGTAACAATGTCCACAGCTCATCCCGCTCAGCCCGCTCCCGCGCCGCTGGATCCGGCCGCCGTCGCCAAAGCCCGTCCGTTCGGGCGTGTGGACGACGAAGGGAAGGTGTGGCTCAAGGATGGGGATACCGAACGGGTCGTTGGCCATTACGCGGCTTCCGGCACCGAAGATGATGCCCTGGAATTCTATATCCGCCGCTATATTGACCTGGATACCCAGGTGAGCCTGGCAGAAACGCGTGCCCACCACGTATCTCCCGAAGAAAGCCGCAAGTCAATCGCATCCTTGCGTAAGGAACTGGCTGAACCAGCCGCCGTGGGTGATATCGCGGCGCTGCGCACCCGCCTCGATAAGCTCGAAGAAGTCGTGGCGGTGCGGGCCAAGGAATACGCTGCCCAGCGCGCCGCCGCCAAGGAAGCTGCCCTCCAGGAGCGTACCCAGATTGTTGAACGCGCTGAGGAAATCGCCAACGCGAATCCGCATACAATCCACTGGCAGAATACCCGCGCTGAGCTCAATGATCTTTTTGAGAACTGGAAGCGGGCCCAGCGCCAGGGTGCCCGTATTGATCGCCCCACCGAAGAAGCATTGTGGCGGCGTTTCGCTACTGCCCGCTCCACCTTTGATCGGGCCCGGCGCAACCACTACAAGGAATTGGATGTACGCCGCAGCCAGGTGAAGGCCACTAAGGAAAAACTCATCGCGGAAGCTGCCGCGCTTTCCTCCTCCACCGATTGGCGGGAAACCGGGGATCGCTACCGCGAACTCATGGATGAGTGGAAGCGGGCCGGGCGGGCCGGGCGCCGCGATGACGATAAGCTCTGGGAGCGTTTCATGGCTGCCCGCCAGCCCTTCTACGATGCCCGGGACGCGCATTTCAGCCAGGTGGATAGCCAGTACGCGGAAAACCTGGCCGCCAAGCTCGAATTGGTGGCGGAAGCTGAGGCTCTCCTTCCCATTACCAATGTGGATGAAGCCCGCGAAAAGCTCCGTGAGATCGGGGAACGCTGGGATGAGATCGGCTTCGTGGCCCGCGGTGATATTGCCCGGACCGAGGGCCGCATGCGGGAAATTGAGGAGAAGGTCCGCGCGGCGGAAAACGACCGCTGGAACCGTACCGATCCGGAAAAGCAGCAGCGTTCTTCCGGAATGGCCGCCCAGCTCGAAGCGCTTATTGCCGAACTCGATGAGGAAATCGCCCAGGCCCAGCAGGCCGGCGATGAAAAGAAGCTCACCGAGCTGAACGAAGCACGGGCCGCCCGCGTGGCCTGGCTTGAGCAGGTCAATAAGGATCTGTAACTTTTCCTACCTGTGGATAAACGCAAGCCGCTCTCCCCGCCTGGGGAAAGCGGCTTGCGCTATTTTCTTCGCTATCGCACACTCTCGGTATGTATGTGGATGCGGTGCAGCGCCTGGATATCAATGCTGGTTTGCTGGTGGAATATGCGCCCGGGCTGCTGTGCGCGGCTGATTGCGCCGCCTATCGGGCGCTGCGAGCCTCTCTTCTTGCCCCGCTGGTGGGGAGCGGCGCGATTGCCATCACTCTGAGCGCATTATGGGTTCATACCGGGTATTGGCCGGCGGACCGGCTGGTGCGGCTCTGTAGCGTGCGGGTGAAGTCCCGGGCTCGCCGCAAGCCGCCACCCGAGGAACGCCAATCGATAGCCGGCTTGTGCTTGACTACCCTGCCGCGCACAATCGCGGATATTTTCCACCAGGAAGAACTTCACCTCGCGATTACCTGCGCGCTGGACGTGGCGCGGCGTCGCCTTCTCAAAGCTGATGAGTGGGAGGCGGTAGCACGGAGCCTCGCCGGGCGGCAGCATGCCGCAGCCCGCAGTGCCCTGCGTGCCATTGCCCAGCGCTAGGTGCGCGGGGGCTCCACCCGGCGCTGGTTGGCGGGCTTCGAGTTGGTCACCCGGTAGGCGTCGTACACGCCTTCAATTTTGCGTAGATCCGCGAGTACCCGGGCCAGGTGGTGGGGATCGGCCATCTCGAAAGTGAAGGTATTACGCACCATGCGTTCCTTCGTGGTCATCATATTGCCGGCTAGGAGATTCACCCCGTTATCCAGCAGGGCCCGGGAAATATCGGAAAGCAGGCCTTGGCGATCCAGGGCATCCACCTGGACCTGGATCACGTAGACGGCTTCGGAATCATCGGCCCAATGTACCTCAAGGAACCGTTCGGGTTGCTTTTGCAGCTGTTCCACATTGGGGCAATCCGCCCGGTGAATGGATACCCCCGAGCCGCGGGTCACGAAACCGACGATGGCATCGGGAGGAACCGGAGTGCAGCAGCGGGCCAGCTTGACCATAACATCGCCGGCTTCCATGCCCTGGACCACCACGGCGTTATCGGTACTCGCGGTGCTCCGCCGCCGCGAAATACGGTTCGGAGTCACCGCCTCCGCCAGGGTTTCCTCTACCCCGGCCTGCCCGCCCTGGGAGGTAATGAGGTTACGCACCACGGTTTCGGGAGAAATATCCCCTTCCCCGATACCGGCGTACAGATCATCCACGGAACTGCGCCCAGCTTCCCGTGCTACTTCCGCGAGGGTGTCATGGCTCATGAGGCGCTGGACGGGCTGGTTGCGCTTGCGGATCGCACGGGCCAGCTTATCCTTGCCTTCTTCCACCGCTTCATCCCGGCGGCTCTTCTTGAACCACACCCGAATCTTGGCGCGGGCGCGCGGGCTGGCCACGAAATCAAGCCAGCCGAGGGAAGGCCCGGCATCCGGGCTTTTCGCGGTAATGATCTCAACCGTATCGCCCGATTCCAGCTTGTGATCTAGGGTGACAAGGCGATCATTCACCCGCGCACCTACGGTACGGTGCCCCACTTCGGTGTGGACGGCATAAGCGAAATCAACCGGGGTGGCACCCGTGGGAAGTTCCATGACTTCCCCTGCCGGGGTGAATACATAGACCTTATTGCCGGAGATCTCATAGGAGAGGGATTCGAGGAATTCCGCCGGGTCCGCGGTTTCCCGCTGCCAATCGACCAGCTGGCGCAACCAGTTAAGCTGCGTGGTTTCTTCATCGACTTTCGCGGCCCCGCCCCCGCGCTTGGTGGCATTCGGGTTTTCCTTGTAGCGCCAGTGCGCCGCCACGCCGTATTCGGCACGCCGATGCATATCGTAGGTGCGGATCTGGATTTCCAGAGAGCGGTTATCCGGGCCGATGACCGTGGTGTGAATTGACTGGTAGAGGTTGAATTTCGGGGTGGTGATATAGTCCTTGATCCGCCCCTGAATCGGCGTGAAAATCGTATTGGCAACGCCCAGAACCGCGTAGCAATCCGGGATGGTTTCTACCAGCACCCGCACTCCCACGAGGTCGTAAATATCCTCGAAGTCCTTACCCCGCAAAATCATTTTCTGATAGATGGAGTAATAGTGCTTGGGGCGGCCGGTGATCGTGCATTTAATATGGGAAGTTTTGAGCTCCCGCTCCAAGATCGCCTTGATTTTCGCGATATACGCCTCGCGTTCCGGGGTGCGTTCCTGCACCAGGGATTCAATTTCGGCGTAGACCTCCGGGTACATGGTTTTGAAGGAAAGATCCTCAAGCTCCCATTTAATGGAATTCATGCCGAGGCGATGCGCGAGAGGCGCGTAAATTTCCAGAGTTTCATGCGCCTTGGAACGCGCCTTTTCCTGCGGCATGAAACGCCAGGTGCGGGCATTATGGAGCCGGTCGGCAAGTTTAATGAGGAGCACGCGGATGTCTTTAGACATCGCGATCACCATTTTGCGCACGGTTTCGGCCTGCGCTGCTTCCCCGTATTCGACCTTATCGAGCTTCGTGACCCCGTCCACGAGGAGTTCCACGGTGGAACCGAAATTCTCCCGGACCTGCTCGAGGGTGTACCCGGTATCTTCCACCGTGTCATGGAGGAGGGCTCCCACGAGGGTATCCTCATCCATACCGAGTTCGGCGAGGATGGTTGCCACCGCGACCGGATGCGTAATATACGGCTCTCCCGAGCGCCGCTTCTGGCCGCGGTGGCATTCCTCCGCCACGTTATACGCCCGGATAATGCGTTCCTTATCCACATTGCCCAGGGCGCGCATGAGGGGTTCCAGGGCATCAGGAACCTGGCTGGCCGTGCGTCCGGTCAACCACGATAGCCGCGATAGTACCCGCGGACCTTGCGATTCCGACATGCCCTACTCCCCTCTTGACTTAATCGAAGGTTAGCACCGCTTCGACCTGTCTACCGGCCAGACGCTCCCGGCCGCCCATGCCTGCCAGCTCAATGAGCATGCACAGGCCGGCCACAATCCCGCCTGAGCTTTCTACCAGCTCACAAGCGGCATGTGCGGTTCCACCGGTGGCGAGAACGTCATCGATGATGAGAACGCGCTGTCCATCTTCAATATTAAAGGGCTGAACTTCCATCCGGGCCGAACCGTATTCCAGTTCATAATCAACCCCGATCACCGGCCCCGGCAGGCGCCCGGCTTTGCGGATGGTGACCATCCCCAAACCCATGGCGTAGGCCAGCGGAGCGGACAAAATAAATCCGCGTGATTCCAGTCCGGCGACGGCGTCGATCTTACCTTCGTAGTGGCGGGCCAGCTCATCAATAAAGAGGTGGAAAGCTTCACCGTCAGCTATGAGCGGGGTGATATCGCGAAAGATCACCCCGGGTGCCGGGAAGTTTTCACGTTCTCGCACCCGGCTGGCCGCGAGTTCCACGAGTTGCGAAGAAAAGGCACTACTCACTTCTTGCTCCTCTTCTTGCGGCGCGGCTGCGCTGCATTACCGAGATGGTGGCCCGGTTCGAGAACCGCGGATACCACGTCTTCTTCGGCAACGCCGGCCTCAACGCGTTCGGCGCGCGCGGCGGCCACTTCCGCGTTATGAGCCTTGATGCGCGGATCGGCGTTCGTCAGGGTGACGGCGAGCGGCGCGGCCAGGAAGATGGAGGAGTACGCCGAGAGCAGCAGACCCACGAAGAGCACCAGCGCCAGATCGCGCAGCGTCCCCGCACCCATGAGGTACACCCCGATGAAGAGGATGGACGCCACCGGCATAATCGAGGTGACGGACGTGTTGATGGAGCGGATGAGGGTCTGATTGACGGCGTGGTTCGTGGATTCCCCGAAGGTCACGCGATGCTGGCGCAGCACGTGCTCGGTATTTTCACGGACCTTATCGAAGACCACCACGGTGTCATACAGGGAGTACCCAAGGATGGTCAGCAGGCCGATAACGGTGGACGGCGTGAATTCGAAACCGAAGAGGCAGTAAATCCCCACCGTCACCACAAGGTCATGGAAGAGCGCAACAATGGCACCCAGGGCGTTACGCCAGGACCGCATATAGGCCCACAGGGCCAGCAGCACCAGCACGATAAAGACCACGAAACCTTGGAGGGCCTTCGTGGAAATATCCTGGCCCCATACCGGGCCGATATAGGTGGAGGTGACATTCTGAACGGAGGTGCCGTAGGCTTCGGCCAATTCCGTGCGGATTGCTTCTGTTTCCGCGTTCCCCACCCCGGTACCGTCGGCATTCGCCGAGGTCTGGATACGCAGGGCGTTCTCCCCCACCTGGGCCACGCGGGCGGCTTCATCCCCGCCGTGGCGGGCCATGATATCCGAGGCGAGGCGCTGATCGGTGGTTTGCGCTTCCGAGACCGTGAATTGGGATCCCCCGGTGAACTCAATACCCATATTGAGTCCGCGGGTGAACAGCGCGATAAACGAGGCGATCACGCAGATAATCGCGATGGTGTACCAGGTCTTGCGCCGCTGCACAATTTTGAAGCTGCGCCGCCCCGAGTAGAGATCATTACCTAAGCTGTACATCGACATTAGGCGTTCTCCTTTCCCTCGCTGCTCGCGGGGAGAGCGGCCCGGCGTTCCCGGGTGCGACGCTCGGCGAGCGAGCCTTCCCCGGGAACCTTACGGCCGCGGTACGCCGGGGTATGCGCCAAATGCTTGGCGGACATACCCGATGCCGGGTGCCCCCCGCCGAAGAACTTGGTGCGCACCAGCAGCGTCATAAGCGGATAGGTAAACATAAAGACGACGACGAGGTCGAGGATCGTGGTGAGCCCCAAAGTGAAGGCGAAACCGCGCACCGAACCCACCGCGATGAAGTAGAGCACCCCGGCCGCGATGAGGTTAACGGAGTCGGAGGCGATAATCGTGCGGGTCGCGCGCTTCCAACCGCGCTGCACCGCGGTGCGAACCGCGTGCCCGTCACGAATCTCATCGCGGATACGTTCGAAGAACACGATGAAGGAGTCGACCGTAATACCGATGGAAATAACCAGGCCGACGACGCCGGCCATCGACAATCGGTAACCCATCACCCAGGAAAGCAAACAAATAACCCCGTAGGACAGACCCGTGGCAAGCACCACCGAACCCACCGCCACGATGGCGAGGGCGTGGTACTGCCAGACGAGGTAAAGAACAATAAGCACAAGACCGATCAGCCCGGCCACGAGGCCCGCGCGCAACGATTCAGAACCGAGGGTGGCCGAAATTTGCTGTTCGGATTGCACCTCGAATTCCAGGGGTAGCGAACCGAATTGCAACTGGTTGGCCAGCACACGCGACGTCGTCGCATTAATACCGGAACCGTTGATAACGGCCTGCCCACCCGAAATCTGAGTTTGCGGGACCGCGGAGGAAATAACGCGACCGTCCAACACGATAGCGAATTGGTTTTGGGGACTTTGCAAGCCCACCAGCCGCCCGGTCACTTCGGAGAACTTCTGGGCGCCCTCGTTATCGAATTCCAGCTGCACGATCCACTGGCCCTGCTGCTGGTCGAAACCGGAGGTGGCGCGGGTCAGGTTCGTTCCGGCAATTTCGGCCGGGCCGAGCACGTACTTATAAGGCGTCACTTCACCGGTCTTAGAATCTTCGCTTTGCCCGCAGGCCACCAGTGCGGTATCCGGGTTTTCTTCCGGAGCAGTGGCGGGGTTTTCCGCGGTGCAATCCAAAGTCAGCGCATCGTAGGTGACCCGCTCGGTTTTAGCCCAAGCCGGATCCGAGGCGCTGGTAGGCTCGCTAGGCGGAGTGGTGGAGAGCTTGCCGTCCCCGTCCGCATCGGCGGCCTTCATGGCGGCTTCTTCCAGCGCGGTACCGGTGAGAGGAGCGGCATTCTCGCCCTCGCCCTTCATGGTTCCCGGGTTCGCCATGGCGAGCACCGGGCGCATCCGCAACACCGCGGAATTACGCACGAGGTCGAGGGTTTCCTGGCTGGGGTGCCCGGGCAGACCCACCACAATATTGGATCCACCCTGGGAGGTGATCTCCGCTTCTGCCACACCCGAGGCGTCCACGCGCTGGCGAATAATTTCAATCGCCTGATTGACATCTTCCGAGGTGATCTCGGAATTGTCCGTGGTCTTCGGGGTGAGAATAAGCTCCGTGCCGCCTTCCAGGTCGAGGGCGAAATTCGGGGTCCACCGGGATTCCGATCCGGATCCCGTTACCGAGCCCACGCCGAGGGAGACGAAGAGCGCGATAGCCAAGATCGCAAGGGTAATGATCCGGCGCCAGGATAACCGGACGCCGGAATTTTTAGATTGAGACATAGTGTTTACTTCCAGGCCGAGCCCGACTCATCTTTCTTTTCACCAAAAGCCGAGTCCGTGCTCCGAGGAGTCACGTGACCGGTCACTTCCGGGGTGGCCGCACCAGTAGGAGCACCGGTTCCCGCGGCATTATCCGCAACCGCCCCGGCCCCGGATTCTTCCGAAGCGCTCAGGCGGGCGGCTTCCGCGGCATCTTCCGCCGCTGCTTCTTCTTCACTGACCGGCGCGAAGGGAATAGAGGCTTGCTCCCGAATGGCCAGGCGCGACCACACAGTTTCATCCCCGGAGGGACTTTCGAGCGTCACCGCATCCCCGTCAATCGCAACAATGCGCCCGTAAAAACCAGCGGTGGTCATGACATCCGTGCCGACCACCAGAATGCTATTGCGGTGTTCTTCAGCACGTGCCCGGGCCTTCTTATTGGACTGGGACATGAACAGCACCATCCCTACCAGGATGATGCCCATGATGGCGAATTCCACGCGAAAGCTCCTTGGAAAAGACAATAATTACCGTGCCAGTTTACCGTGCATAGCTGAAAACACCGGCGGCCGTGACGAAACTAATCTGTAGGCGGAGTTAAACCGAGGTGGCTCCAGGCCCGCGGGGCCGCCATCCGCCCGCGCGGGGTACGCACCAGATAGCCTTCGCGCACCAAATAGGGCTCCACCACTGTCTCTACCGTTTCGGGTTCTTCGCCGACCGACACCGCGAGGGTGGTCAGGCCCACCGGCCCGCCCCCGAAACGGGTGCAAATCGCTTCGAGCACCGCCCGGTCAAGCCGGTCCAGCCCGGCCGGATCCACCTGGAAAAGATCGAGGGCAGCCCGCGCGGCCCGCAGGTCCAAATCCCCGGTACCGCGCACCTGCGCCCAGTCCTGCACGCGGCGCAACAGCCGGTTGGCGATACGCGGGGTCCCGCGCGAACGCCCGGCAATTTCCTGGGCCGCATCCTCGGTAATGGTATGGCCGAGCTTGACGGCATTTCGCCGCACAATACGGGCCAGATCGCGCTGTTCGTAATATTCCAGGTGCGCCGTAAAGCCGAAGCGATCACGTAAGGGAGCGGGCAGTAAGCCGGCGCGCGTCGTCGCCCCTACTACCGTGAAGAACGGCAGCGGCAGCGGAATCGAGGTGGCGCCCGGGCCCTTCCCCACCATCACGTCTACCCGAAAATCTTCCATGGCCAGGTAGAGCATTTCTTCGGCATTGCGGGCCAGGCGGTGGATTTCGTCGATGAAGAGGACGTCGTTTTCCTGCACGGAGGAAAGAATCGCGGCCAGGTCGCCCGAATGTTGGATCGCCGGGCCGGAGGTCAGGCGCAGCGCCCCGCCCACCTCGGCGGCAATAATCATGGCGAGGGTGGTTTTCCCCAGGCCCGGCGGCCCGGAGAGCAGCACGTGGTCCGGGGTGCGCCCGCGTTGCACCGCGGCCTGAAGCACGAGGGAGAGCTGGTCGCGCACGGTATCCTGGCCCACGAATTCGGAGAGCTGGCGCGGGCGCAGGGCCGCTTCCGCGGCGCGTTCCGTTTCGCTGGCTTCCGGGGATACCAGGCCGGCATCGAAGGACATTTCTTCGCTCATCGGCGGGCCCCTAGTACTTGCAGACTGGCGCGCAGGAGCTGGGCCACGGTGCCCTGCGGTATTTGCGTGCGCGCTTCTTCATAAGCGGCGACGGCGTCACTTTCCTTCCACCCCAGCCCCACCAGACCGGCAACCACGGCACTCGGATCCGCCTCGGGGCTGGCTGCTTCACCGGCGGCCACCGGAGCCGGGCCGAGCTTATTACCCAGCTCTAAAATAATGCGCTGGGCGCTTTTCTTGCCGATACCGGGGACCCGGGTGAGGGCCGCCTCGTCCTTGGATTGCACGGCGGCACGCAGGGCGTTCGGGGTGTGGACGGAGAGGAGCGTGAGCGCAACTTTGGCGCCGATTCCGGAAACCGTCTGCATGATTTCGTAAACGTCACGCTCGTCGGCTTCGCTAAAACCGTAGAGAGAGGGCAGGTCATCGCGGCTGGCGACCAGCGAGGTGTAGAGAAAAGCTTCCGCGCCTTCCCGCAGGCGCGAGAGGGTATCCGGCGTCGCAAAAACTTTGACGCCCCACCCGCCGACCTCCACCACCGCGAATGTGGTGGTAATACGGCTTACAGTTCCGCGAATACTTGCAATCACTCCGGGCTCCCTTCCTCATGACTCTAACCGCTAGCGGAGCGGTGCGGGGAAACCGCACCGGCGCGCCGGCTCATGCGTTCGGCTCCCGCCCACATGCGCTGCGCCGGCGTTAAATCAGCTCCTTCGGCGCGCGGGAGGGTACCGGCCCCGCCGTGCTGGCCGTTATCCACCGTGGCGTCCAGGGCGTGGGCGCCCCCGCGCCAGGCGTGGGTAATCGCGATGGCCAGGGCGTCCGCGGCATCCTTAGGGCGTGGCAATTCCGCCAGACCCAAAATCCGCTGCACCATATTTTGCACCTGGAGTTTCCCGGCGCGCCCCGAACCGGTCACCGCCGCCTTCACTTCGGAGGGCGAATGCAGGCCGAGGGGCAGCTGGGCGCGGGCGGCGGCCAGCATCGCGATACCGGCTACCTGCGCGGTGGAGGTTACCGAACGCACATTTTCCTGCGCGAACACGCGTTCCACCGCCACGACTTCGGGGGAAAACTCCGCGATCACCGCGTCAATTTCATCCGCGATGAGGAGGAGACGCCGATGCGGGGCCAGGTCCACCGGGGAACGCGCCACCCGCATATCCACCAGGCGCACCCGCCGCGTCACATCGGCGTCAATGGTTCCCAACCCGCAGCGCGTGAGTCCCGGGTCAATCCCCAGAATGCGCACTACTCACCCTCGAGCTCGGCGAGGATCTCGTCGGCGATATCCGCGTTGGTGTAGACCTCTTGAATATCGTCCACATCGTCGAGGGCGTCGGTGAGCTTGAGGAGCTTTTCCGCGCCGGCACGATCCAGAGGAACATTGGTGGAGGGCACAAAACGCGATTCGGCGGAATTGTAGTCAATTCCAGCTTCCTGGAGCGCGGTGCGCACGGCTACCACATCGCTGGCCGCGCAGTAGATGGTGAAGGTTTCGCCGTCGTCCTCAATTTCTTCGGCACCGGCATCCAGCACCGCCATGAGAACATCATCTTCGGAGTTATCCCCCTTAACCGCTTCCACCACACCGCGACGGTTAAAGAGATAGGAAACCGAACCGGGATCCGCCAGTGTTCCCCCATTGCGCGTGAGTGCGGTACGCACATCCGAGGCAGCGCGATTGCGATTATCGGTCAGGCACTCGATGAGGATAGCCACGCCACCCGGACCGTAGCCTTCATACGTAATGGCTTCGTACTGGATGGAATCATCAGTTTCACCCGAGCCACGCTTGACGGCGCGATCAATATTATCGGCCGGCACCGAGTTCTGCTTGGCTTTGCGGATCGCGTCAAAGAGTGTGGGGTTACCCGCGGGATCGCCACCACCGGTTGCCGCTGCCACTTCAATATTCTTGACCAGACGCGCGAAAAGCTTGCCGCGCTTGGCGTCATTAGCGGCTTTCTTATGCTTGGTGGTTGCCCACTTGGAGTGTCCTGACACGTGTCCTCCCGAGTAGATAAAAACTTCCGGAGCCATTGTACGCGGTTCAAGGGCTAGGAACTATTACCTGGGCCGCAGCGCGCCTTCGCTGTACTGTGCCGGGAGCTTAGTTCTCCCAAAGTTCGTGGCAGGTTCCATCCCAGCCTGCATGGACGTGAGCCGCCAGCTGCGCGAGGCCCGCCGGGTAGACCCGCTCGCGCGGGGAGCCGTTGAGTTGCGCGGCGCAACGCCAGTCGATAGCGTCTAGCAGCTCTTTTTCCGCAGCGGTCCAGGCCCGCCCGCTTCCGGTCACCGCCGCGCGGGCGCGCACCGCGTCCAGGCGCACCGCGAAAAATACTTCGTCTTGGCTGAGGGTGGCACGCGCGAAACGAAAAGTTGCGTGCCGGCGCAACACCGGCCCGATGAGTTCTGTTTCTGTTACGACGACGCCGGTTTCTTCCAGAAATTCCCGCACCGCGGCCTGCCGGGGACTTTCCGTATCTTCCAGTCCCCCACCGGGCGTGAACCACCACCGGTGCGTGGGGTCGTCTCGGTCGTGCCCGCGGATGAGGAGGACTCGACCGGCTTCATCCAGGGCGATAATGCGCGCAGCGCGCCGGGGAGTGCGGGTCATCGGGAACTCTTACTCATCGTCAATATCGATGGTTTGCGGGACCGGGGCGTGCCCGGCGATGGGGAAAATGGAGAGGACTCGGGAGTTGCGCACCCGGCGGGCCTGGTCCACATGCGAATTATGGAAGGAGCGCGTCATACGCACATCGAGGCGGGCCCGCGCGAGCCGCCGGTAAAACTCGCGGGCGGCCGGGTCGGTGATATCGCCGGCATCTAGTTCATCCACGGTGAGGCGCAGGGCGCGGGAAAGTTCGGATTCCACCGCGCGCCGCTCCCGGGCTGCCGCGGCCGGATCGGGAAGATCGCCGCGCATATCACCGGGCAAGGCTTCCAATCCGTCCGCCACCACCGGAAGCATGGAGGCCGATAGGACCCGCTGGGCGCTATCGGTGAGGATAAGCGCTCCGGCCATATCCAACTCCCCGGACATAGCCATATCGTAGGCGGTGCGGGCGCGAGCGGCGAGCGCCTGTTCCACCGCGCGGCGGGATTTGAGGAGGGTGGTGTGGAGGCGGTCGAGGCGGCGGGCCGCCCCGGCCGCACTCAGGCCGAGAAGGAGAAGTACCACACCGGCGACGAGCGCAAGCCACCACCATAGATTCACTGCTCTACCTCCATCTGGGCGGTGCGAACCGCTGTTTCGTACACGGCAAAGACTTGAGAGGCAACCGTGGACCAGTCGTAGCGTTGCGCTTCGGCCTGACCGGCCTGCGCTACCCGGGTCCGGCGTTGCGGATCGCGCAGGGCCGCCACGGCCACCCGGGCCAGATCCTCCGGGTCTTCATTGGCGAAGTGGTCCCCGAAGGTTCCTCCGCCCAATACCGCGCGGAAGGCGGGAATATCTGAGGCGAGCACGAAACCGCCCGCGCTCATCGCTTCGATAAGAATAATTCCGAAAGATTCGCCCCCGGTATTGGGTGCCACGTAGAGATCCACGCTCGCGAGCATCGCTGCTTTATCGGCATCGCTGACCGGCCCGAGGAAAGTCACCCGGGCGCCCGCAGCCCCGAAGAGCTCCCGCGCTGCTTCCTCATCGCCTTTACCGGCAACGAAGAACCGTGCTCCCGGGAATTCGCGCAGGATCAGCGGGGCGGCAGCGGCCAAAACCGGCAGGCCTTTACGCGGTTCGTCCAGGCGGCCGAGGAATCCGAACGTGGGTGAGTCGGGCGTGCCGGTGAAGCGGGCGTCTCGCGGTACTTCGAAATCGGCGGTATAGACGCCATTGGGAATAATAAAAGCGTCCCCGCCTAAATACTGCACCGTGGTGCGGCGTGCTTCTTGGGAGACCGCGATGCGCGCCTGGATCTTTTCCAGGATCGGACGCAGGACCGGAGAAAAGAGGTCAAAGGCCCGGGAGCGATCCATGGCGGTGTGGTGGGTGGACACCACCGGGCATTCCGCGCTCATCAGGGCGAGCATAGAAACGGAAGGAACGAAAGGTTCGTGCACGTGGAGCACATCGAAATTCCCTTCCCGCAGCCAGCGCCGCACCGCGCGATTGACGCGTGGCCCGAAAGAAAGGCGAGCCACCGAACCGTTGTAAGGAATCGCCACGGAGGCTCCCACCGGTACCACGTAATCGGGTAGTGCCTCGTTTTCTTCACTCGGGGCGATCACTGAGACGCTGTGCCCGCGGGCGATGAGCTCCTCGGCCAGATCCCGGATATGGAATCCCACTCCCCCGGGCACGTCCCATGAATAGGGGCAGGCAATCCCGATGTTCACGGCGTTCCTTCCTTCGCGTCGTACTCCGCTTGGCGGCGCGCGAGTTCTCGAGCGGCTTTCTCGCGGTTGGTGCGGTAGCGCTCACCGTCCAAATCAGCAACGAAAACAGGCTGGAGCATATGCCAGTCCTCCGGGTGCTCGGCCAGCACGTTTTCAAAAGCCGCGATCCACTCCTGGGTGATTCGCGCTATTTCCACGTGGCGCTCGCGCGGGGAGGCCGAGGCGTCCACCCGGGCGCGGATAGGTGCGCCGCTGCGCAGAACCATGCGCCACCGGGTAGGTACGTGCCGGGTACGTTCCTTTTTCACGTAGTAGGAAAAGATAGGAACGACGGCGCAGCCGGTATCTATGGCGAGGATGGCAGGCCCGGCAGCGGCGAGCATCTTCTCCCCGAAGAATTCCACTTCCACACCGGAAGCGGTGAGATCGCGATCAGCTAGAACCGGGGCGAGAATGGGGGCCCGGCGGGCATCCTCCGCGAGGCGGTGGATCGCCCCGCCACCTTTAACCACGGGATAGATAACCATGCCAATATTTTCACGAAGCTGAACGAATCGTTCGAATACCTCGGCCGGTTCGAGCTTTTCGACCAGGGTGTGCACAGGGGCGAGGAAATAGCGCGACCACGCGCCGGCCACATCCCAATTGCCCATGTGCATGAGCGCTCCGATGAGGGCGTTGCCGCGGGCGAATTCCGCTCGGGCGGAATCGAGGCCGTCCTCGATAACCCGCGCTGCTAAATCATCGGCTTCCCACGTTGCCAGGCGCAGGGCTTCATAGTAGTAGCGCATATAGGAACGCAGCGCGGCGCGGGTGAGACGGCGGGCGGCCCCGCCGCGCATATCTGGGCGTACCCGCGCGAGGTTGCGGCGCAGCTGCTGGGTTCCGCGCAGTGGCAGGGTTCCGGCAAGCGTCCCGACCGCGGCGAAAAGACCGCGGCCCACCGGTTCGGGGAGTCGAGCCAGCGCCCCGGTAGCGCGAAAAAGAAGATTGCCGAGATTCACTGGCCGCTCCCCTGGCCGGCCCGTTCACCGGCGGCCCGCTCGCCGGCACCGTACTCCGCGCGGGACTGCCGGTACACGGTGACCATGCGCTGGGCCACCGTGATCCACCCGGCTACCGCAAGATAACCGAGTGCCACCAGCAACACCCAGGCGCTGGCTCCGTAGCCGGTTATCAGTGCCCCGAGCAGCACGATCACCAGCCGGTCAGCGCGTTCGCTGATCCCCACATTCGCGGTGAACCCCACCGCTTCGGCGCGGGCCCGCGCGTAGGAGGTGCATAGCGCGGCCGGGAGAGCCGCCAGGCAGGCCAGTGCCAGCCAGTCGGTGAGCCCGGCCCCCGCCCCGATGTTCCAGCGCGTGATCCACAGCAGAATCCCGCAAAATATCGCGGAATCTGCCAGGCGGTCCAGGGTGGAATCCAGGAAGGCACCCCAGCGGGAGGCAGTTCCGGTCAACCTCGCAATTTGGCCGTCAAGACTGTCGAAAATCACGGTGATGCCGATAAGCCAGGAGGCCCAAACCGGGTGCCCGAGGGGATAGAGGACGAGCGCGCACGCCACCACCGCCACGGTTCCGGTGATCGTCACCGCATCGGCGCTGATCCCCGCACGCACGCACAGGCGCGCGATGGGACCGAAAATTGCCTGGGCCAGGGGCCGCCCGCTCCGGGAGAGCATTAGAACTTCTCCGCTTCCGGTTCGTTAGCGCGCCGTCGTACCACATCCACGATATGCGCGATCGCCTCGTCAATAGCGACCCCGTTATGCTGTTCCCCGTCACGGAAACGGAAGGACACGGCGCCGGCGTCGACGTCGTCCCCACCGGCAATGAGGGTGAAGGGGATTTTCTCTTTCGCGGCGTTACGAATCTTCTTGCCGAAACGGTCATCGGAGGTATCAACTTCCACGCGAATATGCTGCTCGCGCAGGCGCCGAGCAATATTTTCGCAGTAGTCGTTGAAGGTATCAGCCACCGGAACCAGCCGTACCTGCACGGGGGCGAGCCAGGCGGGGAAAGCCCCCGCGTAGTGCTCGACCAGCACGCCCAGGAAACGTTCGATAGAACCGAAGAGGGCTCGGTGAATCATGACCGGGCGCTGGCGCGAACCGTCCGGCGCGGTGTATTCCAGGCCGAAGCGTTCGGGGAGGTTGAAGTCAAGCTGGATGGTGGACATCTGCCAGGTCCGGCCGATGGCATCGCGTGCCTGCACCGAGATCTTGGGACCGTAGAAAGCTGCGCCTTCCGGATCGGGCACCAATTCGAGGCCGGAAGATAACGCCACTTCTTCCAGGGTGCGGGTGGCTTCTTCCCACAGGGCGTCGTCGCCAATGAACTTCTTGGGGTCCTTCGTGGACAGTTCCAGGTAGAAATCGTTGAGACCGTAGTCCTTGAGGAGGGAGAGCACGAAGGTGAGCAGGGAGGAAAGTTCCTCGCGCATCTGCTCGCGGGTGGTGTAAATATGGGCATCGTCCTGGGTGAAGCCCCGGGCGCGGGTGAGACCGTGGATGACGCCGGACTTTTCGTAGCGGTACACCGTCCCGAATTCGAAGAGCCGCAGCGGTAGATCGCGGTAGGAGCGCCCCCGCGCTTTATAGATAAGGGAGTGCATGGGGCAGTTCATCGGCTTGAGGTAGTAATCCTGATCCTCATCCACCCGCATGGCCGGGAACATACCGTCCTTGTACCAGGACAGATGCCCGGAGGTCTGGAAGAGCTGGCCCTTGGTGATATGCGGGGTATTGACGAAGTCGTAGCCGGCTTCGATATGGCGCTGGCGGGAGTAGTTCTCCATTTCCATGCGGATAATGCCGCCCTTGGGGTGGAAGACCGGGAGCCCGGAGCCGATTTCATCGGGGAAGGAGAACAGGTCAAGTTCGGTACCTAGCCGGCGATGGTCACGCCGCTGCGCTTCGGCAATGCGAGTCTGGTAGGCATCCAGTTCTTCCTTACTCGGCCAGGCGGTGCCGTAAATGCGCTGGAGGTGATCGTTATTCTGGTCGCCCTTCCAGTAGGCGGCCGAGGCGCGGGTGAGCGCAAAACCATTGCCGATGAACTTCGTGGAAGGCAGGTGCGGCCCGCGGCACAGATCGGTCCACACCACGTCACCGTGGCGATTGACATTGTCGTACATGGTGAGGCCACCGTGGCCCACCTCCACGCTGGCACCGTCCGCATCGTGGCCCTTCGTGGTGATGAGCTCAAGTTTGTAGGGCTGGGAGGCTTCTTCGTGGCGCGCTTCTTCTTCGGTGACCTCGCGGCGCACGAATCGCTGATTTTCCTTGACGATGCGCTTCATGCGCTTTTCGAGTTCTTTCAGCATATCCGGGGTGACCGGGTCGATATTGCCGAAATCGTAGTAGAAGCCGTCCTCAATAAAAGGACCGATGCCCAGATTCGCATCCGGGTAGATCTGCTGGACGGCCTGGGCCAGCACGTGGGTGGCGGAATGGCGGAGAATATTGAGCCCGTCCGGGGAGTCAATGCGCACGGTTTCCACCTCGGCGCCGTCCAGCGTGGTCAAATCCGTGGCCAAATCCTTGAGTTCCCCGTTGACTTTCAGGGCGACAATCGCGCGATCCGCGGCGAAATAGGCGGTTCCCGGGCACGCTTCGTCAAGGGTGACGAGGGTGCCGTCCACGGATAGACGTGCGGGCATAGTTTTCTCCTTAGTTCTATTTTTCACGGCATCCAGACCGGGGATGCCCGCCCACCAGGATACCTGTTTCACCCCGGGCCCGCCCGCGGCGCAGCACCGCCAGTCCGCGGAAGGGGATACAGCTCACGCATACCCGTCCCGCATAGCGCGGGTAGATTGACGGGAGGCTCACGCATAGCACGGGTAGATTGACGGGAGGCTCACGCATAGCGCGGGTAGCCGCACCGGCGGAACTTGCGCGCCCGTGCGAACATAGCGAAGGGGACGCACCCCACCAGGCGGGATGGTCCCCTTCGCGTTAAGTCACGAGGTGAGCGCCACGAAGGCGCGCGTGACTTAGTTTTCGACCGCAGCTGCCTTCATGAACCAGCCCTGCAGCTCCAGATTGCGCGCAACCCCGATGAGAAGGTCGCCGCTTAGCGGATCGGCTTCATCCACCTTGGACAGGTCATTCTGGATGCGCCGGGAGGCTCCGTAGAGCTTTTCCGCCATCACGGTGTAGACATCATCCACGTTGAAGGGACCGGTGCCCGCATCATCGAGGCCGCTTTCCTTGGCCACGGTAACGGCCCGGCCATCCGGGAAACCACCGATGGTGGCGATGCGCTCGGCAACCTCATCGAGGTCAGTGCGGGTGACGGATACAACTTCATCGAGAGCGAGGTGCAGAGCGCGAAAACGCGCGCCCTGAATATTCCAGTGGTACTGCTTAGCCTGCAGGGAGAGGTCAATAAGATCGGTCAGCGTGCGCTGAAGAGCATCGATAACAACTTTTTCGGCCATTGATCCATCCTTTCGTTACGTATATAGGTCTACCCGTTCCGATGCGGAAAATATAGTCAGGAAGACCTAACGCCGCGGGATAAAACCTGCTATTGACGACTGTTTTTTCCGCACGACGACGCCGCTTTGCCGCGTGGTTGCGCGCTTTTACGCTCATGGCATGATTGCTTCCAGCTTGAGGCGGCCACCCGGGACTTTGGTCATTTACTTCCCCATCTATTCTGTTAGCTGGCTCTGGTGCGATCATCCGCTCGACACGGACAAGTATGGACGATGTGAGCGGTGGTGCCCACAAAAAGCAAACTGACGGCATCGGACCCCACAGGATGCAACCACACGACATCAAAACAATTTCTTAACGTAGCTGCCATTGCACCTTGATTCCGGGCGAGCGTGGTACGGGGTGCAATAGGTGGTGAATATATATGGTGGGCGATACTGGGATCGAACCAGTGACCTCTTCCGTGTCAGGGAAGCGCGCTCCCGCTGCGCCAATCGCCCGAGCGGATGACGGGGCTCGAACCCGCGACCTCAACCTTGGCAAGGTTGCGCTCTACCAACTGAGCTACATCCGCACTGTTTCACAGCGAGCCACTAGTTTACCCAACCGTGAGAGCCGGGTCAAAATGGCGCTGCAAGGAAATAGTGGTGGGCGATACTGGGATCGAACCAGTGACCTCTTCCGTGTCAGGGAAGCGCGCTCCCGCTGCGCCAATCGCCCCGCGAGGTGGGTACGGGATTCGAACCCGTGTACACGGCTTTGCAGGCCGTTGCCTCGCCTCTCGGCCAACCCACCGTCCGGATACGTGAGAGGAGTATGGACACATGTGCCACTTTGCCTTTCTTCACATCCGAGCGGATGACGGGGCTCGAACCCGCGACCTCAACCTTGGCAAGGTTGCGCTCTACCAACTGAGCTACATCCGCGTGGCCGATCAACAATCACTAACCAAGCCACGCTGGCCAGGTTAACCGTGGCGGGAACCGCCGCGGCGACGTCGATGACATCGAAAAACTATAGCGACATTCCGCGCACCCGGTCAAACCGGGGCAGTGAGGTGCACACCACGTTAGTTAAATTTGAGTTTCTCCGCCCACCCCCTATAAGCTTGCGTGATGCACGGGCCGTTACGGTCGCCCGGGCGATTAGCTCAGTGGTAGAGCGCTTCGTTCACACCGAAGAGGTCACTGGTTCGAACCCAGTATCGCCCACCGTCTCGCTAGATTTTCAGTAGATTCCCACTTTCGTATGAGATACTCAGGTATGAGAATTTGGCCTGGACACCCGTATCCGCTGGGCGCTACTTTCGACGGCACCGGCACGAATTTCGCGATTTACTCCTCCGTGGCTGAGAAAATCGAACTCTGCCTACTTGACGATAACAACAAAGAAACCCGCGTGGAACTGCGGGAAGTTGATGCCAATGTTTGGCATTGTTACCTCACCTCAATTCGGCCCGGGCAGCGTTACGGATACCGTGTCTACGGTCCCTACGATCCAGCCCAGGGGCTGCGCTGCGATCCTTCCAAGTTCCTCCTGGACCCCTACGCCAAAGCCATCGAAGGCAATATCACCAATGCTCAGGAAGTCTTTTCCTATGACTTCAACGATCCTTCGCAACCGTGCACTTTGGATTCGCTCGGCCACGTGCCGGTTTCCGTGGTTATCAGCCCCTACTTCGATTGGGGCTATGACCGCCCGCCCAAGCACGAATATAACGAGACCATTATTTATGAGACGCACGTGAAGGGCTTCACCCAGCGCCACCCGGATGTTCCCGAAGAATTACGCGGTACCTACCAGGGCCTCACCCACCCGCCCGTTCTCGATTACTTCACCTCCCTGGGGGTGACGGCTATTGAGCTCATGCCGGTGCACCAGTTCATCAATGACACTTCGCTCCAGGACCGGGGTCTGAGCAATTACTGGGGTTATAACACCATCGGATTCTTCGCGCCCCATGATGGCTACGCCACCCGCTCGCGCGGGGAGCAGGTCGATGAGTTTAAGGCCATGGTCAAGGCCTTCCACGAAGCCGATATTGAGGTCATCCTTGACGTGGTCTACAACCACACGGCGGAGGGTAACCACATGGGCCCCACCCTGTCCTTCAAGGGTATTGATAACCGCTCCTACTACCGCCTGGTCCCCGATGACCCGCGGCACTATTTCGATACCACCGGGACCGGGAACTCCCTGAATATGACCTCCCCGCATACCCTCCAACTCATTATGGATTCGCTGCGGTACTGGGTGACGGAAATGCACGTGGATGGTTTCCGTTTCGATTTGGCTTCCACCCTGGCTCGCGAACTCCACGCGGTGGATAAGCTTTCTTCCTTCTTTGACATCATCCAGCAGGATCCCATCATTTCCCAGGTCAAACTCATTGCCGAACCCTGGGATGTGGGCGAAGGCGGCTACCAGGTGGGCGGTTTCCCACCGCTGTGGACGGAATGGAACGGCAAGTACCGTGATACCGTGCGTGATTTCTGGCGCGGGGAACCGGCCGCCCTACCGGAATTCGCCTCCCGCCTAACGGGCAGCGCGGACCTGTATGAATCCTCCGGGCGCCGCCCTTTCGCCTCCATTAATTTCGTGACCGCCCACGATGGTTTCACCATGCGCGATCTGGTTTCCTATAACGAGAAACACAATGAAGCCAATGGTGAAAACAACGCGGATGGCGAATCGAATAACCGCTCCTGGAATTGCGGGGAAGAAGGCCCCACGGATAATCCCGAGATCCTCGATCTGCGCGAACGCCAAATCCGCAATTTCATCTCCACCCTGCTGCTCTCCCAAGGCGTTCCTATGATTTCCCACGGTGATGAAATTGGGCGCACCCAGGGCGGTAATAACAACACCTACTGCCAGGACAATGAGATCGCGTGGATGGATTGGGATCTCGATGACCGCCAGATGGATATTCTGCAATTCACGCGGGCGGCTATCGCTTTCCGCAAGAATCACCCGGTGTTCCGGCGCCGGCGCTTCGTGGCCGGTTTCGATCCTGTATGCGAAGGTTGCCTCCCGGAAATCGAATGGTTCCGCCCCGATTCCAGCCAGATGGAAGATTCCGATTGGGATTCCGGGTTTGCGCGGGCCCTCATGGTGTTCCTCAACGGTGCGGGTATCCGCGAACCCGATGAGCGCGGCAACCCGATTATTGATGATGATGTTCTCCTCATGTTCAATGCCGGCGACGACGAAGTTGAGTTCGCCATCCCGGGCGGCGTCTATGACCGCGAATGGACGGAAGTGGTCAATACCGCGGCGGAGGTCAATCCCCAGATCGTTTTCGCTTCCGGGGATACCACCAGCGTGATCGGGCGCTCCCTGCGCGTTTTCGTGCACGAACCGTCCGAGGAAGATATCGATGACGCCCTGGCCGGCGCCCAGAAAACTCCGCAGGCCGTGCGCTAAGCTCGAAAGTATGACCGCAATCACTGACACCTCCAGTATTCCAGCTCTACGTTCCCACGTGCCCAGCGCCGGGCGGCGCCAGCCCGTGTCCACGTACCGGCTGCAACTCGGTCCCCACTTCACCTTCGCGGATGCCACCGCCCTGCTCCCCTACCTGGTGCAGCTCGGGATTACCGATGTGTACTGCTCCCCTATCCTCCAGGCCGCCCCGGGCTCCACGCACGGCTATGACGTGGTGGATCACACCCGGATTTCCGAGCCGATGGGCGGGCGGGCCGGTTTTGAGTCTTTTGCGAATGCCGCGCACGCGGCCGGCCTCGGCGTCGTCGTTGATGTGGTGCCTAACCATATGGCCATGCCCACCCCGCTCTACCTCAACCGGGCCATGTGGTCCCTGCTGCGCGACGGCCCCGAGTCCCCCTATGCCTCCTGGTTCGATATCGACGTGGAGTCCAGCGACGATGGGATCCTCATCCCGGTGCTCGGCGAACGGGTGGGTACCGCGCTTGCCCGGGAGGCGATTAGCCTCGATCACGTCGTCGTACCGGGTTATGAGGGCGACGGCGCAGTGCCCGTCTTGCGCTACTATGACCACGTTTACCCGGTTCGGAAAGGCACTGAATTTCTGCCGCTGGCAGAACTGCTGCAACGCCAGTACTACCGGCTTGCCTATTGGCGGGTCGCCGAGGAAGAACTCAATTACCGGCGGTTTTTCGATGTGGATACCCTGGCCGGGATCCGGGTGGAGGATCCGGAGGTATTTCAGGCTTCCCACGCGCTGCTGCTTGAGCTGTTCCACGCCGGCTTCATTGATGCTTTCCGGATTGATCATCCCGATGGGCTGGCCGATCCGCGCCAATATATGGAGCGTTTGCACGAAGCTACCGGCGGGGCGTGGATTGTGGCGGAAAAAATCCTGGAGGGCAGCGAAAAGTTGCCTTCGGATTGGAAGTGCGCGGGGTGTACCGGGTACGAGGCTTCGTGGCGTATCGGGGCGCTGCTGACCGACTCGGAGGGAGTGCGTGCCCTCACCGCGAATTTCGTGCATCTATCCCATACCACCCAGCCGTATCCGGTTCTGGAGCGCGAGGCGAAAAGCCAGATTATGCATTCCTCCCTCCAGGCGGAAGTGGAGCGGATGGCGCGGCTCATGGCGGAAGTGTGCCGTGATGATCTGCGCCTGCGGGATCATTCCCAGCGCTCCTTGTACGATGCGGTCTCCGCGCTCGTCATCTGCATGGATCGGTATCGGGCCTACGTAGTTCCCGGGGAGAAAGCGCATGCCAGCGCTGAAACTGCGCTGCTTGAAGCAGCCGAACGCGCCCGGGGCCTGCTCTCCGAAGACCGGTGCGAAACTCTGGACGTTGTTGTTGATATTTTGCTCGGGCGGGAAATCGGTTCGGCAACGAAACGCCATGATGCTTCCCGAAACGAGGCGATTATCCGCTTCCAGCAGGTGTGCGGAGCGGTTATGGCCAAGGGTGTGGAGGATACCGCTTTTTATCGGTATACCGCGCTTACCTCGGCAACGGAGGTGGGATCTGATCCGCTGCGCGCATCGCTCACCCCTGATGAGCTGCATACCTGGACCCGGCAGATGATGGCGGATTGGCCCGTGATGATGACCACGCTCACCACTCATGATACGAAACGCGGGGAAGATACCCGCGCCGCTATTGCCACCCTGGCGGATTACCCCACCGAATGGTTGGAGCTCCTGGAACGGCTGCGCGAACGGCACGCTGCTTCCCGCCCGGCGGAACTCGATGGCCAGATCGAGAACCTCATGTGGCAAACAATTATGGGAACCTGGACGGATAACGGGCCCATCGAAGCGGATCGCCTCATTGACTACCTGCGCAAGGCCGCCCGGGAACAAAAATCTTGGACCACGTGGACCGAGCCGGATGAAGCACTGGAGACCGGGCTTTTTGCCTATGCACGCTCGGTTATTTCCACCCCGGAATCGGTGGCTGAGCTCACGGACTGGTGGGAACATACCCGCCCGGCGCGCCGCGCGCGTATCCTCGCGGCGAAGGTTCTGGCCCTCACGCTGATCGGGGTGCCCGATACCTATCAAGGGGAGGAAATCACCCGGAATCTGCTGGTGGATCCGGATAACCGCCGCCCGGTAAATTATCCGCGGCTCGCCAGCATGCTCGAGCAGCTCGATAGCGCCGGGGCGCTCCCCGCGCAGGCGAGCGTCGATGAAGAAAAAATGTGGGTGACCTCGCGCCTCCTGCGCCTGCGCCGCGACCGCCCGGATACTTTTGTTTCGCTGCGTTCGGGCTACGAGCCGCTGGCTGCCACCACCGGAAATATTTTTGCTTTTACCCGCACCCTGGATGGGGAGCCGGATGTGATCGTGGTGGTCTCGCGCCTCGCGCACCGCCAGGAGGTAGCCGGGGGCTGGGGCGATGCGCATATCGTGCTCCCGCCCGGGCGGTGGCGCAGCGTTCTGGAGGAAGGCGAGATTGAGGGGCCCCAGCTCTTTGTTCGTGATGCCTGCGCGAATCTGCCGGTGGCGGTGTACGTTCGCGCTGATACCTACGGGTCCGACGCAGGAGGGAGCACCGATTAATGGAACCGCTGAGCGTATGGGCGCCGGGGCGCACGAGCGTTGAGGCCCTGGTAGACGGGGAGCGCCTCCCCTTCCGGCCGGTCGCCGCCGCGGATATTGCGGCAGCGCGCGCGGGGCGCGACGGCGCGGCCCTGGCCAGCGGGCCGGGATGGTGGATCCTCGATACTCCCCTGCCGGCCGGCACCCGCTACCGCATCAGTCTGGATGGTGGCATGGGCCTACCCGATCCGCGCACCCGGCGCCAGCCCGAAGGAGTCATGGGCCCTTCCGAAATTGTTGATCTTGACGCTTTCGAGTTGTCGCCCTTCCCCGGGGTGGATCCGCTCGGCAAGGTGTTTTACGAAATGCATATCGGCACCTTCACACCGGAGGGCACCTTCGATGCGGCGGCGCAGAAATTCGGGTACCTGCGCGAGCTCGGGGTGGATATCGTGGAGGTTATGCCGATCTGCCCCGTGCCTGGCACCCGCAATTGGGGCTACGACGGCGTGGATATCTATGCGGTCACCGAAAATTACGGCGGACCGGCGGGCTTCGCGCGCTTCGTGGAGGCCGCACACCGCGCTGGCCTGGCGGTATGCCTGGACGTGGTCTATAACCATTTCGGACCCGACGGGAATTTCTTAGCCGAGTTCGGCCCCTACACCACGGATCGCTATTCTTCGGTGTGGGGCCCGGGTGTGAACGTGGACGGCCCGGATTCCGGCCCGGTGCGGCGTTATTTTATTGACAATATGCTCCAGTGGGCCCGCGATTACCACGTGGATATTTTTCGGCTTGACGCCGTCCACGCGATCCGGGACCGCTCCCGTACACATATTCTCGCCGATTTATCCGACGCCGCCGCGGCTTTCGCCGCGCAGACCGGCCGGCATATCGCCCTCGTAGCAGAATCCGATCTCAATGATGTGAGGATGCTGCGCCCCACAAGAGCGGGAGGCTACGGTATGGATATGCAGTGGGCTGATGATATTCACCATGCCCTGCATGTCTATGTGACCGGGGAAGATTTCGCCTATTACGGGGATTTTGCGCTTCCCGGAGCCCTGGAAAAGGCCATGCGCCGTGTCTTCGTGCACGACGGTAATTTCTCTAGTTTCCGGAAGCGAAACTGGGGTGCCCCGGTGCCCGCTGCCCTCGATTCGCGCCGTTTCCTCGCTTATACCGAAAACCACGACCAGGTGGGTAACCGAGCCCTGGGTGACCGCCGCTCCTCTACTGTGAGTGCAGAACACACCCTTGTTGCTGATGCGCTCATGCTGCTCTCCCCCTTCACGCCTCTTCTCTTTATGGGTCAGGAGTGGAGTGCTTCCGCGCCCTTCCAATTCTTCACCGATCACACTCCGGAGCTAGGGGAACGTGTGGATGCGGGGCGGATTGCGGAATTTCGTGACTGGGATTGGGGTGAGCACGCCGGCCAGATTCCCCCGCCCCAGGCGCTTTCTACGTTCACGCGCTCGCACCTGGACTGGGCGGAACTCGAGGAGCCCTCCCATGCTCGCTATCTCGAGGCGACCCGGGAGCTCCTGCGGCTGCGGCGCGAGCACCCAGATTTTTCTTCCCCTGACCGGGAGGATTCGGAGATCGTGCGCCTGGGTGAGGCGGGATATTACCGACGCGGAGCTAGCTTCGTGGTTTTCCATATAGGCGCGGCCGACCCCCTCCCCGGCGAAACAACTGCCAATAAACCAGGTGAAACGCAAGTGGAAGAAACGGCCGCGGCGGCCGCTCACCCCACTCGGGTGCAGTTACCGCCCGAAGCGGGCCGTCTACATACGCTCCTCACCTGGGGTAGCGTGACCGTGGCCGAATCCTATGTTGATTTTTCCGGGCCCGGTTTCGCGGTGCTCAGCCCCTACCGCCTCAACATCCCCTGCACCCCCGGCAGCGCCTAGCTCCGGGGCGCGGCCCGCGCTGAGGAGACTAGGAGGCTCGGAGGCTAGGAAGCTTTGCCTAAGCGGCGGCCCAGGCGCTCGCGCACGCCGCACACCGCCCCCGCAGAGGCACGCACCGCACCCACCGCGGAGCGTTTAGCGCGCAGCGCCAGCTTGAGACCGCGGTAGTAGCGCGGGCGCAGCGGCACATCCCAGGCGCCGGCCACCTCGGTGAACTCGGCAGCGAATTTTTGTTTGTAGCCGGTCACGCCTTCTAATTGCGGGGCGCGCTCCGAATGCACCCCCATCAGGTCATAAGCTTTCCGCCCGGTTTCCCGCAGCCACGTTATGGTGTGCAGATCCATGAACATGGAGGCGTGGCGCTGGCGAGCTTCCGCACTGGTTGCCGCGTAATAGGCTTCCCCGAGGTCATCGGTAGCGAGCACAATTTGCCAGGCCAGCGCCCGCCCCTCCGCGCGCGCCACGAAAAGCCGGGCGTGTTCCGGGCCCAGGGATTCCAGCATGGTCACGTATTGGCTCATGGGTGCTGCCCCGAAATCATCCCGGGTGGCCGTTTCGGTGAGAATGGCGTACAGCTCCGGGAAAACCTCCCGAGCCCGCTCCGTTTCATCGCAAAATTCCAGGCCTTCCGCCTCGGCTTTGCGTGCTTGGCGACGCCCCGACTTGGAGAAACTCGCCCGGATCTCCGCATCCGGGCGTGCGACGTCGACCATAACGGTGCGATCATAGGTGACCGTTTGCAGTAATTCGTGCAGGTCCGGGGCCGGGTGCCAGGCGTGAATCCGCATGAAGGCGAGGCTGCGATCCGCGCCCCGCACCAGCTGCCCCAGCGCGGTCCGGAACTCCAGTTCTTCCGCCGCCGCGGGCCGTTCCCCGAGCCACACCGGGCCTTTTTTCGCCCACAGGTAGGTGAAACCGCGCCCTTCCATCCGGGTCAGAGAAATAAGGGCACGCGGCGCACCTGCGCTATCGCGCCACAGGAAACGCCCGAATGGTGCGTGGCCGGGCAGGGCATCCTCGTAGCGGTCCCAGGCGGGCAGCTGCTCGAGGGGCAGGCCGTGGCCGGCAGCCAGGTCCAGGTAGGTGGTGTCATCGATCCGCGACAGCGAGAGTGTAGACATGCCGCCATCCTACCTGCGCGGCGCGCCTGGCTAAAACCCGCGCGCGGGCGCATTACGGTAATGAGCGTGTCTCAGATTCATGCACCCGAGGACTTCCTCACCGCGCTCGATAGCCTGCGCGGGCACGAGTTTCGTCCCGAGCTGCACATCGTGCAGATACCGCCCCCGAAACGCATTGCTCCGTGGGCTGTTGCGCTGCAGGCTGAGATTAATGATTCTACGACGATGGAGCCGGAAAGCTACCGCGGCGGAGCCCGCTTCGTGGTGCTGCACGACCCGGCCGGTCAGGAGGCCTGGCACGGAACCTTCCGGATTGTGTGCCATATGGGGGCGCCGATGGACGCGGCGATGGCCGGCGATCCCTTGCTCGGCGAAGTTGCCTGGGCGTGGCTGGCCGATACCCTGGATGCGCACGGTGCTGATTACCACCACCTGGTCGGCACCGTCACCCGCATGTATAACGAAACTTTCGGCGGGCTGGAGCTTTCCTCCTCCCTCACCGAACTGGAATTGCGGGCTTCCTGGACCCCGAGCAGCCCCGATCTTTATCACCACGTGCGGGCGTGGGCGGATTTTATCGCGCTCGCTTGCGGTTTAGCTCCGGAAGGAACGACGGCGCTGCCAGCCCGCTAGGGGCACTCTCGCTAGGAGGTGGCGCCCCTGCGCGTGGCAGCCCCGCGCCTGCGCATGCCCGCTAGTATTAACCGCGGCCCCTAGTCTGAGCAGTTGTGAGGTTATGACGTCTTCTTCTATTCGCTGGAGCGAGGATCCCACCCTCATTCATGTGGATACCCCGCGCGAAGGTATCCCGCCGCTCACCACCGGCTCCGCCTATCGCCCCGCGCTAACGAGGCTACGGCGCGGCAGCGGCCCCGTGGCGGTGGATGTGGAACGCGCCATGGGAATCCGCTATTCAGCCCGGGCCTACCTGATACAACTGCGTCGCGAAGGTTCGGGAACCCTGCTGTGTGATCCAGTGGGAAATGAGGAATATTACCCGGAACTGGCCGCGATTCTTGAAGATACCGTGTGGATTTTGCACGCCGCCGATCAGGATTTGCCCTCCCTGGGTGATCTCGGTTTGCGCCCGGGGCCCGGCAAGCTTTTCGATACCGAAGTGGCCGCGCTGCTGTTGGGCGATGAACATATTTCCTTGCAGGCTCAGCTGGCGGAAAATTTGGGGCTGCTCCTGGCGAAAGAACATTCGCAGGCGGATTGGTCCGAACGCCCGCTCGCCGATGACCTGCGTTCCTATGCCGCCCTCGATGTGGAATTGCTCGCGCCTCTGCGCGAGGTGCAGCTTGAGCGCCTGGAGCGGGCCGGGCGCCTGGAGTGGGCGGCCCAAGAATTTGAAGAGATCCGCACTCGGCCACCCAAAGCCGCCCCCGCGGAGCCGTGGCGGCGCGCCACCCACCGCCAAGATTTTTCTTCCCGGCGTGACCTCGCCCTGGTACGCGCCCTGTGGCAGGAGCGGGATCGTATCGCGCAAACCACCGATACCGCCCCCGACCTAGTTCTCACCCGCGCTGATATCGCGGCCCTCGCGCGGCGCCGCCCGCGCTCCCTGGCCGATGTGCGTACCGCCCGGCCGCTGCGTAGCGGGGGCAAACAGTATTTGGCGCCGGCCCTGTGGCAGGCGGTAGCGAAGGCCTGGGCGCTGCCGAGTTCCGAGCTTCCCGAACTGGCCCCGGCCCGGCCCGCCCGGCGTGCCGAACGCGGCATTCCACACCTGCTCGATCACGTGCGCGGTGCCGTTCAGGAACGCGCGGCGGAGCTGGGAATCCGCCACGATGTGCTTCTCAAACCGGCCGTGCAGCGCGAACTGGCGCGCCTCTTGCGCCACCGGGTGGCGCGCACCGCTCCCGCCATTGGCGATGCGCTAGCTGAGCTAGGAGCCCGCCCCTGGCAGGTGGAGAATACCGCCACCTGGATTGCCGCAGCGGTGCGCTAAAACTGCTTAGCGCAGCGCTGTCACCACTTCGAAGTGGTGGGTATTGGGGAAAAGGTCGACGGCGCGCATGGACTCCACGCTCCGCCCGGATTCCACCATGGCGGCCACATCGCGGGCCAGCGCGGCCGGATCGCAGGACACCAGGACGATCCGGCGGGCGCGGCTGGCTGCGGCGGCCCGGGCCGCCGCGATTCCCAATCCGCTCCGGGGAGGATCGGCGAGGAGAATATCGGCGTCGCTAATATCCCGTACCGAAATAGCGGCGGTGCGGGCACGTGCCCACGGGTAGCCCCGCAGGTTCGCGCGGGCGTCTTCCACCGCGGTACGCGCACCCTCAAGGCTTTCCACCCGGCCGGTTGGCCCGGTGGCGCGGGCTAGCGGCACGGTGAGCAGCCCGGCTCCCGCGTAGAGTTCGAGGATATGGTCGCCGGGTTCAACCTCGGCCGCGCGGGTCACCAGGTCGATGAGGGTGGCCGGTGCTTCGCGGTGGACCTGCCAAAAACCGGAGGCCCGTACCCGGTAGCGGTAGCTGTCCTCCCCCACCACTACTTCTTCGCGCGCGAAGGGGGAGCATTCCGCGCCGGTCGCGTCGAAGGTGCGCCCGCCGATGCTCACTGCCACCGGGCTGGCTGAGGGGGCGAGGATACGCACCCGCTGGCCCTCGCGCAGCGGGCCGATACTGCGCGCCAACCGGGTGAGGTAGCTGCCATCCCATAGGCCCAGCTCCTCAATCTCCTGCACCGCGAGGGGCATGGAGGTAATGGGGAGAACTTCGCGGCTACCTTCCCGGAACATTCCGAAGCGCCCCGCGCTCACGGTTACGTCAATGCGGGTGCGGCTCGCCCAGCCGCCGCTGGCGCGGTCGGATTCCAAGGCTGCAACTTCCGGAACAATGCCCTGCTCCGCCAGGTGATCGCTGAGCGCCTGCCCGCCGATGCGGCGCAGCGTGGCGGCGAGCACCTGGGTTTTCCACTCGTGCTGGTAGTCGAAGATCACGTGGCCCAGGTCCGCGCCGCCCACGCCCCCGGGCCCAGCTTCTGGCCAGGGATGGGCTTGGCGGTAGGGCGAGGGCTCGCCGAGCACCTCAATCACATCCCCGCGGGCGAAACGGGCGCGTTCCTCGGTGAGCGCTACCCGCACGTGTTCTCCGGGCAACCCGAAGCGAGCCAGGATTGCTTTGCCTTCGGCGCGCCCGATGGTAATACCGCCGTGGCCGATATCCTCCAGGGTGATATCGACGGTCGAATGATGAGATTGAGCAGCAGGGGTGGTCACAGATCTTCTCCCGAATGGATTTGGTAGGGAACTTGCACCAGCATGAGGCGCGAGTCATAGGACAGGTCAGCGAAAAGCGCGGGCACGGAACGGCGCAGGTACACCCGGTGCCACAGGGTGGTGGAGACCACCTTCGGGGCGATAACCAGCACAATATCCTGCGGGTGGGTATCGAGGAGGAAACGAATATAATCCACCAACGGCCCGCGCGCCCCGCTGGTGGGATTGCCCAGCACCGTCAATCCCACCGGTAATTGAGATTGACTCCAGGCGGCGCGTAGCGCAGCGGTACGGCTTTCACTCAGGTCTACGGTGAGGGCAGTGAGGGTGGAGGGGCGCAGCGCCCGCGCGTAGGTGACCGCCCGCAGGGTCGGCAAATTGAGTTCTTGAACCAGCACCACCGCGTGGGTGCGGACCGGTAGGCGCCGCCCGGCCCCCAGGTCCAGCGGTTTGAGGTGGGCGCTCATTTTTCCGCGCCCGCGCTGAGCGATGAGCATCCCCGCCGTGGGCACCGCCACCGCCGCCAGCGAGGTCAGCGTCCAGGCCGGCTGCATGGCCACCGTGACGAGCAAAACAAGGAATCCCGCCAGCGCGAAGAAAGCAAAGCCCCAGCGGGAGGCATGCGCGGCCCGGCGTTCTTCCCGCCGCTCCGAAGTTTTGAGAATCTGCCCGCCGCGCAGGGAGAGGGCCGCGCAATGGAGCGTGAAGATAAGGAAACATACAAAGACAAGGGCGACGACGCCGGCGTGCGTCGTCGATAGAAATACCCCGAGGGCGCCGGCAAGTACCGCCACCAGCAAGACCACGCCGCTGCGGGCCCGGGAGGCTTCCGGGGCGGCGAGGCGAGCGGGAAGTGCGCCGTCGAAAGCAAGTTCCCGCAACAGGCGCGGGAGGCGTTCGTACACCACGAAAACGCAGATCAAACCCAGGAAACCGAAAGCAATCGCGGTGATAATACGCCCGGCACTTCCCCAGAACGCGGTGCCCATAACGATGCTCGGCAGACCCACCGGGACCGTGAGAATATCCAGGCGCATTTCCAGGTAGAAGGTGCCCGAAAGCACCACCGCGGCGATGCCCGCAATGGTGCTCAGGGCGCGCGGCCCTAAGAAACGTTCCCGCCCGGTGCCGATACGCCCACCCACCAGCAGCACCACCGCGGCCAGGAAGCACATAATGACGAAGGTATTTCCGAGCGGGTGGATAGCTTGGGAACCGGGGAGTTCTTCGGCGCGGTTCGTGATGAGATCGGCAAGGGAGACGGTGCCGCGGGCCTCGCGCACCAGCCCGGTCACCAGGGTTGCGATAATCACTCCGCTCGCCGCCAGCACGGCGAGCAGCGCCCCCGCCAGGGGCAGGCGCCAGTGCACCAGCGCGGGCAGGGCGCACACCACCACCAGCGGGATTTGGATGAGCCGCCCGTCCACCGCCAGCGGGGTGAGGGCATTGACCGCCATGCCCACCAGCCCCGCGGCCAGCACCAGGAGCAGCGCGAAAGCTGCGAAGCGCGCGGCGGCGGCAACGGTGCCGAAAGCCGGGGAAATATAGCGGGAAACCACCTGGTGGGCGGCTTTCCCGGGCACCACGCGGGAGGCGGCGATGGTGGCCGCCACCACGAGCGCGAGCACCGCGGCCCCCGCCAGCGCCATCGCCCCCACGAGGGTGGGGTTCGCGAAGGGCGCCCCGCGTTGAATACTGCGCGGGAGGAGTACCACCGCCAGGCAGACGCAGGTGGCCGCGCCCACGTACTGGGACATCCCCAGGAAGGATAATTTTCTCATCACTAGGATACGGTACCCGCTTTGCGGTAGCGTAATGTAGTGAACTTCGTAATTATGGGATGCGGGCGCGTGGGTGCCGCGCTGGCGCTCTCGCTTTCCGCCATCGGCCATTCGGTGGCCATTATCGACCAGGACGCCGAAGCTTTCCGCAAGCTCCCCGAAGATTTCCCGGGGCAGCAGATCACTGGCGTGGGTTTCGACCGTGATGTGTTAGCGCGCGCGAATATCGACGACGCCGCCGGCTTCGCCGCCGTTTCCTCAGGCGATAACTCGAATATCATCGCCGCCCGGGTGGCGCGCGAAACTTTCGGGCTCACCAATGTGGTGGCGCGGGTCTATGACCCGACCCGTGCGATTATCTACGAACGGCTCGGGATCGCCACGGTGGCCCCGGTGCGCTGGACGGCGGACCGGGTGCTGCGCGAGCTCATCCCGCTGGGCCCCCACCACGAATTCCGCGATCCCCTCGCCCGGATTTCCCTCATTGAAGTGGCGGTAGATCGGCGCTGGTTCGGGCGCACCGTGGCGGATGTGGAAGAGGAAACCGGGGCGCGGGTCGCCTATATTATTCGCAGTCTGGCCGGGCTCCTCCCCCATAGCGACACCGTGATCCAGGACGGGGACACCCTCAAAGTGCTCGTCGCTTCCGAGAATGCCTCCGGCGTGCAACATGTGCTGCTCAAATCGGAAGGTGCGCAGTGAATATTCTCATTATTGGGGCCGGCGCGGTCGGGGTGTCGGTGGCCCGCGAACTCCTCAAATCCGAGCATTCCATTTCGATTGTGGATAAGAAGCCTTCCGCTATGCGCATTTCGAGCGCTTCGGATGCGGATTGGCACCTGGCCGATGCCTGCGAAGTTCCCGCGCTGCGCGAGGCGGGCGCCGCGGAGGCAGATATTATCGTCTGCGCCACCGGGGATGACAAAGTGAATTTGGTGGTGTCCTTGCTGGCGAAAACCGAGTTCGGGATCGCCCGCACCATCGCGCGCGTGAATAACCCACGTAATGAATGGCTTTTCACCGACGCCTGGGGCGTGGACGTGACCGTATCTACCCCGCGCATTATGGCTTCCCTGGTGGAGGATGCGGTCTCGGATGGCTCCCTCACCCAGGTTATGCGTTTCCACCGCAGCGGGGCGAGCCTATGGCAGGTTTCGGTATCCGCCGAGGCCCCGGTGGTAGGCAGCGCCATTAGTGATATTGAACTTCCCGCCGGCGTCGCCATTAACGCTATTATTCGCGACGGCGTGCCCCTCACGGCTGATGCCGATCTCATCGTGGACGTGGATGACCAGGTGCTCCTCATTGACGGCGGGGACGATGTGGATATGTCCGCCCTCAAGAACTATTTCCGGCCCCGCCCGGCTCTCGCTCAGGATGCGGAGGGGGAATCCGCCGCGGATTCGGAAGGCTCCAGGTAGGTACTGGCGGGCGGCAGGCCGCGCACCAGCAGCCAGGTGGCCCACAGGATCAGGCAGAACAGCACCGGCCCGGCAATAATTTTGATGACTCCCAGCGCCGCGGTATTACCGCTGATAAAGAAGGGTAGTTGTACGACGACGCGGCCAGCGAACATGGCGAGCCACAGCCACGTAATGCGGGTGTAGCGCCGGTAGGTGAGCCGGGCGGCCGGGTGGGTGGCGCTGCGCCAGCTGGCAATATCCCCGCGCAGCATCCCGATGATATATCCCATGATGGGCCGCCGGATGAGGAGGGAAATCGTTACTCCTACCGCGTAGGCGGCGTTGGTGAGGAAGCCGGGTAGGAAATAGGTTTCCGCGCGCCCGGATCGCCAGGCGAAGAAGGCGGAAATTCCCACCACGAAGAGCCCGCCGAGGGCCGGCATCACATCAATACGCTGGATAAGCCGCACCAGGATAGCCAGGATCGCCATGCCCAGGGGCACGAGCACCGCCAGGGGAATATTGCGGGTGGCCAAATAAATAATGACAAAAACCAGGGCGGGAACATTGGCTTCGATAACGCCGCGCACCCCGCCAATAGCTTTCCAGGCGTCGAATTCTTCCCCGAGCACCGCGCGCAGGCCGCCGCCGGGTGTGGTGGTATCCATGGGGCCTCCCGGCTTGTTACGTGGGCGTTATGTGTGCGGGTGCGGGGCGCTCGGCTAGAGCACCGTATATTCCGGGTTATATGCTACCAGCACGCCCCGGCGCCGCAATGGCACCACCCGAGCGCGAATGCGATCCCCGACCCGCACGCAATCAATGGTGCGCCGCCCTTGGAAAATAAGGGTGAGGAGCCCCGCGGTGGTTTCCACGGCGATGCGCACCTCCGGGGTATGTGCCCCATTTCCTCCCGGGGCGCCCGGGTACGTGATGGCGATAATATCCCCCGTCACCCACACCGGCGTAGCCATAGGTACCTAACTATCGAGCTAACTAGCGAATCTCTTGGATTTCCGGGCCGCGCTTGGGCAGCTCAATGCCGGTATCCGCCGTTTCGGGTTCCGGTTCACCCTGCTGGGGAAGGGCGAGGGGAAGCAATTCACGCGGCGGGATGGCCTGAGTGCCGCGCACCACCACCAGATCATCAAGAACCCGGTGGAGTACTTCGGTGCCGCGGGCGGGGTCTACCGCCCCGCGCCCGGTCACTGCTACCCGCAGCAGCCAGCGCGGGCCGTCAATACCGATAAAGCGCACCGGCACCCGGCCGTTCTCCGCGGGCATCTGGGCTTGAATTTCCGGGCCGTACTCCCCTTCGGCTTCCTGGAAGCGCCCGCCCTGGTTGGCGATGGAAGAGATAACTTCCACGCGGATGCCCTCCCACAGGCCGGTGGATTTCGGGGCGGCGAAAACCTGTAATTGCACCGCGGAATCGCCCATCATGTAGACCACGCCAAGCACGACCTGGCGTTCGCGATCCACCGAGAATTGCATGGTGGCATCGGGCAGGATCGGCAGGCGCAGGGCCCCGCCGTCAATAAGCGCGGGATTCTCCGGAGCTTCCGATTCATCATAGGGGCCGCGTGCCTTCGGGCCGGCCGCGGCAGCGGCATTGCCGGCATCTGCGCTACCGGCATCAGCATTGCCGGCAGCGCCATCCGCCACGCCGGAGTTATCCGCGGCGAGGTCCTGGCCGGCTTCGTCACGTTCGTCCGGCTGCGATGCCAGGGCCTCGTTTTTCTTCCGCCGTGAGAACCATGCCATGCTTATACTCCTCGTCCCGATTCCTTCATTCCCTCTAGTCTACTGAGGGAGCTCACCCTCGTGGAATGCACCACCCACCGTAGGGATGCACTGTAGTGAGATACCGCGGCCCGTGGGCCGCGGCGTCGTCGTACTTCTTCTTCGCGTGCCGCAAACGTAACCGCCGCACGCAAGCTCGTTTCTCGCTAGCCCGCGCAATCCACGCAGACGGGCAGGCCATCTTCCACGTGATCCAATTGGGAGCGGTGGTGAACCAGGAAGCACTGCGAGCAGGTGAATTCATCATCCTGGGCCGGAATCACATTGACGGATAGCTCAACATTGGACAGGTCCGCGCCGGGCAGCTCAAAGCCCTCGGCCGCTTCGACCTCGTCCTCATCGACCGCACCGGATTGCTGGTCCGAGCGCCGCCCGGCGAGCTGCTCGAAAGAATCCTCGCGGAGCTCCTCGTCTTGCTTGCGCGGAGCATCGTAATCTGTTGCCATAAAGTCACTCTCCAAAAGTGCCGGGGTCCACGCGGTGGATTCCGCACGAACCGGCGTCCACCCGCGAGAAACGGATCTTTCCGCCCTCGCGTATGGTCCTGACGGGTGGTACTGCGCGCTTAGTGTAACAGCACCCGCGCCACATGGAAACACACCCGCGCCCAATGCCTGCTTTTCGGGCCCGGAGGTGGCACCCTAAGAGTGGTACCAAGAGTAAGGGAAGAGATGAAAAAGCTGGAGCTGCTCGGCTTGCAACCCGACGGTCACAACCTCACGCTTAATGATGAGGAGGGCAATCGCTACCTGCTGCCCGTCACTGATGATCTGCGGGCGGCCCTGCGTAAGGATCCCCATCCCAGCGCTCCGGATGAGGAAATCACTCCGATGGGGCCGCGTGAAATCCAAGCTTTGGTGCGGGCCGGCCGCAGCGTTGACGATATTTCAGAGATGGCCGCGCTGCCTCCTTCGCGTATCTCCGCCCTGGCTCACCCCATTATTGCCGAGCGTAACTACACCGCCGCGCAGGCCCGGAACTACACCCTCGGGCGCGATGTGGGAGGTTTCACAGTTGAAGAACTCGTCACATCGCGGCTGGTTGCCCGCGATGTGGATACCGCGTCGATTACCTGGGATGCGGTGCGTGAGGCCGGGCAACCCTGGGCGCTGATTGTGCGGTTTATCTCCGCCGGCCGCGAGCACGAGGCCCGCTGGTTTATCGATACGGATCGCCACACTCTCCAGGCCCGCAATGATGAGGCGTCCTGGCTGTCGGAGACCTCCCTCACGGCCGATGCCGGCCCGTGGCGCCCGGATCACACCCCCGCGGTGGTGCCGGGAGCTGCGGATCCTGTTTTTTCCGGTACGACGACGCCCGCGGCGGTTCCCGCCGCGGTGGCCTCCCCGGCAGCGCCTCTCCCGAACGCGGTGGATACTCCCCCGGCGCGTGCCTCTATTGATGAGGTGCTGGCCTCGCTGGATTCTCAGCGCGGTAAGTCACGGCCCATGCCGGATGCCGATCATGATGTTGATCCGGATGAATGGGATGGGGCGCATCGGGCTCCCGAAGATGAGGAGGAGCTACGGGCTCCGGCCACCATTGTTTCCCTGCCCTCGCGCGAGGGGCAGCTGCCCGGCCAGCGGGCGCTACTGGAGCCGGAGGAGCTGGCGCAGGCCCCGGTGCTCCGCCCGGCTTCCGGTTCAAATGCGGGCGCTGGTTCTGCCGCAAATGCTGTGGCGGGCGCGGAGCCGAGCGGTACAGATGCGGCTAGTGATACAGCCACAGAGAGCCCGGCTCCCGCGCCGGCCCCTACCGCGGCCTCTGCACCGGTTCCCGATAAAACGGCCCCGGCTAGCGCGCCGGAGAAAGCCGCTCCGGCAGCTACCGAGGCGCGGCGCGGGCGCAAGCGTACGGATCGGCCCACCATGCCGTCCTGGGATGAGATCGTCTTCGGTAAAAAGGACTAGTTCAGGCGCACTACGTGAGCTCCAGGAGCAGGGGAATGAGCATTTCCGTGGGGGTAAGCGAACCGTGGACCCCGCGCATAAAGGTGGCGCCCGGCTGCATCTGCCCGGTGTGGACCACGCTCAGGCGGCCGCGCTGGAAAGCGAGCACATCCCCCATGGCTTCGCGTGCCTGCGCGGTGACGGGCCCGAACATGCCGGTGGCGATGGCTTCCTCTTTCGTGTAGATCCAGGAGCGCTCCCCCAGGTAGTCCCGCCAGCGTGCCGCGACCGCTTCCGGTTCCCGGGTGTAGAGATGCACCGCGCGTTCTTCCCCGGAATATAGATCCACGCCCTCGCTCAGGACCGGCGTGGTGGCTACATCTATGCGTTCGCTCGGATCGACCATGCCGTGATCAGCAGTGAGGACCAGCAGGGTATCCGGGGGAAGCAGCCGGGTGAGCAGGCGGATACCGGCGTCCAGATCTTCGAGCGCCATAGTCCATTCCTCACTGGTGGCTCCCCAGCGGTGCCCGCGGTGATCAACTTCCCCCCAGTACAGGTAGGCGAAACGCCCGCCCTCGCGCAGGAACCGCGCGGCCAGGTGCACCCGGTCATCGAGGGCCGGGCCCCCGACCGCGGTAAAGCCGCGCCAGGCGGCCCGGGTTAGCCCCGAACCGATATGGTCCGGATCCTGGATGGCTCCTAGCTGCTTGGCTATACCGGGCCGGGCGGCCTCCAGGCGCTGCGCCCAGGTGGGGACCGGCTGCCATTCCTCAGGATTGAGCCCGCTATCCTCCCAGCTAATCAGGGAGAAATTACGGCCGGTGCGCGGGGAGCGCAGGGAGTAGGACAGCATCGAGGTGCGCCCGGGGAGCGCCCCGGTACCCAGGGTGGTGAGGGCGGCGGCGGTGGTGGACGGCGCCGTGGAAGTGAGTGGTTCGCGCGCGGTCAAGGCACGCAGGGTGGGCGCGTGACCAATGCGCGCCGCCAGGTTTTCCGCCCCCAGGCCATCCACGAGGACGAGGCAGACCCGGCTGGCACGCGGCAAATCCAGCACGCCCGCCCGCTCCGTTTCCGCCGCCGCGGATTCCGTTTCGGGCAGCACCCCGCAGGCGGCTAAACATTCACCCAGGACGGCGCGTAGCGAGCGCGCGGCAGGCAGCACAGGAAGCTCAATCATGCCTCTCAGTCTACTTTCCGCCTCGACACTCCTGCGCCGCCGCCCCGCGCGCGGCCAAAAAGCGGGATAATTGAGCAATGCCCAAGAATACGAGCCCCGCGGAACATATCGTCGATATTAACGTGTCGGAGGAGATGCGCACCTCCTTCCTCGAGTACTCCTACTCGGTGATTTACGCCCGTGCCCTCCCCGATGCTCGCGATGGTCTCAAGCCGGTGCAGCGCCGTATTCTCTTCCAGATGGGGCAGATGGGCCTGCGCCCCGACCGCGCTCACGTGAAGTCTTCGCGCGTGGTAGGTGATGTGATGGGGCGCCTCCACCCGCATGGTGATACTGCTATTTATGACGCGATGGTGCGCCTCGCCCAGCCTTTTACCATGCGCTTGCCGCTGGTGGACGGGCACGGTAATTTCGGTTCGCTCGACGACGGGCCAGCTGCCTCGCGCTATACCGAGGCACGCCTGGCGGCCCCGGCCATGGCCATGATTTCCTCGCTGGACGAGGACGTCGTCGATATGGTCCCCAATTATGACAACACCCTCCAGCAGCCCGAGGTGCTCCCGGCCGCCATCCCGAATCTGCTGGTCAATGGTTCCTCCGGCATCGCGGTGGGAATGGCGACGAATATTCCACCGCATAATCTTATTGAGGTTATTAACGGGGCGAAGCACCTGCTGCGCCACCCGGATGCGAGCCTCGAGGATATTATGCGTTTTATCCCCGGCCCGGACCTGCCCGAAGGCGGCAAAATTATTGGTTTGGACGGCATCCGGGAGGCGTACGAAACCGGGCGCGGTATTTTCCGTACCAGGGCGACGGCGCGCATCGAAAGAATCAGCGCCCGTAAGCGCGGCATTGTTATTACGGAATTGCCCTATCTTGTGGGTCCGGAAAAGATCATTGACAAGCTCAAGGACGCCGTTAACGCCAAGAAAATTCAGGGGGTCTCCGGGGTCCAAAACCTGACGGACCGGCACCATGGCATGCGGCTCGTCGTCGAAGTAAAAAATGGGTTCCACCCCGAGGCGGTGCTCGCCCAGCTCTACCAGCACACCCCGCTCGAGGATTCTTTCGGGATTAATAATGTGGCTTTGGTTGATGGCCAGCCGCAAACCCTGGGACTGCTGGAACTACTGCGGGTGTGGATTAAGCACCGCATCACGGTGACGCGCCGGCGCAGTGAGCACCGTTTACGGGCCGCGCAATCTGATTTGCACCTGGTGGAGGGCTTACTCATCGCCGTCCTCAATATTGATGAGGTAATCGCGGTTATTCGTTCTTCGGAGGATACCGCGGCGGCCCGCGAGCGGCTCATCGCTGTTTTTGATCTTTCCGAGGCGCAGGCCGATTATATTTTGGAGCTGCGGCTACGCCGCCTCACCAAGTACTCCCAGATTGAGCTGGAAGGGCGCCGCGAAGAGCTCGAGCGCACCATCGCGGAGCTGGAAGAAATCTTGGGGTCGCCCGAGCGGCTGCGGGAGGTTGTGGCTTCCGAGATGACGAAGGTGGCCCAGCAGTTCGGGACCCCGCGGCGCACCGTGCTGCTGGAATCGGACGGGGCGGCCAGCGCGGCGGCACCGGCTGCTCTCCCCCTGGAAGTTTCCGATGATCCGACCTGGGTGCTGCTCTCGGGAACGGGGCTGGTGGCGCGCACCGCGGGCGGCGATGCTCCCGAGCGCGGCGGCCCGCGCCGGGCCCACGATGCGATTATTTCGCGGGTTGCCGCCACGGCCCGCGGGCATATCGGGGTGGTGACCAGCCACGGGCGCATGATAGACCTGGATGTGCTCACCGTCCCGGCACTTCCCGATACCGCGGGGGCTCCCTCGCTGGCCGGGGGCACCCCGATAGCGGATCTTATTTCTCTGGATTCCGGGGAGCGCGTGATCGGGCTGGCCCCGCTTACCGCTGCCGATGGCGATCCGGTTCTCACCCTGGCCACCGCGCACGGGCGGATTAAACGGGTGAACGGCGCGTACCCGAATAAGGAGAGCTGGGAGGTTATTACCCTGGCCGAGGGCGATAGCGTGGTGGGCTGCGCCCTTGCCGGCGATACCGATCAAGTGGTTCTTATTACGAGCGATGCGCAATTATTGCGCTTTGAGGCATCACTGGTGCGCCCGCAGGGCCGTGCCGGTCAGGGCATTGCCGGGATTCGCTGCGCGGAGGGCGCCCAGGTGATTACCCTCGGGGTGGTGCCCGGTGATGATCTTGCCGGTTCCCTGGTGGCCACGATTGCCTCGAACGCGCAGGCGCTCCCGGGTACCGAACCGGGCAGCGCGAAGGTAACGCCGCTGGATCGTTTCCCGGCGAAAGGCCGGGGTACGGGCGGAGTGCGCGCCCAGCGTTTCCTGCGCGGGGAAAATATATTGGCGGTGGCCGCTATCGGCCCGGAGCCGCTGCGCGCCATCACGGCCTCCGGCCAGCCGGTTGAGCTGCCCGAGATTGAAGAAAAACGGGATGCTTCGGGCAGCGCCCTGACGGTCCCGGTGGCGGCTATCGGGAGCTAGCCGCGCGCCGGCAGATCCGGGAGCGGGTGGTGCACCACCCGGGTGCGTTCGGTGACCTCGAAGCCGAAGCTTTCATACAGGCTCAGGCGCGCCGCGCTTTCGGGGGTCAGGCGGCTGCCGTCCGGCTCGTAGTGGACGGTGAGATCCAGGGTGGTGGCATCCATGCCACTATGCGCCTGCGCCGCGATACTGGCGGCCAGCAGGCGGGCATTGACCCCGTCCGGGCTCTCGGCCCGCACCGCGAGCTCGTCAACATAGCCCTCGCGGAATCCCAGGCCGGGCCAGTCCTGTTCATAGGCGGCGGTCATAATGCACCCGAGTACCCGGGGCCGATCCCCGCGGGTATCCACCGCCAGGAAACTCCATTCCCGGCGCATAAAAGCACATTCGATACGCCACTGCTCCCGGGTGTAAATCGGGTAATTCAATTTATCTGCGTAAAAGGAATTGTGGGCGAGAAGCGCGGCGTCGTCCCGATCCGGGGTGAGGGGAACCAGCTCCACACCGCTATTGTCCGTATGCGCGGAAGCGGGCAGGAGCAGCGGCCCGCGCGTGAGCGGGCGGCGCATTTGCAGGTAGGAGAGCCGGTCGGTGAAACCGGCGGCTGCCAGGGCCCGGCCCCGTTCCGGATCCCAACTTTCCACATTCGCCACGGCCACCGGGTGGAGGGTGCCGGCTGCCAAGGCCGGGGCGCGGCGTAATTGTTCGGCGAGTACCTCGCGGGCGGCCTGTTCACGCACGTCCTGGCTGAGCTCGGGGTGCACGCTGGCCGAGAGCGTGACCGTGGGATGCGCGGTGCGCGCATCGTAAAGACGCACGATACCGAAGGCGAGGAGGCGCCGGCCCGGTGCTGCGTCGTCGTACCACCCGAAAACGCTATGCGGAACCGAGGGCTCAAACATGAGGTCGATTTCTTCGCGCGAGGTGCGGAAACTGGAGTTCACGGCGCTTTGGTGGGTGTCCAGCAGCGTGAAAATCGCGCGGGCATCCGCCGCCGTGAGATCGCTCCACCGTATCGCGCCGTTACCCATGAGCCCTCCTTTACGGGTATGACTCTCAAGTGTAGCGAAGCGCGGGCCGGGAAACTTAGGCATCGATCTTGTCGTAGGAAATATGCTCGGCGCCTTCGACAATAAATTCGCGGCGCGGAGCCACCTCGTTACCCATGAGCACCTCAAAAACGGACTCGGCTTCCCGCAGTGCGGCTTCGTCCTCGATCCGGATGCGCCGCAGGGTGCGGTGGGCCGGATCCATGGTGGTTTCCGCGAGCTGGTGCGCGTCCATCTCCCCCAGGCCCTTGTAGCGCTGGATGGGTTCCTTATAGGTTTTCCCGGCGCGTTCGAGCTTCTTGAGTTCCCGATGCAATTCCTCTTCGGAATAGGTATAAATATACGATCCCTTTTTCCCGCCGCGGCCGGCCACTTCGATGCGGTGCAGCGGCGGCACCGCGGCGAAAACCCGCCCGGCTTCCACGAGGGGACGCATATAGCGGAAGAACAGCGTGAGCAGGAGGGTGCGGATATGGGCGCCGTCCACGTCCGCGTCCGTCATCATAATAATTTTCCCGTAGCGCGCTGCCGCGAGGTCAAAAGTGCGCCCGGAACCGGCCCCCACCACCTGAATAATGGAAGAAACTTCCTGATTGCGCAGAATATCCGCGGGCGAGGCGCGCTGCACATTGAGGATTTTTCCGCGGATGGGTAGCAGCGCCTGGAATTCCGAAGAACGCGCCAGTTTCGCGGTGCCCAGCGCCGAATCCCCCTCGACGATAAAAAGTTCGGTGTGCTCAATATCATCGCTGCGGCAATCGGCAAGCTTGGCGGGCAGGGTCGAATTTTCGAGCGCGTTTTTGCGCCGCGAGATTTCCTTATGAACGCGCGCGGCCACCCGAGCCCGCATTTCCGCCACGATTTTTTCGAGGAGCCGCGACGTTTCGGTTTTTTGGTCGCGTTTCGTGGACGCCAGGATACTGTGGAGCTGTGCGGCGACGACGCGCGCCACGATGGGGCGCACTGCCGCCGTCCCCAGGATCTCCTTCGTTTGCCCCTCGAATTGGGGTTCGGCTAGCCGGACCGTGACAACCGCGGTCATCCCGGCCAATATATCGTCTTTTTCGATTTTGGCATCTTTGGCGGTGAGCTTGAGGCGCCGCGAATTGGTGTCGATCAGGGCGCGCAGGGTTTTCACCACGCCCTGTTCGAAACCGCTCTGGTGTGCTCCTCCCCCGGGCGTGCGAATAATATTAACGAAGGATTCGGTGGTGGTGTCATATCCGGTTCCCCAGCGCAGGGCCACATCCACTTCGCAGGTACGTTCGACTTCCTGGGCGCGCAAATGCCCGCTTTCCGGATCGAGAACCTGCACGTTTTCAGTGAAAGTTTCGCTGCCCGTGAGGTGCATGGTGGCGGTGAGGGCCGGATCGGTGGCCAGGTAATCCGCGAAATCGACAACGCCGCCCTCGTAGTGGAACACTTCCTCATGGGGGCCGTTCTCCCCCGGGGTGCCCGCCAAGCCGCGCTCATCACGGATGGTGATGGTCAGGCCGGGCACCAGGAACGCGGATTGGCGTACCCGTTCGGTGAGGAGGTCATAGGAGAATTCTGCTTCGGCCAGGAAAATCTGGGGGTCAGCCCAGTAGCGCACGGAGGTTCCGGTGTTTTTCTTCGCTACTTTCCCGACTATATCGAGTTCGCTGCCGTGGGTAAAAGCTTCGAAAGGTGCTTCCGGGGAGGGCTGGGCGCCGTCCTGGAAACGCCCGGGTTCCCCGCGCTTGAATTGCATCTGGTAGATTTTGCCGCCGCGCCGGACTTTCACATCCATGCGCGCGGAGAGGGCATTGACCACCGAGGCGCCTACGCCGTGGAGGCCGCCGGAAGCGGAATAGGATCCCCCGCCGAATTTTCCGCCGGCGTGCAGGCGGGTGTACACAACTTCCACGCCGGAAAGTCCCACCCCGGGTACGGTATCCACGGGGACGCCGCGGCCGTCGTCGGTTACCTCAACCGAGCCGTCAGCGTAGAGGGTGACGGTGATATGGGTGGCGAATCCTTCCAGGGCTTCGTCGATGCCGTTGTCGATGATTTCCCAGAGGCAGTGCATGAGTCCGCGTGAATCCGTGGAGCCGATGTACATGCCGGGGCGTTTGCGCACGGCTTCCAGGCCTTCGAGGACTTGGAGGTGACGAGCTGAGTATTCTTCGGAAGTTGACACACCGGTAGTTTACGCGAACGGCTGTTCGCGAGCCGCCCCGGCGCGCGTGAATGTATGTGAAAGTGCGGGAAAGTACGTGAAAGTGTGTGAAAGTCTGTGAATCCCACGGTTCACACCAGTCCCAGCGGGGCACATTAACTCAAAAGCGGCCCGGGTGGGCCGCTGGTGGTGAGATCGCAGAGAAGCTAGGCGATATTTTCGCGTTCGTCTTGAATCTCAAGGGCATCTTCACGCAGCTTATCGAGGTGCTGGGAAGCATGATGGCCGCAGAAGAAAAGTTCTCCATAAGGCAGGCGTACCCGAACGTAAGCCTGGGCTCCGCAGGCATCGCAACGATCCTGCGCGGTCAAGGGAGCTAATTCAGTCAATGTAGTACTCACATACCTATCAAAGCATAAAAGGGCGCGCTTATTCCTGAGGAGAAGATCACCCCGGGCCCGTGCTCTCGGTAAGCTGAACACATGGGTGTTTCTCAGGCGCACGGTATTTCTTCTGGCTACGCTGCCCTCGATCTGGAAACCACCGGTTTAGATGCTCGCACTGACCGGATTGTGGAGATCGGGGTGGTGCTTCTGGATGAGCAGGGCAACCCGGAGCGCGAATGGGACAGCCTGGTGAACCCGCTGCGGCCCATGGGAGCTACGGAGATTCACGGAGTACACGCTGCGGAAGTGGCACAGGCGCCGTCGTTCTCACAACTGCTCCCCCACGTGGAACGGTTGCTGCACGGGCGTATCCTCGTGGCGCATAATGCCCGCTTTGATCTGGGTTTTCTCAACGAGGCTTTTCGGCGGGCCGGGAGTCCGCTACGTATTCCGCTCAGCGCTGCCGTGTGCACGATGGATCTCTCGCGCATTTATGTTCCGGAGGGGCGCCATTCCCTCATGGCCGTGGCGCGCCGAGCCGGCATTGAGATAGAAGAACACCACCGCGCCATCACGGATGCGCGTATGAGCGGGCGGCTCCTGGCGGAATATCTACGCCGGGAGGCGCGCGGGGAACGCTATGCCACCCGCGCGCACAGCAGAGACGGGCGGGAAATAACAGCAGCGGCGTGGGACGATGCTCGCCGCCACGCCGCTGAGATTATTTGGCCCACCCCGCTATTCGAGGTGGAGTTTCCCGGTGTGCGCCGCGCGCGCCGGGAACCTACCACGCCTGGTTTTACTCCAGGTAGTCACGCAGCACCTGCGAACGGCTCGGGTGGCGCAGCTTAGACATGGTCTTGGATTCGATCTGGCGAATGCGTTCGCGGGTGACCCCGTAAACCTTGCCGATTTCATCCAGGGTTTTCGGTTGGCCGTCGGTGAGGCCAAAGCGCATGGAAACCACCCCGGCTTCGCGTTCGGACAGGGTATCGAGAACGCGATGGAGCTGTTCTTGGAGCAGGGTAAAGCCGACGGCGTCTGCCGGGACCACCGCTTCGGAATCCTCAATGAGGTCACCGAATTCGGAATCGCCATCTTCACCGAGCGGGGTGTGCAGGGAAATGGGTTCCCGGCCGTACTTTTGAACTTCGACGACCTTTTCTTCGGTCATATCCAGTTCTTTCGCCAGTTCCTCGGTGGTTGGTTCCCGCCCGAGTTCCTGGAGCATCTGGCGCTGGACCCGCGCGAGCTTGTTGATGACTTCGACCATATGCACCGGGATGCGGATGGTACGAGCCTGGTCCGCCATCGCCCGGGTAATGGCCTGGCGAATCCACCAGGTGGCGTAGGTGGAGAACTTGTAGCCCTTGGCGTAGTCAAACTTTTCGACGGCGCGCACCAGCCCCAAATTCCCTTCCTGAATAAGATCAAGGAAGAGCATGCCGCGGCCCGTGTAGCGCTTAGCCAAGGAAACTACCAGGCGAAGATTCGCCTCGAGCAGGTGGTTCTTGGCGTGCTTGCCATCGCGGGAAATAATCCGAAGTTCACGGATATAGGCGTGGTCTTTCTCCTTATCGAGATTGCCCTGGTCCAGCAGGTGCTGAGCGTAGAGCCCGGCCTCGATTCGCTTGGCGAGTTCCACTTCTTCCGCGGCGTTGAGCAGGGGAACTTTACCGATCTGCTTGAGGTAGTCCTTGACCGGATCCGCGGTGGCACCGGCAACGTGAACACGCACCGCCGGTTCATCCGAATCATCGGAATCCTTGACGGTGAAACCACCCCGGGAATTACGCCCGGTTGTTTCCGTTTTGGCGGCGCTATCCGTTTCCTTATCGGCTTCGTCCTCTTCTTCCTCGGGCTCCTCTTCGGAGTCCTCAGAATCGTCTTCGTCGTCCTCGAGATCGTCGTCTAGATCCTCGGCATCAACATCCTCAGCATCGACGTCGAAATCTTCATCCTCGAGATCCTCATGTTCTTCAGGATCTTCCGGTTCTTCCTGCTTAGCGGTAGCACGCTTCGAGGTGGCCTTCTTCGAGGTAGAAGCCACCTTGGATTCGGCTGCCTTGGAGGTGGTCTTCTTCGCGGCAGTCTTGCGGGTAGCCGGCTTTTTAGCGGCCGGCTTCTCCTCCTTGGCTTCCGCTGCGGCCGCGGTCGCATCCTTAGCGGCCGCTGCAGTTTCCGGAGCTTCGCTTTCAGCAGCTGCCTTCTTGGCGGAAGTCTTCTTCGCCGCGGTGGACTTCGAGGCGGTGGACTTCGTAGCAGTTGACTTTGTAGCAGCTGATTTCGCGGTGGTGGCCTTCTTCGCGGAAGAAGCCGAAGAAGCCGCCTTGGATTCGGCCGCTTTAGATTCAGCTGCCTTGGATTCGCTTGCCTTGGAGGTGGTCTTCTTGGTGGCAGTCTTCTTGGTAGTGGTGGCCTTGGCTGCACTGGCCTTCTTAGCGGCCGGCTTCTTCGCAGCCGTTGTGCTTTCGGAAGCAGTAGCTGCCGAGGTGGCCGATGCCGTGCGACTGGAGGAGCGAGAGGCCGCCTTCTTCTTCGTACCCGAAGCGGATGCGGAGACCGCGGTGTCCTTTTCCACGGCAGCGGTTTCTTGTGCACTGGCAGACTTTGTGGCCACGTGAGACCTTTCCCTAGTGTTATCAACGAATGCCGAGAACCGGCACGGGGTATCCACCCCAAAGAGCTACTTAGCGGAACGCGCCCGACCCGCTTTTTGTTCCCCGGCCTCCCCAACGTGCCGATCCTCACATAGCATTCTTATTCCCGGCGACTATAGTTCTCCCACTTCCACGAGCGCGAACTGTCCTGCCGGCGCGAACCCCCGTCGCCGCGAATTTCCGCGAGCGCGAACTTCCCCGCCAGCGCGCATACCACCTTCACGCACGCAGCTACTTAGGCTGCTTGCCTGCCGGGTCCGTAGCGGTCCATAGTTTCCGGCTCTTGGTCCATAATTTCCGGCTCAATATCCACCGAACCGCACGGTGTGGCCGCGTCACCAGCGCCGTCGCTATCCGCGTTGGCAGCGCCGTCGCTATCCGCCTCACCAAGGCCGTCACCATCCGCGTTGCCAGGGCCGCCGCTATCCGCGGCCCCTTCACCGCCACTACGAGCTTTGGTGCGCGAGCACCTCCTGCCTCCGTTCGGGCCCAGCAGCCAGGGCGGCAGTGCGTTCCATTCGGCAGCGTCTTTGAGCATGCGTGCCAGGCGCGAGCCGGGATTGATTTCCAGCGCTTCTTGAGCGCGCAGCGCGGTCATGGAGTTTTGCCCCACCCACCAGGCCAAATACGCCGAGCAGGCATAGGGAACCTCCACTCCTTCCGGAGCCAGCCGAGCTAATTCATCCAGCAGCGCCATCATCCCCAAGGCCCGCACAATATTGGGGCGCTCCCCCACCCCGGTGGCGAAGCCCACCGCGGGATCAACGGATGACATCGGTAGCAGTGGATCGTGTTCGAGGGAAACCTGCAAGATTTTGTCTCGAATAGGAATATGCGTGAGCCCGGCCAGGGCTCGCCCCGCTTCGCGGGTGGTGATGCGCGGCGGGCCGGCTTGGCGGCGGCGCACCACCCGGGCGAGGAGCATATCCCAATGCTCTTCCAGCGCGGTGACCTCCTCCCCGCGTGCTTCTTCCAGTGCCACGGCGGTATTACGCATCCGGGTGGGACTGGCTTTGACGATATTCCGGCTTGGTTCTTGTTCCAGCGGAGCCGAACCCTTATACACAAGAGCAGCCGCTGCCTCGGTAGATTCCAGTTCTTCCCAAGGGCAAAATGTTTCTTCTCCCATATCCATAAACCCTTCATTATCAGCAATGAAAAAATCACAACTCCACGCATCGCGAGTGCCCGGGTCGCCATCCCAGAGCCGGGAAAGAGCAGCGCAGAGCAGCTCCAGGAGGGCCAGCACCGAGGCGAATTCGCGGGTGTGCGCGAAGCGAACAAAACTTGGGCAGTACACCACCGCCACGCAGCTGAACATGCGGCAGGCAGCTACCGCGTCAGTGATCTGCCGGGCAACATAGGGTGAGATAGGCCCGGCACGTAGATCTACCCGAATGAGCGGCGTTTCACCCCCGGCCACGGCAACGTCCGGCCGCTGCGAAGATTCCAGGGAACCGAACCATTGCGGTAGTTCCTCCCCATCCGGGCCCACGGCTCGGTGTATTTCCGGGCTTCCCCCGAAGAGTACGAAGTGGTGGCGCGGGTAATAGCCCAGCAGATGGGGAATAACAGCGAGGGCATCGCGCGGATGATGAAGTGTGATTGTGTCCATAGCGCTAGATAACCAGCTTCGGCAAGCGCGTGCTCGCGAGTGCCGGTACCCTGTGGATGGGGCGCGCACCTCACGAATCTGTGGATAAAAGAAGCGGAGTACGAGCAATGGAGTGGAGCACTCGCGATTTCACCAACGGGGTTGATAGCCGTATTGAGGCGCGTTTGGATTCGTTGCGCCGCTGGAATCAGCCCGAGGTGGAGGATTTCATCGATACTGTTACCGCGCTGGCGTCCGGCGGTAAGCGGACGCGAGCGCGGTTGGTGCGGGCCGGGATGCTCGCTACTCTCCCGGATCCTACCTGCGCCGATATGGTGGCGGCGGTGCGTTTGGGCGCGGCCGTGGAACTTTTCCAGCTCGCGGCTCTTATTCACGACGATATTATCGACGCTTCTGCCACGCGCCGCGGGGTCCCCACGGTGCATGCCGAGCTGGCTCATTATCACCGCGCATCGGGCTGGGATGGTTCCCCGGAACGCTACGGTTTCCGTTCCGGTTTGATTGTGGGTGATGCCGTGCTGGCACTGGCGTCCCAAGAAGCGGTGAGCGCCGGGCGCACTGCACCCCTCGAGCCGTTCTTCACCATGTGTGAGGACGTTGGTATCGGCCAGTTCCTCGATATTCGCTGCGAATACACCCGCGCGGCTACCCGGGAAGATATCAGCGCGATTATCACCCATAAAACGGTTTCGTATTCCGCGCTCTTCCCCCTGCTTATCGGGGCGGCACTCGCCGAACAACCCGCCCCGGAAACAATCGCAGATTTGCGGGCTTTCGCCACGCCTTTCGGTGAGGCCTTCCAATTGCGCGACGATATCCTCGGGATTTTTGGCGATCCGGCCGTCACCGGCAAACCCGCCGGTGATGACCTCACGGAAGGGAAAAACACCTTCCTCTTCCTTGAAACCTTGGAGCGAGTCAGCGAGGTGGATGCCCGGTGGCTGCGGTCCTTGCGTGGGAAGCGTCTGGAGGGCGACGACGTCGTTCGCGCTCGGGCCCTCATGGAGGACTCTGGAGCGCGGGCTCACGTGGAAAAGATGATTCGCCAACGTGAAGATAGTGCGCGGGATATCTTGCCGCGCCTGAATGAGGCCGCCCGCGAGAGCTTAGGGGAACTCCTCCAGCGCCTGCGCTCACGCACCCACTAGAAAGCCAGGCCGGCGATAACGCGCCGGACCGCATGAGTATGCCCGCCAATGAGGGCACCCAATGGGGTGTCGCGTAGTTCCGGTTCGAAGCGGCGCAGCCATTCCTGGGCTTCGTCGTCGTTATATCCGGCATCGCGCAGGGAAATAATGGTGCCGCGCAGCGAAGGCAGGGGCACGCGCCGCCCCTCTTTCACCACGAATTGCCCGGCATCGGCGTAAAGCGCGTTATTTTCCCCGCGCCGTACCGCCAGGAAACGAGCATCGCGCAGCTGGGAGCGTACCGTACGCAGATCGGTTTCGAGGTAATCGGCCAGCTCCGGAAGGCTCAACCACGTCACAGTTGTATTCTCTTTTTCCACGCTTCCCATCTTAATGCCGCGGCCGCTCAGGCGCGCAGGTGGGCAAGGGCGCGGCGTCGTCGCCATTACAAAATCGTCACAATCTGGTGACATTTTCACAACAGTGCACTATTGTCACAAGTGGAACAGCGGCCGGGGCGCAATCGAGATGTCCCCCGCACCGGCCAGGAAGTGAGAAACGGTGGGATCGAAGACGAATCTAGCGCGTTTGCGGGCGCAGGCACCGGCCCCGCGCTACGAGCTTTCGCACGCGGAAATCGCGGCGCGTTTGAATGCGATTATCGCCCCGAGCCGGGCGGAAACGCAGAAGATGGTGCGTGATACGGCGGCGCTTATGGGCGTCAACCCTCGGCTTGCAATGGCGCATGCCTATATCGAATCCGGTTTTAATTCCCGGGCGCTCTCCCCCAGCGGTGCGGCGGGTGTGATGCAGCTGATTCCCGCGGCTTCGCGGTGGGCGGGGCGGATGGTCGGCCGGGATCTGGACTGGCTCATTCCCGCGGATAATATCACCGCCGGTATTGCGATTATTCGCTATTTGCAGCGCCATACCGCCAGTACTCACGAGGCAATTGCCGCCTACTATCAGGGCCTGGCGCGGCTGCGGGAGGCGGGGCCGTATCCCTCTACCCAAAAGTATGTGCTGCGGGTCTTGCGCGCGGCCAAGAGTTTCTAAACGCGGCCTTGCGAAGCAGCGCGCTACCCTAGGTGTGTGACTATTCCTTCCCTGCCGGCCGGGTGGCTTGAGGGCCGCTACCGTCTCGACGCCCCGGTGGCGCGCGGCGGGATGGCCACGGTGTACCGCGGCTACGATACGAAGCTGGATCGCGCGGTAGCGATCAAAATTATGCACCCCGATTTGGCCGCCCTCGATGATTTCACGCGGCTTTTTCAGCGGGAGGCACGGGCGGTTGCCGCGCTGAGCAGCCCGCATATCGTCACGATTTATGACCGTGGGGTATGGAACGACGGCGCAGCTGAGCGCGCGTACCTCGTTATGGAATACGTGCCCGGCCCCACGCTCCGCCACGAGCTGGAGCGCCTGGGTTCCTTCCAGCTCGGCACCGCACTCGACATCTGCGACCAGGTACTCCAGGGCCTGGCCGCTGCCCACCGGGCCGGCATTATCCACCGGGATATCAAGCCGGAAAATATTTTATTCGACGACGCCTGCCCGCCGCCCTCCCCCGTCCGCCTTCCACAGCTCGCGGTGACAGTAACCGATTTCGGCTTGGCACATGCGGTAAGTGCTTCCTCGGGGGCGCTGCCGCGTTGGGGAACTCTTGCCTATACCGCCCCGGAAATCTTGGAGCAGCGGGCGGCCAGCCCGGCCTGCGATATTTATGCCACCGGCCTGGTGCTTTTTGAGCTACTTGCCGGGCGCCTGCCCTGGGCCGGGTATTCAGCCGCGCAGCTCGCGGCGGCCCAGGCCCGGGAAGATCTGCCGCGCCTGGGCAGGGAAAATCCGTGGCTGCCGGCGCAAGTGGATTCTTTTATCGGGGTGCTCACCGCGAAGAATCCGGCGGATCGCCCGGCGAGCGCCGTGGAGGCCCGCGAGTTGCTGCGGGGGCTGCGGGCTGGCGTCGCTGATGATGCCGCGCTGCGGCGTATTCCCGTCACGCCGCGCCGCCCGCAGCCGGTGCACCGTGAGGATGTGGCGGGCGGTCGTGGTGGCGCGGAGCTGGAGACCGCGGCCGCAAGCACAGGGCGCGCCGCCACGCTCAATGCTGGTGCAGATGCAACCGTTCCGGTGCGCGCCCCGGTGCACCGTGCTCCGTCCGTTCTCCGCACCACCCGGAAACTTACGGCGCGGCCGGCAAGCTCGCAGCAAGATACGGCACGCCCGCAACGCGGTGCGGGAACACCGCGGCACCACACCGCGGGGCGGCGGCGCGCCCGCGCGTGGCGGATTGCTGCCTGGATATGCGCAATTGCGCTGCTAGCGGGTGCGGGAGGAGCAACATGGGCCCTGAAAGCCGGCCCGTGGGCGCGGGTAACGGTGCCTGAGCTCGCTACGAGTCTCACCCAGGCACGCAGCCAGATGGAGGCGCTCGGGCTCACGGTGGAAACGGAAGTGCGCAGCGGGAACGGTGCAGCACCGGGCACCGTGCTGGGCAGTAATCCGCAGGCGGGGAGCCGGGTGCACCCGGGAAGCACCGTTGAACTCCTCATTGCCGGCGCGGCCGCCGATTCGACCGTTCCCGACGTGGCGGATATGGCGGAGGCAGAAGCGCGCACCGTACTCGAAAAAGCGGGCTTCCAGGTGCAGGTACGCTACCGGGAAACCCGGGCTGCCACGCCCGGCACCGTGCTGCGCCAGGATCCTGGCCCCGGGGTGAGCGCCGCACCCGGGCAGAAGGTTACCCTCATGATCGCGGCGCGGTAGCCAGGCCGCACTCGCCCCGGGTCACGCGTGCGCCCGGGCACCCAGCCGCGAACGCACCCAAGCAGAGCCGTGGCAGCGCCAGGTCGCGCTCGCCCCGCCCTCGTTTTACAGGTGCACGTCACGCAGCATTTCGGCCAGCTGGTAAGCCAGCTCGAGGGACTGCTGGTGGTTCAGGCGCG
>NZ_JASOKT010000033.1 GCF_030216305.1 Actinotignum timonense | reverse complement strand
CTCGCGCGGGGAAGAGAAGCTCCACCATTCAGCGGGCAAGCGTACGGCGGAATTACCCCCGCTCGCGCGGGGAAGAGGGGAGCTCTCAGTGCAGCGCTCCGAGGATATCGGAATTACCCCCGCTCGCGCGGGGAAGAGCTCTGGGATAATGCCGGCCGGAAGAATGTGCCGGAATTACCCCCGCTCGCGCGGGGAAGAGGGATCTACGCCGGAATCCCCCTCAACGCCCATAGAATTACCCCCGCTCGCGCGGGGAAGAGGCCGCCGGCAAGCTCAAAGTAGTTTTCGTGCAGGAATTACCCCCGCTCGCGCGGGGAAGAGCCTACCTGCGGGCCGGATTCGAGGGAATATGCGGAATTACCCCCGCTCGCGCGGGGAAGAGCCCCCCGAATCAGGAGGGATGCCCCAGTGGTGGGAATTACCCCCGCTCGCGCGGGGAAGAGGTCGAGAAAGAACAAGAGCAGCAAAGGCCACCAGAATTACCCCCGCTCGCGCGGGGAAGAGCCCAGCTATCATGGCTCAACACGACAACACCAGGAATTACCCCCGCTCGCGCGGGGAAGAGAACAGCAAATAACATTAACAACCAAAACCCTGGGAATTACCCCCGCTCGCGCGGGGAAGAGATGCCAATTATCCATGCTGTTTTCGTGGACTCGGAATTACCCCCGCTCGCGCGGGGAAGAGATGCCAATTATCCATGCTGTTTTCGTGGACTCGGAATTACCCCCGCTC
>NZ_JASOKT010000012.1 GCF_030216305.1 Actinotignum timonense | reverse complement strand
ACCCACCAACGAGACAAAACCCCAGGCCACAACGTCAATATGAATCACATCACGCCAAAATGAGCCAAGTCAGGTTTAGCCACCAGAACCGGCCCGCCCATCCGCCTCGCGAGTGGGTCAGGGCCGGTCTTCACATATCAATCATTTCTCTTCTGAACCCGCACCACCCCGCGGCGCCGGGTGCCGCTTGTCGATATACGCGCTGCACCCCATCGAGGTCACCAGCATCCACACCACCAGCAGGAACGACGGCCACCGAATCGATTCGTACGCGTACTGAAACACCAGGAAGGACAGCCCGGCAATGATTCCGTAGCCGGCGTCGAGGAGGTACCCGAAGCGCCGCGGCGTTCGCCCCACCGCGCGCGTCATGTAGAAACTGGCGATGCTAAAAAGAATAAGTACGACGACGAAGCTCCATAGCGGGAAGGAATGCCGGCCAGCAAGGAAAACCACCAACAGGGCAAGCCCGAAGCCGACCAGGAGGATAATCAGAAAGCTAAGAACCTTGCCAATGGGGATTTTCCTGCTTAGCTGCCGATGCTGCGGTGCGTCTGCCATAGATCATTCCCCTTCACCCTTGAATATCGGCCATAATTATCCTATGAACGAGGATGTCACACAAGAACCCAAGCAGCCGGCCACAGACACCACGCAAGCACCGGCCGATTCTGCGCAAGCACCCGCAAGCTCCAGGCACGCATCTGCAGATTCCACACACGCACCCAAGAACCGTGAAAAATCCGCCGAGAGGGCGTGCCGCTACCGCAAGGGCGCTACTTTGCTCATCGTGGTCGTTGCCGGATTGGCTGCGGCGATACTCCTGTTCTGGGCCACCGGTGATCCGGAGGTGGAGATGTGGATGTTCTGGACTTCTACCCTCGTGTACCTGGCGGCGAGCGTGCTTCTCACCAAGGCCGCGGCAGCGCTGCGCCGAGCGCGTGGCGTGCGGAGCCCGTGGGGCTATGTCTTGGATGCCGTCTACGGTGCTTTCTTCGGCATTTCGTTCATCATCGCGACCGAGCTGCCCCGCATCACGCTCTTCGGCGGCCTCAACTGGTACTCCGCCCTGGCCTGGCTCTGGCTCGTCGCCTTCGCGGTCTTCTTCAGCGCCTACCTAGCCCAACGGCATCCGAACCGTTCAGATGAGACGGCGCCTGCCTCCAAGAAAATTCACGCATAAGAGGAGTGAATCCCACACTAAGATGGTAGGAGTATCAGCTTGTCGACGGGACGCGTTATCTCGCCACCTTTCGCCGCTGATAAGACTAAACATCGCTGCAAGCAAGGAGGGAGCAGGGCTTGACATTTACGGATGGCGCCGCGCGCTACGACTTGTCTTTTACTGTCGGCGATCTTCTACTCAGAGAGGCTGGCATTGCCGCTCCGGTGTATCTCAGTACTAATAGCTGGGCTGCCACCCGCGAACAGATTCTCGACGAGAACCTGTTTCAAGCGAGTTCTCGAGCCTCGGCGCAGCGCCTGATTCGGGAAACTCTTAAACGGCTCCGTAGACTTGATCTCAACGAACTTAGGTTTTTCGCGGCAGCTGCACCATCTGAAAAGTCTCTCCTGATGTGGCTAGCCGCCTGCCGAGCTCACGGATTTATCGCCGAGTTTGCGGAAGAAGTTGTTCGAGACCGTTTCCTTCTTCTCACACCTGAGCTCGATTATTCGCATTTTGATACCTTTGTTTCCGCTAAAGCCCTTTGGCACCCTGAACTATCGCAACTTAAGGAATCTACCGTCCATAAACTCCGCTCCAATCTTTTCCGCATGATGTCGCAAGCAGCGCTCTTAATGAACGGGCAAATCCAGCAAGCCCTGTTGACAGATCCCATCCGAGCACTTTTCGCAACACATTATCCGGAGGACATTCGTTTCTTCCCCGATAGATCAATGGAGGCTGTGCAATGACCGTTGCGCTGTTGGCGGAGCAGGAAGAGCATATCTTCAACGTGCTGCGCAGCGACCGATTCTTAAAGATGGAGGGCTTAGCTAACGAGCTCCCTTTTTTCATCTACCCGTATGCACCTGAATACGCCATTGAGGTTTCGGAAGCGATCAAGCGTATTAAAAACAAGCTAACCGAGAGTGGCATATCGGTTACAGAAATCAACCTCTTCGATCTTGCTCTTGATATCTTCGAAGCTAGCGGCGATCTAGAAGAAATTCTCGATATAGAGCCTTCCCTTCCTAAGCGCGATTTTAAAGAGATGCTCAAAGCAATATTGAGCCCGCAAGACTGCCTCGCGCCGGAAATCGCCCGACGCCTTGAAAATGACGAGTCAAATATCGTTTTCTTAACGGGAGTTGGAGAAGTGTTCCCTTTTATCCGTTCCCACAATGTCTTAAATAACCTGCAATCAGTTATTCCGAACAAGCCTTTGCTCATGTTTTTCCCAGGGCGTTACCAACAATCAGATTCATTGGGTTCGTCGCTCGTGCTTTTCGACAGGATGTACGATGATCGCTACTACCGGGCTAAAGATATCCGAGACCAGGAGGTATAGGCGCCATGAAGGTAAACGAACTTTTCGCGAAAGATATCGCACGCCCGATTGAAGGCGTTGTCAAGGCAGACGATGCAGCCAATTTGGATATTGAGGTTGAGGAATATGTTCTGACATCCGAGGCGGCACAGAGCGTCAGCACCCTCCTTGAAGAGTACAATAACTACACGAACTCGAACGGTGTATGGATTTCGGGTTTCTTCGGCTCGGGCAAGTCGCACTTACTGAAGATGCTCGCCCATCTCCTGGGCGATGTTTCCGGGCAAGATTTCCCCCGCGAGAAAGTGGTCAGCAGTTTCAGAGAGAAGGCTGCTGACAATGCCTTGTTAACCGCTTCCATCACTAAGTCCGCAACAATTCCAGCTACCAGCATTCTGTTCAATATCGATCAGAAGGCTACGTTAATCGAAAAAGATCAGAGCGGCCCTTTGCTCGAAGTATTCGTTAAGGTCTTCGATGAAGCCCGTGGCTACTGCGGAACGGTCGGGCATGTTGCACGCTTCGAAAGCAACCTGGATGAGGAAGGACAGTTTGAGAGCTTCAAAGAAGCCTTCAAAGAAATCTCCGGCCGCGACTGGGAAGAGCGCCGCACTCGTTACGCTTTTCCCACGGTAGCTAAACAAGTCGATGAAGCCTACGCGCGTGTGAACCGCTTAGATCCATCCACCGTGAGTGACATATTGAAAACCTATGAAAATAACTATTCAGTATCTATCGAAGATTTCGCTGAATCAGTGAAAGCCTGGCTGGATAGGCAACAATCGGGCTACCGCCTTAATTTTTTCGTTGACGAGGTGGGCCAATTCATTGGCTCCAATGCCAAATTGATGCTCAACCTGCAAACCATCGCAGAGTCACTCAACACCAAATGCGGTGGCCGCTCATGGATCTTCGTGACCAGTCAAGAGGATATCGATAAGGTCATCGGAGATCGTACCAAGTCACAAAGCAATGATTTCTCAAAGATTCAGGCTCGATTCGCCACTCGAGTGAAACTGAACAGTGCGGATGTCGAAGAGGTTATTCAAAAGCGGCTGCTGAACAAGAACAATCCGGGTACGCATCTCCTTGAAAGCTTGTACGAGAAGGAACGAGATAACTTCCGTACGCTTTTCGATTTTGCGGACGGTGCAAGAAAGTACCGTAACTATGAAGGGAAGTCCCATTTCACCGCAACCTATCCCTTTGTTCCTTACCAATTTCCGCTCTTCCAAAAGGCAATAGAGACACTCTCCGACCACAACGTTTTCGAGGGCAGGCACACTTCCGTTGGAGAACGCTCGATGCTTGGCGTTGTGCAAGCAGTAGTTAAAGATCTCGGTGAAAGCACCCTACCCGCGTTAGCGCCGTTTGATTCGATGTTTACCGGCATTAGTTCAACAGTGGTGTCCGCAGCTAAACGTTCCATTTCTGTTGCCGAAAATAACTTGAACGACCCCTTAGGGGTTCGCCTTTTGAAGGCACTATTCCTGGTCAAGTACGTAGACGATTTCCGCGCCACGGCCCGGAACCTTAGCGTCTTGCTCTTTGACAGCTTCGCTAGCGATATCACTGAGCTTACAAAAAAGGTCGAGCAATCCTTGCACCAACTTGAAGCTCAAACATACGTGATCCGCAATGGTGAGGCCTACGAGTATCTCACAAACGAAGAACAGGAAATTGAAACCGAGATCAAAAACGTTGATATAGACGATCAGGAAGTCTCTGATCAGATTTTCACTATGCTATCGAGCGAGATCATTGATAAAAAGAAGATTCGTTATGCGAAAAATGGGCAAGATTTTTCCTTTGGGTGGCGTCTTGATGACCAAGCAATGACTAAGCAACACGCTCTGACTTTGCATTTTATTACCCCAGCGAATGGTTACAGCCTGCAAGAGATCACTGCACAGTCTTTCAACAGGGACGAGTTGCGCGTGGTCCTCCAACCCGATGAACGCCTCATGAGTGATTTGACGTTATCCCTCAAAACAAAAAAGTTCATTCGCCTCAAGCAGGCAAGTTCCACAACACCCAGCCAGCAACGTATCCTGCAGGGTAAAGCTACCCTCGATAGCGAGCGCGAAAAGGAACTAGTCGAACGGCTCGGCCGCGCCATCGGTGCAGCTTCATTGGTCTATAACGGTAGCGTAGTAGATACGTCAAGCATTGTCCCTTCGGTAAAAATCGAGGAGGGCTTCCAAAAGGTCATTGCAGCTACCTATCACCAGCTCCCCCTTTTAGGCGGGCGTATGTATACCGAGAAAGAAGTCCATGCACTGCTTAATGCTGGGGCCGAGGACCTAGAACTGGGTAGCGAGCAGTCAGTCCTTGCTACCCCTGCTGCCGACGTGACCGCATTCGTTAAACGTCATGAGGCCAAGAGCGAGCGAGTTACGCTCAAGGGCATATTTGACACGTTCCAAGACAAACCCTACGGATGGGATGACACGTCCATCGCCGCCATTACGGCTTGGCTTGTAAGCCGAGGTCGCCTCTCTCTCAGTCTTGATTCCAATAGGCTGAAGATGTCTGAAACAGCGAATGTCCTCCTCAATACACAACGCCGTGCACACGTTATTGTCGCCCTTCCCAAGGCGTACGACACGCGTCAAGTCGCTAATGTGAAGCGTTTCTTCAGCGAATTCTTCGACGCGAGCACCATCCCTAGCGATGTGCAAGAACTTGCTTCTGAAACGTCACGAAGGCTGAAGGAAAAAGTGGCGGAACTGCAGAAGATCAAGATTAGGGTTCCCGATCTGCCTTTTGTTCCCGCGCTTGATGATGCAATCCGCAAGATCAGTAGCGTGGCAGTAAAAAGCAACGATTGGTACCTCACCCAGTTTAAGGATACTGATGAGCTACTTGAACTCAAAGATAATACCCTTACTCCAATCCTGGGTTTCGTCAACGGTCAACCGCTTGCAATCTTTAACACAGCCCGGAGAGTACTTAACGAAAACGTTGGAAACCTACGCCATATCGACAAGAGCATCGTCAACTCCATTGAGAGCATATTAGCAGACCCCGATTGTTTCCGGGGAAATAAGATGAGTAGCCTCAAACGGGCTACGGAAAAGCTGCAGCTCGATATATCTGTAAAACTTCAGGAATCTCTCTCTGAATTTAAGGAAAAGCTGGAGGCCCGACTCGCGGGGATCCGTAAGATGCCGATTTATCAATCTGCGCTAGAAGGAGCTCGCGAATCTGTGGAGCACGCATTCTCAACACGATCCAATCAGCTAGATTCCCAAACCCAGATTGACTCCGTGGCTCAAATTTTCGAGGCATTCGAACAAGAAACCCTGCCGCGTCTCATCGATACATTGCGGAAGGCACAGCCATCTTCGGCACTCCAAGTATCTGAAGATAGTTCTTCCGGTACCAAGCCTCTGCCTACGGAAAAGCCCGCGACGCAAACGATATCGATTAAAGACGTCAAGATGACGCGTTCGCAAGCGTTGTTGGAATCTGAGGCCGATGTGGAAAACTATCTCACGAACCTGCGCGAAGCGCTTCTCGAAATGATTCGCAGCGGTAAGCATATTTTACTGTAGGAGATCTTGTGGAAACGGCACCCCTGAAAAATCTCGCCACCTGGGCACGCAAAGAGCTAATCGCGCAGGTTGACTCGCGTATCTCTGCGATCTTAGCTCCGACCTCGCCTCATCGCGCGGAAAGCAAGAAAGCAGTGGAAGCTACCGAAAGTGACATCGCGAGCCTGGGGCGCGATACTGTGATTGAACACGTTGCGTATACCTGGTTTAACCGCATCGTGGCTCTCCGTTTCATGGATGCCAACGGATACACCCGGGCGGGCGTTGTGTCGCCTGCGCTGAATCAGCCCGGCGGACAGCCAGAAATTCTTGCGGATGCCAAGCAGCTCAGTTTTGATCCTGACATTGTTCCGCCTGCAACCATTGCGAGGGTGACCGGACTTCTCGATGGGTCTATCCTCAGCAGCGATCCCCAAAATGAAGCTTATGCATTGCTTTTGGCCGCCTACTGCCGTTACTGGCACACGTATATGCCTTTTATGTTTGAGACAGCCGGGGATTATACCGAGCTACTCATACCTTCGAATTTACTTGCGGCTGATTCTATTCTCAGTCGCATGGTTACGACCCTATCCCCGGATGTCTGTCAAGATGTCGAGGTGATTGGGTGGCTGTATCAGTTCTATATTTCTGAACGTAAAGACGAGGTGTTTGCGGGATTCAAGGCCAATAAGAAAGCTGGCGCTGCGGAGATCCCCGCAGCTACACAGCTGTTCACCCCGCATTGGATTGTGCGTTATCTGGTAGAGAATTCAGTTGGCAGATTGTGGATGCTCAACCACCCAGACTCGAACCTTGCTGAGCGGATGGATTACTATATCGCCCCGGACACGCCAGAAACGGATTTCTTACGGATATCCACGCCCGAGGAGTTGACCGTGATCGATCCTGCGTGCGGCTCTGCTCATATGCTCACGTACGCCTTCGATCTGCTCTATGCCATCTACGAGGAGGAAGGTTACCCTCCTGCTGAGATCCCGAGTTTGATCCTCGAACATAATCTTTTTGGTGTCGATATTGATAAGCGGGCGGCCGATTTGGCTGCCTTCGCTCTGACAATGAAAGCACGTGCACGCCAGCGAACGTTCTTCAAGCACAAGGTGCACCCCAATATTTGTAACCTTGAGAAGATTTCGTTCGACGACGCAGAGCTGGCAACTATTAGCCAGTCCGGTGAAGTGCTAGATAAGCACGAAGTGACGTTCTGGCAAACCTTCTCCCAAGCCGATATATTCGGATCGCTCCTACAGCCGGATGCCGGCTTATTGGAGCATGCTGCAGCACGTATCAGCGTTCTCCACAAGAAGCAACAGAGTTCCGGTACGGCAACGGATCTATTCGCCCAGCAAATCCTCACCAAGGCAGATCGGGTTATTGAACAAGCCACCTACCTGGCCCGAAAGTATGCAGTTGTTGTGGCGAATCCACCATACATGGGTTCCCGTAGCATGTGCACCGAACTTTCCAGCTTCGCCAAGAAATACTATCCCGACAGCAAGTCAGACCTCTTCGCGATGTTCATCGAGCGTTGCTCAGCCCTGACTATACCGAGCAACGGGCTTAGCGCCATGGTCACCATGCAATCCTGGATGTTTTTAAGCTCTTTCGAGAAACTACGTAACAAGGTCTTGTGTAATCATCCACCTATTTCTATGGCGCATCTAGGAGCACGGGCGTTTGATTCGATCAGCGGTGAAGTTGTTTCAGCAACGGCTTTTGTCCTCGAGGCTGAAAGGAAGGCCACCTTACCTGCGGTATATGTGAGGCTTATCGACGGCTCAAATGAAAGCATAAAGGCAAAATATCTCAGGGGAGCCGTAAATACACTGCCCGGAAAATCTTCGGTACGACGCTTCACTGTTCCGGCTAGCACTTTCAGGAAGCTTCCAGGGTCGGTGATTGCGTACTGGCTCAGCCCAAAAATGGTCGACATGTTCGAAATATATCCCGCGTTATCAACGCGTTCCCGATCCGCAAAAGGCATGGTGACCGCGGATAACGATACTTTTGTTAGATACTGGTGGGAGATCAGTTTTAAGCTGATCGGTTTTAATTTTAATGACAGAAAATCCGCTTTAGAATCAACTTGCAAATGGTTCCCTTATGCCAAAGGGGGAAATTTCCGTAAATGGGCCGGAAATCTTGAAACGGTAGTTAATTGGCAAAATGACGGGTACGCATTACAGAATACGCTCACGGCAGATCGAACGCGAGTGCGGGCTACGAATTTCAACCTCGATAGGATATTTCGAGAAGGTATAGCGTGGACCGTAATCACTTCCGGACAGCAGTCGTTCAGAATGGTTCCACAAGGTTGCTTGTTTGACGCAGCCGCTGGACTTTGCCAATCAAATAGCAATCTTTCGCATCTGTCATTATTGAACTCTTCGGTCGCCGATATGATACTTGATGCGCTCAACCCCACCATAAACTTGCACCCCGGATATCTTGGTAAAGTCCCCCTTCCGACTGTCCCTAACAACGAACATCAATACGATGTCACAAAATACCTGATCCGAACTAGCGAATCAGATTGGGACTCTTACGAAACCTCGTGGGATTTCAAGCGTCCCGAAGCGCTAGACACTCCCGGCACCACGCTCGCCGAACGTTTCCGCTCTCTATCTGACGCATACAAAGAAAACGCCCGCGATCAGCAATCCCGTGAAATCGAAAACAATCGAATCATTGCTGAAGCTTGCGGACTACAGGACGAAGTACCGATCCAAGTCCCGCTGCACCGCATCTCCTTGAAAAGAAACGTGGAATTCCGGTACGGCGAAGGTAAAACAGATACCGAATACACAAAGAACGAATATGAGGGTCTCGCAAAGGAGCTTATTTCCTATGCCGTGGGGTGCATGTTTGGACGCTACAGTCTTGATGTTCCCGGGTTGCTCTTAGCGGACCAGGGAGCAACTCTTGACGACTACTTCGCAAGAGTCTCCGCGCCTACCTACGCTCCCGACACGGATAACGTGTTCCCGATTGTTGACGGCGACTGGTTTGAAGACGATATCGTCGCCAAGCTTCGCGATTTTCTTCGCGTAGCCTTCGGTGAAAAAGATCTTACGGAGAACGTACGTTTCCTTGAGAACTGCCTCGGTGTCGCGACATTGCGTGATTACTTCGTGACATCAAAGGGCTCATCCCCCTTCTATGATGATCATGTGGCACGCTACCAGAAACGCCCCATCTACTGGATGTTCTCGAGTCCGAAGGGATCGTTCAATGCGCTAATCTATATGCACCGCTACACGCCCTCCACAGCCGGAACCGTATTGAGCGAATACCTGCGTGACTACCAGGCAAAGCTTGAGGCAAGCCAGCATAACCTTGAAAGAATCGCCGCAGGTGCTGGAACTCCCCGCCAACAAGCTACCGCTCCGAAAGAAATCGAACGGATCCGTAAGATTCTTGTCGAGTTGGATGCGTATGAGCACGATGTCCTCTATCCTCTAGCTTCGAAGCAACTAAAGATTGACCTGGACGATGGAGTGAAAGTCAACTATGCCAAATTCGGAAAAGCGCTGAGGAAAGTCAAGGGTCTGTAACCGCCGTGATCGCATACCTAACAAAGTTTTCTAGCCACAGCACCTGCTTGAAGGAAAGATACTCATGAGCTCCATTGAAACAGTGCTTCCATACTTGAAGAAACTCTTTGACACCCAGCGCCTCGTTTTCTGGCATGATGCCGATGGCTATTACGCGAGCGAACTCGATAGCGTAGGGCTCTCAGATGTTGCAGTGCTGCACATCGACAACAATGAGTTCGGCATTAAGAGGCAGATTCTCCGGAAGTGCCCGGAACAGAGGTTCCTCATTTACCGCCAGGGCGAAGTTCCGGCAGATCGCGACAATCTCCTCCTGGATCTAGAGCTAGCTTACGGTATCTTCACCGCGGATCGAAGCGCGCTGCTTCGGCAGGAACTCGGCTTAACGAACAACGATACGATGATCACGATTGCCGAACATGAGGAGTTTTTCCAGGCAAAAGACCGGATGCGGAGACTCAAAGATCTGGTTGACCCCGCGGACAGTCCGGAACAGTTGCAAGCCAAAATGTGCGCAGCGCTTTTTAAGCAAAAAGAGTACTCCCTCATGGAGCTCACTCGAACCCTTCTCATCGAGAACGCACAGGGAAGCAACGAGAAATACGCACTGCTCGAAAAATATGGATTGGCGAACTTCCACTGGGTAGGTGCAAAGAAGATTTACGGTTACGATAGCACCCAACCCAGCATCGATGATTTCATTCTCTGGCTGTTCCGCAAGGCCGCTACGGATTTCCGCGACGGCACTACCCGGTTGCGAAATGCGGAACTCGATTTTATGAGCTTCCGGAACGACCGGAGAAGCTCTAAGGCTATGCACGTCCTTGCGAAGCGGGCCGAAACTGACCTGAACATTGCCGAGAGAACCGCAGATGCTGATCTTTCTGAGCTAGTCTCATGTGACCTATACGATGCCGTCGAAAAGAAAATAGTTCAGACAATGGCCTACCGCGTTGCCGAACGAACGATAACGCCCCGCGAAGTGGCAGATATAGTCCAGGCACGTAAAACTGGTTTTTGGTTTGATGAATACAAGGAAAACTACACGGCAATCTCCGCAGCAAGTCAACTTCTTGCCCTTATCGCAGCAGGAGATTTCACGGCAGACTCCTTCGATACAGCCCTCGCAAAATATCAGGACACCTGGTTTAAAATTGACCAATTATATCGCCAATTTCATCGCTCCGCACGCGTAGCTTCCGTTGGAGGTGCGATCACCGGGCTTCGCGACGAAGTAGATAACTACTATGTCAACCGGTATCTATTTGAGCTGGGCATGCAATGGCAAAAGCACGTTGATTCCGCTGACAGGTGGCAGAGTAAAGAGCTGAGCTTCCAAAAAGATTTCTATGAAAAATATGTTCGCGCTCTCACGAAAAACGGGGCAAAGAAGGCAGTCATAATTATTTCCGACGCACTCAGATATGAGATCGCAGAAGAGCTTGGCTCCCGCATCCGCCAAGAAGATGGCTATACGGCTGAACTCACTGCGATGCTAGGTGTTCTACCTAGTTATACCCAACTTGGTATGGCGGCACTACTGCCCAATCACGAATTGTCCTACTCTACAGATGCGAAAACGGTTCTTGTTGACGACCAGCGGTCCGACGGAACCATCAACCGCGCCAAAATCCTTAACACTGTGAATGGCACCGCGATCCAAGCTGAAGATGTCTTTCGCATGAAAACTGGAGAACTACGCGAGTTACATAAACAACATCAGTTTATTTATGTTTACCACAACCGAATTGACAAAGCAGGGGACGATAAGGTATCAGAACATACTGTTTTTGAGGAAACCGAGGCAACTATTGACGAACTCGCGATGCTCGTTACGAAGCTAACCAGCGGTAACGCTACAAATTTCTTTGTTACTGCCGACCACGGATTTTTATACCAGTACAAACCACTTGACGATAGCGGCTTCCTCTCCAATGATCCTCACGGAGATAACCTCCTCGTGAAAAATCGTAGATTCGTTATTGGCCACGGGCTTAAAGAGGATGACTCCTTCAAGAAGCTCACAGCTTCGCAAATCGGAGTACAAGGGGACCTAGAATTCCTTATCCCTAAATCTATCCATCGGCTCCGGAGAAAAGGCTCAGGCGAACTATATGTTCACGGGGGTGCCAGTCTCCAGGAAATCGTTGTACCAGTTCTCGCCATCAATAAGAAACGCGCGAGTGATACCCGAGAGGTCGAAGTCAAAATCCTCCCTGAAACAAATAAGATCACAACTGGCCAGGTAGTGGTACAGCTATTGCAAGCCGAAGCCGTTACCGACAAGATCAAACCTCGTACACTGCGGGCGGCTATCTATGCGGGCGACGTACTGATCTCGAGCAGACAAGAGCTCCTCTTCGATCAGACATCACCCGATGTTAGGGATCGCTATCAAAGCGCCAATATTCTTCTCACTCAAGATGCAGATCAGTTCAATGCGGCAACCGTCCAATTCCGTTTGGAAGAACGAATTCCCCATACCACTCAGTGGCGCCTGTACGCGAGTGCACCGTATACACTCCAGCGGTCTTTTACAATGGATTTTGATTTTTAGGAGAAACGATGAGTGCTGATGATTTTCTCGCTGGGGATGTGACCGTTCCTGAGTCTCGCGAGCAGAGCGTGTCGCTACATATTGATCTTGATAAAAAGATCAATACGGCGTTTCCCGGAGTCGTTGTTCGCAAAGATCTAGTTAAAGCGGTAAAAGGCAACGCGATTGTACCAACCTATGTGCTTGAGTACCTGCTCGCTCAGTACGCGGCAACTGATGACGAAGCCACCATCCAAGCGGGCATCGATGCGGTTCGTAAAATTCTAGCAACCCATTACGTTCACAGGAATGAAGCCGAGCTAATCAAGTCGACGATTCGGGAGAAGGGCCGCCACCGCATTATCGACCGCGTAAGCGTCACTCTCAACGAAAAAACCGATACCTACGAAGCGGCATTCGAAAATCTTGGCATTCGGGGAGTGCGCATCAGCCCCGAGACGGTCAAAGCAAATGAAAAACTACTCGTGGGTGGGGTGTGGTGCATCTGCGATATGGAGTACTTATATACCGACAACTATAAGGACGTTCCCTGGCTCCTCGGCTCTCTCAAGGCGATCCAGCTTTCCAGATTTGACTTTGACGGCTACCTTGCCGCACGAGCCCAGTTCACCACCGAAGAATGGATCAACCTGCTCATCCAGTCAATAGGGTTCGATCCCGAGCTATTCGGATACCGCGCTAAACTCCTTCAACTCACTCGGCTTGTACCGTTCGTTGAACGCAACTACAACCTCATTGAGCTCGGCCCCAAAGGGACTGGAAAATCCCATATATACTCGGAATTTTCGCCACATGGCATGTTGATTTCGGGCGGAGAAGTAACTGTTGCCAAGCTATTCGTCAACAACAGCAGCGGAAAAATTGGATTAGTCGGCTACTGGGACGTAGTAGCATTCGACGAATTCGCCGGCGCGCAAAAACGCACCGACAAGGCACTCGTTGACATCATGAAAAACTACATGGCTAACAAATCCTTCTCTCGCGGCGTGCAGACACTCGGAGCAGAAGCGTCTATGGCTTTTGTAGGCAACACTAGCCATACCGTCCCTTATATGCTTAAGAACACCGATCTTTTCGACGAACTTCCGGCAGCGTACCACGACTCAGCCTACTTAGACCGCCTGCACTGCTACCTTCCGGGATGGGAAGTGGATACGATCCGTGGCGAGATGTTCTCGCAAGGGTATGGCTTCGTTGTCGACTATCTTGCCGAAGTGTTGCGATTCATGCGCAACACCGATTTTTCCGATAAATACCAGCAATACTTCACCCTCGGCTCCGATATTTCAACACGTGATCGCGACGGAATCCACAAGACATTTTCCGGCCTGATGAAGATTATCCACCCGACCGGTGCAGCGACAGCGGAAGAAATTGAGGAACTCCTCCAGTTCGCAATCGAGGGACGCAAACGCGTCAAAGACCAAATTTTACGGATTGACGCCACCATGCCTGCGGTGAAATTTGGATACACAGGCCCCCGCAACCAATGGCACGCCGTCACGACATTGGAAGAGGAAGAGTATCCGGCATACTATAACGGGAGAGCAGACGAAGAACCTGAAGAGGTATCGCATCTGCCCGAAGTAACTTCCGAATCCACCCATATTCGTAAAGAATCTGAGCTCTACGAAGGCCATCGGGATTTTGCGGAAAATCAACGTGGCGTATCTTTCGAAAAAATTCTCCTTCCCTACCTACGTGGTTCCAGCGAAATTGAGATCCACGACCCCTATATCCGCCAGCCTTACCAGGGACGCAATCTTGCAGAACTTCTCGCTCTTCTTGCCTCCGCAAAAGACCCTGCCCTGGAGTTGGATGTCACAGTGTATACCGCATCAGACCAGGACAAGAAATACCTTATCCAGCAACAAACTATGTTCCGACAGATCTGGACTTCTGCTAGGCATCAAGGAATCAACCTGAGGGTCGTGCACGATCCTACAGGTCACGATAGATGGATTACGACCGATACCGGTTGGAGAATCACCCTGGGCCGGGGGCTGGATATTTTCCAGAGGTCTAATGATGACTGGTATGACCTGGCAACGAGCCGGCAAGAATTCAGACAAGTAAAGGCCTTCACTATTACCTATACCCGAGAAAACCGGGCGCAATAGCCGCAACTCGATATGTGCGAGAACACCTAACCACACGACTTTTACTTGCCAAATTGGCGCGTGGCTACTGCTTGAGGAACATGTTTCAAGGCGGTGCACATGTCGGGGCTGAGGCGAGCAAAGAGCCTGGCCTGACCTGCCTGGAATCTGGACAGTCCGTTGCGGCGATAGGATGAAGCATGGCATGGAACAATGTGGCCCGCGGCGTGGCGGGGATATGCGCGGTGTGCTTGCTGGGGGCGTGCACGAGTAGCGGCCAGGCCCCCGCGGCGGGATCGCGGAGCGAGACCGGCGCGGCGTCGTCGGCCTTGAAAGAAAAAGCGGGCGGCGGCGCAAACGCTGCAAGCCCGATCTCCTCGGAGGCAGAACAAAATGCATACAGCGGTGACACCAGCGAGGCGATTGCCCGCGAGGCGCTGACGTTCGTGGACGAACTCGCAGAAGCGGAGATGGGAATTATCCACTGGGACAACGCCAAGGGAGGCCCGGAGGACCTCAATTACGTGGGCGAACGGCGCATTGCGGTGACTTACTCGGGCGACGAGGCGAGTGACTATACCGTGCGCACGCGAGTGCCGGACGATGCTGACGGCGGCCCCGTTCTGAAAAGCGATATGCGTTTCCTGATTGAGCATGCCGATTTTGGGATGGCGGACGAGAGGGGTGTCTCCCACGGGAGCGTGCGCGAGGGAACCGCGGTGCCGGCAGCCGATACTCGCCTCCTCGAGGGATGCTCGGAGGGCGACGGGTGGATGATCACGCGGGGGTGGGTGGCATACAACCGGAACACCGATGTGATTGAGTCTTTCGACTTCACGGTGAAAAAGCCGGGAGCCACTATTGCGGTGCGCCAGTCGGATGGATCAACGCGGGAGGAAACTCCGGCCTGCACCGTGGTGTGGGACTTTACCGCGGCGAACGGACGGGTGATCGAGAAGCCGATGCCGAATTAGGGCGCATGAGGAGTGGGGAGGTGGCGGGGTGTGGAAATGGTGCTGCCGCTTCAGAACGGGTCGACTTAGACGAGAGTGTCGAGGAAATTGAGGGCGTCGCGGAGATTATCGAAAACGGCGCCGTCTTCTGGAAGTTCGCCCGCCATGATCTTCTCCGCGTGTTCAATTACTTGCTCGGTGAGTTCATTCGGTACGTATGACTCACGTGGAGTACTTGGAGGTGCCTGGCCGCTGGCATGTGTATCGGCCTGAGGAAGCATCGAATCTGGAAACTCCATTGGGGACCACCCCTTTCGCACGGTCGGGATTGCGGTGTGCAAGATTGAGACTACCGGGTGCGGGCGGGGAGGTGAAGCCCCTTCGATTCCGGAACGGTAAGGCGCGAGTCTGGTAGGTGGAGGCGCGGGCCGGGCCAGTGGGTAATAAGCCAGCGGTCATGGGTGGCGAGGATGATCGTACCCGGCCAGCGGGTCAGGGATTCCTCGAGGGCGTGCATGGCGGCCAAGTCAAGGTAGTTGGTGGATTCGTCGATGACGAGGACAGCAGGCTGGGCCGCGAGCGCGAGGGCAAGCTGGGCACGGCGCTGGTTACCGGCCGAAAGCTCGGATATCGGGGTTGCCCACATGGACGGGTGCAGGATTCCGGTACCCCGCTCGCCAATGCCGGAATTCCAGACCTCCGGAGTGAAGCCGGGATCTCCGCAGCGCGGGAGGCGTTGCGGGACGAAAGCCAGCGGGCCCGCGCAGGAGAGAGTGCCGGAAGGCTGGGCGGTGACATGCTGCGCGGCGGTAGAAGACGCGCTGCGGTGCGGAGAGTCGGGCGATACCGCGGCGAGTGGTGTGGCAGACGGCGGAGTACCGGTGGCGATCCAGGTAAGGAGCGTGGATTTACCGCTGCCATTGGCGCCGGTGACGAGGAGATGCTCGCCGTGAGAAAGGTCGAAGGTAACCGGGGCGAGGCGGCCGGGAACCGCTGCCGCGCGAGCGGATACCGCCAGGCCGGCGGATTGACGGGCAGGTACACCGGCGTAATCCGGGAACGCGAAAGTGTAGCTGCGGGGTTTGCGTACTTCCCGGGTGGCGAGGGCTTCGAGTTTGCGGTCGTCGTGGCGGGTGCGGCGGGTGGCCGTGCTCTGGGCGCGATCCGCGAAGAACTTCTTTGCCTTGCCCTCCGCGCTTGCCAAGCGCACCCCGCCCCGGGCAATGCCGCCGGCTGCCTGGCGGTGCGCGCGCAGCTGCGTCTTTTCTTCTTGTTGGGCCAGGTAGAGCGCCCGGTAGCGCTGCTCCGCATCACGCTTGGCTGCAAGATAATCCGTGTAGGTACCGCGGCACTCACATACCCCGCACACCTCGCCGCCACCTTCGGCACGCGCCAGCTGCGCCCACACGCTCACATCCATATCCACGATGATCGTGGCAACATCCTCAATAAAAGCCCGGTCATGGCTGGACATGAGCACCGGACCCGGCCAGGAACGCAGCATATGGCTGAGGTACGCGCTCGCCTCCGCATCCAGATGATTGGTGGGCTCGTCCAAAATCAGGACCTGCGGGCGGGCCACCAGGGTGACAGCCAAGTTCAGCCGCGCGCGCTGGCCCGGGGAGAGCGTCACCAGCTCCCGCGAGCGCCCACTCCCAGCCAACATATCCAGGCCCAGACCAGCCAAAGCGTCGTCGACCCGATCCTCAAGGGACCACAGGTCCAGGCGGGTGATCACGGATAATAGCCGGTCGTATTCGGCCGCGACCGGGCCGCCCTCCCCCAGGCGTGCGCTGAGCGTTTCGAAACGGGCGAGTAGTTCCCGCGCGGGCGCGAAGGTGCTTTCGAGGAAGTGCGCGACGGTCGCGGCGGCGGCGTCGTTCGGCACGGGGTTCCATGGGATGGTGCTGGCGCCGGTGCGGGTGACGGTGCCGCGTTCGGGGCTGAGGTGACCTGCGGCGATACGCAGCAGGGTGGTTTTGCCGCAGCCGTTCGGGCCGATGAGGACGGCGCGGTCGGCGGTGGCGAGGCGCAAAGTGATGCGGTCGAGGAGCGGGCGGGCGGTGTAGGAAAATGAAATATTGTCAAGAATGAGGGCAGGCATGGTGATCTCCTTGGACGCGGGTGCTGGGTGCGGCGTCTCAGCGGGGCTGAGTGGGGATCACAGCGACATCGGAACGATGGCCTCCTTTGGCGTGGGTTGTAGTCCCGGTTACATAAGTAAATGTAGCGACGGCGCGGGCGGTGGGTCAATGGTTAGCGAATAGCTCGTGAATGGTGCGGCAGTGGGATGCGCGCAGACTGAAAGTCTGGACGCCAGACTCATAGTTAGACTTATAGTTAGACTCATAGTTTCGCAGTCTTATTGAGAGTCTGCGATAGATTTTAATAGTCTTGGCACTAATTTTGACCGTCTAAGCAATAATTCGCGCCCCAGACTTCGATTTAGACATTGAAAAGCATTGTGACTCATAATAGTCTATGAGTGTGATGTCGAAGTTAGAAAGCGAAGAAGAGCTGCTTGCCCTCCTTGCTCGTTTGCGCCTGCACTGCGGGGACGACACGTTTTACGAGGTCAAAGCCGCACAAGGCGGCCTTCCGGAAGACCTCGGGAAAACAATCTGCGCCTTCGCTAATATGCCTGAGGGCGGTTTCATTGTTTTAGGAGTCTCGGAGCCTAATTTCGATGTTATCGGTGTTACGCGCCCCGCAGACATTGAAGCAGGGGTCGCCAGCGTTGCACAAAACGCGGTCGTCCCGGCACCATCGATTACAACTCGAACTCTGACGGTCAACGGCACATTCGTTGTAGTGGCTCAGGTGCACCCGCTCGCTGTCATGCATAAACCCGCCACGTTCCAGCGAAGCCCTTACCTGCGCCAGGCCGACGGTGATTACGTTATGCCGGCCAACGAACAGCGGATGCTGGAAGTTGCCAAGCTGACGGACCGCGACATTGATTCGCCAGACTCACGGGTAGTGGCGGATACGAGTGTAAGTGACCTCCAAACCGACCTCGCGGAGAAATATATACGTGCGTGCCGGCGTGAGGTTCGCTCGTTGAGTGAAAACTCCGATGAAGAAGTGCTGCGGAATACTCGCGTGGTGCGCGAGGACCAGCTCACCCTCGCCGGACTATACGGATTAGGTGCGTTCCCCCAGGGGGCCTGCCCCGCCCTCACGGTAACCGTAGCCGTCCGGTACTCGGGTACTCGCGCGACGGCCCGAACTTCTGGCTTAAAGCGGTTCAACGGGCCGGTTCCGGAACTCTTCGACGCGGTGATGGATTGGATTCGCCAGAATCTCACGAGTTACCAGGTTTACCTCCCGAGTGGTGACCTGCGTTCCATCCCCGAACTTCCCCTCAACGCGATTCGCGAAGCAGTGGCCAACGCTTTGGTTCACCGAGATCTCGGTCCTGACACAGTCACGGAAAAAAGCATCGATATCCGCTTGGAGCCGCGAAAACTTATTATCTCTTCCCCCGGCGGGCTCAAGTCGCTCACAGTTTCCCAGTTACTGAGCGAAGAGCTCACCCGCGTGCAGGTCAACCAGCACCTCTACCGCATCGCTACCTATATGACCGACGCCGATGGAAATAATATTATTGAAGGCGAAGGGGGAGGCATCCAAACGATGCTCCGCGAAATGAAACGGTACGGGCTTGACGCTCCCACAATTATTGATACGGGAGTCAAAGTCACTGTAGTTTTCCCGCGCCCGCAATCTGTCGATGATATTGACGTGGATGCGGTTCTCGGATCTCCTGCACGCATCTCACCGTTCGTGGACCCGGGGCCGGTTCCTGCCGAAATTCTCCTGCAAGAAAATACCTCGAAAGAAGTTGCTTCGCCTACTGCGAGCGGCCCACTCTTGGCGTCGCGGGATACCGATTCTTGGCTCCGCGAACTGAGCCGGAACGCGCCCGCTATTGTCGCGGCCTTGCGCGCTCACGATACGGCGCTGTCCACCGGAGAGCTCGCTCTACTGACAGGGCTGTCCATCGCACAGGTCCGCTACGCGCTCAAGCCGCTCCAGGAGGAAGGCGTGGTTCAGCGCGATGGCGGGCAAGGCGTGAAAACCACGACGTATACCCTTTGCGAACGGGGTGTTGCACAAGGGGGCGCTGATTAGCTCCCTGAGGATTGCCCGCCGCTGGAAGGCTTCCCTGAGCCGCTCGGCCCGGAATCGCCGGAGCCGCCTGATCCGGAAGAATTCGCTTGGCTCTTCTTGCTCAGCGCCCGCGCGCGAAGCGACTGGCGGGATTGGTTGCGCCGTCGTACCGCACGTTCCTGGCGTTCCGCGCGCGCCTGGCGGCGATGCTCCTCATCACGCAACCGATGCATCCGGCGACTGAGCGAAGAACTCACGTGCTGGAGCGTGTCGTTAACGGAATAGTCGCGGTTCACGGGCAGCGACCACTCGAAAACGCGAGCCAGAATCACCAGCAGGGAAGCGAGCAGCGTAGAAACCGCCATCGCAAGCATCGGCGCGTGGTTGTACCACAGCACCACCGCCGGGAACGCCGCGATCAGCGAAGCCGTGGCGTAGAGAGTATTGCCGCCGAAAATCACCGGGGTGCGGCCCACCGTGATGTCGCGGATGAGCCCGCCACCCACCGCGGTAATCATGCCCATCATGACAGCCGGCATCACACCCAGCCCCGCGTTGAGAGTTTTGATCACGCCGGTGGCAGTCCAGGCACCCATGACGGCGGCGTCCATGACCGTCATGAAACGCCGCACCCATTTCCCGCGCAGGCGCAGCAGATAGGCCACCAGCGCCCCGAGCAAGGCGCAGCTGAGATAGTAGGGATTGGTGAGCGCCACCGGCGGTTCCTTGAGAAGCGGCGCCTGCTGGATGAGTACATCGCGCAGCATGCCGCCGCCCAGAGCGCTGATAATCGCAACGATAACGAAACCGACGATGTCGAAGGATTTTTCGCGGGCCACCATGCCGCCGAGGATGGCCGCCACGAACACCCCGAAAATATCTAAGAGGTCAAAAACAACCGGAGACCATTCCGAGAGCGTATCCAAATCCACGTCTTCCATTCTAGGGGACTGAAGTTTTCAAGGAGTGGGATTGGGGTGGTAGAGGAGCGGGCAGAGGCGTTGAAAGTAATGGAGGAGGCGATCACAGCGGTTTGGACGTTATCCACAGAATTGCTCCCCGGTTTTCCACAGGTTGTGGATCTGTCTTTTTTGCGCTTGCATACCATGCAAGAATGACGGAGAAGCACACAATAACTACTTCGCCGTGAGGCGATTGAAGGAGTGAGACATATGGATATTGCTGAGGATCGGCTGTGCTTACCAGATCGTGTTTACAACTCGCTGGAAGAGGTTCTCGAGCGCAAGGAAGAAATCTTGCGTGAGGTCAGAATGACCCGGGAAGAATTCGACTGGCGCGCTGATAACTACCAGCTTGGACCAAAAGAAACTAACGCCTACTTCGAAATGGAAATCCTGGATCGCTTCGAGGAGTTGTACCGTGGTGAACGCACATTTGAATGAGTGCGCCGATAAGTTCGCGGCGCATCTACAGCTAATTGGGGAGCTAATTGACCCCAGTTTCTCGCTAGTGAAACACGAAACCGCAAAGGCGGCTTTCCCGTCAAAAATCTTGTCGGGTGATATTCGCGTTGATCGTTTCCTCATTGTCCGCTTCGATTACGAGGTGTTCCTCAATTCGAAAACCGGTTTACTCGCTGTTAATGAGTCAACCTTCTCAGTGATTCACGGAAGGGTTGGAAAAGAGCCCCTGGTGCGGTGGGATTATATTCGCTCGCCGCGCTCAAATATCCCCTGTGCGCATGTCCAGGTTCATTCCCATCGCGATGAATGGACTCACGCCTTGCTCCTGGGCGGCAAGCATTCCCGCCGCTCGCGCCGGCGCCTCAAAAATGCGCTGCGCACTCCCCGGATTGCTGATGTCCACTTCCCGGTGGGCGGGCGCAGGTTCCGGCCCTGCCTGGAAGAAGTTCTTCTTTTCGTTATTGACGAGTTCGGAGCAGCATGCACATCGCAAGCACGCGAAGCGCTCCAGCGCGGCATGCGGGAATGGGAAGAGATTCAGGTGCGCTCCGTGGTGCGCAACAACCGCGCCATCGCACTCCAAGCTCTCGCGGAGTGAACCACCCACGTTTGACGAGCCTGTCTAAGGATTAATAGGCAGGCTTGAGCCGCACGATGATGCCGCGGTGGTCGCTGGCGTTATCAGGATCGATGATCTCCCCGGCCACCCCGCGGTAGGCCCCCGAACTCATGACCCGATCAATCGGCGAGGCCAGCAGCGCGGGCACCGTGGTGGGCCAGGTCCCCACCGCCCCGATTCCGGCGTCGGCCCCCAGGTCGCGGCAGGTAGAGCCGGGGCTGAGGGCAGCCTGGTGGTCCGCCGTCGAATTAAAATCCCCTGCAACAACCGCATCCGGCACGGCCTCGCACACTCGGTACAGCGCCCGCGCCTCCGCGCGCCACAGGTCCATATACGCAGGTACCGGCGCCGTGGGGTGCCCGGCCACGAACATCGGAGCATCCGGGCGCGCCCCGCCGCGCGGCGCCGCCGCCACCGCGCGCGACACATCCTCCCCGTACGTCTCGCTCAGATCCACCGCTTCATACTCCCCGCGCGTGGCGGACACCAGCAGCACCGAGGACCGCCACGCCGCGCTATACCGCGACACCCCGCCGTCAAAAAGCTGATAGTCCGCCCCGCGCGCGGCCAGCTTCTCCTGAATCTCCGCGCCGGCCTCGCTCGACGTTTCAATCAGCGAGACCGCATCCGCACCCACCCGCACAATCGCATCGGCCAGGTGATCCAGGTCCACACGCCCACCCTCCGTGTTGTACTGCACCACGGTGAGCTCGCCGGCCGCGGGCGCGCCGAGGGCCTCCCGCTCCAGCCCGCGCCCGCTCAGGGTTCCGGCATGCGCCAGGGCCACGAGTAGTAGCACGACGGCGCAGCTCACCGCCACGCGCCCACCCCCAAAATACCTGCGGACCGCGCCGAGCAGCCCCACCGCGAGCGCGGCGATGAGCATCCCGAGCGCGAGTGCCCCGCGGCTGGACATGATCTGAGCCCCGGGCACCACGGTGGCGAGCCGGGCAGCCGGGCCGAACCAGGCCGGCTGCACCGTGAACACCGCGAAAGCGGCCAGAAGCAACCCGAGAAGAGAATTGAGAACGCGCACCGCGCCTACCTTTCCGGCTGGCTTAGGCCCCGCACAGGGCCTGCTGGATAAGGGTAGCGAAGTGCTGCTGCCCGGTGGGTGTGAGATGGATGCCATCGTCGCGCAGGAATTCTTCGTGGCCTTCGGTGGCGGCCCACCAGTCGATAATGCCAACGTTGGGGTGGGAGGCGGCATAGGACTTGAGCAGCTCGTTATTCGGGTTTTGGGCCTCCAGCGGGCTGCGGTTCGTGACGAAATAGACGGGGAGACCCTGGGCGGCATCCACGAGTTTCTGAATATCCGCCTCGCTGCCGATGAGCCCGTTCGAACCGAGCGCATAGATAAGCACCCGCGGTTTCTCCCCCAGGGCTTGGCGCTGGGCGAACACCTCCGCGCCGGCGGCGAATTGGCGGCTGACCTTGCCGTCCACCACCGAATTGGGGAGGACCTCCTTGAGGGCCTCGGTGGCGCCCAGGGTGACCGAATCGCCAATCATCACGGCGTTTGCGGAGCAAACGCCGGTGGCCGGGTCCTTGGCCCAGGCCGACGTATCCAGGTTGGCCGGGACTTGGGTGGCGATGGGTTGGAGGGCGCCCGGCGTAGGAGTTGGGTTGGGTTCCGGAGCGCTGTTCGGGCTGGCGGAAGCGGCCGGGTTAGCCGGGCTACCAGGGTTGCCAGGGTTGGTCGAAGCGGCTGCTTCGCCGGGTGCCGCGCCACTGGCTGCCGGAGCGGAGATAGCAGGCGCGGGCGCGGCGAGCTCGGGGCGCAGCGCCACCGCGCGGGAATCCGCGAGGCGCTGCCAGGGAATCGGCGCGAAAGCCAGCAGAGCCACAAGAAGAAGAGACACCGCGCTGAGCACCACGAAGAGCGTGTTGCTGAGGTGGTGCTTGCTCACCAGGCCGCGCCAGTTGCGCCAGCTGCGTGGGCCGGTGCGCCACGCGCGAATGTCGCTGCGCCACGCGCGCAGGCCAGTCCACCAGCTGCGCAAACCCGCGCGCCAGCCGGCCCGCGCCAGGTGTGCGCTCGGCTGCTCCACGCAGCGATAAAACAGCTCCGCCACCAAGCCCACCACCAGCAGCTGCCCGATCTTGGCCACCCCGGAAATCTCCGCGGTGCGGGTAGCCGGATTCATGAGGAGGAGCAGCGGATAGTGGACCAGGTACAGGGAGAAGGACCGCGAACCCACATAGGCAAAAGGCGCACTGGCCAGCACCCGGCTCAGGCCCAGCCGCGGGTTGTGCACGGTGAGCACGATAAGGGCGGTCAGGAGCGCCGTCGTCGTTAAACCACCCGCGTACGTGAGGGCCGATTCGCCATCCGCCCATACAGCCAGCGCCAGCAAAGCCAGGAGAGCGGCGCCGGTGCCCACCCGCAACCCGAAAGCGGCGGTGGCGGAATGCGCGGGAGGCTGCGGCGTCGTCGTACTATCCGCGCGCGGCCACAAAGACGCAACATACGGCGAAACGAGAGCCGCGAGCGCGCCGATGAGGAGTTCGGCGGCGCGGGTGTCCAGGCCGTAGTAGGCGCGGGTGGAATCCGGGCCCGCGAAGAACAGCACGGCCATGAGCAGGGCGGATGCAAGGGCCAAGCCTGCCACGATCCGGAGCGTCGAATAGCGCACCCGGCGCAGGGCCAGCAAGATAAACGGCCAGACCAGGTAAAACTGGGCCAGGACCCCCAGGTACCACAGGTGGGTGAGCGGGGACGGCAGACCGGAGGCCGCGAAATACGGAACCTCGCGGAAAATATAGACCCAGTTACTCGCGAAAAGCGCGGCCGGGAGGGCATCAGCCTGGACTTTCGGGAGGAGGCTGGGCGCGATGAGGTAGCTGAGGAGCGCGCTCCCCGCGATGGTCACGAGGACCGGGGGCCACAGGCGCAGGAGGCGACGGTGCAGGTAGCGCCGGTAGGAGAAACGGCGTTCGCGGCTCAGCTCGCGCAGCACGCTGCGGGTGATGAGGAAGCCGGACAGCACGAAGAACACCGTGACGCCCACGAAACCGCCGGTGAGGAGCGCTGGGCGCATGTGATAGAGCACCACCGCGATGATCGCGAGCGCGCGGATGCCGTCGAGGGCGCGGATGCGGGTGGTGGTGCGTGAGGATTGCGGCATAGGCACATTCTAGGACTGCGCGAATACGGGGCGGCGAGACACGGGGCGGCGGTGCGTCCATGAGATGAGCGCCACCGGGGAGCGGGCGGGGCGGCTGTAGAATGGGCGGCGCGAGTGCCGGCGCGGCCGGGCACTCACCAATCCAGCACGAAAGGACTGCCTGTGATAACAGTCGAAGCCCTGACGAAACGCTACGGTGCGACCACCGCGGTTGATAACCTGAGTTTCCAGCTCCAGCCCGGGAAAATCACCGGGTTCCTCGGCCCGAACGGTTCGGGCAAATCCACCACAATGCGCTGCATTATGGGGCTGGATCGCCCCACTTCCGGGCGCGCCCTCATTGCCGGGCTGCCTTACGAGCAGCTTGCCTCCCCGCTCACCACGGTGGGTGCGCTGCTGGACGGCAAGGCCTTCCACGGCTCGCGCAGCGCGCGCAGCCACCTGCAGATTCTGGCGGCCACCCACGGGATTCCCGCGCGGCGCGTGGACGAAGTGATCGAGCTGACCGGGATCGGGAGCGTGGCCAAGCGCAAGCTCAAGGGCTTCTCGCTGGGCATGGGCCAGCGGCTCGGGATTGCCGCGGCGCTGCTGGGCGACCCGGAAGTGCTGCTCTTTGACGAACCCGTAAACGGCCTGGATCCGGACGGGGTGCGCTGGGTGCGTCTGCTCATGCGCACGCTCGCGCAGCAGGGCCGCACCATTTTGGTCTCCTCGCATCTCATGAGCGAAATGCAGCAAACCGCCGACGACCTGCTGGTCATCGGGCGCGGGCGCATGATCGCCTTCGGGCCCATCGAAAGCTTCACCGAGGCCGCGGCGAATACCACCGTGCTGGTGGCTTCCCCGAACCGGGCTGGCCTGGAGAGCGCGCTGCGCGCGGCCGGGCTGGAGTTCCAGGATGCTAGCGAGGTTGCGGCACCCGCACCGGGCACAACCGCCGCACCCGCGCCGGGCACATCCGCCGCGCAGTCCGCAGCAGCCGCGCCGGGCACATCCGCCGCGCAGTCCGCAGCACCCGCACCCATCGCCCGCTTCGCGATCCCGGGCGGTTCGCGCGCGGACATCGGCAAAATCGCCTTCGAGGCGGGGGTGCAGCTGGACGAACTGGCCACCATCCACCGCTCGCTGGAAGATATTTTCATGGACCTGACCGGCCACGACGTCGAATACGGCGCGGGCCGCCCCGCCACGAACCTCCCGGGAGGCCACCAATGAGTACTACTTATGTCCCCGCCAGCCCCGGCGCGCACGGCCCCGGCGCTCCCGGTGCCGCCGCGCCGCAGCTAGCTCAGCTCCCCCCGCGCATCAGCCAATTCGCTGCGCCGAGCTACCGCGTCACGCTGGGCCGCTCGCTGCGTTCCGAACTGCGCAAGATCCTCACGCTGCCCTCGCTGCGCTGGACGCTCATCATCGGCACCCTCTTCTCGCTGGCCATTACCGCGCTAACCGCCTGGGGTTCCAGCGAGCTCGAACTCAACACGTACGCCACCGCGATGGGCGCGGAGCATTCGCTCGCCGCCTACGTCCTCATCAGCGCGAGCACCATTTTCCAGATCATCATGGTGGCTTTCGGCGCCGTCACGGTGTGCTCGGAATACGCCGCGAACACCATGCGCTCCACCGTGAGCGCCGACCCGCGCCGCTGGCGCAACGTGGCCGCCCGCACCCTCGCGCTCAGCCTGGTTGCCCTGGCCACCACCCTGGTGCTCCTGGTGCTGGGAGCCGTGGTGGGCACCCTCTTCGGCCTCACCATCGGTTTCAGCGGCGACGCCTGGTGGCTCTACCTCAACTTCATCATCGCCATGGTCACCTCCGCGTGGATGGCCCTGGGAATCGGCTACCTGCTGCGCAGTTCCGCCGGCACCATCGTGCTGATCCTCGCGGTGATGATGCTGTCCCCGGTGCTCGCGCTTATTCCCTCGGAGTTCGTGCGCAGTTTCGTGATCCCCTACCTGCCGCCGATGCTCCTCACCGCGGCGCTCAGCCCGCCCGGCCTCAACGCCGGCGCCGATGTCACCTCGTTCACGGTTTCCAGCCCGGCCATCGGTCTGGGGTTGTGGTGCGCGCTGGCGGTGGCGCTGCTCGCGCTGGGTGGCTGGCGCTTCTCGCGTTCTGACGTGTAGTCGCGCCTGAGCCGCGGCGCTTTCCAGCGCGGCGTTTTTTAGCACGACGACGCAGGTGGGAACCGGGCAATCGCCCGGTCCCCACCTGTTTCACTAGCCCGCGGCCAACCCCCACCGGTAGGAAGCTCCGGCCTGACTTGCACAGCCTTAGTGACCCACCACCCCTCAGCAGCCGGCAGTCGGGTCACTAATCTGCACGAGTCAGGCAAACCGGCGAATGATGGACAAGGGGCGCTTCCCCATCATTCATCGGCACTTGTGATGGTAAACCAGCAGGAGAAGCACACCCCTCACAGCCGGAAAAGCCAGCCGAGATGCCCGCCAAAGCGCCCCGAAGGCCACTGTCGGCTCAGGCTCAAACCAACACCCGAACGATCGCAGGCGCGAAATACACTTTCGGCCGAGCGCTCTCGTTGACGGCGGCCAAGATTTCCAGATTCTCTAGCTGCCTAATTAGCTCGCCCGCTCGCGCCACTGAAAGATCCAGTTCTTCCGCTAGCGCCTTAGTCGTGAAAGTGATTTTCGCGATGGCTAAATCGACCACACGCAGACCCGCTTCTGAACGTAGACCAGAATCACGCACTTTGCCTTTGAGCACATTTCGAACACGCATCAGCTCCTGCACCTGGCGCAAGGCCTGGCTGGCCGATTGCCCTATTCCTCTGGCGAAAAATTCGATGTACTCATCCCAGTTACCGGCGGTACTTACCGCACGCAGCCGGTCATAGTATTCTGCTCGACGGGCTTCAAACCAAGGCGAAACGGAAAGCGTCGGCTCGGAAAGCACACCCTGAGACATCAAGTGCAGAACTATCAGCAGCCTACCGAGCCTGCCGTTGCCATCCATAAACGGATGTAGAGTCTCAAACTGATAATGCGACATTGCGGCGGCGACCACGGGGTCTATCCGCTCAGAATGATCCTGCCCTATCCATTCCACCAGCCTTTCGACGCCCGAAATCAGCAAGTCCCCCGGAGGAGCTGGAACAAACCTAGAGGAAAGTATCGCTGGCTCATTTGCTTTGGCGCTACTTCGCTTACCTATGACAACCTGACGCTCTCGCAGCCGTCCGGATTGCCCAGCCAGTCGAGTGCCTTTCATCAGCTCCCCCTGCAGGGCAGTAAGCATCCCAACAGATATTTCTCTCCCGTAACTCAACCATTCAAAAGCCGCATAGGACATATCCAGATAGTTGACGATCTCACGCATGGTCTCGTCTTCTGGCGAGTCAACATCAGTTGTCATGACTCGCTCCAGAGGAGCATATATGCCTTCCAAAGCAGAGGTGCTTTGCGCTTCCCGACGAAGAACAGAACTTCTGAAAAGAGCAGGGTTAAGAAGCTGTAAGGCAACAGCGTCCAAAGCAGCCAAGCTAGACCTGGCATTTGCGACTTGGACGACAGTCCGCCCAGACAGCTCAGGCATCTCAGAAGGAAGCACGGCGGGCACGAACGCCTTGTGCTCCCAACTACCCAAAATGGGATCACTGCCGGCAATGTCCACCAACGAACCCATCTGCGGGGCAGTAAAGTCTTCAAGCCTCATGACGTAAATTTTAGGTCACCGCGACGCACAAACCCAGGCTCAATGATGGACAAGTGCCACTTCCCAAGCAAAACCACTAGCAAATGATGAACAAGAGGCACTTCCCCATCATTCAGCAGCTCCATTGATGGTAAACCAGCAAAGCCGAAGCCGGCCAAGAAGCGGAGGGGCTAATAGACAAATGGGGGTGCGCGCTGGCGGTGGTGCTGCTCGCGCTGGGTGGCTGGCGCTTCTCGCGTTCTGACGTGTAGTCGCGCCTGAGCCGCGGCGCTTTTACGTACGGCACCTTCACGTACGGCACTTTCCAGCGCAGCATCTTTAAGTACGACGACGCAGGTGGGGCCCGGGCAATCGCCCGGGCCCCACCTGTTTCACTAGCCCGCGGGCAACCCCAACCGGTAGGAAGCTCCGGGGAGGCGTGGAATAATGAGGCACGATATGGATAAGTCTCAGGAACCCGCAGCGCCCTCCGGCAAGGGCGAGGCCAACCGCCACGCCCGCACCGACCAGCGCAACGGTGATGGCTCGACCAACCGGCGGGGAGGTGGCGCTTCGCGCCGTCGTCGTTCCAACCGCCGCAACCGCACCAACCCGCGCGGGCCGCGGCCCTTCACCCCCGCGCAACTCGAAGCGCGCCGAACCGCCGTCCCGCACATCACCTACCCGGAAACTCTGCCCGTTTCCGCTCGGCGCGCGGAGATCCGCGAGGCCATCGCCGCGAACCAGGTGGTTATTATCGCCGGGGAAACCGGCTCCGGGAAAACCACGCAGCTGCCGAAAATCTGCCTGGAGCTGGGCCGCGGCATCACCGGGCTCATCGGGCACACCCAGCCGCGGCGCATCGCCGCCCGCTCGGTTGCCGAACGCATCGCGGCCGAACTGGGGCAGAAAGTCGGCGGCGCCGTCGGCTATCAGGTACGTTTCACCGAAGAAGTGGGCCCCACCACGCTCGTCAAACTCATGACGGACGGCATCCTGCTCGCGGAAATCCAATCCGATCCGCAACTGCTGCGCTACGACACCCTCATCATCGACGAAGCGCACGAACGCTCCCTCAATATCGATTTCATCCTCGGCTACCTCGCGCGCCTGCTGCCCGCGCGCCCCGACCTCAAAGTCATCATCACCTCCGCGACCATCGACACCGAGCGCTTCGCCGCGCATTTCGGCGAGCACCGCGCGGGCGGCCGCCCCGGCGACACCGCGCCCATTATCGAAGTGTCCGGGCGCACGTATCCGGTGGAAATCCGGTACCGGCCCCTCGATGAGGAACAGGACGCTGACCAGGATGAACAGTACGACGACGCCGGTGCGCAGCGCGTAACCGCGCCGCGCACCCCGGGCCGGGCGGGGGCACTCGATCAGGTGAGTGGAATCGTGGCGGCTGCCGAGGAGCTCATGGCGGAAGGTGAGGGGGATATTCTGGTTTTCCTCTCCGGGGAGGGCGAGATTCGGGATACCGCGAAGGCGCTCGATGATGAGCTCGGGGCACGGTATGTGGCGCCCGGGGGGAGTTCCAGCGCGCCGGGTGCCGTGGAGGTGCTGCCGCTGTTTTCGCGGCTTTCCGCGGCGGAACAGCACCGAATTTTCCAGCCCGGGCCCTACCGGCGCATTATCTTGGCCACGAATATTGCGGAGACTTCGCTGACGGTTCCCGGCATCAAGTACGTGATTGACCCGGGCACCGCCCGCATTTCGCGCTACTCGAATAAAACGAAGGTGCAGCGCCTGCCCATCGAGCCGATTTCGCAGGCGAGCGCTAATCAGCGGTCGGGGCGGTGCGGGCGCGTTGCGGACGGGATCGCAATCCGGCTCTATTCCGAGGATGATTTCCTGGCTCGGCCCGAATTCACCCAGCCGGAGATTCAGCGGACTTCGTTGGCCGCGGTGATTTTGCAGATGCTCGCGCTCGGGCTGGGCGCCGTCGACGATTTTCCTTTTATCGACCCGCCCGAAGCGCGGGCGGTGCGGGCCGGCACCCAGCTCCTCGAAGAAATCGGAGCGATAACGTACGGGGCTGCGGGCGCCTTCGGCGCGGACAGCCGCCACGCCCCGCGCCTGACCGCCATCGGGCGGCAGCTCGCGCGCCTGCCTATCGACCCGCGCCTGGGCCGCATGCTGATTGAGGCGCAGCGCAACGGGTGCGCTTCCGAAGTGTTGGTGCTGGTGGCGGCGCTGTCGGTGCAGGATGTGCGCGAGCGTCCCACTGAGAAACGCGCCCAGGCCGATCAATTCCACGCGCGTTTCACGGCCGGCTCCTCGGATTTCCTCGCGTATCTGACGCTGTGGCGCTATCTGCGCACCCAGGCGCGCGAGCTGTCCGGTTCGGCGTTCCGGCGCATGTGCCGCGCGGAATTCCTCAACTACCTGCGCTATCGCGAGTGGGCGGATGTGGTGGCGCAGCTCGAGCAGATGGCGCGGCCGCTGGAGCTGACGATCCGCCGCCTGGCGCTGCCCAGCCCGAAGCAGATTCGCGCCGCGGCTGATGCGGGTGCGGGGGCACCTCAGCTGGGCGGGGCGCCGAATTCCGGGGCGGTGGCCCACGCGTGCCGTGAGCTCGGGCGCGGTTCGGATACCCCGGAGTCGGGGGCGATTCACCGATCGCTGCTGGTGGGGCTGCTTTCCAATATCGGCAATTATTCCCCGCGCAGCCGCGATTACCTGGGAGCGCGCGGCACCCATTTCGTGATCTGGCCGGGCTCTGGCCTGCACCGGCGCACTCCCGATTGGGTGATGGCCGCCGAGCTGGTGGAAACTTCCCGGCTTTTCGCCCGCACCGTGGCCGCGATCCAGCCGGAGTGGATCGAGCCGCTGGCGAAGAAGCTGGTGCGGCGTTCCTATTCGGAGCCGTATTGGTCGGCGAAGAACGGCGCGGCGATGGTCCACGAAAAGGTGACGCTTTACGGGGTGACCCTGGTGGCGGACCGTCCCGTGCTGCTGGCCACTTCCGGTTCGGATGCGGCACGCGAGCTGGCCCGCGAGATGTTCATCCGCCACGGGCTGGTGGAGGGCGAGTGGCGCACTCACCACGAGTTCCTGGCCCGCAATCGCGCGGCCCTCGAGGAGGCCGGCCGCACCGAAGATAAGCTGCGCCGCCACGGCCTGGTGGCCGATAACGACGCGCTGGCCGCGTTCTACGAGGAACGCATCCCGGAGAGCGTGGTCTCCGGGCGGCATTTCGATTCCTGGTGGAAGAAAGAACGCCACGCCCGCCCCGAGCTGCTCGATTTCACGCAGGATTTCCTGCTGGGCGGGGCCGGCGGAAGCGCCGCGGAAGAGGACTTCCCCACCGAATGGCGCCAGGGCAATATTACGCTGCCCATCACCTACACCTTCGCGCCGGGCTCGTTCAACGACGGCATCACCGTGGACGTACCCATCGCGCTGCTCCCCCGCCTGCGCCCGGACGGTTTCGACTGGCTGGTGCCCGGAATGCTGGGCGAACTCGTGGTCGCCACGATCCGCGCGCTACCCAAACGCGTGCGCCGCAACCTGGTGCCCGCTCCCGACGTGGCCCGCGATATCCGCGCGGTGCTGCCCACGTGGGAGGAAGCCGTGCACGGCGATACCGGCGCACGCGGGGGTGACGCGGACGGTAACGCTACCGGCGGCGCCGCGGCCGGTAGCGAACCAGTTTCGTTCGAAACGGCTTTTCGCGCGGCTACGGCCCGCGTGCGGGGTATTGAGATCGACGACGCCGCATGGCAGGAGGTGAATCTGCCTGCGCATCTGACTGTGAATTTCCGGGTGCGTTCGGAGCGGGGGGCGGTTCTCGAGGAATCAACGTCGCTCGAATATTTACAGCGCAGTCTTGCCCCGCAAACGAAGGCGGCGGTGGAAAACGTGGTAGCCGGGGCGGTGGCCCAAGCCCTCGATGAGGCACGGGCGCGGTTGCGTAAGCCCAGCTCAGCGAAACAGGACACGAAGCACTCCGCGAGTGCACAGTCTGCGGTAACCCCATCCGCCGGCATGCCATCCGCAGGCACGCCGTCCGCGAGCGCGCCAACCACACGTTCGGCCGGCACCACCGGTTCTGCCGGGGCGGCCGCCGCAGAACTCGCGTCCGGGGATGCTTTGACCGGCTGGCCCGAGGTGGAGCAGGGGATTATCCCGGCGGTTATCGAAACTGAGGGCCCGGCCGGGACGGTTCGTGCTTACCCTGCGCTTGCTGACCGCGCCGGAAAGGTTGTGCTGGATGTGGTGGCGGAGCCGGGTGAGCAGGTGCGGGTGCATCGCGGCGGCGTGATTCGTTTGCTCGCGGATGCGCTGGCGCTGCCCGAAGGCCGGATTACCTCGCGCTGGGATGGCGAGCTGGCTTTGCAGCTGGCTGGTAGCCCGGCACCGTCTACTGCGGCGCTGGTGGCTGATCTACAGTGGGCGGCGGCGCGGAATCTCGCCGACCGCTGGGGTGCGGCCAATGATGCCAGCCCGGAGGAGCTGCGTTCCGGGCGTGAATTTGAGGAATTACAGGCGTGGGCTCGTGACGAGTTCGAGGACGAAGTGTTCTTGATCGCGCAGGGTGCGGGCAAGGCCGCGGCTGCCTGGGCTGAAGTGGAACAGCTGGTACGGGATAACCGCTCGGTGGCGCTGCTTGCCACCATGAGCGACGAGCGCGCTCATCTGGATGCGCTCATGCCCGCCGATTTTGTGCGGGCCACGCCGGCAGCCCGCTTCTGGGATCTGCCACGTTATCTCCAGGCCGCGAAACTGCGCATCGAGAAGGCCGCGGTGAATCCGGCAGCTGATGATTCGCTCGCCTGGCAGGTGCAAACCGCGGCGGAAGCGGTGGAAAGTGCCCGCGAAGAAGCCAGCTACGCGGCTTTCGATCCGGGCCGCGCCCGGGTGCTCGACCATGCCCGCTGGCTCCTGGAAGAACTGCGCGTCTCGCTTTTCGCCCAGCAGTTGGGCACCAAGGAAAAGGTTTCCGTCAAGCGCATCCAGAAGCTATTGGCCAGCTAAGGGCTCTAAGAGCCGCGCACATCTCAGGATTCACACCGGTCACAAGAATCCCAGCGGGGGTGCTATGTGTTGTCCGAGATGTACTTCATTTGTCGTACATACGAAGTACACCTCAGAAAAACACCCCGCCCAGCCGGCGCGGAATGCGTCGTCGTACTTCTTGGAATTACAGCAGGCTGACGATGCCCATGATGACGGCGGCGAGCAGCGCGCCGGCGATCATTCCGCCCCACCATTCCAGCTGGTCCCCGGTGGTGACGCGGTCGAGGGACTGCGGCTTGAACGGCAGCACCGGCGCGGTATTGGGCAGCAGCTTGGGGCGCTGTTCCAAGGAACGCATGAGGGCTTCTTGTTCCGGGCTGGCTTGCTCCACGTTGGCGAGCCCGCCGTAGCCCTTTTCGGTTTGGCGCAGCGGGAGCAGAGTGCCGGGCTTGCTCTCCGCAAAGCCTGCCTGCTCGGCGCCATGCACCGCGATAACAGTGCGGAAATCCGCGGATTTATCCACCGGGCGAACCACCACCGGCACCATGAGAGCCTGCTTGCGGCGGCTATTGCCAACCGTGCGCATGCGCCGGCTTTCGTCGGTGCCCAGCACCCGAGCAACCACGTCCACGCCGGGCGCGACCGGTGTTTTATCGCGGATCAGCCACGGCAACGCCAACAGGAAAGCCACCACCGCGAAGGCAGGGATCAAGTAGAACGCACGCGAACCGACCAGGGCATTCGGGAAAGCGATGAGTCCGAGCACCACGCCCGCGCCCAGGCCCCACAGGGTGCCGGTGCATACCCGCCGGGCATGATCGATAGGCCGCGCCGCCGGGAGGTTGCCTTCCCGCCAAATCTCAGCCACAACGTTGGTGCTCATACGTCCTTCCTCTTCTCTCGCGCCGTTATTAGCGCTTTCCATGGTAACCCGCGCTAGCGCAGGCTTTCACTTTCGAGCACCACGTCCCCGTTCTCGACCCGGAAGCGCACCGCGTGCTCCCGCTCGAAAACCCGCGCGGTATCCGAGCGTTTCTCCCAGCTCAGCGGGGCAAGAAGCCGCCACTCGTAGCTGCGCTCCAGCACGCCTCCTCGCACGCTCACGGTTCCACCCAGCCCTTCCACGGACGCACTCACCTGCGGCTTCTCTTTCCAGCTCAGCTTCTCCTTGCGGGTATCCCCGAACGTACGATCCTTGCGGAAAGCGGCCGGGCAGCCAGCTGGCGGCGTCGTCGTACCATCACCGCGCACGCAACTTTCCACGAGGCGTTCCACCAGTTCCACGGCGCGTTCGCCCGCGGCCGGGGTGGCCTGGGCGCTGAGACGCGCGGTCGCGGTCTGGCCGGGGCGCACCGTGGCGGTGGCGCCGGCCCAGAAGGTGAGGTAACGCGAATCGCCGGGCGCCGCGACGGTGTAGTCGCCGGGGAAGGCCGGGGCGGATTCCTGGGGCGAGAGGGCGATGGGCACGGCGTTGATGCTGGTGAGAGCGGGAGGGGTGGAGGCTGGGCCGCTGCCCGCGGTTGGCGGTTCGCTGCCGGTAGTGGGCGTGGTGCCGCTGGAAACTTGATCAGCTGCATGTTCTAGGCGCAGCTGGCCGAGGGCGCCCTCGCTCACCTGCCAGCGCGGGCTCAGGATCGGGGTGGTGCCGCGGCGCACCAGGGTGAGGCTCAGGGGTTCTTGGGTGCCGTTGTAGCTGACGACGCCGTCTACGCGCACGCTGGTTTCGGCGCCATTGCTGGGTCCAACGGCATTGCCGGAGTCGGCGCCATTGCCGGAGTCAGCACCATTACCGGCACCGGTTTCAGTTTCGATACGGCTAGTTTCGCGCACCTGGAAATGGGCGGGGCGGCCGGGAACAGCGCGATAGACTTCGTCGCTCAGCAGGGCGAGGGAGCCGGAAAGAGCACCGGGATCGGTGAGGTCCAGGGCCTCGCGAGCGCGGCCTTCTTCAAGGGCGGTCATATATCTGCTGGCCACGGCCGCGGGCGAATAGTAAGTGGCGGCCAAAACCTGGCGCACGGCCAGCACGGCCACGGCAATCAGCACCACCGCGAGCACGCCGAACAAGACCCTCCGCCGCCGCATAACTATACGGGCGCGCACCGTGGGCTGCGTGCTCACCGCGGGCTGAATGCCCACTGCGGGCTGCGCGCTCACCGCGCCGCGGGCAGGTGACCGCGCAGCAGCTCCACGAGGCGCTCGGAGCCGGCTTCCACGCAGGCGAGCGTCGCTTCGAATTCGCGCGCCGACCCGCCCCACGGATCGGGCACATCGTACTCGCCGGATGAATAATAAAAATCGGAAGAATGCTGGCGGCCCGAAGCGCGCCCGGCGTCGTCGGAAAGAATGCCGCCGTGCCCGAATACGCCCTCCGGCGCGATCCCGACCTCCGGCAGCGCGAACTCGGTCCACAGGTGAATATTGGTCAGCGAAAGCGAGAGCGATCGGCACAGCCGGCGCACCGCCCGGGCGTGCCCGGTGGTCATGGCCAGAATCAGGCCGGCGTTTTCCAGTTCCTCGGCGGTGACGCGGTGGGCCCGGTGGTGATCGGGCAGGTCATAGCCGTGTTCGGTGAGAGTGCGTTGCGCGGGCGGGTAAATCGGGTTGCCGGATTCCTCATTCGAAACCCCCGCGGATGCCACCGCAATATCAATACCGGCATCGCGCAACCGCTGGCGCAGCACGATTTCCCCCATGGGAGATCGGCAAATATTCCCGGTACAGACAACAAGAATGCGGGGCCGTTCCGCCAGCGCGCGAACGACGCCCGCACCGGGGTAGGCAGCGGGAGTGGCACTTTCCGTCATGCTGGCAAGTCTAGGCACCGCGCCTGAAAAGTTTTGAGCAGTAGGTCTCATCGAGTGCATACTACGCTGAAAGTATGCAGAATCCCGGGATAGAAACGCCCGGGCACGTGTGAGCGGGCGGCCCAGATCACCCGTGTTGAACTGCGGAAAAGTCACGTCCGGGCAGTTCCGCGCCGCGGTTATGCATAATCCCAGCTGAAAGCGCGTGATTTTCGCCACGGCCTATGTGGGGCACGATGGCGCGCTCATTATTGAGTAACGACGACGCAGGGCCGGGGCGCGTGCGCCCCGGCCCTGGAGATTAGGCCACTGCCTTAGCAGCCTCGCATCGCCTACATAATGCGGGCACTAACCCGGGAGAGGCGATGCGGTGCTACCCCCGCGGGTGCTCCCCCGGCTAGTTGATGCGGGTGCCATCCCCGGCATGGAACACATGGATAGCATCCAGGTTCGGGGTGGCGTACACGGTGTCACCCACCGCGGGGGCCTTGAATGGCGGGATCCGCACAACCACCTGGGAGGAGCCATCGCCCGAGCCGAAGCCGGACTTCTCCACGCCGGCGATCTCGCCATATACGTAGTTATCCGAACCCAGGTTCTCCACCATATCCACCACGATCGGCACCGAGCTTTCCCCGGGCTCGCGCGTGAGCTCCGTGAAGGATTCGGGGCGCACGCCCAGGATGACCTTGCCCTTGTCATCCGGGGTGATCGCATCGATCACCGCGCGGGGCAGGCGAATGCGCGCTTGGCCCAGGACTGCGTCGTCGCCCTCAATATTAAAGGTGCCGAGGTTCATGGCCGGCGAACCAATGAAGCCCGCCACGAAAGCGTTTTGCGGCCGGTTGTACAGCTCATCCGGGCTGCCTACCTGCTGCAATACCCCGAAGTTGAGCACGGCGATGCGGTCGCCCATGGTCAGCGCTTCGGTTTGGTCGTGGGTGACGTACACCGTGGTGGTGCCCAGGCGGCGCTGCAGGGTCGCGATCTGGGTGCGGGTTTGCACGCGGAGCTTCGCGTCCAGGTTAGAGAGCGGTTCGTCCATGAGGAAGACCTGCGGGTTGCGCACAATCGCGCGGCCCATCGCCACGCGCTGGCGCTGCCCACCGGAAAGCGCCTTCGGCTTGCGATCCAGGTACTCGGTCAGGTCGAGGATCTGGGCGGCTTCCTTGACGCGCTTGTCGATTTCTTCCTTCGGAGTGCGCGCGATCTTGAGCGCGAAGCCCATATTCTCCGCCACCGACATATGCGGGTAGAGAGCGTAATTCTGGAACACCATCGCGATATCGCGGTCCTTAGGCGAAACATTGGTGACATCGCGGTCCCCAATATAGATACGCCCGTCATTAATATCTTCCAGCCCGGCGAGCATGCGCAGCGACGTTGATTTACCGCAGCCGGACGGGCCAACAAGAACAAGGAATTCCCCGTCAGCAATTTCAAGGTTGAGCTGATTGACAGCCGGGGTATCCGACCCCGGGTAGATACGCGATGCGTTCTCAAATGTTACAGATGCCATTACTGGTCCCTTCACCGGCAGGTACGTGCCGGACGATCCGAGTGAAGAGTGCCGTTGCGGGCACCCGAAGCTCCAGCAGTTGTGGTACGACGACGCCGCCCCTTGGCAGGCCGCAATGCCCCCACGCCCGGAAACCCGGGCCATGCATACATGCTGTTACTTCAGAGTGTCCACTCTGACACGGTCGCCCTGTGCGACATACCCAATTTTGCCAGGCGCCGGCGCGGATTTCCAGCTCCGCTGCCATGTTTTGCGCAAAGCTTCCAGGCTTTTCCCGGGTTCGGAACTAGCTGGTATCCCCCGCATCACTCCGCTGCGGCTGGAGGGAACGCACGCCGGCGGGCAGCGGAATAGCCAGGATCAAATCGCGCACATACTGGCCAATCGGGGTGAGCGGCACCGCGGTATTCGCCACCACGGAAACTTCCCGCCCGTAATCACCCGCGATAGCAATCGCGCGCAGCCCTTCGTGATCGCAACTGCGAAAAGCCAGCAGGTTGATAACCGGGGTGAGCAGCCCGGCCTTGCACATATTAAGGAGAGTCTGGGGTTGCTCGGTACGGAAGTCCGCGATGCGCGGCTCCAGCTCCCATAAATCAAAAGCGGCGCGCATTTCCGGGTCGATGCTCAGGCCCGGTGCGCCGGTCAGCCCCAGGGTGACCTCCGCGAGATCTCCGGGAGCCACCACCTCCACGCCCTGGAAATCCGGGGAATTCTGGCGGACCACCGCCACGTACGGCTCCCACCACAGGCGCTGTGAATCAGGAATGGAGGGCAGCGAACTAAATTGCGAAACGATGGCGAGCTGCGCGTGCCCGGCCCCCACTTTCTCCAATAATTCCGCGGAGGTGCGTTCCAGCAAATTAACGGAAATACCGGGCTCCTCCAGCTGTAATTGCGCCAGCATTCCCGGGCACAGCACCGCCGAGATAGAAGGAATCACCCCGAGAGTAACCGCGCCCACCAGGCTGCCCGATTCGGTATTGAGCTCATCGACCGCATCGCGCAGCTTCACCAAGATCTCCTCGGCGCGCGGTAGGAACGTTTCCCCTTTCGCGGTGAGGGTGCAGGGAACATGGCTGCGATCCACCAGGGTGTGGCCCGTCGCCCGCTCCAAATTCGCAACGTGGAGCGATACCCGCGACTGACTGCTGTGGAGCAAACGAGCCGCCCGCGAAAAGGACGATAATTTCGCAACGGCAACGAAAGACTCCAACCATTCAAGTCGGTCGATGCGCATAAAACCCTCCACGACTGTGTGGCACCAACGAGCTCTCCGATAATTTACCTGGCGCATTTCAAGTTCTTTCGCGGCGAGTCGGCTCCCCCGGCGGCGCGCGGCTGCGCGCCGCCGGGGCGGCGTCGTCGTTCCACCACTGCCCGCACCCACCCGGGTGGGCGAGTTATCCGCGGAATCTCGCGGCACTCCACCCGCGTTACCGCCCTGCCACGCCCACCGCAAACGCACCGCTCCCACCCCGCTCGCGTATCGCTATTCGAAATCCGCATATGACATATCGAAATATCGCCGCCTCTCGGGCGTGATTTCGGCGTATTCCCGCCGCGATACTGAAGCCATCGGAGCTCGCTTATCCATCCGGCTATCCGCCCGGAAAGCAGCTTCTTCTCAGTCAACACAACGAAGTGAATGTGGAAGGCACCTCATGTCCAAACAACACCCGCCGGGAACAGTAACCGCCCCGGTGCCCACGCGCTCAACCTCGGACCTGGTCAAGGCCGCGGTTTCCGGCTGGCTCGGAACAGCTCTGGAATTCATGGACTTCCAGCTGTACTCCCTGGCCGCCGCGCTCGTCTTTAAAGACATTTTCTTCCCCGCCGGCCACCAGTCCATGGCCATCCTCGGGGCCATGGCCATTTACGGCGTGGGCTACGTGGCCCGCCCGCTGGGCGCCTGGTACTTCGGGCGGCTCGGCGACCGCATCGGCCGCACCAAAGTCCTCTTCATTACCATCGCCATGATGGGCGTGGCCACCACCCTCATCGGCTTCCTCCCCACCTACCAGGTGGTGGGCATTTGGGCGCCGATTATGCTGGTGATTCTGCGCCTCATCCAGGGCTTCGGGGCCGGCGCGGAAATTGCCGGCGCCTCCGTAATGCTGGCCGAATACGCCCCGCGGGAACGCCGCGGCATTATTTCCTCGCTGGTGGCCCTCGGCACCAATACCGGCACCCTGGGCGCCGGCGCGATCTGGGCAATCATGCTCGCCACCATGGGCACCGACACCGTGGTCGCGTGGGGCTGGCGTATCCCCTTCATCGCCTCGGTTGTGCTCATGGGCCTGGCTGTGTTTATCCGGCTGCACCTCAAGGAATCGCCGGTATTCGAGGCGGCTACCAGCGGGGAGATTTTGGACGACGCCGCCCTGGTGGCCACCTACGACCAACCGCTTCCCTCGCGCGCCGAGCGGAAGGCGGCGGCTGCTGAAGCTGCGGCTGCTACTCAGCGGGAAGCCGCGGCCGCCCAGCGCGAAGCCGCCGTGGAAGAACTCGCCAAGACCCCGAAGTCTTTCAAGGCTTTTATGGCGGCCTTCCTGCTGCGTTTCGGCCAGTCCGGCAATTCCGGCATGGTGCAGACCTACCTCATTACTTTCCTGACCGCCCAGATTCTGGTGGCCAAGGACGTGGCGTCCGCCGTGGTGGTCTACTCCTCGCTAGCCGGCTTCATTACCGTGCCGATTATCGGCTGGATCGGCGACCGCATCGGCCGCGAGCGCACCTACCGCCTGGTCACGGGCCTGGGGATTCTCCTCATTATTCCGTGCTTCCTGCTCATGGTCTCCCCGCGGTTCCTGGGTGAACTCAATGCGCCGGAGCTGGTGGACGGGCAGATGGTGGACCATTACGGTACCCCCACCCTGTTGTTCTTCATCGGGTACATCGTGCTGCACAACATCACCGTGCTAGCCATGTTCTCCCTGGAAAACATCACGATGGCCGAATGCTTCGGCTCCGCGCACCGCTACGAGCAGCTGGCGCTCGCCAAGGAAATCCCGAATATGATCACCGCCGGTTTCGGCCCGCTGATCGCCGCTGGCCTGGTGCAACTCTTCGGCGGTTCCTGGATCGCTTGCGCGATTCTCATGTTTGTTTACACCGGAGTCACCCATATCACCGCGTGGCTCATGCCCGAAATTACCGGGCGCGACCTCACTCTCAAGGAGGATGCATTCTAATGAAGGCTGTACAAGTTCGTACCGATACCCCCAAGCAGATTCATATCACCGAGGTTCCTGACCCGGTTGCCGGCGCTGGCGAGGTGCGGGTCCGCATGGAATGGGGCGGCATTTGCGGCTCCGACCTGTCCTACTGGAAGAACGGCGCTTCCGGGACCGCGATTATGCGCGAACCGCTGATCCTCGGGCACGAAGTTGCCGGCGTGGTGGACCAGGTGGGCGCGGGCGTTGCCGGAGTTGAGGTGGGCCAGCGGGTGGCGATCTATCCGCCGACCCTCGTGGGCGAGCACGATATCCCGGAAAGCACCCGCGGCAAAGATAACCTGTGGCCCGAGGTCCGCTACTTCGGATCCGCGGCTTTCTTCCCGCATGAGCAGGGCGGTTTCTCCACCTACCGGGTGGTGCGGCCCGATCAGCTCCGTGCGCTGCCGGAGAACGTTTCGACGAAGGAAGGCGCCGTCGCCGAACCTCTCGCGGTGGCGATGCACGCCGTGAGCCTGGCCGGGGATCTTTCCGGGAAGCGCGTGCTGGTGAACGGCGTGGGCCCGATCGGGGCGTTGGCCGTGGCCGCCGTGAAATTCGCGGGGGCGCGCGAGGTTATCGCTTCCGACGTGGCCGCGGAATCCCTGCGGATCGCGAGCGCGATGGGCGCTACCAGCACGGTGAACCGCAGCGCCGGTGAGGAGCTTCCCGCTGACGTGGACGTCACCATCGAAGCGTCCGGCGCCGCCGTTGCCATCGGCGATTGTTTGCTGGCGACCGTGCGCGGCGGCACCATGGTGCAGGTGGGGAACTTGCCGGCCGGCGCGGTCTCCGTGGTGCTCGGGCAACTGGTCACCCGCGAAATCACGTACAGGGGCTCGTATCGCTTCAACCCGGAGTCCATGGACGCTGCGATTGACGCGATGGCGCGCGGATTGGACGTTTCGCCCGTGCTCACGCACGAATTTAAGATCGACGACGCCGCAGCCGCTTTCGCCACCGCCGATGACCGGTCCACGGGGTCATCCAAGGTGATGCTCCAGCTGAGCTAACCGGAGCAGGCCGGCCTGGCTAGGCGATGCACTCTCGCCCGGCTCGGGCTGGCCTTGCCTCGTGAATCGCAGCGTACATCGCGCGACGCGGTATGTACCTCGCTCATGAGGCGACGAAGGGGCACGGACTTACGGGTCCGTGCCCCTTTTCCGTGCCCTCTCCGTCTCCACACAGTACGCCACGGACATTAAACAGCGGAAAAACTGTCACCCATGTACATTTTGTTAGCCGGCCTGGTCTCTCTCCTCCTCAAAGTGCGCATTTCGAACCGTGGCCCCCGTCAAGTGCGCGTTAGGAACACGAAATCGACCCGAAACGGTGCTCTTACGCGCACTTCACTTTGGGCCCGGAAAGTCCCCGGTGAATCAAGTTCCCAAGTTCCCAAGCCCCCAGGCGGGCAAAGAAAGCGGGGCGCGGGCCTGAGCCCGCGCCCCGTGGAGAGGGGCAGGATCGACACGCCCGATCCTGCCCGAGGGAGGCAGTGAACGCTTCCCGGCTTGTGGTGCTGCCGTGCCCGCTAATGCTTCCAACGTGGACCATCGGCGAGTTCCGGCGTAGGAACTCCCGTGGGCCCCGGCGTGGAACCCGGTGGCTAGGAGTGGGAGATTTCCACTCCCTCGCGGACAACCGCCAGCGGGGCCATCGCCTCATTCCAGGCGACCAGATTGACCGGCTTGCCCGGGGTGAAGTCCACCGTGACACCGGGAGCATCCCAGGCGCCACCGGCGTAGACCGGCCCGGCCACCGTGGCCCGCACCAGCTGTGGGAGCGTGAGCTTCCCGCGCCCGGCGAAGAGGGCCACCTGATCAGCCAGCACCGATGCACCCCCGGCCAAAGTATCGGTACCTTCCAGGTAGCAGGCGCCGTCGCGCACTTCCACCGCGAGCCCGCCCAGGGTGTACTTCCCGGGAGGCATACCGGCAGCGGCCAGCGAATCCGTGACGAAGAACGCCCCGGGAATACCCAGCTCGGCCGCACTCGCGGCCCCAAGATCCAGCTCATCAAGGTAATCCACCACATCCTCGACGAGGTCGGGATGCACGTGGTAGCCGTCGGCAATCACTTCCGCGCTGATGAAACCGCGGCGCGCCGCTTGAATGTACTCGCGGATCGGGCCGGGAGCCCGGTGCGTAAAAGCGGTCATCGCGTTGAAAAGATGCGTGACAGTTTGTGCGGCTTCCTGCCCGACGGCGCTACCGGCGACAGTCCCGGCGCCACCGGCTTGCCGCGCATCCGCGCCCGCGCCCGAACCGGCACCCGTGCCAGCCCCAGCAAGCACCGCCAGCGGCGTGTACCCGTGCCGGCGCGCCACTTCCAGAGTGCGCGCGATCTCGGCCCGGGTGACCGCGCCATCCCCGTGGGAATGCCCCCAGGATGGCTTACCGCCATATTCAAGCAGCAGCTCGGCGGCGCGCTGGGCGCCTTCCGCTTCCGGGGCCACCGTCATCGTCTTAATCCAGCCGCGCCCGGCCTCCAGCCAGGAACGCAGCTCGGCCTCGTCCACCGCGCGGATCACCTCGGGGTTTTGCGCCCCGCACTTTTCCCGCGAAATATACGGGCCCTCCAGGTGGATACCGGCCAGCTCCCCGCGCTCGCAGAACGGCACCAGCGCCTCGATCTGCGGGAGCGGGTTCGCCAGCGATACCAGGGAAGCGAACATCGCCGTGGTCCCCCCGCGCTGGTGGGTGCGGATCGCCGTCGCGATCTCCTCCTCCGCATAGTTATCCGGGAAGGCGAAACCGCCACCGCCATGGCAGTGAATATCCACGAGGCCCGGGGTAATAACATGAGCCCGACGCACCCGCGGGCTATCCGCACCCAGCCCGAAAGCCTCCGCGGCCCGAGCTTCAATCCCGCGCGACTCCCGTTCCGCAGCCAGCCCCGCGGTTACCGCGGCGGCCTCCTCAGCGGTGAGCAGCCGAGCCAGCGTACCGGCGTCGTCGATCTCAATACCGTACCCAACCTCGCGGCCGTACCCGTTGAGAACGCGCCCCAGGTAAAACACTTAGATCATCTCCCAACGCGCGCGGTACAGATCCGTCAGCTTGAGCTGCGCGGCGGCCGCTTCGTCCAGGAGCACGGTGACATCCGGGTGCATCTGAATAATCGTGGCGGGCCAGAAGGCGCTGATGGGGCCTTCGCACAGCTCGCGCACCGCATCCGCCTTATTCGCACCGAAAGCGAAAAGCACCAGCTTCTTCGCCTCCATAATGGTGCCCAGGCCCTGGGTGATGCAGCGGGTGGGGACGGCCGCTTCGTCGCCGTCGAAGAACCGCGCATTATCCTTGATGGTTTGCGGGGCCAGCGCCTCCACGTGGGTGCGCGAGACCAGCGAACCACCCGGCTCGTTGAAGCCGATGTGCCCGTCCGCGCCAATGCCAAGGATCTGCAGATCCACCCCGGCCGCACCGATCTTCGCATCGTAGTCGGCGGCCGCGGCCTGCGGATCCGGGTTCTGCGCATCGGGCGTATTGAGGCCCTCCTCGGTCAGGCCGGTCTTATCCTCCCCCACGAGGTTGCGGCGCAGCACATTGCGGTAGGACTCCGGATGCTCCGGATCCAGCCCCACGTACTCATCCAGGGCAAAAGCCTTGGCGCCGGAGAGGTCAAATTCGCCGGCCGCGTGGGCCTCGCGCAGCGCCGCGTAGAGGAGGTCCGGCGTGGAACCGGTGGCCACCCCGAGCGTCGCGTGCGCGTCACGCGCGAAAAGATCCTGGATAATACGTGCGCCCTCGCGGGAGGCTTCTTCCGCGGTGGCGAAAATTCCGATATGCATGAGTTCGTCCTTTCCCGGGCGCGTTTCACGTGAAACGCGGCAATGGTCAGTGCTCGCGGGCCCCGCGCTTCGGTTGCGCGGGAACCCTGGTGAAGTTTTAGTTTTCGACGGCCTCGCGGAACCACGTGGTGATCGTGGTTGGGTGCGTAATAGCAGTTCCGACGACGGCCGCCCAGGCGCCAGCTTCCATGACAGCCCGCGCTTGCTCCGGAGTGTGGATGCGCCCTTCGCAGACCACCGGGATCTCCGGGAATTCCGCGACCATCTGGGCCAGCAGTTCAATATCGGGGCCGTCCGTCTTCGGGCGATCCCCGGAGTAGCCCGCCAGGGTGGTGCCGAGGATATGGCAGCCGGCCTTGGCCGCCACCCGGGCATCCTCAATCGAGCCGCAGTCCGCCATGACGAGCGCGCCGTCGTCCAGAAGAGCAGCCACGGTTTCCGCGAAGCTCAAGCCATCCGGACGCGGGCGAGACGTGGCATCGAGCGCCACAATATCGGCGCCGGCGCTGATGCAGGCGCGGGCGTGGCGCAGGGTCGGGGTGATGAACACGCCTTCGTGGCCCTCTTTCCACAGGCCGATGACAGGCACTTCCACCTGGCCTTTAATCGCGGAAATATCCGCCAGGCCCTGGCAGCGAATCGCCGCCGCTCCCCCGCGCTCGGCGGCGAGGGCCATCTGCGCCATCGTTTCGGGGTGGCGCAGCGGTTCGCCCACGTACGCCTGGCAGGACACGACGAGGTGCCCGCGGAGAGATTCGATCATCGGATGCACGGTAACTCCTAAGTTATAACGAGAAATGCAGAAGTGTAGTTATGCGGTGCGGCGCGCTTGGGGCGCGGCCTGGGCCGGCGCGCTCGGGGCGGGGCGGCGCGGCTGCACGCGCGGTTCGGCCCGCCCCGCGCGCCGCGCTAGCCCGCGGTGTGCAAGAAGTGGACAGCCGCGCCGATCAGCGGGGCCTGCGATCCCAGGCTACCCTCCACAATCGAGGTGGCGGCGGTGCCCACCATGGCATCGCGCCGGTAGCCCTCGCGCAGCGCGTCCATCCAGAACTCGCCCACGTGAACGAGCGAGCCAGAGAGGATAATAACGTCCGGGTCGAAAGAATTCGCCAGCCCGCCCAGGGTCTGCCCGAGCGCGAAAGCACCGTCCGTGAACACCTCGCGCGCGAACATATCGCCCGCGTCCACGAGGGCTTTCAGTTCCCGGCCTCCACGTACGACGACGGGGCGCTGCGCGCCCGGGGCCCGCAGGTAGGCGCTTTCGGGAACATCGGCGATCCCGGTGAGGGAAGCCGCTGCCGCGGCAGCGTAACTCGCGCCCTCCACGTGGGCTTCGGCCTGGCGCTTGGCGTAGAGGCGGGCCGCCCCGCTGCCCGAGGCCACCGATTCCACGTGGCCATCGCGCCCACAGGAGCACACCAGCCCGGCGGCGTAGGGATGGTGAATATGGCCGAAGTGGCCGGCCACCCCGTGCGCGCCGAAGAGGATGCGCCCGTCGATCACGGCCGCGCCGCCCAGCCCGGTTCCCACCGCGATGACGAGGGCGGTACGCGCGCCGGCGCCCGCCCCGTAGGTTGCTTCCCCGAGGGCGTGGCCGTGCACGTCATTGAGGACGCGCACCGGCAGGCCGCAGCGTTCGGCAAGATGCGGGCCGAGGGGCTGACCGCCCCAGCCGGGCATGGTGTCCGTGGCGGAAGCGATGCATCCGCTCTCCACGTCCACCACCCCGGCGCTGGCGATAGCAATTCCGCGCACCGGCGTTCCGGCGGCGCTGGCTGCCGCGATCTGGCGTTCCGCGAAATCCGCGATATCCGCCAGCACGCGCGCTCCGCCGCGCCGCGCTTCGGTAGGAATACTGGCTTCGAGGGAGATGCGCGGGGCATCATCGCCCGGGGCGGTGGCCGCAAAGGTCACCACCGCCCCCGCGATTTTGGTTCCCCCGATATCCAGTCCGAGCAGCGAGAACTCAGACCCGGGCTGGAACGGTGCTACCTTCATGAGTGCTCCTTAGAGCAGCCCGCAGCTAGCGAGCACGCCGCGAATAGCTTCGACGTTCTCACCTTCGAGGGCCTTGACGGGCCGCGGCATCTGGTTGGAGGCGATAACCCCCAGTTCCTTCATGGCCGCCTTGAAGGCGCCCACGCCACCCGCGAAGCCCTGCACGCCCTTGGGCACCATAACGATGCGCATGAGGTGGGCGAGCTCGTTCTGCAATTCGGCCACGCGAGCCCAGTCCCCGGCCTGCGCGGCATCCCACTGCTCCACGTAGGGGCGCGGTGCCACATTGGCCAGGCCCGGAACGGAGCCGTCCGCACCGCCCATGTAGGCGCCATCAACAACCACTTCGTGACCCGTAAGGATGTTGAGCGGCTTACCGGCGGCCTTGTTCTCCTCCAGCAGGAAGCGGAAGTTAACGTCGTCGCCAGAAGAATCCTTGACGCCGGTCAGCACGCCTTCGGTACCCAAACGCATGAGCAGGTCAATGGAGAGCTTCTTGTGCACGCACACCGGGATGTCGTACGCGAAAAGCGGCAGGTCCACGGCGTCGCGGATGTAACGGAAGTTCGCTTCGATTTCCGCTTCCCCGCCCAGCGCGTAGAACGGCGCGGTGGCGACGATGCCGTCCACCCCAATGGACTGCGCGTCACGGGCGTGCTCGATCATGCGCTCGGTTTGCATATCGATAACGCCGGCGAGCACCGGGACGCGCCCGTTCGCAACTTCCACCGCGGTTTCGAGGATTTCACGACGACGCGCATCGGTGCTGAAAACCACCTCGGAAGTCGAACCGAGCACAAACAGGCCGTGCACTCCGGCGTCGAGCATCCGGTTGAGCGAGCGCGCGAAGGACTCCTTATCGAGTTCGCGTTCTTCGGTCAGCGGCGTCACTGTCGGGGGGATAACGCCGCGGAAACGAGGATCTGACATGGGACTATGCCTCCAATTTCGGATGGAGCAGCGACGGCGCCGCTGCCAAAAGTGTTCTCGTGTAGTCATTTTGCGGATTGTGGAGCACGTCCTTGGCGTCTCCCCATTCCACGATCTCTCCGTGATTCATCACCGCGATCTTGTCCGATACGTAGCGCACCGTCTGAATATCGTGGGTGATGAAAACCATCGCCAGCCCCAGATCCCGCTTGAGATCGGTGAGCAGGTTGAGGATCTGGGCGCGCACGGACACGTCCAAGGCCGAGGTGGGTTCGTCCGCGATAATCGCGTCCGGGCCCACGGCCAGCGCACGGGCAATAGCCACGCGCTGGCGCTGCCCACCGGAGAGCTGCCCGGGCAGCGCATCGAGCGCCGATTTAGGCAGACCCACCATGCCGATGAGGTCCTTGACGCGCTCGTAGCGTTCTTCGCGGGTGCCGATCTTGTGGACCGTCATCGGGTCGAGGAGCTGGTCACGCACCGTCATGCGCGAATTGAGCGCCGTGGCCGGATCCTGGAACACCACCGAGACCACGCGGCCGATGTGGCGGCGCTGGGCAGCGGTACGTTTCGTGACTTCTTCGCCCTTGAAAAATACCTGGCCGCCCGTGGGTGACTGGAGTCCGCACATCACATTGGCCGTCGTCGACTTACCGGAACCGGATTCACCAACGAGACCGATGGTCTGGCCGGGCATCAGGGAAAGGTTGACGCCGCGCACGGCGCGCACCTTATTCGGATTGAAGATGGAACCGGTACGGGTGCGGAAGGTGACGTCGACGTCGCGCAACTCGATAATCGGCACATCGGAGAGGGCAGGCCGGTCAGCGGCGCGCGCGCCGGCAGCGTGACGAGCTTCGGTATCCAGAGTAGTCATGATCTTTCCTCCTTCGTCACTTCTGGGCATCCGGGCCGGCGGGAGCGCCGGCGCTTCCACCAGCGGCATCACCAGCAGTAGCAGCTGCGGCGCCGTTCGCGGTTTCGGCGGGGCTGGACGCGCCCACCGATTCCTTGGGCACCAGGTTGGTGGTGGCCGGATCCGGAGCATCGGGCTGGGCGGCGTAGAAGTGCCACGTCTCGCCCACGCGTTTCATAATCGGGCGGGTGTCCAGGCCCACCGTCGGATGCGAGGACCGCGGGGCGAAACGATCGCCCTTCGGGAAGTCGCGCGGCGAAGGAACCGTGCCGGGCACCTGGTGGAGCCGGCCGGCACCCGCTTCGATGGAGAGCACCGAGCCGAGCAGGCCGCGAGTGTATTCGTGGTGCGGGTCGGTGAGCAGTTCCTTGGTGGATGCCTGCTCCACAACCTGACCGGCGTACATGACGGTAATCGAGTGGGCCACTTCGGCAACGAGCGCCAAATCGTGGGACACGAAGACCATCGCGAAGCCGAGTTCCTTGCGCAGGCGGTTGAGGAGTTCCACCACCTGGGCCTGGACGGTTACGTCCAGCGCGGTGGTCGGTTCGTCCGCGATAACCAGCTTCGGGTCACGGGTGAGCGCCATGGCGATAAGCACGCGCTGGCGCTGGCCACCGGAAAGTTCGTGCGGGTAGGACTCCAGGGTCCGCTTGGGATCCAGGTCCACCAGCTCGAGGAGCTCTTCGGCGGTGCGGGTGCCCCCGCGGCTGGTCAGCTGCTTCATCTGTGCCTTGATGAGCATGGAGGGGTTGAGGGAGGACAGGGCGTCCTGGTAGATCATCGCGATCTCATGCCCGCGCAGTTCATTGTGCTGCTTGGGGGTGAGTTCGAGGAGGTTCTGCCCGTTGAACATAATCTCACCGCTAATATCGGCGGACTTATCGAGCAGGCCCATAATCGCCAGGGAGGTAATGGACTTACCACACCCGGATTCACCCACGAGGCCCATGGTTTCGCCGGCGCGCACATTGAAGGACACGTGGTCCACCACATTGACATCGCCGTGGCGCGGGAACTTGATGCACAGGTCGCGCACTTCGATAACCGGGGCCTCCTGCGAGGTGGGTTCGAAGCGGTCGGTGCGGCGTTCTTCCGCTTGGCGCAGTTCCTCCAGGCGCTGGACCAGCGCATCGTGCTGGGCGGCGTAAGCGGCCACCGGGTCCACGAGGAGGCGATCCTCTTCGCGCTTGGCGTTCGCGTCCACGTTATCGGGAACGGCCGCGGCCTTCGGGGCCGCCACCATGGCGTCCGTGAGACCTTCGGAGAGGATGTTGAGGCAGAGCACCGTGATCATAATGGCCAGGCCCGGGAAGAGCGCCTGCCACCACCGGCCCAGGAGCACGCCGCCGCGAGCGTCGGCGAGGATATTACCCCAGGTGGGTGTGGGTTCGGCGATGCCGGCCTGGATGAAGGACAGCGAGGCTTCGAAAACAATCGCATCGGCCACGAGCACGGTGGTGAACACCATGACCGGGGCGATACAGTTGCGCGCCACGTGCTTGACAAGGATCCAGGGAGCCCGCGCGCCGGAAACGATGACCGCGCGCACGTAATCTTCACCGTATTCGCTCATAACATTCGCGCGCACCACGCGGGTGATCTGCGGAATGTAGAGGAAGCCGATCGCCATAATAATGACGGGCAGGGTATTGCCGAATACGGAGACGAACACCGCGGCCAGCGCGATGCCGGGGAAGGACATGATGATGTCCATGCAGCGCATGATCACTTCGGAAATCCACTTGCGGGACACCGCGGCCAGCGCACCGAAGATCGCACCGAAGAAGAGCGCGAAGGCGGTGGCGGCGAAGCCGATGACCAGCGAGTAGCGGGCACCGTAGATCATGCGGGAGAGAATGTCACGACCCTTTTCGTCAGTACCGAAGAGGAAATCACCGTTGGGTGCCTGACGGGCCACTTCAATGGCCTGCGGATCGTGCGGGGAAATAAGGGGTGCGAAAACGGCCGCGAGGGCGATGAGCACCAGAACGACGACGCACAGCTGGGCGCCGCGAGTCATATTGCGGAAACGCTTGAACCGGACGCCCGGGCGTTCCATCTTTTCCGTGAGTTTACGCCTCATATTTAGACCTCCCGGATACGCGGGTTGATCAGCACATAGAGCATGTCAACCACAATATTGACGACGATGAAGGCCAGGGCCACCACGAGGACCACGCCCTGCACCAGGAGGGGGTAGTTCTGCTGGACGCCTTCGAGGATGGCCATACCCATGCCGCGCAGGTTGAAGATAACTTCAATAACTACAGCGCCACCCATGAGGTAGCCGATACGCAGGCCGAGCACGGTCACCGGGGAGATCAGGGCATTGCGCAGCACGTTGCGGGAAACCACCACGCGCTTGGGGATACCCGCACCGATAGCGGTACGCACGTAATCCTTATCCAGTTCCTCCACCATCGAGGTACGAATAACACGGGTGAGGGAACCGGCCACCGGGACGCCCAGGGCGATAGCCGGCAGCGCCATGCGCGCCAGCCAGCCGGCCGGGTCTTCACCGAAGGGCGGCAGGGCACCGGATGCCGGAAGCAGAGGCATATTGACGGAGAACGCCAGGATCATGAGGACGGCCAGCCAGAAGGACGGCGTCGCGATGAAGGCGATGGAGAAGACGCGGATGATCTTGTCGGGCCACTTGTCGCGATAGAGCGCGGCGAGGACACCGAAGACGAACGCGAGAATGACGGCGATAATAAGGCCGAGGAAGGTCAGCTGCATGGTGATGGGGAAGGCCTCACCCACACGTTCGGCCACCGAAGCTTGGTTGGCGCCGTACGTGCCGAGGTCACCCTGCACGAAGTTGACGAGGAAGTTCCAGAACTGAGCGAGCCAGGGATCATTGAGTCCCATAGTGTCACGATAGGCTTCCAGGGCTTCCTGAGATGCGCCTTCACCGAGGGCCGAGTAGGCCGGATCGATCTTAGAGAAGGACATCAGGAAGAAGACGAGGAAGGCAACGCCCAGAACCATGATCGGGAGCACCAGCAGGCGGCGCCCGATGAGTCTGAGAAGGTTGTTCACTGCGATATCTCCTCGGGGCTGCGGTGCCCCGCGTTGAGTATAGGGGAGTATTTGGGCAAAGCTCGGGCCGGGGGTGGGGTTTACACCACCCCCGGCCCTCGCATTACCGTGTGTTCTTTGAGCCAGCGCCGCGCGTGTCGTCAGCGCTGAGTCACGGGATTATTTACTTTCCAGCCGCGGAGCCAGCGTTGATGAAATCAAGGCCGGTCGTCGAAATCGGGGAGAAGTTGGTGACCTTGTCCGGGTAGTACGCGGTCAGCATCTGACGGTGGAAGAGCGGGTAGAGCGGAACTTCTTCGGCAACGAGGTCGAAAGCCTTGTTCCATTCCTGCTGCTGGGCGTCGCCCTCGAGGGTGACGGCCTTGTCCATGTACTGATGCAGTTCCTTGAACTTCTCGGAGCCGCCCCACTGGGTGCGCTTCTTGGTCCAGGTGTTATCGCCGTACCACCAGCTGAGCAGGAGGTCGGGGTCCTGACCGAAGACCGAGGGGTCGCCGGGGGCCAGGGTGACATCGAAGGTCGGGTTGTCCACGTCCAGGTTATTGGCGTAGAGAGCCGAGGAAGCCTGGGATTCGATGGTCGCGTTGATACCGACGGCAGCCAGGTCGTTCTTGATCTGGGGAGCCAGAGCGGTGATCCACGGGTGATCGGTGGTCAGCAGCTTGATGTCGAGGTTCTCAACACCGGCTTCCTTGAGGAGTTCCTTGGCCTTTTCCGGGTTGTAGGTGTAGACCGTGGAAGCTTCGTGGAAGTTCGGGTGGCTCTCCGGGAGGAAGGACTTAGCGGCCTTCGCATTGCCCGAGAGCGCGTTGGAGATGAGCTTGTCGGTGTCAATAGCGTAGAAGAACGCCTGGCGCACCTTGTTGTTGTCGAGCGGAGCCTTCTTGGTGTTGAAGAGCAGGAAGGGCAGGTTGAAGCCCTGAACCGCGTCGATCACGCCGCCGGCACCCTTGATCAGAGCTTCGGCATCGGCCGGGGCAGCTTCGATAACATCGACGGTGCCCTGCTGGAAAGCGGTGGTACGAGCGGTGTCGTCCTTGAGGATCTCCCACTGCATCGCTTCCGCGGTGGCCGGGAACTGGCCGTTGTAGTTCTCATTCGGGGAGAACTTGATGTGGGCGCTGGTGATCTCGTCGTACTTCCACGGGCCGGTGCCCACGGGCTTGGCGGTCAGATCATCATCACTCATCGAAGCGGGAACGATCTTGACGAGGGCCAGGCGCTCCTTGACCAGCGAGAAGGGGTGCTTGAGGTTGATGGTGACGGTCGTGTCATCCTTCTTCTGCACGTTGTCGATGAAGCTCAGCATCGGCAGGTAGATATTTCCTTCAGCGGTGGAACGCTCGAAGGACTTGACCACATCGTCCGTGGTCACCGGGGTGCCGTCCGAGAACTTCGCGCCATCACGCAGCGAAACTTCGTACTGGGTATCGGTCACCTTGGTGGGAGCATCTTCCTTCGCCAGGGCGCGGTAGGGCTTGTAATCGTGGTAATCCAGTTCGTACAGGCCCTCCACCACGTGCATATTCGCACCGGTTGCCAGCGCGGACGAGGTGGACGAGGGATGGTAGTTATTGGATTCGTAGGCGGCCGCCGCGCGAATGGTGCCACCCTTTGCCGGCTGTCCCGAGGGAACTGCGGCCTTCTCGGGTGCATCTCCACCGCTCTTGCCGGTGTCAGATCCACCGCCACCGCAGCCGGACAGCGCCAGCACACCAGCGGCCAGCACGGCCGTGGCCTTGGCGCCCCACTTCATGCGTGTCATTGAAGTGTCCTCTCCTTTGAGTTCTTCCGGAAATTCACTGCCGAATTTCCGCTATTTTTTCGCGTGCGACAACCATCTTTAGCGTCGCGTAGCTATGACTCTAGATTGTCTGACAACTTTGTGCAAGCCCGATATCTGGCTTGTGAGCAAACTGTGACCAATTTGTGATGAACCTGAGATACGGGTGCGTGGGCAGCTGTGCGGCGTCGTCGTTCCTGCGCGATACCACGCGTAACGTGACCCTATTCAATATTCCTGCGCACATCTTTTGAAAACATCCGTTTTCCGATACCTTAGGTGTCATGATGCCCGACGACGCGCAGTCACATGCCACGCAGGGCGCTATGCGGGTCACCGGCGGCCACCCCCGTTCCGGCTCGGATCGCGCCGATTTGGTCATGGACGCTTTGAAACAGCGAATTATTGAAGAACGCCTGCAACCCGGCGCGAAGCTCCCCACCGAAGCGGAGCTGTGCCGCGAGCTGGGGGTCTCGCGCTCCTCGGTGCGCGAGGCGCTATCCAAGCTGGCCGCGCTGGATATTGTCACCTCGCAGCGCGGGAAGGGCACCCAGGTGGCGAATATGTCCCTCTCCCCGCTGGTTGAATCCTTGCTGCTGCGCTCCTCCGCGCGGGCCGGTGCGGGCACGGGCGCGGTGGAGAGCGTGGCTCAGCTGCGCGAATACCTGGATCTGGGGATGGCGGAAGGCGTAGTGCGGGCGCTGTCGGGCACGCACCACGATAATCTGCACGACATCGTGGCGCGGATGACCGAAAAGGCGCTGCGCGGGGAAAACTTCCAGCACGAAGATATTGAGTTCCATATTGCGATGACGTCCGCGCTTGATAACGAGGTTGCGTTGGAGATGGTCACGGCACTGTGGGTGGTGCACTCTATTGCGCTGCGCGATTTAAACGACGACGTCGATGAACTTCTCCTAGAAACCGCTCAGGCGCATAAACGTATTATTCAGGCCGCCGAAGATGGTGATATTTTCGCGTATCGCGGGGCGGTCATTGACCACTACCGGCCCCTCAATATGATTATTGACCGCCACGAGGCCGCTCAGCAGCGGGCGAACTCCGGGAGTTCCGGGGGAAGCGCGGAAAGTGCGGAAAGCGCGTTCGGAGATTGTGGGGATCCGGAAGCGCCGCCGGAGGCGCTGACCGCTCAGGCGGCTGCCCAGCAGCGCGAGGCTGAGCGGGCCGAACGAGCCGAACGCGCCGCGGATATTGCCGCGCGGGCGCAGCGGGCCGCCTCCTTTGCCGATATTGCGGATCCGACGTCGCGGGTTTCCGGGGTGCTGTGAGGCGGGAGCGCATCTTGTCCACGGCTCCCAAAGCTGGCTAGAATATATGCAATAGTTCAGCCCGCCTCGACTTCGGTCGGGAGTGGGCTGGAGCTCTGTTTACGGCCGGTAGCCCTACCACAACAGGATGCAAATCTACGCACCATTTTGGCCTGATTTCTGCTCTGAGTTTGCACTATGCGACCCTGACCGTCCGGAATTTGCACTATGTTCCCCTCCAACTTAGCGACGAGCCCTCATCACGAACAAAGTGGGCGTGAGAGCACCGTTTTCACCCGTTTTCATGTTCCTTACGCCCACTTTGCTGACCGCACTGTCCAGGACGCCCATTTTGTCTATTTACCCTATTAGCCCGGAATCATTGTTTGGGCATTCCCATCCCGATAGGCTTGTAGCGGAGCCCCGGTGGAGCGCTATCTGGCCATGCCAGGTATTCTTACCGGGGCATTGAACTTCTTTGCGGAAGTACGTGCCGACTGAGCTGCGCCGTCGTACCGAAGCGCGGAGAAATGGACCTACCGCGGCCGCAACCCGCACTGAAACGTCGTCCCGTGCGGTCGAAACGCTGCTTTATGTGACCAGAACGCTGTTCCATTGGGCATTATTGTCTGACAATAACTTTCCAAGCGCAGAGGTGCTGTGCTATTTTCGTTGTTGTCTGACAATAGCGTCAGACGAGACGATGATGTCTGCCAGAAAGGTAACAGCACAATGTCAACTCCTCGCGCCCGGCGTGGGTGGAGTGCATTCGTGGCACTGTCGGCCACGGTTGCTCTCACGGTCACGCCGTTGACAGCGTGGGCCAGCCCGGGGGAAACGCCCCCGCAGCCCGAACCTCAGGCAGCGGAAGTCCTCGAGACTGCGCAGCCGCCGGCCCTCACTGCTGACGAATTAGAATCAGGCACGTCAAGCGCTCTCGCCGCGGAGAGCACGCCAGAAAATAGCGAAAGCTCAACTGAACCTACTAATAGAGCCGCCGAAACTACCGATAGATCCGCCGAGAACACCGAAGCTTCGGAGGCGGAAAATACCGCGGACGCCGCGAACTACATGTCGCTCACCCTTGAACGAACCGATGACAACGGGAATGAGCTCCGCATCGGCCAAAAGATGACGTTCGCAATTACCTACACGAACCACTCGAAACAAAACATCACGGCGTTCCCCTACCAGTCGAACCTCAAGGGTGTTCTCACCAATGGAACACCGAATTGCCGCTGGGCCAATCTCAAACCCGGCGAAACCAAAGGCTGCACGAAGGTTACCTACACGGTGACAGCCGAAGATGCGGCGACCGGCACCTTCACCCCCTTCGTGGAATTCCGCGCCACCGAAGATCGCAACGGCACAAAGGTCCTCCAGGAAGGCATCCGGCAGGAACTCGCCCCGGTGACCCTCATTAATGAGCAAGCGCCGAAGGAGCCGGACCCGGCAACCATCCCCACCGAACGCGGGGATATGGAGACCGTGCGACTGGCGCGCGCGGGCGATAAGGAAGACTACTGCTACCGCATCCCGGCCCTCGCGCAAGCGAATAACGGCTGGATCTTGGCCGCTTATGACGGCCGCCCCGGATCCTGCATGGACTCTCCCAACCCGAACCACATCACCCTGCGTATCTCCAAGGACAACGGGAAATCGTGGACCGAGCCAAAGGAAGTCCTCCAGGGCAAGGGCACGCTTTACAGCCGCGATAAGTACGGATATTCCGATCCGTCCTTCGTGGTGAATGAGGAAACCGGCCGTATTTTCCTTTTCTCCGTCTTCTCCTATGACAAGCGTTTCCAGGATTCGCGCCCCGGCACCGATCCCAATGATCGCAATGTGCTGCACGCGCAGGTCGTCTACTCCGATGACAATGGCGAGACCTGGTCCCAGCCGCGCATCATCACAAAGGACATCACTTTCGATAAGGGCATTCGTTCCCGCTTCGCCGCGTCCGGCGCTGGCATCCAGCTCAAGTACGGCGATCACAAGGGCCGCCTGGTTCAGCAATTCACCATGACCATGCCGAATAACCGCGGTTACGCGGCGGTCTCCGTCTACTCGGATAACAACGGTGAAACCTGGACCCCGGGCGCACCCGTGTACGGCAATATGGATGAGAACAAGGTCGTGGAACTGTCCGACGGCACTCTCATGCTCAATTCGCGCTCCTCGGACAATGTGTGGGCCCGCAAGATTGCGTATTCCACGGACGGCGGGGCAACCTACAGCCCCATGCAGGTCGATTGGCAGCTACCCGATCCGCATAACAACGCCTCGATTATCCGCGCCTTCCCGAACGCGCCGCAGGGCAGCGATAAGGCAAAGATTCTGCTTTACTCGTCCTCGTCCCCGGACGGTCGCGAAAACGGCCTCATCCGTGTTTCTTACGACGACGGCGAAAGCTGGTCAGTGGGCAAGCTCTTCAAGAAAGGTGCTATGGCCTACTCCACCATGTGGGCGATGAAGGATGGCCGTTACGGCATCTTCTTCGAGGGCGATAACAATGACATGCTCTACGCCCACTTTGGCTTCGATTGGCTGAATTCGGTGCCGCTCTCCACCACTCCTGAACGCGTGGTGGTCAATCGCGGTGAAGCGAAGGTGAAGATTAGCGTCTCCAACCTGGGCACCGCCGCCATCGAAAATCCGGTTATGGCGCCGCTGTGGCTGCCGCGCGGGTGGTCCGCTGAGCCGGTACAGATCGGAAAATTGGAGGCTGGTGAAACGCGCACGGTCGCGATTCCGGTCACCATCGGTGATAGCGCTGTCGCGTACGACGACGATATCGGGCTCGACTTCGTTGTGAATGTGGAAGGCAAGGTCGGGGTGAACGCCAGCGCGATTGCCCGGCTGGAGGAACGCGAAGGGGAAACCCCCGCGCCGCAGCAGTACATGACCGTGGACTTCAAGCGCACCGATGACGGCGGGGAACCGCTGCGCATCGGCCAGGAACTGACCTTCCGGGTTTCCTATACGAATACTTCGGATCGCACGATCACGGCATTCCCCTACCAGTCCAACCTCAACCGCTTCCTGACCACCGGCACCCCGAATTGCCGCTGGGGTAATCTGGCAGCCGGGGATACCAAGGGCTGCGATACCATCACCTACAAGGTGACCGCGGAAGATGCCGAGCGCGGTAGCTTCACCCCCTACGTGGTCTTCCGCGCTACCGAGGATCGCGATGGAACCCAGGTGCTTCAGGATAATATCCGCGCTGAACTGCCCGCCATCAAGGTGATCAACGAGGAGATTGGTAAGCGGCCTGACCCGGCTACCGTCCCCACCGAACGTGGGGATATGGAAACCGTGCGCCTGGCGCGCGCCGGCGATAAGGACAACTACTGCTACCGCATCCCGGCCCTCGCCCAGGCGAATAACGGCTGGATCCTCGCGGCTTATGACGGCCGCCCGGATTCCTGCATGGACTCCCCCAACCCGAACCACATCACTCTCCGCATCTCCAAGGACAACGGAAAGTCGTGGACGGCACCCGAGGAAATCCTGCAGGGCAAGGGGCATATTCGCGACGCGGATAAGTACGGCTTCTCGGATCCTTCCTTCGTAGTGAATGAAGAAACTGGCCGTATTTTCCTCTTCTCGGTGTTCTCCTACGATGTGCGTTTCCAGGATTCCCAGCCGGGCACCGATCCGGATAACCGGCGGGCCCTGCACGCGCAGGTGGTCTACTCGGATGACAACGGCCAGACCTGGTCGAAGCCGCGCCTCATCACCAAGGACATCACCTTCGATGAGAATATTCGCTCCCGCTTCGCGGCCTCCGGCGCTGGTATCCAGCTCAAGTACGGCCCGCATAAGGGCCGCCTCATCCAGCAGTTCACGATGACCATGCCGAACGGCAAGGGCTACGCCGCCGTCTCCGTCTACTCGGACGACAACGGCGCCACCTGGACCCCCGGCCAGCCGGTCTACGGCAACATGGACGAGAACAAGGTCGTGGAGCTCTCCGACGGCACCGTCATGCTCAACTCGCGGTCCTCGGACGGCATTATGGCCCGCAAGGTCGCCTTCTCGAAGGACGGCGGCCAGACCTACACCCCGATGCAGGTCGAATGGCAGCTGCCCGACCCGCGCAATAACGCCTCGATTATCCGCGCGTTCCCGAACGCACCGGAAGGCAGCGCACAGGCGAAGATTTTGCTTTATTCTTCGTCGTCCGCGACCTCGCGTTCGAACGGCCTCGTGCGTATTTCGTACGACGACGGACGCACGTGGTCAGTTGGTAAGCAGTTCAAGCAAGGTGCCATGTCGTACTCCACGATGTGGGCCATGGATGATGGCCGGTATGGCATCTTCTACGAGGGCGATAACAATGACATGCTCTACGCGCATTTCACCCTGGATTGGCTGAACTCCCTGCCTGTTTCCGCGGTCCCCGCGGAGAACGCCAAGGTGTATCGCGGTAAGTCCACGATTCCGCTGTCGGTAACCAATATGGGCAGCGAGGATCTTGCTGGCGTGGTGGCCACCCCCGGTGAGCTGCCCGCGGGTTGGGAAGCCGAAGCCGTGGAGCTGGGCACCCTCAAGGCCGGGGAAACCCGCGTTGTTCAGGTGCCGGTGACCATCGGCGCGAAGGTGCTGGCCGGTGACGGTAACCAGACCATCCCGTTCCGCATCACCTCCGGTGACAAGGTGGCGGCCAATGGCTTCGCCGAGGTCACCCTCATCAACCGCGAATGCGAATCGCGGCCGGTCTACGTGCCGGGCGTGAAGCTCGCTAACGAGGTGGCGGCGGAAACCGCCCGGGAGGATAACGGCACCGATAACCTCTTCGACGGCGATCTCAATACCATTTGGCATAGCCCGTGGAGCTCCACGATTAAGCTGCCGCTGGATATTGATCTGGCCCTGCCCCAGGCTGAGAATATCGGCCGAGTGGATGTGCATCCGCGCAGCGCCGGCGGGGATAACGGCCGCATCCGCTCCGCGGAACTGTGGGCCGGTAAGGACGCTGAGAGCGCGGTGAAGATTGCCGAAGGCACCTTCGAGAATTCGCCGGAGCCCGCAACCTTCTTCGTGGACGCTAAGGACACCCAGTTCCTGCGCCTGCGCATTACCGGAACCTACGGGCGCACCGCCGATTCCCTGGCTTCCGCCGCGGAAATCGCGGTGTACAAGATGACCGAGGTTTCTGATACCTGCGTGGAGCCGAGCCCCGAGCCCAGCCCCACGCCCGGTACCGAGGAGCCGACGCCGGGTACCGATCCCACCCCGGGCACTCCCGATCCGAGCCCCAAGCCGGATCCGACGCCCGATAAGCCGGCGCCTTCGCCCGAGCCGACTCCTGGTACCGAGGATCCGACTCCGGAGCCGAGCCCGACTCCCAGCCCGGAGCCGAGCGAACCGGCGGTTCCCGAATCCAACGGAAACTCCAACTTCCTCTCGAACTCGTGGACGTCCACAGTTGCTGATCTCGTCTTCTCCTATGGGCGCGCCGGCGACGAACTCCTCGTGGGCGATTGGACCGGAGATGGCCGCAAGTCCGTGGCGGTGCGCCGCGGTAACCAGTTCTTCGTGAAGAACTCCCTGGGCGGCGGCAATGCCGACACCGTATTCTCCTACGGCAAGGCCGGCGACAAGGTCGCGGTGGGTGACTGGGATGGCGACGGCAAGTCCACCTTCGCGGTTATCCGCGGCAATAAGGTGTTCGTGAAGAACTCGCTGACCAGCGGCAACGCCGATAGCGTCATCGCTTACGGCAAGGCTAGCGATACCCTCATCTCCGGCGATTGGGATGGCGACGGCATCGCGACCTTCGCGGCGGTGCGCGGCAACCAGTTCTTCGTGAAGAACTCCCTGGAATCCGGAAACGCGGACGCAGTCTTCAGCTTCGGCCGCGTGGGCGATGAGGTCATCGTGGGTGATTGGGATGGCGACGGCGTGGACACCGTTGGGGTGCGCCGCGGCAACGTCATCTACACCGCCGATGCGCAGGGCAATACCGTGATGAGCGTCGCCTACGGCAAGCCCGGCGATCAGCTCATCATCGGTGACTGGGACGGCGACGGCATCGACACGCCTGGCGTGCGGCGCTAAGCGCTTCCCGTCTCGCGCAGAGGCACCTCATCTCATTGAGATAACACCTCATCTCGCTGAGGTAGCGCTGCGGTGATGCAGCACCTTCGCATCAGGTAGCGCCTCGCGCCGAGAAGCACCTCGCGACGCGAGAAGCGAGATACAAACCGGGGCCGGGTGGGCTGGATTTCCAGCTCACCCGGCCCCGTTGCGTGGCGTGCCACGCGGGTACGTTCCCGGCTTAGTTAGCGCAGTTCACTGCCCGGGATAAGGTCGAGGTAGAGCGAGTTTTCGCGTTCAAAAACGACGGCGAGGCTATCCGAGAGCCACACCGCGTCCGAGTAACCGAATTCGCCCGGGCCCAGGGAGCGGAGTAGGCGTCCGGCGTCGTCGACAATAGCGCCGTTCTCCCGGGCGGTATCCGAATGCGGGTGGATGAGGATGGTGCCATCTCCGCAGGTGATGAGCTTGGCATTGCATCCCGGATCGGGGAGGCTGAGGGGCTGCGGCGCGGACCAGGTCAGGCCGTCGCTCGAGCGCGCCACCACGCGCCCGCCGCGGCCCTGGAGGCGGATATTCGCGATGACCTCGCCGCCGCTTACCTCGAGGGTGGTTTCGTCCAGGCCCGGGGTGCCGGCCGGGCGGATTGGCTCGGAAATCGCCACAATCCGGCCCGCGCGCACGTGCACCACGTAGATCACGGCTTCCCCGCCGCGGTTCGTGACATACGGCAGGAGCGCGGTATCGCCCAGCAGCGGCGTGGAGCCGGAGGTGGCGAAGAGGCCATCGCAGCGCAGCTCGCTATAGAGCTCGTCGTCAACACGGGTATGGGTCAGGGAGTCGAGGCTGGTCCCCCAGGCAATCCAGGCTTCCAGGCGCGGCCCGGCGAAGCGCGAGCCGAAGTAGCCGATTTCTTCCGAGGCGGCGTAGGCCAGGGTAATGCCGGCGTCGTTCCCATCAGAGTTCCTGGCATCGTTCCCGGCGTCGGTTTGCGCTGCGGCATCCGCGCCCGTAGCACTGCATACCGGCGCACCAGCCACGCACGGATCCCCGCACACCGCCGGCGTTCCCGGAACCGGAAGCGGAGCGGAGAATTCAAGGTCTTGCGCGCGCAGCGCAGTGCCGGCGGCAGGCGCTTCCGAGTCCGCGGCGCTCACCCCCGCATCGGCGGGAAGCTCAGCGGTGATATAGCAAATCCGGTTGGGATTGGGCAGGTCGGCGGCCATGGCCCCGCCCAGGTTTTCCCAGTCAAAATCCCCGCTCGGATGCGGGCGTTCATCGAAGAAGACGGTCAGCTGGTTATCCCGATGCAGCACGGCCGGGATGCGGAAATCACGGTCGGCGGTACGGGTGACGAGCGCGCGGGCCGAACAGCCAGCCGCGGCGCCAGCGCTGGGCGCGGTGGCCTGCGCACGATCATTGTGCGGGTCCTTATGTAGAGAAGTCATGGCACCATCCTATGTGGTTGTCAGACTTAATGCCGCGGGCCGGGCGCCGGGCTGCTGCCACGCACTTTTCCGCGGGATAACAGGGCTGGTGGGCGGTAGGCGCGGCGTCGTCGCCCTTCTTGAAACGGAGGCACGTGCCGGTGGTGCACACCACGTTTTGACAGGGCCGCCGCGCTGTGTAAAATCCTGTGTGCAGCAAGCGAGGCCGGGAGGTACCACCCGCGTTTCCAGCTGTTCGCGTACAGCAACGATACCGATTCTTGACCGTTACTAGAGCTTGCACTGAAGACTTTTCTTGTTTTACGCTGAGGTTCAGCGGCCCATGACCGCGTGACACCCCCGGTGTTTCGTCCAGTACGACGACGCCACCCCCAACCCAACCTAACAGCAGCGCATGTTTGCCTGATACATACCAAGCGCTGGCTAATTCCTGACCGAATTTCCCCTGTGGGACCGAGTTGCGGAGGACGACGACTCTCATGACCACTCAACTGACTCGCCTAACCCGGTGCACGCGTGAGGACATCCCCACCCTCGCCACCATCCGCCGCACCATTGAAGAAACTATGGCTGCCGCCGGCAACAGTCAATGGCCTCTCGGCTCGCTGCCGGTGTGGAAGATCGCCGAGCAGGTAGACGCCGGCGAATTCTGGGCTTTGCGCGCGGCCGATGGCACCATCACCGCCGCCGTGCGGGCCCTGCATTCCGACCCGCTCATCTGGTTCGACGATATGCCCGCCCTCTACCTGCACACCCTCATGGCCAATCCGGCCGTTGCGGCGAAGGGCGCCGGGCGGGCCATCCTGGCCGCAATGGCTCAGCTGGCCGTCACCTACGGCTACGACCGGGTGCGCCTGGATTGCGTGGGGCCGCTGCGTGGCTTCTACGCTCGCCAGGGCTTTGAGGACACCGGCATGACCCATTCCGGTAACCACTCGGCGGATATGGATGCGCATCTGATGGAGCGCATCCTGCTGCCGGAGTTCACGCCGGTGGGTGAGTTTGGGGCCGTGCTCGAAGCAGCTGCGCCACTGGTGTAGCAGCGCGCGAAACTACGCTAAACTAGCCTTTTGCAGCCCGCGTGGGCGGCGCTGCTTGGAGAGTTGTCAGAGCGGCCGAATGAGACGGTCTTGAAAACCGTTGTGCGGCGACCCCGCACCAAGGGTTCGAATCCCTTACTCTCCGCTTATGCTACAAAAGCACGCCGGACCTTCGGCATGCTTATGAGCGTTCCCGCTTTACCACCTATGCTTTAGCGGATTTTCGGACCTGTTGCTCATGAGAGAGAATATGACAAATATGGTACAGTGCTAGGGGTACTACTGGTAAGTGCCCCATTGAAAACAGGGACTTTTTATACAGCGCTCCAGCTTCGGCTCCAGGCGCTAGCGAGACAAGATTACGCTCTGATACAATTTAGGTGCCGGCGAAAAGAGGGTCAGGGATCCTCTTCCCCCACCGAGGGGATAGCTGGCTCCTACTTTTTTACCCGCCCCCACGGATACTCGACACTGGCAATGAGTGGCTCAACGTAGGTCGAGTAGTTCTTCAATGCGCGCCCCTGGGTGATGCGGTGGGTAGCCCAAAGAAGATAGTCTGCTACCTGTATACCCCACGCGGTTTTAGCATCCCATACGCAGGGGATGATTGTCGGCACCATTTGATTCGCGATATCCTCAATCGCTTCCTTTGCTGCGTCCTTGAAAGACGCAGCACTAAATGTCGCTAACACGACATACAGGCGGTCTTCGGCCTTAAACTGCGAACAAACTCGTTGCAGGTGCAAGAAAAGGGCTATTTTATAAAGCCTGCTTTTACCCCTGCTTTGGACATACGGGAAGGCGTTCGCCTTATATAGAAAAGTCGCATCGAACCTCAAAGGTTGGGTGGAGATGAGTTTGAGGACAGCTTCCCGGGTCGCCCACGAATCGTTTTTCGCGTGGAAACCATGAGGTAGATTGACTTTTTTGGCTTCGAGCGCGGCGCGGAGTAGGTGGCCTTGCCATATTGCGTCTCGGTGTTCGCCGAGGAACATTGCTGATCCGAATCCAAAAAATGGGGATTCAGTTTCATTTGCCGGTTCAAGGAAGTCAAGAGTGCCGCTTTCGTCGAGGTAGATGAAGTAGTCCGTCACGGCTGCCCTTTCTCCTGAGTATGATTGTTAAAAGGTATCAGGGGTGAATGCGGTGGGCTGTGATCAAGATTAAACACTCCTTGCAATCGCAGTAGACGACTGCTATTTACAACTGCGGGAACATTTTTCACGCGATGAAGGCTCAAAGATAGCTTCTTGAACGGAGATACTTATAACAATGAGAACAGACGCGGAATTACTCGCTGAAATTGAAAGCGATGCGGACATTGATCCTGAACGGCTCATCACCGATCCGGATCTTGTCAAAGCTGCCGCCGCTCCCATTCAGATCAAAATCGCGCAAAGAGCTCAGGATAAGGCAGCCCTCCACGGAGCCGTGCACGAAGGTTAGCCGCCGCAGCACTTACCCAATTGGGCCAGGCCCCGGGATAGGGGGCAGCAGCATGCTTGCCGGACCATCTTGAACAGCACCTTGGCATCGCGCTTGAACTGATTCGTACGGAAGACGCTAGTCAGCCTCATTGAGATCCGCCATCAGTTCAGCGACGCTACTAAAGGACGCGCCGGTGCGGGACTCAACTTCAGCTCTCGCCACGGCACTGGCCGAGTTCCCGCGATGCGGCGTGAACGGAATGCCGTTGCTGGCAATCGACTGCCGCAAAAACATATTGATGGCAGTACTCATATCCAACCCGAGATCACGGAACAACTCCGCAGCCTGAGCCTTCGTTTCATCATCCGTCCGGAAAGATACATTTGCCACCACAACCACCCCACTACACGCAATCAACATTACTCTGTATATACAGTAGCATTGACTGCGCAAGATCGTGAGAGCTTTCTGACCGAGTTCCGTTGAACGCACTTACACAGCCGGGCAGCACACTTGCCGCCACTACCCAGCACCGACCGCAGACCCAGCCAGCCCAGATGTGAAACATAACGCACCTGGCCTGTAGATTTTGCTCTCGCCGGGGAACGCGGTAAACTCTTATCTGTCGCAAAACGAGGCGGGTTAATCGCTCGCCTCCTCAATTTTTTATTGAGGAGCTTGTGGTAGCCACCTCGTGACTGTGCGCTCGTAGCTCAGTGGATAGAGCATCTGACTACGGATCAGAAGGTCGGGGGTTCGAATCCCTTCGAGCGCGCGAAGCTCCTCCTCGGTGACTCAAATCCCGGTGGGGAGCAATTTCTTTTTCCGCGCCCGAAGCCCCAAGCCCGGCCGCAAAACCAACCTAACGCGAATGCCTCAGGAACGCCGGCAAATTGACCGGGTTGAAACTGAAAACTCCCGGATGGTTAATATCCGCTTCCCAGGTCTGCGCCTTGCCCTCCGCGGTCCAGCTAATAAGCGCGGTAGTGGCTTTGCGCTCCACGTGAAAATCGATCACGCTCTCCCACGGGTACCGCTGGAAACGCTCGCCGTCCGCCCGCGAAATATTCGACAGCCCCGACTTCCCCTCCGGATTGATCACAATAAACTCGGCATCGGTCACCACCAGCACCCGGATCACCGCCGCGTCGATTGCATTCCACAGGTTCGACACCAGGAGCTTGCCAATTCCGCCCAAGAAACTTCTATACTTACGCACCACCAGGTAGTTCGCGCCAGCCTCAATGCCGTGCTCGCGAAGAAACGCGAGAATATCTTCTTCCGTCACGCCCCGAATAACGCCCATGACCGTGCACCCTTCTCGCGACTACCGCGATGCCCGAGGAGACCCCTTTCCCCGCACCCTTGCGCGAAGTTTGTCACCTCAATAATTTGAGTTTATACCTTTTTACGACGACGCACACCCGCTTCACGCCTCCTTTTCGCACAGCACCGCCGATTCACACCCAGCCCTACCCAACCCCTCCCCGCGCCAGCCATTCACTCAGCTCGCGCTGCTTGAACATTGTCCTACCAAGATCGCTTTAGCTAACACTAAATTTCATTTAGGGTTAGAAGCATAAGTAACCACAACTCTGGATAGGACATCATGGCAAAGATGCGCAAGCTCGCTGTCGGAACACTATCCGCCCTCACGGTCCTGGGATGCGGAATCGTAGCCCCACTCGCCGTGGCGGACGTTCCCACAGCGGATAACCCCAGCCCGGCCATCGTTTCGGGCCTGGCAGTCGGTGATGGCAGCCTCATCACCCCGCAAGATAAGAACGGTAAAGACGCAAAATTCAGCGTAGGCATGCAACTGCGCGCCGCCGACGGCTCGGCTTCCAACAATTTCCCGATGCCGGGCGATCCGCAGCGCGATACAGGCAACCGCCTCAATTGCATGCGTAATAACCTCATCGATCTCACCAAGACCACCGAGCTCACCGCGCGCATCCAGGTGCGTAATAACACCACCTCTCCGCTCTACGGACTCAGCTACCAGGTCGGATGGATGGATGGCGACGCCGCATACAATACCTCCGGCGCCCCGGCAGACGCTTCAGGTTTCGTCGTCGATGGCCCCAAGCTCAAAGAAGCCATCACCGCCTCCGGCGTATCCACCAAGGTCACCATCTGGCTCATCCTCAAGGACGGCACTCAAAAGACCCTCGATATGATGGCTGATGCGGATTGGGATAACGTGGCAACGGTGTGGCTCCGCGGCACTCTCCCGGCTTCTACCGGCCCGGACGATGTGATCACCCTGGACGTCCCGCTCAAGTTCAATCAGGATGTTGCCACGGTCAAGGGTTTGATGCCGGTGGCGTCGCTCAAGAACCACACCCTCACCCTCTCGGGAACCGACTATGGTGAAGCGATGTCGAAGAAGCCGCAGGGTTATATGCGGATTATCCGCTTCCGCGGCTTCACCCCACTAACCGAGCTGGATAACGGCGGCGCGGCCAGCCAGCACGGCACCACCGGTAAGTTCGTGGCGGTGGCAAAATCCGATGCCGCCAATTACAGCGACCTCTCCGGCCCCTTCACCCAGGTTCCCCTCGCCGTGCAGCAGGCCATGCCCACGGTGAAGCACCGGGATGTGGATGCCGAGAAGAAGGTGCCCTTCGCTGACGGTTTCAACCTGCAGTACCAGGCCACCTACGCCAATGGGCTACGCTCGCAATGCGAGGGCTACGAGAGCATGATCTCGAAGATTTCAACGGCCACGGTGAATTCCTACCAGATCGACCTCATGCCGATTCGGGATGCGATTCGCGATAAGGGCTACTCGGTCGGGGCAACCGCTGACCAGATTATGCCGGTCTACACCTACGGGATGTCCGCCCAACAGCCCAGTTTCGTGGACGCCCAGGGCAATCCCATAGCGATGAACGAGGGTGCTTATGCCCCGCTCGCCGCGGAGCTCTCCAACGCGCACGTGCGCCTGGTCAAGGTTGTTGAGGCCAGCGACATCACGATTCCGCAGTACAGTGCTTACAATTCCCGCGCCCAGCTGAGCACAATCCGCGGCCTCGCGGAGCAGGCGGCGCAGGCGGGTAACCTCGACCTGGCCACCCTCACGAGCGACCGCAATCCGCAGGCGCTCACCGATGCGAAGCAGGTCATCACCTATTCCACCGCGAATTACGATGCCCCGGACGGAACCGACATTCCCACCCGCGTGATTATCGACGCGTCCCAGGTGGATACCGCCACGCCCGGCGTCTACCCCGTCACCTACAAGCGCGCCGTGAAAACGCAGGACGCCGCGGGTACCTGGGTGGAAGATATTGTGTCCACAACGGCGCAGGTCACCGTCACCGCGGTGAACGCTGCTTACCAGCCAGCCTCCGCCGCGCGCGAGAATCTGGATCCGGTCACCGTGAACGTGCCCGCTCCGAGTTTCACGGATGCGAACGGCGCTGCGGTCACGCCCGCGCTCAGCGTGAACGGTGCTTACGCGCTCAATGACGGCGCGACCCTGCCGAAGGGCTGGGATGTTGTGGTTAATCCGAACGACGGCGCACTTACCGTGACACTGGGTAAGGACGCTGCCACCGGAACTCACGAGCTGCCGATCAAGGTGACTTTTGCCGATGGGAGCAGCACCGTTCTCAACGCGCAGGTGAGCTTCACCCAGAAGACTGCGACGCTCACCCCGGGAACTCCGATCCCGCCGGAACCCACGGTTGAACCGACTGTTGATCCAACGGTGGAACCGACCACCGAGCCGACGGCAGACCCGACTGTTACTCCGACTGTTGATCCAACGGTAGCGCCCACAACCGCTCCGACCACCGAGCCGACCGTTGCGCCAACATCCGAACCGGCGGCCCCGAGCACCGCACCCGCGCCGGCCGAACCTACGGCGCCGAGCAAGCCCGCCCGCGTCGTCAAGAAGAAGCTGACCGCCACCGGCGCGGAGAGTGCCTGGCTGCTGGCTGGTGCTCTCGCCCTGGTGGGAACCGGTCTGCTGGCACGGCGCCGGCATAGCTAAGCAACGCCCAGCCAAGCACGGCACAACTAGGTGCGGAACAGCTAAGTGCAGCGCCTGGCTGAGCACAGTACCCAGCTGAGCAGCGCCTAGCCAACTACAAACAGGTGTGGCCCGGAACCTTCGCGGTTCCGGGCCACACCTGTTGAGCAACACTTTTGACCAGGCAACGTCCCTTGGCGGGCAAGGCCACTGCCGGCTAGCTGCGCCGTCGTACTAGATAGAAACCGCGGC
>NZ_JASOKT010000011.1 GCF_030216305.1 Actinotignum timonense | reverse complement strand
CGCGAGGCCGAAGCGGAGGAATCCGAGGCAGCCGCAGCCGCCTAAAGCGGTCGCCTTATAGAGGCACCTCCTAAAACAGCCGCCTCAGAGCGCGTGCCGCGTCTTAGCTCCTTCGCGGTGGCGCCTGGCAGCGGCGCAACAGTGGGCCCGGTGATCGACTACTCGACCACCGGGCCCACGCCTTTGCCTACACACAAAGCAAAGTGCAAATCCACGCACCATTTTGGCCCAATTTCGGGGGCAGCCGGGCTACCCCTTCACCGACCCACCGGTCAGTCCCGAAACGATGTAGCGCTGCAGGAAGAGGAAGAGAAGCAGAATCGGGAGTGCGGAGATGACCGCGCCGGCTGTGAACCAGCCCCACTGCTTCTCATTGCCGCCCACCCAAATATTCATGCCGATGGCCAGGGTCCAATTCTCTTCTTTGGAGAGGATCGTGGAGGCCAGGATGAAATCGTTGAAGGCTCCGATGAAGGCCAGCAGCCCCACCACCGCAAGGATCGGGGTCACCAGCGGGAGCACGATGGTCCAATAGACCTGCGAATGGCTAGCGCCGTCAATCTTCGCGGCTTCGTCCAGCTCCATCGGAATGGAGTTGAAGGTACCGTACATGAGGAAGGTATTGGCACCCAAAGCCCCGCCCAGGTACACGCAGATCAGGGAGAGCTTGGAGTCCAGGCCAAGCACCGGCACGATCTCACCCAGCTGGCTGAGCAGCAAGAAGATTGCCACGAAGGCCAGCAGCTGCGGGAACATCTGGATGACCATGAGGGCCAGCAGCCCGCCCTTGCGCCCCCGGAAGCGGAAACGCGAAAATGCGTAAGCCGCGGCCGCGCCCATGAGCACCGCCCCCAGCGCGGAGAAAATGCCGATCTCCAGGGTATTGGCGAACCAGCGCCAGAACATCGTCGAGGTTCCTAGCTGGGCGAAGTTCTGGGTGGAGATCTCCGAGAAGAGGGAGTTCGCCGAGGTCAGCGTTGTTTTGGTATTCGGGTTGAGGGCCGCGGAGAGCACGTAGATAATCGGGAAGGCCGAATAGACGACGGCGAAAAGCCCGACCAGGTGCCGGAAGCCCACCTGGGAAAACCAGCGCCCGAAACTCACCTTATTGTGATGGCGTTCCTTATAGCTGATCTTTTCCTCGATCATGGGAACCGCCATGACTGTAGATTCGCTTGCCATTACTGTGCCCCCTCAATTGAACGCGAGCGCCGGAAGCTGATGAGGGAAATCGTGCCGACGATAACGAAGATGAGGATGGACATGGCCGAAGCCAACCCGTAGTTCTTCGTTGCCGCGCCCGACAGCCCGGAAATCTGGTACACCATCGAAATGAGGATGTCCGTGGACCCCACCGGCACCGAGGCGTCCGCGAATTGCGGGCCGCCGCGGGTAAGCATGTAGATGAGGTTGAAGTTATTGAAGTTGAAGGCGAAGGAGGAGATGAGCAACGGGGTCACCTGGATCATGAGCTGCGGCAGGGTGATATACCGCCACCGCTTGAATCCGCCCGCGCCGTCAATCTCCGCCGCCTCGTTGAGTTCGGACGGGATAGATTGCAGCGCCCCGGTGCAGATGAGGAACATGTAGGGGAAGCCCATCCACAAATTCACCAGGATCACGGATAGCTTGGCCAGCCACGGATCGGTGAGCCACCCGATTTCCGCACCCCCGAAAAGCACTTGGTTGAAGAACCCGTACTTCGGGTTGAGCATGCCGGCGAAGAGGAAAGCCGTCATAAAGGAGGGGAACGCGTAGGGCAGCAGCATAATCGTGCGGTAGATTTTGCGCCCGCGCATCCGCTCATCATTCATGACCAGCGCAAAGAACATGCCCAGCAGGAAGGTGGTCGCCACCGAGAGGAAGGCGAAAGCGAACGTCCACACCAGCACCTTGAGGAAGGGGCTGGCGTAGCGGGCATCCCCGAAGGCATCGGCGAAGTTCTTAAAGCCAACCGTCACCCGCCAACCGGTATTGAGAGTTTCACCGTCGTCGGCCCGGTAGAAGCCATCGCTGGAATCAGCGTGATAGACCTTGCCGGTGGTGATATCCGTGAGGGTATCGGCCGCCGCATCGTGCTTGAGGGTTGATTGGAAAACAAAGCCGGTTGTGGCTGTTTGGGTTCCAATAAATCCATCTCCCGGGTCCTCGCTCATGGGAACGCGCAGCGCGGTGATCTCCGCCTGGCGCGCCCCGATCTGGGCGGGCGTGAGAATCTCATAGCCGGGTACCTCGGTGATGCGCTTGCCATTGACCTGGGCATTTTTCGCGGGTACGAAGGGAGCTTCCTCGGTGCCCACGAGCACTGCGCCGTCGTCGTTCACAATAGCGAAGCCGAGTTCCCCACCGGCGTCCACGACCGCGAGGGGGTACTGCGCGCTACCTTCAACCCGCTGGGTGGAGGTGAGCAGCAGTGCCTCGGTGGCGCGTTCTTTGGTGAGCATATGGCGGTCGCCGTAGTTGGTGAACGCGATGTAGCCGGTGTAGAGAATAACGAACACCTGGAAAATCGCGAGGAAAACCAGCCCCGGCGTGAGGTACTTGGGGGCCAGGTGCTTCCGCGAGAAATACACGTAATCCACGATGGCGAGCAGCACCGTGAAGACGGCCACCAGGATCCACGATCCTTCGTTGAACGCCGCCGCGATAATGTAGATCCCCAGCGCATTCACCAGCGCCATGAGGACCAGCTTGATAATAAAACCAACCGACCAGGTGCGCGCGTGCGAGCTTCCCACCACCGGGATTTTCTTCTCGGCGCGGCGCCCGGCCCGGTTCTCCGTTTCCGTACTCATGACTTACCTCTTCGCTGACGCGAGGGTGACCCGGAAACCTCCGAGCCACCCTCGCGTTCGCAGCTTACTTGGCTAGTTCTGCCTGCAGATTCTGGATGAGGCTCTGCCATGCGGCCACCGGTTCGGCGCCGTCAATAATTTGAGCTTCGGTGACGCCCCAGGGCACCCACACCGCACCCATTTCGGGGATGGTGGGCATCGGCTGGGCGCCTTCGGCAGCCTTGGCGAAGCCTGCGGTGACTTCGTCCTTCTGGGCTTCCTGCGCCGCGGCGGTCAGCGCCGGGAGGCGGTTGCCGGCCTTGTAAATATCCAGCTGCACCTCCGGGGTGGCCATGTAATCAACGAGGAACTGGTTAGCCACAATCTGGTTCTTGGACTGCGCGGAAACATAGAAGCCCTGCACGCCCACGAGCGGGGTGGCCGCCTTGGGGCCGGGCGCCGGAATCGGCTCCACCGCGACCTTGAGGCCGGCGCTGCGGAAGTCCTCAATCATCCACGGGCCGCCCAGGATATAGGGCGATTCACCCTTCTTGAACGCATCAACCGCAATATCGTAGGTCATCGCGGTTTCGAAAACGCCGGCCTTGCCCTGCTCACTCAGCCAGGTGGCGAAAGCTTCACCGTTCGCTCCGCCCATGCCGAGGTTCTTGGAGGTGGAACCGTCCGCATTCGTTTCAAAAACGGGCGCCCCGAAGGACTGCTGGAAGGGATAGTAGGTGTAGGGATCGCCCTTGTCAGTGGTCTGGATGAGGAAGGGGTACTTCACGCCAGCTTCCTTGCCCTTGGCGATCATCTCATCGAAGGTGGCCGGGGTGGAATCCGCCAGCGCGGTATTGCGAATGAGCGCGAGGTTCTCCAGCGCGTAGGGCAGGCCGTACAGGTTCCCGCCGGTGGAGAAGGCCGTGGTGGCCACGTCATTGAAGTCCTTCGCCTTATCGCCTAATTCAATAGGGGCGACGACGCCGTTCGCCACGAACTCACCGAGCCAATCATTGGCACCTACGGTGATATCCGGGCCCTGACCGTTGGAGACCTGGGTGAGGAACTCCGCGCGCACATCCCCGAATTCCTTGACCACGAGCTCCACGTGGTTGCCGGTTTCCGATTCGAATTTCTTCGCGGCGCTTTCCAGGGCCGGCTGGCGGTTGGAATCCGTCCACACCGTAATGGTGGCCCCGCCGCCGGCTGCCGGTGCTGCCGAGGTGGCTCCGGCAGGTGCTTCGCTCTTATCAGCCGAACCGCCGTTGCCACCGCAGGCGCCTAAAACAAACGCCAGCGCGGATACCGCGGCCATCGCGCTTATGCTCCGTCGCATCTTTACTCCTTGCGTTGATTCTTCGCTACGCGGGATCGCACCATCACGCTCCCCGTTATCTCTGAGGGTAGCGCATCATTCGGTAGTTTTCACCCCTTTTTGCAGTCTTTTTTACGCCTTTACATATCAGAAGGCGGCCGATGTGGGATTTTCCGCGGTTTTACGGGCTTTGTAGGCCGCGCTGTTTTCAGAAATGCTTTCACGGTTGGAGTGGCGGCGGGCGGGGAGCTGCGTCGTCGTGCTGTACCGTGACGGGGCAGAAACAGAAGTGCGGCGGGACGTTTCCACCGCTCCGCACATCCAGCCGCACACCGCACCGCTGGAGTTTTCAGAAAAGCCTCAGTACGATGTTGCACGACGGCGCGCACCGCGCCGACCAGCACAAGGACGTCTCGGTACCCATGAGTAAAATTCGCATGCAAGATGTTGCCACCCACGCGGGGGTGTCTGTGGCGACCGTATCGCGCGTGATTAACCAGAAGGGCAATGTCAGCGAGGAAACCCGCACCGCGGTGCTGGCGGCCCTCGATATGCTCGGCTACGAGCGCCCGCCGCGCCTGAGCGAGGCGAGCGGAACCGTGGGTCTGCTGCTCCCCGAACTGACCAACCCCATTTTCCCGGTGTTCTACCAGGAGCTCGAACGCGAATTCACCGCCGCCGGGTACACCACCACCCTGGCCACCCAGGCGCCCGGCGCCCTCACCGAGGACGAAGCGGTCGCTTCGCTCACCGCCCGCGAGGTATGCGGGCTGGTTTTTGTATCGGGGATGCACGCGGATTCCAAGGCCTCGCCGGAGCGGTACGTGCGGCTGGCCGAACGCCTCCCCTTCGTCACGATTAACGGCGCGAATCCGCGGGTTCCGGCCCCTGATTTTTCTACCGACGACGCCGAATCAATGCGGCAGGCGGTGCGACTCCTGGCCGGGCTCGGGCACAGCCGCATCGGTTTGGGTATCGGGCAGCGCCGCTATATTCCCGGCCAGCGTAAAGAACAGGGCTTTGGCGAGGCGATCTCCCAGATGCTGCCCGGCGCCGATGTGATTGTTGCAGAAACTTTTTTCACGGCTCACGGCGGGGCGCGAGCGGCCGAAGCCCTACTGGCGCGCGGCTGCACGGCCATGGTGTTCGGCTCAGACATCATGGCGCTCGGCGCGATTGATGCCCTGGAGCGGCGCGGGGTGCGGGTGCCCGAGGATGTGTCGATTGTTGGTTTTGACGATTCGCCGCTCATTCGATTTATGCGCCCGGCGCTCACGACCCTGCGCCAGCCGGTGGCGGCCATCGCCCACGCGGCCTGCGCTACCCTGCGGGCCGCCATGGAAGATTTTGCACCGGCACAGCGCACGAAGGCGGGGCCTCGATGAGCTTCCCGGCCGAATTGCTGGTGCGTTCCACCACCGCGGGTGCGCCCCTTGCGGCGCCCGCGCACATTAGCGCGCCCGCGCAACCCGGCGCACCCGCGCCCTCCTCCACCTCTAACTGAAAGGACACCGCTATGCTCCTCCACCCTGCTTCCGAGCGCGAAAACTGGTGGCGCGACGCCGTTATTTACCAGATTTACCCGCGTTCCTTCGCGTCCTCGGGCGGGCCGCTCGGGGACCTGCGCGGCATCGAGAGCCGACTGGGCTACCTGGCAGATTTGGGAATTGATGCGGTGTGGCTTTCGCCTTTCTACCGCTCCCCGCAATTCGATGCCGGTTACGATGTGTCCGATTACCGCGATGTTGATCCGCGCTTCGGCACCCTGAAAGATGCCGAGCATCTTATTGAGGCCGCGCACGAAGCCGGACTGCGCATCATCGTCGATATTGTCCCTAACCACACTTCCTGGGATCACGAGCTTTTCCGGCGCGCGGTGGCGGCCGGCCCCGGCTCCCCCGAACGGGAGCTGTTCTGGTTCCGCGAGGGGAAGAACGGGGGCAGTGAGCCTCCCACCAATTGGCGCTCGGTGTTCGGCGGGCCGGCCTGGTCACGGGTGCGGGACCTTCCCTTCGCCGCCGGTACCCCGGCCGCGGAGGAAGACCTCTACTACCTGCATCTTTTTGACCGCTCGCAGCCCGATCTCAATTGGCACAACCCGGCGGTGCGTGCCGAATTCTTGGAGACGCTGCGTTTCTGGTTGGATCGGGGCGCCGATGGCTTCCGGGTGGATGTGGCCCACGGGCTCATGAAAGATCCCGCGCTTCCCGATTGGTCCGGGGCGGTGGAAATGGCCGGGGTGACGGAGAAACCCGAGCCGGCGCCCTTCTTTGACCGCGATGAGGTCCATGAGATTTACCGCGAGTGGCGCGCGGTCCTGGATGAGTACTCCCCCGAGCGCATCCTGGTAGCGGAGGCCTGGGCGGATACCGAGGAGCGGCTGGCCCGCTATATCCGCCCCGATGAAATGAACCAGGCTTTCAACTTCATTTATTTAGCCGCGCCTTTCGAGCGCGAGGCGCTGCGCGAGATTATCGTGCAGTCGCTGCGCCAATCGGATCGGGTGGGTGCGCCCACCACCTGGGTGCTCTCGAATCACGACGGCGTGCGGGTGTGCTCGCGCCTCGGCTACCGGGATACCTCCCGCGGGGCGAACGGCATCGGTGCGAATGATCCGCAACCGGACCGCGAACTGGGGGCCCGCCGCGCCCTGGCCTGGCATCAGCTCACCGCCGGCCTGCCGGGGGTCTATTACATCTACCAGGGCGAGGAACGTAATCTTCCCGAACATACCTCGCTGCCGGACGAAGTGCGCGAAGATCCCACCTTCGCCCGCACCCACGGCAAGGAGCTGGGCCGGGATGGCTGCCGGGTCCCCCTCCCCTGGGAATCGGATCGCCCCGGTTTTGGTTTCTCCCCGGACGGCGCCACCTGGCTCCCCCAGGGCGCGGATTGGGCGCGTTACACGGTGGACGTGCAGGGGGCCGACCCGCATTCCCCGCTGCATTTCTTCCGCACCATGCTGCGCCTGCGCGATGAGCTGGAGCTCGGGGTGGGATCCCTCGAGGACGTCTGCGATGATTACGGCGCCGGCGTGCTCGCCTATGTCAATCGCGCCGCAAACACCAACCGGGCCGCGCATGCGCAGCGTCCACCCGTGCTCATGCTTACGGTATTCGACGACGCCGCACCGCTGCCCTCCGGTTGGCGGGTCCTGCTGGCCTCGGATCCAGCCGCCAGCGCCTTGGGCGAAGGGGAGATGATCCCGGCGGATACCACCGTCTGGCTGGTGCCGGTCGAGTAGCCGAGCTGGAATAGGCCGTTCTGACATAAGCCGGCACAGCACGAGGCGCCCAAACCGTAAGGGTTCGGGCGCCTCGTTGTCTTGTACCGCTAGAAAACTTACGCCAGCCTATGGCCCGCGCCCGTTTGAGAAGACCTTAGAACAGCGCGGAGGCGAGGTCACGGCGAGCGCTACGCACTACCTCCGTATCGGCTCCCACCGCGGTGAAGAGTTCGAGCAGGTGGGTGCGCAGCTCTTCGCGTGCATCCCCGCTGGTGACCTTAATGGCGTTGATCAGCCGAGTGAATCCCAGATCGGGGCGGCCGGCGGCCACCTCAATATCGGCGGCGGCGATCTGCGCCGCCGCATCGCCCGGGCCGCCGGCATCCGCCGCGGCCATGACGGCCTGCGGGTCCTGCCCGCGGGTTGAGCGCAGCAGGCGCACCTGGGCGCGGCCCACCTGCGCTACCTCGCTATTCGGGTCTTCTGCCGCGAGCGCTTCAAATTCGGCTTCCGCAGCGTCGAGGTCTCCCCGGTCGAGTGCTTCGAGGGCGGCCAGGTGATGGGGATTGACGGGGGCTTCGCCCGCTTCATCGGCTTTCCCGCTCACGCGGCCGGCCACGCCGGCGCGGTTAGCTGCGGCGAGCAGCTGGTTCACGAGCTCGGTGAGCTGCGCGGTGGTGGGTGCGCCCTGGAAAAGTGGGACGGGTTGGCCGCCCACGAGCGCGATACCCATGGGGATGGTCCGCACGCCAAAGGCCTGAACGAGTTCCGCTTCGGTGCTGGCGTTCACCACCGCGATACGGATCTGGCCGTCGCGCCGGCGCGCTTCGGCTTCCAGGGTGGTGCCCAGCTCGCCGGCCGCGCCGTCGGCCACAAAAAGCACGATAACAGGAACCTGCGCGGAAAGCTGCACTTCGGCGTTGAGGCCTGCCGCGGTGAGTGTGGTGAGGTAGGCGCCGGGCACGGGTGCCGCGTTTTCCTGCTTTTTCGCCGCTGCCAGGGCCGCTAAATCGACCGGGCCGCGCATGGACATATCTGCCATATTAGCCTCCGTTCTGCACCGAGGTGAGCACCGGTTTCGATGCCGCTACCGTGGTGATCGTTGTGTTTGTGGCGCCCGCCGCCGGGATTTTCAGGGCCACCGTGAAGGAATAGTTGAGGCGCATGCTCCCCTGGACCGTGACCTCAGTATTGGCTTGGCCGGTGGCCAGCCCCGCGATTTTCGCGTCGGTAACTTTGATGGAGCCACCCTGGGCGGTGTGGCGGATTTCGAGGGCCTGATTGACCTGGAAGACGGTGAGGATGCCGCCGTCGCTGGCGCGGAAGCTTTCCGGGGTGGTCTGGGCCGGGCCGAAAGCCTGGCTGACCGCGCCCACGCCTTGCACCGCGCCGGCCAGGGAATCGTAAGTTTGGGAGAGCTGAGTGCGCACCGCGTCCGGGGCGGCCGGGTCCGCATCCGAGCCGTAGCTAAGGGCGCTTCCGCTGGCGTTGAGCGTGCCAATATAGCCATCGTGAGCAGCCTGAGGGGACGCCACCGCGCCTTCGCCGTTATCCGCGGCCACCCGCTGCGCACCGGCCGGGCCGGCGGGGATCTCCGGGATCACGCTGCCGGGCAGAATATCCATGGCCGCCCACAGCGCCCAGTTTTCCCGGGCCGCGCCCTGGGTGAAAACATTGAGGCCCTGCGAGGTGGTATTCGCCGGCCAATTGACCACCGCGAGCGCACTGCGCGGAAAGCCTTCCGCCCCGGAAATCGCCACCGAATCGATGGTGGTGGACAGCGCGGGCATATCGTAGCTATCGGCCAGAATGCGCTTGAGTGCGTAGTGGGCGCTGCGTTCCACGCTGAAGGGGCCGGAGCCGCGCCCGCTGAATTCTTCGGGGCTGGCGGCGGCGTCCGCCTTGGTCAGCTGCTCGAAAATCGCGGGGGCAACCCGCTCGGTGAAGTGTTTATCGGAGAGCGCGGCACGCGGGCTCGCCGGAGCCGGGGTAGGTTCCAGGACGACGGCGCTCGCTGAGCAACCGCCCAGTAATGCCAGTGCCGCGAGGGTGGCCAGGGCCTTACGCATGGGTCGTTCCTTCCTCGTCGTCGTTCTGTGTGGGCTGCTTGGGTTCGCCGGGCTGTTCGGACTCGGATGCGCCGAGCGCTGCGGGTTCGCCGGGCTGCGCGGCCTGCGCGGAGCTAGGCGCGCCGGCGGCCGTGCGGGGCTGGTTTTGACCCCAGATGCTCCACCAGCTTTGCGGATCGGATTCCGCGGCGGTATCGCTATCGCTGCCGGTGGCGCCGGAAGTTTCCGCGCGGTCTGCATCGCTGAGCTCCGCGGGCTTGACGGGCACGCCGTCCTTCATCTGGATGGCGGGGAGAATGCCAGAATCAGCCGCGGCTTGCCATTCGGCGCGCGAGCCGCGGTAGCCGGGTTCCTCATCCGGGCCCGGGAGCGCGGCTTGCGGTTCCGCTGCCGCGGGTTCGGCTACCGCCGGTTCCTCGGTTGCTGGTTCGTCGGTTGCGGGTTCGTCTACCGCAGGTTCCTCGGTTACGGGTTCCTCTGCCGCCGGTTCCTCGCCCGCGGGTTCGTCGGCGGGTGTTTCTTCCGAAACACTTTCTTCCGAAACGCCTTCTTCCGGAGCGATCAACTCGATGCGATCGGCCGGATCGAGGGGGCGTTCGCGCAGCTCCTGCGCGCGCGGGCTTTCCATCAGGATGCCCGCGCCCAGTGCGCCTCCGGTTACCGCGACCCGGTCACCCGCGGCGCAGTCACTTACAGGCTGAGCCGCCCCACCCGTGCCGCCCGCGCCACCGGCTTCGCCAACCGCCGCCGGTACGGCCGGCATAATGGTCGTTTCATCCGCGGCCCGCTTGGCACGCGATACGCGCTCATCCTGCCCGGCCCGCACCTTCGCCGCGAAGCTGCGCTGGTCCTTGGTGGCGGTCATGAGTAGGGCCACCCCGCTGAGCCCCACAATCAGCCCGAGCAGACTCACGGGCAGAGACCAATTCCGCCCACCGGGCAACGCCCAGGTGAGTTCCACCTGCGGGAGTGCCCCGGAGGACGTCTGCATAATGAGGGATTCCGCTCCCGGGGAGGTCACCGTGTAGGTGAATTCCACCTTCCCCTTGCCTTCTTCCTTGGAGAACCACATATCCGAGGCGAGGACCTGGCCCGGGTCCGCCTCCCCCTGGGAGGGGGTCAGCGTCAGTGCGGCGTCGTCGTTCATACCGGTAATGGTGGCGCCGGGTACGCCTTCCGCGTACGCGAGCACGTCACCGGAAAATCCGGCGCCCACGGAAATGGTGTCCTGCGCCGGGCCGGAGACAGCTACCTCCACATCGGTCCCGCCCATATCCAGGACGCCGGGGGCCGTGACGAGTACGCCTTTCCCGTCCGGCGCCACGGTGGCGGAGACGCTGGAGGCCGGCTTCCACACAGTGCCGAGCAAAATGCCCACCACCAGGATCGCCAAGCCCGCGAGCGCGAGACCGACTCCTCCGTTCTTCTTCATCATTCCCCTTCTCACTCCGGCTTGCGGCCCGGTACAACCGCACCGGCGAAAGACCATCGACGACAATTCCCTACGTTAAAGCTACCGCGTGACCTGCTCGGTGGCGGAATTTTTCGGCGCACGGCCGCGCTTTTAGGCTTAGAGAAAAGCCTAACCGTTATCTAACCGTTATAAAACTCCGTTCCGGCCGATGGTGGTGAGCTCCACAGCGTTCACCACATGCCCAGCGCTACCCCCACCGGGTGCGCTGACCGGTAGGCTTAGGGCAGCAATTTCTATCCAGCAGCGCGCGGAAAGGTTGTTATGGCAGATTTAGAACTGTTTCCAACAGTACGCAGGGGTTACGACAAAGCTCAGGTCGATGAACGCATTCACCAACTGGCTGATGCGCTCGCCGAAGCTCGGTCGCGAGTAGCGGGTTTGGATGCGCAGGTTTTGCGTATGTCCGGTGAGCTCACCGAATTGCACAGCCGTTTGCGCGAAGATGAACGCCCATCCTATTCGGGTTTGGGCACCCGGGTGGAGCGGCTGTTGCGCGGGGCGGAACAGCAAGCGATGGACGTGATGAGCCGGGCGAATTCCGATGCGGAACTACTGGTCTCCCGGGCGCGTTCGCAGGCGGAAAATCTCACCTCCGCGGCGGAAAAAGAAGCGCAGGAAACGTTGGATACCTCGCGTACCGAGGCGGCTCAGGTGCGCCAGCGTGCCGAGGCGGAAGCCACCGAATTGACCACGACCTCGCGGCGCACGGCCGAGGAGCTGGTGACCTCGGCCCAGCGGGAAGCCGAGCGTTTGGAGGCGAAAATGCGCCACGATGAGGCCGAGCAGTCCACCCGGCTCACCCACGAAGAAGAGGAGCGCCGCGCGGCTCTCGCTCAGGAATTGGCGCAGGCGCGCACCCGGGCCGAGGAAGAGGTCACGCAATTGCGCACCGAGGCTGAAACTGAGGTGGCGCGTTTGCGGAGCGAGGCGGAGGCCGAGGTCGCGAAAATCCGCGCGGAGGCCGAACGTGAGGTTGCGCAATTGCGGGCGGATTCGGCCGCGGCCCGCGCGCGTTCCGATGAAGAATCGCGTACGGCCATGGCGAAGTTTGTCGACGACGCCGAGGCTCGGGCCGCCAGTGCGGAACGCCGCCTGGCGGAAGCCACGAAGCGGGCTAATGCCCTGACATCCTCCTCGGAAGCTGAGGCGAGTGCGGCGCTGAGCGCCGCCCAGACCGAAGCCCGGGAACTGGTGAGCGCGGCGCGGGAAGATGCCGAGCGGATGCGCCGCGAAGCACGCGACGCCGCCGAAGAATCACAACGCCAGGCCGATGCCCACGTGGCCGGCCTGGAAGAACAGCGCCGTACCCTCACCTCCTACCTGGAGGATATGCGCACGATGCTGGCCACCTCGAATATCCCGCTGGCCCTGGATGAAATCGTGGGAAGTGCCGAGGAGCGCACCGCTGCGGAAGCGGCTGAAGCTGGGGAAGCTGGTCAAGCTAGTGAGGCTGGTGAGGCTGGCGCCGAGGCTTCAGGAACTGGCAATCAGTCTCCCGCAGCGGCAGAATCCGATGCGGCAAAGTCCGATACGGCAGAAGCCGACGCGTCAGAATCCGACGCGGCCGGCGAAAACAATGGGGACGCTACCGACAACCGGTAGTGTCTCCTCACGAGCCGACGGGGGCAGGGGTGTTTTTTCCGGGGTGTACTTCGAATGTACGACATACGCACTACACCTCTGAAAACACCTCCTGCCCCCGTCGATACTCATGTGATTCTTGAGAGCCGTGCGATTCCCGAGTCGCGCGATGGTGGTCGCTAACGAGTAGCAGCCTCGTAGAGCTCGCGCAGCGCGGTAGCGACTTCGTGCGGCTTTTCCACCGCGGAGAAGTGGCTGGCACCCTCGAGTTCCACGAAAGGCTGATCCGGGCGTACCTCATGCAGCTGGGCAAATTCTTCGTGCTTGGCATTCGGGTCATCCACCCCGCGCAGCAGCAGGATAGGAACATCCAGCTCCATGACACCGCGGGTATCCGGGCGGGTGAGCATCATTTGTTGCAACCAGGAGAAAGCTCCGGCATCTACCGTCTTGAAATAGGCGGCAACCTTCTCTTTAAGCTCCGGGCTGGCCGCCGAGCTGAGCATAGTATCCACCCAGCCGGCCAGCACATCCCAGCTCTGCCCCGAGGCAAGCTTCTCAATGGCCTTTTCCCGCGGGGAAGGCGAGGGCTCCGGCCCCAGAATCGAACCGTCCAGCAGCGCGAGCCCGGCAATCTGCTCGGGGTGGCGCAGTGCATAAGCGGCCGTGACGGTCGCACCCATGGAAATTCCGGCGAGCACGATGGACTCATAGTCGGCCAGGGTTTCTTCGAGGGCGGCCAGGTAGGAATTGATATGTGGCGTGGTGGCGCCCGCGGCGCCGTCGACCTCACTACCGGAAGGCGAGTCCCCGAAACCGGGGGCATCAATAGCAATCGTGTGCAGATCCGAAAGCTCAGCGCGCACGCCCTCCCACATCCGGGACGTCATCGGCATAGCGTGGAGCAGAACAAGCGGAATACCCGCACCTTCGTTAATATGTGTGGCAAGTTTCATAACTCGATTGTAACGCCGCTACCGGAACTTACCCCGGGTACGGCGACCCTGGCGACTAGTTATCAGGCATACACTTCGCGTCGGTGCGCAGCACGCAAAACCGTAACGAGGAGCTTATCGTCTTCTATTTCATAGATGACACGATAGTTACCCACACGAATACGCCAGGCAGGATAATTCGTTAGTTTCTTTACCCCTACCGGACGAGGCTGGACCGCAAGCTTTTCTATTTCACCAAGGATTCGGTCCCGAATCGGCTTTTCTAACTTGCGAAGCTGCCTACCGGCTAAATTTGACAGAATAACGCGATACATTTAATCGAGACTGGCCTTGAAATCTTCCAGGGTAATGCGTACACCGTCATCAGTACGCTTGGCATGCTCATAGGCAGCGATATCCTGAGCCATCTCGAATTCTTCTAAGGCGTGAAGATCATCAATCGTGACAATGGCAGCAGCGGGTTTGCCGTTGCGAGTAACGGTGAATCTCCTACCGGCATGAAGCGTTTCCCCGAGCACATAGGAGAGTTCTTCACGTAATTCCCTAGTACTAACCTGATTTTCTGCAATAGTCATATCACACACTTTACATTGTGTACACACCGTACACAATTAGTTGTAGTCTAGGCGCGACCGCGGTGCTGCCAGCAACCCGGATGCCAGTGGCGGCGCGAATCCACCCCGTACTGGGCACCCCAGATGGTGTCCTCCGTCCAGGCAACGATATTGCTTTCACCAACCCGGATCATCCCGCCGCAACCGGGGCACACATAATCCTTCGCGGCGCTGGCGATGCGCCGCACTTTATACGTGGCGCCATCGCGTCCGTTTTCATAGGTGAGCCCACCCATCGCCGCGCTGATATTCAGCGGGTGAACGGGACGGGAATACTTTTTCGACCGGCGCATTCTTCCATGGTAGCCCCTGAGCGCGCGGAGTCCACTAGCATCGCGTACGACGCCGCAGTCTCCCGGCTACGCCACCAACTTGCCGTCCTGCGCAACCAACTGCCCGGCGCGGTAGACCCGCCGCGGGCGCAGTTCCTCATCCACGACCAGCAGATCCGCGCGCTTGCCCACTTCGAGGGATCCGCGATCGGTCAAACCCATTACGCGGGCCGGGGTGGCGCTCGCCATGGTAACGGCGTCGTTCATATCGACTCCCGCGCCGACCACGGTGCGCACAATATCGAGAAGATGAGAGGTGCCGCCCGCGAGATTGCCCCCGCGCAGCCGTGCCTGCCCGTCGGTCACATGCACCCGCAGCCCGCCCAGCTCGTAGGTGCCATCCGCCATACCGGCAGCCGCCATGGCATCGGTGATGAGCGCGATATTTTCCGGGCCCACGATTTCGACCACGTTGCGCACCAGCTCGGAGCTAATATGCACGCCGTCTCCAATAAGTTCGACGACGCAGCTGCCGCGCCGCGCGGCAGCCAAATACTCGGCTACCGGACCGGGCGCCCGGTGACGCAATTCGCGCATGGCATTAAAGAGGTGGGTGGCCACCGGGGTTGCCCCGCCGGCCACCGCCCGCTCCTGGAGCTCCCGCGCCGGGCCGGCCTCCGCGTGGGTATGCCCCCAGGTGGGCACCACACCGTGCTCAAGCAGCAGGTCCACCACCTCGCTCGCCCCCGATAGCTCGGGGGCGAGCGTCATCCCCCAGGCATGCCCGCGGGCAGCGGTGAGGAGCCGGTTAGCAATCTCCACGCTCGGGGTTTCCAAATAGGCGGGGTTTTGTGCCCCCGCTCGCTCGCTAGAAAGGAAAGGTCCCTCAATAAGAATGGCGGCCAGGGTCCCGTCCTCGACCGCATCGGCGAGCAAGCTTGCCCCGGCCTCCATGCGCTCCACGCTCAGGGTGGTGAGAGCCGCGGCTATCGAAGTGGTCCCGTGCGCCAGATGTTCCCCGGCCGCCTGCGCCACTTCCGTGCTATCTTTCGCATCAGGGAAGGAAGCCCCTCCCCCGCCGTGGCAGTGTTCATCAACGAGCCCGGGGAGGATGAGCCACCCCTCCGGGAGCTCTGCTGTCACATCGCTCGATACCGTATCTACCCGCGTGAGAACTCCCTTGTCCCACGCGATTTCACATTCACGTACGCCGCCGGGCAACGCTGCCCGGCCGTATAAGAACCCCATTATCCCGTCCTAAAACAGTCGATCCTCCGGGTGGTCTATGCCACGCATATCGTCGTAGTTCAAGATCATACAGTCAATGCCGCGGTCTTCGGCCAGCACACGGGCCTGAGGTTTGATTTCCTGGGCTGCGAAAATACCGCGCAGCGGGGTGAGGAGGGGATCGCGGCGCAAGAGGTCAAGGTAGCGGGTGAGCTGTTCGACCCCGTCGATTTCGCCGCGGCGTTTAATTTCGACGGCGATATAGCCGCCCTCGCCGTCGCGCACCATAAGATCTACCGGACCGATGGCGGTGGGGTACTCCCGGCGCACCAAGCTGGCCTGCGGGGCGATGCGTTCCACCTGTTCGGCCAGCAGTTTTTGCAGGTGCGCTTCCACCCCGTCCTTGACGAGTCCGGGATCCACCCCGAGGTCTTGCTCGTAATCGGAAAAGACCTCGTAGATCCGAATAACCAGCCGGTCATCGGTTTTCTTGTGCTCCACGTTCCAGATGGTGCGCACGCCCGCCTCGCGCTCGGCTGCGCTCGGTTCTTCTTCGGTGAAGAGGGTTGGGCCCATCATCCAGTTGAGGGGCTTGTAGGAGCCGGTATCTGCATGAACCAGCACCGAGCCATCCGCCTTGACCATGAGGAGCCGAGTGGCCGGTTCGAGATGCGCGTCCAGGCGTCCGGAATAATCCACCGAACAGGTAGCAAAAACAACGCGCATCTAGAACAACACCCAATCTCCCCGGGGCGGGGCCGAATCCGCCCACGCCACCAGCGCCGTATGCGCTTGGCAGCTCATGGCCATATCAATTTCTGTATGAGCATCCCCCACGCGGGCGGTGGCGATATCGTCACGGACTTTAACCAGGTTGATGCTCAGGGAACGCCGGTCGAGGCGCAGCGCCGGACGCCAGGATAGGGAAGCGACCCTAAACCATTCCAGCGCATCGGTGCGGAAAAACACCACGCCGGTGTGCCAGCGGTGCTGCCGGCGTACCGCAGCCTGGGAGGACCCCCACTGGTTGAAGAGGTACCGCACCCGCGCCAGGAAGTAGATGAGGAGCGCGAGGAGAACCAGCACGACGATCAGTGCTACGCTTTGCCAGCTCATTCGCGCTCTCCGCCTACTGCCCGCTAACCGACTGCTCGGTGACCGAATCGGCCACCACGATAACCTGGTTAGCGGTCACCGTGAGGAAGCCGGAGCCGGACATCGTGAAGCTGCGATCGCGTCCGTCCTCGCAGCCGCGCACCTCGACATTGCCTTCCGTGAGGAGGGCGACGAGCGGGGTGTGGTCCGTGAGGATACCCACCGAGCCTTCGGTGCCGGGCGCGGTCACCGATTCGGCATTCCCGCGCCACGCCAGCTCCCGCTGGGAAACGATCTCAACGTCCAGCATTATTCGCTCCGCAGTTCGTGGTACTTGCGTTCCAGATCCTCGATGCCGCCAATATTGAAGAAGGCCTGCTCGGGGACGTGGTCGTATTCGCCGTCGCAAATACGGCGGAACGCTTCAACGGTTTCCGCAACCGGAACGGTGGAGCCTTCCACGCCGGTGAACTTCACCGCGGTGTACATATTCTGCGAGAGGAACTGCTGGATCCGGCGCGCGCGGGCGACGGTCAGGCGGTCTTCTTCGGAGAGTTCATCCACACCGAGGATGGAGATGATGTCCTGAAGTTCGCGGTTCTTCTGGAGGATCGCCTTGACGCGGGTCGCGACCTCGTAATGCTGCTGGCCCACGATCTGCGGGTCCAGAATACGCGAGGTTGAGGCGAGGGGATCCACGGCCGGGTAAATGCCCATGGAGGCAATATCACGCGAGAGTTCGGTGGTTGCATCCAGATGGGCGAAGGTGGTTGCCGGTGCCGGGTCGGTGTAATCGTCCGCGGGAACGTAAATAGCCTGTAGCGAGGTAATGGAATGCCCGCGCGTGGAGGTAATACGTTCCTGGAGCGCACCCATTTCATCAGCCAGGGTGGGCTGGTAGCCCACCGCGGAAGGCATGCGCCCGAGCAGGGTGGATACTTCCGAACCGGCCTGGGTGAAGCGGAAGATGTTATCGATAAAGAGCAGCACGTCCTGGTTGGCGACGTCGCGGAAGTACTCCGCCATCGTCAAGCCGGACAGGGCGATGCGCAGGCGCACCCCCGGCGGCTCGTCCATCTGGCCGAAAACGAGGGCCGTCTTATCGAGCACCCCGGCTTCGTCCATTTCGTGGATGAGGTCGTTACCCTCGCGGGTACGTTCACCCACCCCGGCGAATACGGAAACGCCATCGTGGTCGAGGGCCACGCGCTGAATCATTTCCTGGATGAGGACCGTTTTACCCACGCCCGCGCCACCGAAGAGGCCGATCTTGCCACCCTGCACGTAAGGGGTGAGCAGGTCGATGACCTTGAGGCCGGTCTGGAACATTTGGGTTTCCGGCTCGAGTTCGTCGAAGGCGGGAGCCTGGCGGTGAATCGACCAGCGTTCCTTCACCTCGATCTCATCAGGGGAAACGTTAAGCGGTTCGCCCACGACGTTGAAGACGTGCCCGCGGGTCACGTCACCGACTGGAACGGTGATGGGGGCACCGGTATCGATAACGACGGCGCCGCGCACCAGGCCGTCAGTCGGCTTCATCGCGATGGTGCGCACCACGTTATCACCCAGGTGCTGGGCCACTTCCAAGACCATCTCCTGCTCGATGACGCTTCCGTCACCGGAGGGGAGGGTTGCCGTGGTTTTCAGGGCGTTATTGATATCGGGAAGCGCGTCGGACGGAAATTCGACGTCGACGACGGCGCCAATGACCTGCGTAATCCGGCCGGTTGTGGCCAGGTCCGCGGTCTGCTCCTCTAGTTGTGCAGTCATAGTGTGTTCCTTATCCGTTACGAAGCGCGTTATCCGTTACTTAGTGCATCGGCACCGGAGACGATTTCAGTGATCTCGGTGGTGATCTCAGCCTGGCGCGCGTTATTGGCGAGCCGGGTGTACTTCTCAATAAGTTCAGCAGCGTTGTCGGTAGCCGCGTGCATCGCCTGCTGGCGCGAAGCGAGTTCGGAGGCCGCAGCCATGAGAAGAATCGAGGAGATACGTTTGCGAACATACATGGGCACGAGCGCTTCGAAAACGTCGTGCGCTGAGGGTTCGAAATCGTAGAGCGGTTCGGTTTCTTCCGTGCCGCCGCCCGAGAATTCCGATCCGGTATCCTCCAGATCGCCTTCCCCGTAGTCCACAATGGCGAGCGGAAGCATGTGGCGCACCTGCACCACCTGGCTCACCATCGATTGGAAACGGGTGTAGACCACGTGGACTTCGGCAACGCCGCCTTCTTCCGGCGCGGCGGTGAAAGCCTCGAGGAGAGTGCGCGCGATTTCATCGGATTGCTCCGGATCGGGCTTATCCGAGGTGCCGCTCCACTCCCCAGCGATATTCACGCCGCGGAATTTGAAGTACTGCAGGCCGCGCCGACCGGTCACGTAGAGCACCGGATCCTTACCTTCGGCACGCAGATTCTCCACGGTGCGTTCCGCTTCGCGCAGTACATTGGCCGAATAGGCTCCCGCCATGCCGCGGTCGGAAGTCACCACAAGTACCGCTACCCGATTGGTATCGGTACGCTCGCGCATCAGCGGGTGCTGGGCGTCAAAGTCGTGGCGCCCCACCAGCCCGAGCGCGCGGGTTACCGCCCGCGCGTAGGGGTCCAGTTCCTGCGCCTCCCGGCGCGCCGAGCCGATACGCGAGGCCGCAATGAGCTCCATCGCGCGGAACACCTTTTGCAAGGTGCTCGTCGCACGAATTTTGCTCTTGTAAATCCTCTGTTCGCCGGCCATCGATTAACCCTTCGTCGGCCGCGCGAGAGTTTCACGGGCCTGCTCGGCCGGGACATCCTCTTCCCCACCCGCGGGCAGGTTTTCGGCGGTGCGGTAGGACTCCGTAAAGGCGCTTACCGTGGCTTCGAGTTCGGCTTCGAGATCCTTATCCATCTCACCGGTAGTGGCAATGGTTTCCAGCACCGAGGAGTTGTGCCGTACGTAGTCGAGCATGCGTGCTTCCCAATCGTGCACCTTCTCCACCGGGACATCATCGAGATAGCCCTTCGAGCCGGCCCAGACCGAAACTACCTGTTCCTCAATGGGGTACGGGGTGTACTGCGGTTGTTTGAGCAGCTCCATGAGGCGCTCACCGCGGGTGAGCTGCTGGCGGGTGGCCGGATCAAGATCCGAGGCAAACATCGCGAAGGCCGCCTGGGAGCGGTACTGGGCCAGGGTGATCTTCAGGGTACCGGCAACCTTCTTCATCGCCTTGATCTGCGCATCGCCACCCACGCGGGACACCGAGATGCCCACGTCCACGGCCGGGCGCTGATTGGAGTTGAAGAGGTCGGACTGCAAGAAGATCTGACCGTCGGTAATGGAAATAACGTTGGTCGGAATATAGGCCGAGACGTCATTCGCCTTGGTTTCCACAATCGGAAGGCCGGTCATGGAACCTCCACCCAGCTCATCGGAGAGCTTGGCGCAGCGTTCCAGCAGGCGCGAATGCAGGTAGAAAACGTCGCCCGGGTAGGCTTCACGCCCCGGCGGGCGGCGCAGCAGCAAGGACACGGCTCGGTAGGCTTCCGCCTGCTTAGAAAGATCGTCAAAGACGATAAGCACGTGCTTACCTTCGTACATCCAGTGCTGGCCGATAGCCGAACCGGTGTAGGGGGCCAGGTACTTAAAGCCCGCCGGATCGGATGCCGGGGAGGCCACGATGGTGGTGTACTCCAACGCGCCGTAGCGCGCCAGGGTGCCGCGCACCGAAGCGATGGTGGAGCCCTTCTGGCCGATGGCCACGTAAATGCAGCGCACCTGCTTGGAAGGATCCCCGGTTTCCCAGTTCTTGCGCTGGTTGAGGATGGTGTCAATCGCGAGGGCGGTTTTACCCGTCTGGCGGTCCCCGATGATGAGCTGGCGCTGGCCGCGCCCAATCGGGGTCATCGAGTCAATAGCCTTGATACCGGTTTCTAGCGGTTCGTGCACCGATTTACGCATCATCACGCCGGGAGCCTGCAGCTCCAGGGCACGCCGGCCGCTGAGATTCTCAATTTCACCCAGGCCGTCAATCGGCTTACCGAGCGGATCCACCGTGCGGCCGAGGTATCCGTCGCCCACCGGGACGGAGAGCACCTCACCGCTGCGGCGCACTTCCTGGCCTTCTTCAATATTGGAGAAGTCACCGAGAACCACAACGCCGATTTCCCGCTCTTCCAGGTTCATCGCCAGTCCGCGGGTGCCATCCTCAAAAACGAGAAGTTCATTGGCCATCGCACCGGGCAGGCCGGCCACGCGGGCGATGCCGTCCGCCGTCATGGTGACGTGACCAACTTGCTCACTCTCGGACTGCTCCGGCGTGTAGCTACGCACGAAGTTATCGAGCGCTGCCCGAATCTCTTCGGGCTGGATTGTCAGATCAGCCATTCTTTTTCCTTACCTGTTGCTCGCCGGTGCCGCCGGCATGGCCGCGACTTTATCGCGTACATCTTTAATTCTGGACTGCAGCGTCGCGTCAATAACATCCGAACCGTGCTGGATACGCATGCCGCCCACTACAGTCGGATCTACCGACACGTGGATCGAAACTTCGGTTCCGTACATCGCGGTCAGGGCGCGCTGGAGGCGTTCCTCTTGGTTCGCCGTGAGCGGCTGGGCCACCAGCACCGATACTCCGGAAACATCGCCCAAATCCGCTGCCTGGACCGCGTACTCCATGAGCGAGGCGGCCAGGGTCATCTCCCGCACTCGCGCGAGGGCGCGGTGCGCGAGTACCCGGGTTTCCTCCCGAATATTCGGAACCACCCGATCAAAGAGCGCCGCGCGTTCCTCCGCGGAGTACTCCTCGCGGGAGAGCGTGATGCGCAGATCGGGAGTTTCTTTAAGGGTACGCATAAGCTGGTAGAGCTCATCTTCGACGCCGGAGAGCACCCCGGCGCCACGCGCCCGGACCAATACAGCGTGTGCGCCGAGGGTATCCACGGTCGTGACGAGATCAGCGTCCTCCGTCCACGTCCGCCCCGCTACCGCGCGCAGCACCGTAAGAACCGGTGCGCTCACGTGGGCGGCGAAAATGGCACCTGCCAGGCTTTCCCGTGCCACACCAGCCCGGGTGGTATCCGCGAGGGTTCCACGCAGGGAAGGGGAGGCATTGATGGCGTCTGCAGCGGCGAAAAGTTCGCGCGCCAAGTCAATTTCCTGGCCGGGATATTCCTGAAGCAGGGCGTCCCACTCGGCGGTGACCGCGGCGGCGGATTGCTTACTCGTGGACCGCATTACGCCCCCGTTCGCGCCTGCTCCTCGAGATTATCGAGGAACGAATCGACGACGCCCTGATTCACACTCGGATCGAGGCGAATCTGCTCACCCACGATACGACCGGCCAGCTGCGAAGCCATAGTGCCCAGATCCGCGCGGAGAATCCGCGCGGCGGCGTCGGTATCAGCCTTAATCTGAACCTGAGCCGCGGCGGAAATGCGCCGCGCTTCTTCGCCGGCTTCCCGGCGTGCACGCTCGATAATATCGGAGGCATTGGACTGTGCCTGGGCGCGGATATCCGCGGCTTCGCGCACCGCGGCGTCCTTTTCGGACTGGATGGTGGCACGTTCTTGAGCCACTTCCTCGCGGGCGCGCTCGGCAGCGAGCAAACCTTCTTCGATTTTCTCCCGCCGCTCATCAAGCATCTTCGTCAGCGTCGGCCAGGCGAATTTATACACCGCGATGGCGACGATGAGGAAAGATACCGTGCCCCACAGCAGATCCGGAATGGCCGGAATGATAACACTGTGTTCTTCAGCGAGATACATTGCTTAAGCTCCGAACACGAAGCCCGCGGCGAAGCCGATCAGGCCGAGTGCTTCGGTAAAGGCGATGGACAGGAACATATTGACACGCAGGTAGCCGCGGATCTCGGGCTGGCGTGCGGTAGCTTCCTGGTTCTTCGCACCGATGAGGCCGACGCCGATGCCGGGGCCGATAGCCGCGAGACCGTAACCGATGGTCGCGAGAACTGCTGCAGATCCAGTCATGGGATTGTCCTTTTCTTGTTGTTTTAGTGGGCGGAAATAGAAAGTTGGATATACGCGGCGGTGAGCAGGGCGAAGATATACGCCTGCAGGCACGCCACGAAAAGTTCAAAGACGGTGAAGAGGATACCTGCCACCAGGGTGACCGTACCCAGGCCGATACCGAGGCCCCCGCCCATGGAGAAGTAGAGCGCGTGGGTGCCCAGGAAGCAGAGCACGAGCAGCATATGCCCGGAAAGCATATTGGCCAAGAGACGAACCGTCAGGGTGACGGGCCGAATAATGAAGGTAGAAAGCAACTCAATGGGCGTCATGATGATGTAAATCGGCCAGGGCACCCCGGGCGGGAAGAGTTGTTCCTTGAAGAAGGTACCCGCCCCGCGTTCTTTCATACCCGCAATAATGAAAGCCACGTACGCCACCACGGCGTAAATGAGCGGCATACCAATAACCGACGTACCCGCGAGCTGCAAGCCCGGGATAACGCCGGTCAGGTTCATAAAGAGAGTACCGAGGAAAATGGTGGCGAGCAGGGGCTGGTACTTCCGTGCCTGCCCTTCAAGAATTTCTTCACCGATCTGCACCCGCGAGAAGTCCAGCAGGGATTCCATCGCAGCCTGCGCACGACCCGGAATGAGCTTGGCGCGCTTGGCATAGATAACGCAGAAAACCAGAAGAACTAAAGCCGCAAGAAGACGAATCACCATCACGCGATTCATCTCAAATGGCGTGCCGGCGAAGAAGATGGGGGCGGGGAAGAATTCCTCAACTCCCGGGGCGTGGAACCCGTCGTTCTCCATCGGCAGGCCGAGCATGCTCAGATTCGCGAACGAACCGACTGCCATGCGCTCACCCTCTCCATCGAATCTTTCCGCGGCGGGAACCCCGCCTGAACGGCACTGCTAACCTATCTTAGCGTGGAAATCACAATTGTCATCACCGCGCGGCCTTGAACTTTGCCGCCGTGAACAGTGGTCTACGTTACTCTTACCGCCTCTGCGCGGCTAGGACTAAGCGCCCTGTTCCCGAATATACCCGCGAAACGCGGCCTGGCATCCCGGGTGGCTCACGATGCGGTCGCACGAAGATCCGCGCGCACTACCACCCACGATTGCACCGCGAGCGCACAGATAATGAGCCCGGCAAGCGCCAGCGCCGCGGTTCCCACCGGCGCGGCGGTCAAAGCCCGCACCGCCCCGAGACCGCCTAACACCACCACAAGTTTGACCGCGTAGCTAGCCAGGGCCCATCCGCTCCCGCCGGGCAGGTAACGCGCACTGCCCCAGGTCACCACCTGGAGGATAAACGCAATGAGGGTGGCCCATCCCACGGCGCAGGCGTGCTCACCTTGACCGGCAAGCAGGCACATCGCTATCCCGATTATTCCGACGACGACGCATCCGAGCGTTGCGCTCAGCTGGGCACGGCGCAGCACGCGCGCGGCGCCTCCGCTCGGGGCGGCCCCCCACCCGGATTGGGCCCTCATTGATGCTCCTCCGCTTCCTGCACCGGCTCTGTTTCCCGCGCCTGCTCAATCATGGAAACAGGCGCATCTCCGGCATTCTCCTCCGGGATTCGCTCCCCGCGCGCCGCCGAGCTGCGCCGTCGGCCAAACATCCCGAAGGTGACCACGCAACCAAGCACCACCCCCGCCGCACCGATCAGGGCGACGTGCCGGGCGGGTAGCACAATAAGCAACATGCAGCTGAAGGAGAAAATAGCCGTCCACAGATAGAGAATGAGCACGGTGCCGGTATGCGAATGGCCCAGGCGTAGCAGGCGGTGGTGGAGGTGGCCGGCGTCGGCGTGGAAAGGGGACTGCCCGCGGGCCAAGCGCCGGGTGACGGCCCAGATGAAATCAGAGAGGGGCAGCACCACCACGGCGAGGGCCAGCAGCAGCGGCAAATACGCCGGGAGCGCGTAGCCGAGGGAGGTGGATTGCGGATCGATCTGCCCGGTGACCTGGATAGCCGAGGCGGCCAGCACCATGCCGAGCATAAGCGCGCCCGAATCACCCATAAAGATACGAGCCGGGTGGAAATTATGCGGCAGAATCCCGGCGCACATCCCCACCGTGGCCGCCGCGGCGGCGCAGGCCACCGAGGTGTAATCCCCCGGGGTGGCATTGCGGGTAAGAATATAGGAATAAATAAAGAAAGCCAGGGAGGCAATCCCCACGATCCCGGCGGCCAGCCCGTCCAGCCCGTCCATAAAATTCACGGCGTTCACCGTGATGACCACCATAAGGATGGTGAAGAAAATCGATAGGCGGGTGGAGCCCACGGTCAGCCCCATAAAGGGCAGCGTGACGAATTGGACGCCCTGCCAGGCCATGACCCCAGCGGCCAGCACTTCGCCGGCCAGTTTCGTCATCCAATCGAGTTCCCAGATATCGTCGATGGCACCCACCAGGCACATAAGCCCGGCGCCCAGCCAAATCGCCCAGGCTTGGGAGGCGGGCCCGAGCACCCGGTGCAGGTAGGGGATCTGCGAGGCAATGGCGAACGAGGCCGAAAATCCCAAGAACATCGCCACCCCGCCCAATCGCGGGATGGGCACGGTGTGGATATCGCGTTCGCGCACCTGCGTCATGGCGCCCACGCGCAGCGCCAGGCGCAGAATCGCGGGAACCAGGAAGTAAGTGATGGCGCAGCTGAGCACCATCATGAGCAGGTAGACGCGCATGCTCTCTCCTTCCTAGTGCTGTTGCCGTTCAGTCTAGCCGGCCCGCACCGTGCTTCCGTGCGGCGCCGCCGCATCGCTTCAGCCCAGCGGCACGATGGCGGCGATATCCTCATCAGCAATAGCGCCGTGGCGCAGAATCTGCGCCCGCTCCCCCGCGAAGCTCACAATGGTGGACGGCACCCCGCCCGGTGCGGTGCCCCCGTCCAGGTACACCGCGACTTTCTCTCCCAGCTGCGCGCGGGCCTGCGCGGCGGTGCGGGCCGGGGCGTGCTCGGTAAGATTCGCGGAGGAAACGGCTAGCGGGCCGGTGCGGCGCAGCAGCTCCAGAGCGAGCGGATGATCGGGCATGCGCAGCGCCACGGTTCCGTGGGTTTCGCCCAGGTCCCAGCCGATGCTGTTATTCGCGGGGAGGATGAGGGTGAGAGCCCCGGGCCAGTACGCCGCGGCGAGTGCGCGGGCGCCGGCCGGGATGGCGGAAGTCAAACGGGCGGCGTCGTCCATCGAAGCGACGAGCACCGGGGAAGGCTTATCGCGCCCGCGGCCTTTCGCGGTGAGGAGCCGGGTGACAGCCGCGCGCGAAAACGCATCCGCGCCCAGGCCGTAAACGGTATCGGTTGGGAGAACCACGAGCTCGCCGCGCGCGAGGGCGGCTACCGCGGCATCACAGGTGTCCATATTCTGCCTCCAAAAAACGTTCTCGCCCAGCCAGGTCCCGGCCGGTTGCCACCCGGGTGAAACCCTGCGTCCGAGCGTATTCGCGCAGGGGCGCGCTCTGCGTCTCGGCGTGTTCGAGAACGAGGATACCCCCGCCCCGCAGTAGCTGCGCCGCGCGCGCCACGAAAAGCCTGGGCAGGTCCAGGCCGTCCGCTCCCCCACCCCACAGGGCCCGCGCCGGATCGGCCCGCACTTCTGCGCTCACGGGCGTATCGGGTGGAATATAGGGAGGATTAGCGACGACGACGTCGACCGCGTGGTCCAGTTCGGGAAGCGGCTCAGTCACATCGTGGTGCAGAAAAGTAACGGGCGAGCCGTAGCGGGCATTATTGGTGGTGGCCAGGTGCAAGGCCCGGGGATCTGTATCGACGCCGATCACCCGGACAGCGGGGACTTCGGTAGCGATACTCAAGGCAATGGCCCCGCTGCCGGTGCCAAGATCGACAACAAGGGGGCCTGCCTGCTGCCCGGCGGCGCCGTTCCGCGCCGCCGCTGCGCCGTCGTTCCCCCTGGCGGTACCGTTCCCGCGGGTATGCGCGGCTACGCACGCCCGCGCGGCCGCGATGGCGCGTTCGGCTACGATCTCAGTTTCCGGGCGCACAATAAGCGCATCGGGGGTGGATACCAGCTCGAGGTAGCGGAAATACATCCGCCCGGTAATATGCTGAAGTGGCTCGCGCGCGGCGCGGCGGGCCAGATACCGGGTGAAAAGTTCGCGCTGCGCCGGAGGCGGGGTGGTGCGCGGATCGGGGCGCTTCCCGGCGGCCGCTTCGGCCAGCCAGCGGGCATCGGCGGCCGGCGAATCTACCCCGGCCGCGGTGAGCTGCGCGGTGGCACCTGCCAGCAATTCCGCCCAGGTGGTCATAGCGCTCGGCTACCTTCTACTTTTCTTCCGCGGCTTCCATACGAGCCGCTTCATCCATAATCCGGGCCGAATCGATGACGGCATCCAAGTCCCCATCGAGAACCGCGTCGAGATTATGGGCCTTGTAGCCGGTGCGGTGATCGGAAATACGATTTTCCGGGAAATTATAGGTGCGGATGCGCTCGGAGCGGTCCAGGGTACGCACCTGAGAATGGCGCAATTCCGCGTTTTCAGCGGCCTGTTGATCCAGCTGGAGCTGACGCAACCGGGCACGCAGCACCCGCATAGCGGATTCACGATTTTGGATCTGCGATTTTTCATCCTGCATGGAGACCACAATCCCGGTGGGAAGGTGGGTAATACGCACCGCCGAATCGGTGGTGTTCACGGACTGCCCGCCCGGCCCCGAGGAACGGTACACGTCAATCCGCAGGTCATTCGCGGCGATTTCCACTTCGCCCGGGTCATCCACTTCCGCGAAAACAAGCACCCCTGCGGTGGAGGTCTGGATGCGCCCTTGGGATTCGGTTACGGGTACGCGCTGCACCCGGTGGACCCCGCCTTCGTACTTGAGGTGGGCCCAGACGCCTTCGGAAGGATCCTCAAGCTGCCCACGGGAACGGATGGCAACCTCGAGGTCCTTATAGCCACCCAGCTCGGTTTGGTTGGCACCCAGCACTTCCCAACTCCATCCCTTAGAGGTGGCGTAGCGTTCGTACATGCGGGCCAGGTCCCCCGCGAAGAGGGCGGATTCTTCCCCGCCGGCCCCACCTTTGATCTCCATAATGACATCGCGGGCGTCGTCTTCATCGCGGGGAATAAGGACTTCCGTGAGTTCCTGGGAGGCAGCTTCGTAGCGTTCTTCCATTCCGGGAAGTTCGGGGCGGAAGAGTTCAGCATCTTCCCCGCCCTGGGAGATGATTTCCTTAGCTTCGGTGAGGTCCTGTTCGGCCTGCAGGAAACGCCGGTACACGCGTACCACCCGCCCGAGTTCGGCATAGCGCCGCCCGAGTGAACGCAATTTATCCGGGGAGGAGAGAACTTCCGGGCTAGCCATATCCGCTTCGATTTTTTCAAATTCAGCGAGATGGTGCTCGGCAACCTCACGACGTGTATCAGCCATAACGAGGACCTTTCTTCACGCGCGCCCAGCGCGTGCCCTGCCGCCACCGGAGAGTGGCGACCCTACCGACAATAGTGCAAAAAGAAAAGGAGCGCCCTTGCGGTGACGCTCCTTTCCGTGGCGCTTACTTCTTGCGCTTGCCGTAGCGTGCCTCGAAGCGAGCCACGCGCCCACCGGTATCCAGGATCTTCTGCTTGCCGGTGTAGAACGGGTGGCAGTTATTGCACACTTCCACGCGCATATGGTCACCGTTGTAGGTGGAACGGGTGGTGAACTCATTACCGCAGGTGCAGGTCACGGAGACCTCGTGGTAATCGGGATGGATTCCCTGCTTCATTATCTCTCCTTGGTTCGTAGCTGCCCCCGGGTCCGAGCACGGTTCTCCATATCACGGTGAACCGGGAGCCGACAGAAAATTATGGCACGGGCGGGCCGGCCGAGACAAGGTACCGTGCGCGTATCACATCACTATTGTGCGCCACGCGCTCGGTACCCGGCCACCCGGCCGGTTCCTCCCGCCGTTTTTATTCGGCTTATTCGCCGCGCGATCCTTGCATGGAACGCATAATCGACACGAGGAATTCCGCGTTATTTTCGGTATTCCGCATCCGCTTGAGCACGAAGTCCGCCGCTTCATCCACTCCGAGAGTTCCCAGGGCCCGGCGCAGCTGCCAGATGACCTTGAGTTCTTCGGGCTTGTAGAGCATTTCTTCGCGGCGGGTACCCGAGGCGTTGATATCGATCGCCGGGAAGATACGCCGATCCGCGAGCTGGCGCGAGAGGCGCAGCTCCATATTGCCGGTGCCCTTGAATTCTTCGAAAATAACTTCGTCCATCTTCGATCCGGTTTCCACCAGCGCGGAAGCGATAATCGTGAGCGAGCCACCATTTTCGATATTGCGCGCCGCACCGAAGAACTTCTTGGGCGGGTAGAGCGCCGCGGCATCCACACCACCGGAAAGGATACGCCCCGAAGCCGGTGCCGCGAGGTTGTAGGCACGCGAAAGGCGGGTGAGGGAATCGAGAAGAACCACCACATCCTGACCGAGTTCCACCAGGCGCTTGGCGCGCTCAATAGCCAGTTCGGAGACGATAGTGTGATCCGAAGCCGGGCGGTCAAAGGTGGAAGCAATCACTTCGCCCTTGACGATGCGACGCATATCCGTCACTTCTTCGGGGCGTTCATCCACGAGAACCACCATGATATGAACCTCGGGATCATTCGCGGCAATCGCCTTGGCGATCTGCTGCATAATCATGGTTTTCCCGGCCTTCGGCGGGGAAACAATGAGGCCGCGCTGGCCCTTGCCAATGGGGGCAACCAAATCGATGGCGCGGGTAGACAGGCCCTTGCGTTCGGTTTCCAGGCGCAAAATCTCATCCGGGTAGACCGGGGTGAGCTTATTAAAGTCCGGGCGGCGCGCTGCTTCAGCTGCGGGCAGGGAGTTAATAGTATCCACCTGGACGAGCTGGTTACCGGACCGGTTATTGTTTTGATTATTGTAACGACGGCGCGGATTACGCTTGTTATTGCGGTTATTATGCGAGGAATTATCCTCATCGTGCTGGCGAATAGCACCCACCACGGCATCCCCGCGGCGCAGACCGTACTGGCGCACCAGCGCGGTGGAAATCTGCGCGTCATTGGGGCCGGGCAGGTAGCCGCCGGTGCGCAGCACCATCTGGTTACCCTGGGTATCCACAATGCCAGCGACGGGAACGAGGGTATCCTCCGCCTGGCGCTTACCGGCCGGGATCTCCTGGCGTTCTTCACGTTCGGGCTTCGCAGCCGGGGCGGCATCCTCCACCTCGTGATCCGCGCGATCAGTACGTTCGGCGCGTTCCGAGGTGCGCCGGGAGCGGCGGGCTTCTTCGTGTTCCTCACCGCGCCGGTTGCGCTTGCGACGGCGGCGCTCCGAGGTGGTGTCATGGTGGTCACCAGCGCGGCGTTCCGCGGCATCGCCAATGGCATCCAGGGCCGCGAGGGTGTTTTCATCACTGAGGGAATCGGAACGGCGGGCAGTCGAGGCAGCTTCCTGCTTCGGTTCGGGCAGATCGATATGCACCGGTTCGCGGTGATCCCGGCGCACCCGGCGCCGCACTTTACGTTCCTCACGATCATCGTGGCCGGCGGTACTGGGCGCCGCCACCGGTGCGGCATCAGCACTGGCGGCACTTACCGCGTGGGTGCGGGTGGCTGCTTCCGCGGCGGTGGACACCGATGCGGCTTCATCCGCGCTTTCCTTCTTCGCTGCGGGCTTTGCCGTGGTGGCAGCAGCGGGCTTTTCGCGTGTCTTCTTGATATTAGCGAGGCTATCTTCCTTGCGGGGCCGCCCGCGCCGCGCGGGGCGAACTTCGCGAATGGCCGCGAGCAGGTCCGCCTTCTTAGCTTTCGGGTCAATGTCCAGGCCGAGTTCTTCGGCGAGCGCGCGCAGCTGCGGCACCCGCATCGTTGAGATTGCGCCTGATGTTGGGGTTTCCGTCACGAGGTTCCTTCCTCGGAATTCAGGGGTTGTTAACGCACTTATGACAATTTCAAGTACGTGGGAAATAACCGGTATAAGAACGTCGGTTAGACCTTAGTCTACACCAGATAGGCGCCCCGTGTGGACATTCCAGCGGTATTCACCGTAAATCCACGCCGCTGCATCATAGAAACTGTGTCAGCGTCAAGGCGTGAAAATACTAGCACGGATGGGCCCGCACCGGAAATAACGGCCGGGAACCCGGCCGCGCGCAGTGCCCGCACCGCGTCCGCGGAGGCCGGCATCGCCCCGGCGCGATAGTCCTGGTGGAGGCGATCCTCGGTGGCCTGCCACAGCAAATCGGGGTAGTGCTCCAGGGCAAGGGTGAGCATGGCGGTGCGCGACGCATTAAAAGCGGCATCTGCGTGCGGAACGGTATCCGGCAACGCGGCCCGCGCCTTTTCGGTCAGGAGCTGTTCACCGGGAATAAGGAGGGTGGTGTCCACCGCGGTGGGGATACGCGCCGCCCGGGCCTGCGTTCCTTCCATCCATGTAACGACGGCGCCCCCGAAAATCGCCGGTGCGGCATTATCGGGGTGCCCTTCAAATTCGGTGGCGAGGGAGAGGAGCACGCCGTCGTCGAATATATCGGGGCGATCTACCAGGCCGCGCACTAACAGTAAGCCGGCCACCACGGCCGCCGCGGAAGAACCGAGGCCGCGCCCCTGCGGAATTGCGTTAACGCAGTGCAGTTCAAAACCGACGCCGGGCAGGGCCGCCGCCTCAAAACCGCGGCGCAGAGCCCGTACGATGAGGTGATCTTCACCGGTGGGAAGAACATCCGCGCCTTCCCCTTCGATACTCACCCGGGTAGCGCCGGTGGTGAGGCGCACGCTCACCTCGTCCCAGAGGTTATGCGCCATGCCCATGCAGTCGAAGCCGGGACCGAGATTGCCGGAGGTCGCCGGGACCCGCACCCGCGCTTCGGAGGTGGCGATACGCATTAGGCCACCTCCACCCGCACGAAGCTCGCGGTGCGTACGGTTGCCAGACCCGCGGCGGCGGAGAGATCCGCAATGGTTGCTTCCACATCGGCTTGGAGGGCTTCGTGGGTGGTAACCGTGAGGCGGCACAGGTGATCCGCGGTGGGCGATTCTTGGCTCACCCCGCTAATGGAAACATTATGGCGGGCAAAAGTCCCGGTAACTTCGCTGAGAACACCCACGTGATCGGCCACGTCCATGCTCAACTGGAAGCGCGAACGCGCCTGGGAAGGGGGCAGAATCGGCAGCTCGCCGTACGCCAGTTCGCGCGGAGCCAGCCCACCGTGCACGCGGTGATGCGCGGCGGCCACCAGATCGGAAAGCACCGCGGTGGCGGTGGGGTTCCCGCCGGCACCCGGCCCGTAGAACATGAGCCGATCCGCGGCTTCGCCCTCCACCACAATGGCGTTATAGGCGCCGTGTACGGTAGCGAGCGGATGCTGGGCGGGAATGAGGGTGGGGCCCACGTACAATTCAATGCCGTCCGCGCGCCGCTTGGCGGAGGCCACCAGCTTGACCACGTAGCCGCCACGCCCGGCCGAGGCAATCATATCCGGGGTGATATCGCGGATTCCGTGGGTGTGCACATCCGAAAGCTGGACGCGGGTGTGGAAAGCGAGAGAAGCCAGGATGGCGCATTTCGCCGCGGCGTCGTACCCGTCCACATCGGCGCTCGGATCAGCTTCGGCGTAGCCGAGCTCCTGCGCCTTCTTCACCGCGGCATCGAAACTTTCCCCGTTGGTGGTCATTTCGTCAAGGATGTAATTGGTGGTGCCGTTGACGATTCCGAGGATATGGGTAACGCGGTCCCCGGCGAGGGATTCGCGCAGCCCGTAAACCACCGGGACGGCCCCGCCCACCGCGGCTTCGTAATAGAGGTCGACGCCGGCACGCGCCGCGGCGTCGTACAATTCTGGACCGTGTTCGGCCAGCAGCGCCTTATTTCCGGTGACCACCGAGGCACCGGCGGCAAAAGCGGCCAAAATATATTCGCGCGCCGGTTCGATGCCGCCCATGAGTTCAATAACAATATCCGCCTGGGCAATAATGGCGTGGGCATCGGTTGTGAGCAGCGTGCGATCAATGGCCGGATCGCGCGGGGCCTCCAGGTTGCGCACCGCAATTCCGATCACGCGCAGGCGCGCCCCGGCTCGCAGGTTAAATTCTTCCGCATTGGCTTGCAGCAGGCGGACGACGGCGCTTCCCACCGTCCCCGCCCCCAGCAGGGCAACCTTGACTTCCTTCACGCCTACTCCTTATCTTGACGAACGCGCCGCGCGGATGCCGGCTCGGTCCGGGCGTTGCGCCGGCCTCTCTGTCCTCGCGTGTCCTAGCCTAGCGAAGGTAGGGCCGGGGCGCGCCACCGGCCCGCCCGCCACGAGCGTATGGGCTTGGTATGCGGCGAAAACTGGGTGTGGCGCCCGCCACGCGGATGGGTACAATATCCCCATGGAAAATGCATCGACCGATGCACGAAGAGAAAGCGAGGTGCGCGATGCCCACTGTGAAAATCAAGGACGTCACCTTCGGCTCCGGGCCGACGAAAATCCTCGTGTCCATTACGCCCGCCAATGGTGACGAGCTGCGGACGCAGGTAGCGAAGCTTCCCGAACAGGACATTGACGTTCTGGAATGGCGAGTGGATTTCCTCGAGGATCTTGCCACCCTCACCGCGGTGGGAACCCTTTTGCGTAAGTCCACGAACCTACCGATTCTGGGCACGTTCCGTTCCGCGGCGGAGGGCGGCCAGAAAGCGATTATGCCCGATGATTACGGGCCGCTGGTGATCCGGCTCATCCAATCCGGGCTGGTGGATGCGGTGGATGCGGAGCTGTTCCGCACCGGAGCCTGGACCGAACGCATTATTCAGGAAGCGGCCCGGGCTCAGATTCCGGTGATCGGCTCCTACCATGATTTCCGTTCTACCCCGCCCGAAGATGAAATCGTGAATCGCCTGCGGCTCTTGCAGGTGCACGGGGCGTCTATCGCGAAAATTGCGGTGACGCCCGCACATCCGGGTGATGTGGTGACGGTGCTCAACGCGACCTATCGGGCCAGCCAGGAGCTGCACGTTCCGCTCATCACCATCGCCATGGGCGCGCTGGGCACCATGAGCCGCATTACTTCCGCTATTTTCGGCTCCGCTGGCACCTGGGGTCAGGCCGGGCAGGCCACCGCGGCCGGGCAGATCGCGCTGGCCGAGCTGCGCCCGGTGGTGGACGCGATCTCGGCGTGGAGCAGCGCCCCGGATACCTGGGAAAAACCCGCTCGGGTGAGCGAGGCCGTGCTGCCGGAGGATTAGGTGCCGCACGCGCCGGCGCTTAGCTGTTAGTGCGCCGGCGCGCGGGCAGCCCTAGTTTTTGGCTGCGGTGGCCGGGCGATTACTCGGCAGCCGGGTAATCCGCGTCTAGCGCGAGGAGGTCCGCCACGGTTTCCCCGCGAATAAGCCAGCGGGCCCGGCCGCCGCGCACCGCAATAACTCCCGGGCTGGGCAGCATATTGTAATGCGAGGCCATGACTCGCCCGTAGGCGCCGGTGGCCGGCGTGACAAGCAGGTCACCGGCGTGAATATCCTCCGGGAGGGCGACGGCGCGCACCACAATATCGCCCGATTCGCAATGCTTACCGACAACTCGGCAGACGCGCGTGCCTCCGGGATTCCCCTGGGTGGCCGCCGCACCGGCAGCGGGATCCGCCGCGCTTGCCGCGGCGGCGTCGTCGGCCTCAACAATGGTGCCCGTGCAGGTGCTGGCCGGCACGCGGTCCACGAGGGCCGCGGTGTAATCGGCGCCGTAGAGGGCGGGGCGGATGTTATCGGACATGCCTCCGTCCACCGAAACGTAGGTGCGGGTGCGGGTGGCATCCACGTGGACGTTCTTGACGGTTCCCACGGTGTAGAGCGTCATGCCGGCCGGGGCAATAATGGAGCGGCCCGGTTCCACGGAGATGCGCGGGGCGGGGATGCCGCTGTGGGCGCTGTGCCGGGCCACTTCCGCGGCGAGCACCGCGGCGAAGTCACGCGGGGTAGGCGGAATCGGGTCCGCGCCGGTGTAACGCACCCCGTAGCCACCGCCCAGGTCAATTTCGGGGATCACGGTTCCCAGCTCGCGGGCCACCCGGGCCCGCAGATCCAGGATGGCGCGTGCCGCGGCCACGAAAGCTTCCGTCGCCACAATTTGGGAGCCGATATGCGAATGTAATCCCACCAGGCGTAGCCACGGATTGGCCTCGATGCGCTCAACCGCCTCCCAGGCCGCGCCGCTGGCGAGCGAAAGACCGAATTTTTGATCCTCGTGGGCCGTGGCAATGAAATCGTGGCCGCCCGCGTGAATACCGGACGTCACCCGTACCACAACCGCGGCAACCTGCCCGCGCCGCGCGGCCGCGGCGGCCACCAGCTCCACTTCCGCTAAGGAATCAACCACCAGGTGGGCAACCGCATGTTCCAGGGCCAGCTCAATTTCCGCCGCGGATTTATTATTGCCGTGCAAGCCGAGCTGGTGCCCGCGCGCTCCGGCCGCCAGGGCGATGCGCAGCTCCCCTTCGGAACAGGTATCCAGGTGGAGGCCTTCCTCCAGCATCCACCGGGCCACGCCCACGCTGGCAAAAGCCTTGCAGGCGTAGTAGACATCCGCTCCCGCCAACTCGGCAAAAGCCTCCCGCATCGCGCTCACCCAGGCGGCGGCCCGGGAGCGGGCATCGGCTTCATCCAGGATGTAGAGCGGGGTGCCGAAGCGTTCCGCCAGGGCGCGCACTGAACAGCCGCCCACCTCCAGGTCACCGGGAAGGCGGCGTACCGTGGTGGACCACACCCCGGTAGGCGAACCCTCGGGAAGGGGCGCGGGCAGCTGCTCGAGATTACTTACCGGGGTGTTCACCGAGTCGCTCACATTTTCTCCGGGGCGCTCACCCCGAGCAGGTGCAAGCCATTGGCGAGGACCTGGCGGGTGGCGTCGTTCACCCAGAGGCGGGTGCGGTGCAGATCGCTGACTTCTTCATCCGCGCGCGGGGTGACCCGGGCCTTGCCGTACCAGGTGTGGTAGGCGCCGGCCAGTTCTTCCAGGTAGCGGGCCACCCGGTGCGGTTCGCGATTGGCCGCGGCCAGGGAGATCACTTCGGGGAAGCGGGCGAGCTGCCCGATCAGATCGGAATCGGCTTGCTCCAGGAGTTCCGGGGTGAAGGCATCCGCGCGCTGCACCCCGTGTTCAGCGGCATTGCGGGCCACATTCGCAGTGCGGGCGTGCGCGTATTGCACGTAGTAAACCGGGTTGTCATTGGTGTGCGAAGCCAGCACATTGAGGTCCAGCTCCAGGGTGGTATCCACCGAGGCGCGCACCAGCGAGTAGCGTGCCGCATCCACGCCCACGGCTTCCACCAGATCCTCCAGGGTGACCACGGTGCCCGCGCGCTTGGACATGCGCACCGGAACACCATCGCGCTTGAGATTGACCAGCTGGCCGATGAGGATTTCCATATTGCCGCCCTTGCCGGCGGTATCCCCGAAAGCGCGAGCCATGGCGTACATGCGCCCGATATAGCCGTGGTGATCCGCGCCGAGCATATAGACGGCGTGATCGGCACCGCGGTGGCGCTTATCGAGGTAGTAGGCGATGTCACCGGCGAAGTAGGCGGTTTCCCCGTCCGATTTCACGATGACGCGGTCTTTATCATCACCGAAATCGGTGGAGCGCAGCCATACCGCGTTATCTTCTTCGTAAATAACACCGCGTTCGCGCAGCTTTTCAATAGCGGCGGCAACCGCTCCGGAATCGTGGAGGGATTGTTCGTGGAAGAACACATCAAATTCGGCCCGGAAATCAGCCAAGGAACTCTTGATCTCCGCGAACATGAGCTCAACACCGCCGGCGCGGAATACTTCCTGCGCTTCGGTTTCCGGGAGGGTGCGCGGATCGGGGCGCCCGGCGGCTAGCTCCTGGGCGATAACCTGATCGGCAATATCGGAAATATATGTTCCGCCGTAGCCATCTTCCGGAGTTTCGCGGCCCAGCGCGGCGGCCAGCAGGCTTTCCGAGAAATGGTTGATCTGGTTGCCGTGATCATTGAAATAGTATTCGCGCACCACGTTCGCGCCGGTGAAGCTGAGAATCCGGGCGAGGGTATCCCCCACCGCGGCCCAGCGCGCTCCCCCGATATGGATGGGGCCGGTGGGATTCGCGGAAACATATTCCAAATTGACGGTGGTTCCGGCACCCGCCTGGGAGGAACCGTAGCGCTCCCCCTGTTCCACGATGCTGCGAGCCAGTTCCCCGGCCGCGCCCGCGGAGAGGCGAATATTAATAAAACCGGGGCCGGCAACCTCCACCTGAGCGATACCGGACACACCTTCGAGGCGCCCGGCCAGCAGGGTGGCCAGGTCACGCGGGGGCATCCCCGCGCGCTTGGCGAGTTGCATAGCCACATTCGTGGCCCAATCCCCGTGCTCGCGCGAACGCGGGCGCTCGATTTTCACCGTGGGAATATCACCATCGAGGTGGAGCTGACCTTCATTACGTGCGGCGCTGATTTCCGCCGCGATACATGCACTGAGTTCTTCCGGAGTCACGCATCTAAGTGTACGTGCTATCTACGACAGAATTACACCGCCACCCGCCAACGTGGTAAAGTAGCGCAGTGCGCCCCGATAGCTCAGGGGATAGAGCGTTCGCCTCCGGAGCGAAAGGCCGCAGGTTCGAATCCTGTTCGGGGCACAAATCGCACAAAGATGGGCCCGCGTATCGAAAGATATGCGGGCCCATCGCTGCACTGGTGGCCCCAGCTGCGCCGTCGTACTAAAACGCGCGCCGCGGGAACGCTACCGGCGCTTAGTACTCAACCACCAGGCGCCCCACGACCTCGTGATTCTTGAGCTTCTCGATGCCTTCGGGAATCTCCTCGAAGGGGATGGTGGTGACCTGCGGGGTGAGTTTCCCGGTGGCCATAAACTCGTAAATCCCGGCAATATCTTCCTTGGTGCCGCCGTTGGAGCCGACGAGGCGGCACTGGTTGAGGATGAGGCTCTTCGTGGAAATAAGCGATTCCAGTTTGCCCATGCCCACAACCACCACGGTGCCATCGCGGCGAATAATATCCACGGCGTCCGCGGTGGTGGTGCCGAAACCGGCGAAGTCCACGATGAGGTCGAAAGTAATATCGGAGAAGTCCTTAATATCCTTCTTCACGCCCTTGGCGCCAATCTTTTCGGCAAGCGGCCACACCTTTTCATTAATTTCAGCCACGTATACATCCGCGCCGGCGAGCACCGCCACTCGCGCACCGATCTGCCCGAGACCGCCCAGGCCAATAATCCCCACGGTTTGGCCCTTCTGCAGGCCGCCCTGGGTCACGACCGCCGCGTGGGAGGTCATCCCGGCATCGGTTGCCGCCGCGCCCAAAATAAAATCAACGCCGTCCGGAAGCGGAACGAGCGCTTCGGCCGGAACCGCCATCTTCGGCGCGAAACCGCCGTCGAAACTGTAACCGGGCGCACCGGCCGCGGTGGTGGGGCACACGCCCACACGATCCCCGACCTTGTACTCCGTGACGCCTTCGCCCACTTCGGCCACCACGCCCGAATTTTCGTGCCCAATGGTGATGGGGCGCTTGGCGAGCATGGACAGCCAGCCCTCATCCGTGAGTAGACCAACATCCGAATGGCAAATACCAGCCGCCTTCATCTCCAGAACAACCTCGCCCGGGCCGGCCGTGGGATCCGGAACCTCGTTGAGAACAAGCGGTTCATTGGTATTCGTAAATTGCCAGGCCTTCATCACAACTCCTTCTGTGTGGCGGTGCGGCGCATCTATGCGCTGCAAGGGACTTTAAGCCTAGCATTTTTTGTTTGTTTCATCACGATTTGCGCGGAAGTTGCGCTGAGAGCGTGGCGCGCCGGCGTGGTCCAGAATGTGGTACGACGACGCCGCTCCCGGCCGCGCTCCCCTCCCGCTACCGGTGTTTAGATCCGCACCGAGTACTGCGAGTTATCGAAATAGCTGCGCATCGCGCTGGGTTCGTCGGTAATAATGCCATCAACGCCCAGGTCGAGCAGTCCTTCCGCTTCCGCGGCGGAATTAATCGTCCAGGCGTGCACCGCCAGCCCTTGCGCGTGGGCGAGCTGCACAAACCGCGCGGTGAGAACGGGAACCGGGTGGCCGAGCGTGCCGCCGCCAGCCGCATCCCCGCTCTGGAGCGAGCGGCTTGAGCGCGAAAGCGGCCACGGGCGGGGCAGCGAGCGAAGGCCGGGTAACGAGCGAAGGCCGGGTAGCGAGCGCGGGCGCGGCAGCGCGATATCTACCGGCACCTGAACGGCCTGGAAGCCGCGCTGCGAACCGGGGAATTTGGCGATGCGTACTCCCTGCACACCGGGCAGGTGGGAGAGCGCCATGAGCCAGGCCACCGCTGAGCGGCCCAGCGAAAATGTGGCTCCCGGCAGCCGACTGCGCATACGCTCCACGCGTGCCTGGGAGAAACTGGCCAGGCACACCCGCCCCGCGGCTCCGGTACGTCGCACCGCAGCCACCAGCGGTTCTACGGCCGCATCGGATTTCGCGTCCAGGTTAAAAACAGCGTCCGGGAAGGCATCGAGGACTTCATCCAGGCGCGGCGGGCGTTCTCCGGCCTCGTTACGAACCTGAGCTACTTCCGCCCAGGTGTGTGCGCTGATCGGGCCAACGCCGTCCGTGGTGCGATCCAGGAGCGGATCGTGGAGGATGACCGCCACGCCATCGGCAGTGGCATGCACGTCCGATTCGATATGCCGAAATCCCGCGCGGTAGAGAGCCTCAAAAGCGCGCAGGGAGTTTTCCGGGTATTCGTTACCGCCGCCGCGGTGGGCGATGATGAGCGCGGGCCCATCAATATCGTAGAGTCGCCCCATTACTTGCAATCCGCCTCGAGGGGCTGGGCTTGGCGTTCTTCCAGGAAGGCGAGCGGGTCGAGGAGTTCGTCGTTGGCGGCGTGGATCTCCAGATGGAGATGCGGGCCGGTGGAGTAGCCATTCGAGCCCACCGCTCCGATCACATCACCGGCCTTGACTTTGTCACCTGCCTTGACGAAAACCCCGTCGTCGTACATGTGGATGTACCAGGAGCTGAACTTTTCCCCGTTAATAGTGTGCTCGATAATAATGAGATTATTTGAGCGGCCCTGGATGCCTTCACCGGCGTGCTTGACCACGCCGTCGGCGATGGCGTGGATCGGGGTGCCGGCCGGGGCGCCGAAATCCTGCCCGGCGTGGGAGGAAACTTCCCCGGAGATCGGGTCCACGCGGGTGCCGAAAGGCGAGGTGAGGCGGTAGCTTCCCTCGGGCAGCGGCTTGACGATGAGGCGATCCGTGGGGATATCAAAAGCGGCGCGGGTGCCGGAAGCCCCTGCAGAGGTGGGGCAGGCGCGGCGCGGATTCTCCGCCGCGGTGCGGGCCTGGGCGCGCTGAATCGCACCGACTTCCCCGGTGAGCTGGGCCGGGGTGGTGAATTCTTCAGCCATGGGCGCCACGAAAGCCGGGTTCGCGGCCTGCGCCGCATTGCCCTGCAAGGTGGACATAACGGGAAGCACCATGCCCAAGCAAGCCACCGCGCCAATAAGAATATTGCGGTAGGGAGAAACGGAACGCGCTACCGCCCAGTGCGCGGCCGCCCCGGCCAGAATGCGGTCCGAGCGCTCCCGGTTCTGCGCGCGCCCACAGGCTTCACCCGCGCGCACCGCCGCGTCAATATCCGATTCGGAGAGGACTTCGGTGCCCTCGGTATCGGTGGTGATTCCCGCGGTGCCGATTCCACCGGTGGGCGCGACTTCGCAGGCTGCGATGGTCAAAGAAGAAGGAAGAACGACGCCGAAAGCGGCCCCGCGCCCCACGTTCACCTGCGGTTTCAGTTCCGGGGTGGGAAGCGCAGCGGTAACCGCTTCGGTACTCGCGGGCGCCACTGCGCGGGCCCGTTTGCCGCGCGTGGGAAGTTCACTCACCGTTGCGAGCGGTGCGGCCGTGGCGGGCGCAGCAACCGTTGCGGGCGTTTCTGCCGCTGCAACCGAGTCTAGCGATGCCGCAGTTGCGGCCGTTTCTACGGTTGCGGCCGGGGCGACGGCGGCGGCGCGGCGCCCGCGCCGCTCGGGTTGCGCAACTTCGGCTCGTTTGCCGGAGGTACGCACCTGGCTAGCACTTTCAACAGCAGCCACCGTGCGGGAAGGTGAAGGGAATGCCGGCGCGGCAGCGCGGCGGGCACGCCCGGCGGGAGGCGCAGGAGTCGCCTGAGTTACAGGAGCCGCCGGAGTTGCAGACGTTACCTGAGCGGTGGGAGCAGCGGGACGCGCATGCGAAGCGCGCGCAACGTGCGCCGCGCGTGCAGAATGCGAAACAGGCACCGAGTGCGAAACAGGCACGGAGTGCGAATCGGACACAGCATGCGAAGCCGCCGCCCGGGAACCCGCAGGCCGAGATGCCACCGGGCGCGAGCCCTCCACGCTCACAGCAGCGGCGCGCGCGGCGCGTTTCCCAACGCGCTCCTGCGGAGCCTCATGCGCCCGGGCGGCTCTGCGCCCGCCGCGAGAGGTGTGGTGTACCGCGCTCACTGCTCTCCTCATTTTCCCTGCCAGATGGCCGGCGCATCCACCGGCCCGTCACTATTACAAAATGATAACGGTCAGCGCCGGAAAGGCAAAGAGTTTTCACCACATGAGCCGTATCGCATCGCGCCCTACCGGCCCCACCCCGAATCGTCCCGCTCCCTCCCCGCAGCAATCACACCTCGCGCAATCCGCGCTATCTCGCGGTTTTAGGAACGGCGCTGCATGGAATCGCGCACGTCCCCGACGAGGTCTTCAATAACGTCTTCGAGGAAGATCACACCCGTTACCTTTCCGTTATCTTCCACGATGGCCATATGCGTCCCCGAGGTTTGCATAGTTCGCAGCGCGTCCTCCACGCTGGTTCCGGCATCAAGGCTGCGGACCGGCCGCACCAAGCGGGCGGAAATGGGCAGTTCGCGCTGGGCGGCGTCGAGAATATCCTTCACGTGAATGTACCCGACGATATTCCCGTCGCTCACGAGTGGGAACCGCGAATACCCGTGGTCGGCCACCAGCCGCTCCACCTGCGCGGGCGTGGCGGTGCGCGGGCAGGTCACCACCTTATCGAGGGGCAGCATGGTGTCCCCCACCTGGTGTTCGGAAAATTCCAGCGCCCCGGTGATAAGCCCCTGGGTATCTTGGAGCACCCCAGCCGCCTGGGAGGCATGCACAATCGCCGCGACTTCGGAAGCGGTAAACGCGGAGATAACCTCGTCTTTCGGTTTCATCCCCATCCAGGAAACGATATGCACCGCGAGCCAGTTAAGCGATCCGGTGATCGGGCGGAAGACCCGGTCAAAAACCAGCAGCGAAGGCACGAAAAGCATGCCGAGGCGTTCCGGGTGGGTGACCGCCAGGTTCTTCGGCACCATTTCCCCCAGGATCACGTGCAGGGCGGTCACCAGGAGCAAAGCCAGCACAAAAGCGATGGTGTGGGCGAGGACTGCCCCGGCACCCACCGCGGCCAGCGGCACCAGCAGCAGCGCCGCGAGCGCCGGTTCCGCGAGCGCCCCGAGGGCCACCGAGCACAGGGTTACGCCGAGCTGGCAGGCAGCCAGCATTTCGTTGAGGTTGCGGGAAGCCGCCAGGGTTTTCGCGGCGCGCGGGTTGCTTTCCGCCAGGGGTTCCAGGCGGGAGGGCCGCGAGGCGGTGAGCGCGAATTCGCAGGCCACGAAATAGGCGTTTCCGGCGAGCAACAGCACGGTGAGGATGAGGGCGAGGGTATTACTCATGGATTTTCACCTCTACCGTTTCCACGCGCCGCTCGTCCATAGCACGCACTGTCAGCTGGGCGTCGTCGACCTCCACCGTATCCCCCACCACGGGAATGCGGCCAAGTTCGGCCATAATCAGCCCGCCGAGGGTTTCATAGGGGCCGTCTTCGGGCAGGCGCACCCCGCAAATGCGGAAGGCTTCGTCCGGGCGCAGCAAGCCGGGCACCACCCAGGTTCCCGGGGCGGTGCGGCGCGCGCCGGTGCCGCGGCGGTCGTGTTCGTCCGCGATATTGCCGACGATTTCTTCCACGGCGTCCTCGAGCGTCACGATTCCGGAGGTTCCGCCGTATTCATCGACGACGACGGCCGTTTGGCCACCGATGTCTCGCAGCACCACGAGGAGCTCGGGCAATTCCATCGTTTCGGGTACCGCGAATGCTTCGCGCATCACCGAGGAGGAGGTGACGGGCACGTCCGCGCGCCGCTCGGCGGGAATGGCCACGGCGGGGCGCAGGTGCGCGAATCCGCGGATATCGTCGAGGCCACCCTCACCCACCACGGGGAAACGCGAGAAGCCGGTGGTGCGGGCCGCGGTGATCACGTCCGCGGCGGAGGCGGTTTCTTCCAGGTATTCCACCCGGCCGCGGTCGGTCATAATATCGATGGCCGTGAGTCCGCCCGCGCCGATGGAGGCGGTGAGCAGGCGCGCGGTGGAGGGCTCCAGGGTGCCGGCCGCCGCGGATTGGCGCACCAGGGCACCCAGTTCCGGGCCCGAGCGCGCCCCGGAGATTTCATCGGCCGGTTCTACGCCCATGCGGCGCAGCAGCCAGTTCGCGGTGGCGTTGAAGGAGACGATCACGGGTTTGAACACCACGCTGAAGGCGTGCAGCGGACCGCCCACCCGGGCGGCGGTGCGCAGGGGTTCGGCCAGTGCCATATTCTTGGGGACCAGTTCCCCGAAGAGCATGGAGAAGAGGTTGACGAGGAGGAAGGCCGCGGCGGCGGCAATAGCAACCGCGGCGGCACGCGCCACCCCGGCCGCACCCAGCCAGCCCGTCAATATTTCCGTGAGGGGTTGTTGGGCCACGTATCCGAGCAGGATCGTGGTGATGGTAATGCCCACCTGGCAGGCGGATAGGAAGAGGGAGAGGTGGTGGAGGCGGCCGGCCACGCTGGCAGCGGCCGGGTCCTCAGCGGCGCGCGATTCCACCGCGGCCGGGTCCAGGGCCACCAGGGAGAATTCCGCGGCCACGAAAAGCGCGGTTCCCAGCGTGAGGAGAATGCCAAGAAGTAAAAGAAGAGCGTTGGTCACATAAACTCCAGGGTAGGTGCTTCTTGCAGTCTAGCGATTCGCGGGGGTGGCGCGCGCTGAGCACGCTAGGATTTACCTAGTAGCAAGGGAGGCAGCCGTGGATTCTTTACGTGTCATCTTTATTGGCGATGAGCTGGTGGCCGGGTACGGCGATGCGCGGGCACTCGGGTGGACGGGCCGCGTGATGGCCCGCACCCTCACCGACCCTCCGCTCCTCCCCCTCACTTTGGCTGTTCCCGGGGAAACAATTTCGGAGATGGCGGAGCGCTGGGAGCGGGAAGTTGCCCTGCGTACCGGCCCGGATATTGAGTCGCGCCTGGTTATCGGCCTGGGAAGTCACGATCTGGAACGCGGCGGCACCATGGCGCGGGCGCGCCTGCACCTGGCGAATCTACTGGATTCCGCGGACCGGATGCGCATGCGCCCCTTCGTGGTGGGCCCGCCCCCGCGCCCGGATCTACCCCGCGATGTGCAGCTCAATTTATCCAATGCCTACCGGGATGTGACCGAGCGGCGGCGTTTTCCCTTCGTGGATACCTTTAGCCCGCTGGTTGATCACGAACAGTGGAATACCGATATGGACCTGAGCGGGGGGTATGCGCCGCGCCAGGCCGGTTACGGGCTTATGGCCTGGCTGGTGCTCCACCACGGGTGGAACCAGTGGCTCGGGATTCGCGCGGCGGCCAACTAGCAACCAACTACATAGCCCCGGCACTACAACGCGGCGGCCGACCACCAGATCGACCGCCGCGCAGCTCACTACTCGCAAGCAAAACTTTTTAGCGACTTAGTAGTACGCCCCCTGCCGGAAATCCCAGCTGAGGAAGGATTCGGAAAGCAGCTGGAGAATCCGATCCAGGTACACGCCCTTGCGGATGAGCACCGGCGCGGGGGTGACCATGCGCTGCCCGTTCTGTTCGGGCACCAGTTTCCCGGATTCATCCACGAAGGACACCATCACGCCCTGCTCCCAGCGGGTGGCTTCGGACGCATCGGGCTGGATGGACGTCACGTAATCATCGGCTTCGATCACCAGGTCCGCTTCGGTGGCAATATCGGTGCCGATTCCTTCCACCTTGCCGCGGTTTCCGCGCCCGGAGGGGTTCGCCGAGGAAGCGAAGACCAGCTTCCTATCCTTCTCCCACAGGTCCGCGGCGATCTGCTCGGCGGCCTTGCCGTAGCGGATCACGAAGCAGGAAGTTCCGCGCCCGTCGCGCACCAGGTTGCGCGCTTCGCCTTCTTCCGGAATGTAGTGTTCGGCAGCCTCGGCACGCCAGGGCAGGATGCAGCCCATGAGGATGTCTTCGTCCCAGTTCTTCTGGTAAAAATCGCGAATTTCCGGGGTGAGTTGCGCCAGGGTTTCCAGTTCTTCCATGGAGCCGCACAGCACCACGGCGGGCTTATTGCGTTTGCGGTTCTTCACGGCAAATTTGCGTTCCAGCCCGGCCGAATCGGTGGTGGCGATAATATAGCCGACCTTGGTGGGGACCACGCACATGGCGCCGCCCGCGCGAAGCAGCTGGGTGGCTTCCGTATTCAGTTCGCCATTCCAGTGCACATATCCTTCAGCCACGCGGGCCTCCTTCTCTTCTACCGTGGGTGGTTCCGTTTCCTCGAGAAACGTACGCGCGGTGGTCGTTTCTAGTACGACGCCGCCCGGCGCGTGCCGCGCCGGGAAACCGCGCACTCTGGAGACTAATGTAAATTCCAGATTCTGAGACGAAATGTTCACATATTGGACGCGCGCGCATCGTTCCGCGGACTAAAATACCCGCCTGCCCGGGAAGGATACGGAGTAACATATCGGGTGGATTGTCGAAAATATCGCCGATTGCCAATGAGGACACGGCAGGGCACACACCTACGGAAGGGCACTAGCGGGAATGAGCGGAGTGGGATCTGAGGGAATCGACGTTCTTGTTGTGGAATCCGGAATCCTCCGCGTTGAGATCTCCTATGCAGGGAAAACCGGCTGGGCACTTGCCCATAACCAGGTTCCAGTTATCAAAAATATCCTCGCTACCAATACGTCGGATAGCGAGGCGAGCGAACAGGCGCATCTGGACCTGAGCGCTCGCATTGGCGCGGCTTCACTTTTCGACCTCACGGTTCCCCTTCCTGAACTCCGGCCCGGAAAAGCCGCCCCGGTAGCACCGCGTTTCCTCGCGCACACCCGCCTCGACCCGAATAATCCCCTATTACAGGCAACCGAATCCCAACCCGGAACCCTGGAAGCACATCTGCGCACCGAGGGGAGTTCCGCGGCCGGGTATGCCCGAGCCGATATACGTATCCTCGCTCCGAATGAGTGGTTCCACGCTCCGGCATATTTTGAGTCGCTGGCGGCTTTTGCGCAGCCCAACGCCCCGCAGATTCCCGCGCTGGTGCGCAAGGTTTCCGATTTGCTCAAGGAAGCCACCGGCGATGCCTCGGTGCAGGGCTACCAGGCCGGTATCGAACGGGTGCTTCAAATCATGTCGGCTGCCTACGCGGTTTTAGCCGCGGAGGATATCCGTTACGTCACCCCACCTGCTTCTTTCGAAAATACCGGCCAGCGCATCCGCACCACGGAGGAAGTTCTCGCCGCAAAAGCCGGCACCTGCATCGACCTGGTCCTTACCTACGCGGCCCTGGCGCAGTCCTGCGGGCTGCTCCCGGTGATTATTTTGGTGCCGGGGCACGCCCTCGTCGGCATTGCAAGCACGGAGGACGGCCTGCGCGAACCGGTTATTACCGAACCGGCCTCCATCAATAATTATTTACGTTCCGGTGCAGTTCTTGCTTTGGATGCTGCTTTTTACGACGCCGCGCTCAGCTTCCCAGATAACCTCAATCGCACCAAGGCGAAGCTGACAGACGGTACTGTTCTTGCCCTTATTGGATTGGCGGAATCGCATAGAGATGGATTGCGCCCGCTTCCCACTCAAGCCCCTCCGGCTGCCGCCCTACCGGATGCCTCGGCCTCAGCCACAGCCGAGGCGGCCGGGTCCGCGCCTCATGCGCACTCCCCCGCGGCGGCTATTCGAGCGGCCGGGAAACTGGCGCAGCAGTTGGCCGGGGAGGATTCCGCGGACTATCTCACTTTGGATACCAGCGATGCGGCCCCGGCCCGGGTGCAGCGCTGGAAGCGTGAGCTCCTCGACCTCACCTTGCGCAACCGCCTCCTCAATATCAAACCGGCCAAGGAAGTCCTGGAATTCGAAGTTCGAGCCGGAATGCTGGCGGATATTGATGATCGTATTTCCCGCGGCGATCGCATTACGATGCGCGCCCAGGATGATCTTTCCGATAATCGTTTCCTGCGCGGAACCACGGACGTGAGTGATTTATCCGATGCTGAGGTGAGCGATGAACTGAGCGAGCGCGGCATCCTCTTCGGGCATGTAACGGAGTACCGCTACGCCGAGTTCTTCAAAAACTTGGCTCGCACCACGAAAACGCTGGCGGAGGAAACCGGATCAGCCAATCTTTATCTCATGCTCGGAACGATGCGCTACACCAGCAAAAACGGGAAAGATGCCAGCGCACCGCTTTTCCTCCTCCCGGTACGGCTAGGGGGCGGTTCGGGCCGTTCCCGTTTCACAATCCAAGCCGATAACAGCGCTGAGGCCACCCCCAACCACTCTCTGGTGGAATGGCTCCACCAGGAACACGGCGTGCATATCACCGCGCTTTCCGAACCGAAACTTGATGCTTCCGGTCTCGATATTGACTACGCGCTTCGTGAGATTTCCGCCGCGCTGGTGCGCGAGAATCTTCCCTTTACGGTGACTCGGGATGTCTACCTGGGTATCGCCAAGTTCTCCACGTTCGGAATGTGGCGTGATCTGCGCGATCACTGGGATATTTTCATGGAATCTCCGGTATTCGAACACCTGACGCTACGCCCCGGGGAAAGCTTTGTGGAGCCGAGTGACCTCCCGCCGATTGAGCAGATTACCCCGAATGAGGCGGAACTTAATCTTCCTATTCCCGCCGATGGCGCGCAGATGCGAGTGGTATCCGCGGCCGGTCAGGGATACAGCTTCGTGGTGGAAGGACCTCCGGGAACCGGAAAATCCCAAACCATCACGAATATCCTGGCCCACCTTCTGGAACAGGGGAAACGAGTACTGTTCGTAGCGGAGAAGCAGGCCGCGCTCGACGTCGTCAAAACACGCATGGAACGCATTGGCCTGGCACCTTTTATTCTCGATCTACACGGCGGGGAGCAACGCCCCCAGGCGATTCGGGATCAATTGCGCGGCGCGATTGACGCGAGTGTTCATTACGATATGCACCGCTGGGATAATGCCCGGGCACTGCTGCGTTCCCGCCTGGAACCCCTCGCGGCCTACCCGGCGCTTGTGCACGGAATGAATGCGGCCGGGCATTCGCTCTGGTCGGCCGTCACTGCTTCCCTCGATCTTGGCGAGGGAGCGGTCGCGGTAGTTCCGCAACGCTTCGTCACCGATCCGAATGCGCGGGCAACTATCGCCACTATCGATGAAGCGCTGCCCAATATCGCGGTGCGTGCACGCAGTACCGATCTGGCCGCCATGTCCGCCTGGCAGCTGGTGGGCCCGTATCACGCACCGCTCCCCGAACTCATCCATGCTTTCGACGGGCTCGCGGCTATGGCCGCGCAATGCGAGAAATACCCGGAGCTGGTCGATACCCTGGGGAGCGTTCCGCTTGCGGACGTACGCAAGGCACTCGATGGCACCTCACCGCTACTGGATCCGGATGAGGCCCGGCAGCTGGCCTCCTCCACCTGGAAAATCGCGACGGTTGCCGATAAGCTTGCCCGGCTGGCTCCCGAACTGGAGTTTTTCACCGACATTTTCTCTCCCGCGTTCTTCGCGTACGGCGATACCTCCGCGCTCAGCCGCGCGCTCGATGAGCTCGCGGAGGGCGGCTTCTTCGGGAAGAAGAAGCGCTTAGCGGCCTACCGTTCGGCCCTTATTCCGGCGCTGCCCGCCGGGCGGGAACCGGATATTGAGGGCGAGCACTCCCCTGATACAGTCCGGGCCGCGCTCGGCCGGCTGAGCTATATGCGCCGCGCCCTAGCTGATCTGGAAACAGAACTAGAAAACATCCCGGGAGCTCGCCAGCGCGTGAGTGTGGCCCTCAGCGACCCGAGCGCTCCGGCAGCGCTCGCGGAGGCCGCGGATTCTCTCCAGCGTTCTTTGGAGCTTTCCACCCGTTTCCCCGCCCTGGTGGAGCTCACCCGCCGCGCCGGCAGCCTGGATGATGCTCGCGCTGCGCTCGACATCATTAGCTCCACCTGGGATGCCTGGGTGAGCGCCGCCGATCTGCAACTCCCCTCGGAGAATCGGTGGATGAGCGTTTTCCAAGAATGGTATCCGCGCTGGTCAGCAGCCGGGCGCGATTCCCTGGCTGCCGCGGTCGAATGGCACCGCGCCACCGCGATCTTGCGCAAGAACGGCCTGGAAGAATTCCAGCACCAAATCGAAATGGGTGAGGTGCCCGACCGTGATATTTCGCTGGCCTTCCGCCGCGGGGTGGCCTCCACCAGCGCGGAAGAACGCATGCGCGCTTTCAGCGGCCACATTTCCCTCTCGGAACAAAATAGTTCGGATCTCACCCGCCTCCAGGAAGCTTTCGCCACGATCCAGGGTGAAGCCACCCAGGCGCTACCGGCAACCCTTATGGCGCGGCGGTCCTTCCGCCCCGGGGAGCTCCACGGAAAAGTGGGAACCCTGCGGCGCAACCTGGATCGCAAACGCGGGGCACGCAGTTTCCGCTCCTTGCTGGAAGAATTCACCGAGGAGATCCTGGAAGCCACGCCCTGTTTCTTCGCTAGCCCGGCATCGCTTGCCACGTTCGTAGATCCCACTGCCGTAGTTTTCGACGTCGTCATTTTTGATGAGGCGAGCCAGATTACCGTTGATCAGGCGATGGGTGCCATCGGCCGCGCCAAAGCGGTGATCATTTCCGGGGATAGCCGGCAGATGCCGCCTACGCGGTTCGGGAAAACCGGGCCGTTCAGCGGTGATGATGAGGATCTTGACGATCCGGATCGCCCGCTCGTGGAGACGGTGGTCAGCGATCTGGAGTCGATTCTTTCCGAGGCGGTCGAATCGGGCCTGCCGCGCCTGTGGCTCTCCTGGCACTACCGTTCCCGGGATGAATCCCTCATTGCCTTCTCCAACGAAGCCTATTACGAAGGCAAACTTTCCAGTTTCCCCTCGCCGGGTAACGCGGCGCTTTTCGGCGGTGCGGGCGTGAGTATGCGGCGTGTTTCTGGAACGTTCGACCGCAGCCGCGGGGCTACCTTCCGCACGAATCGGGTGGAAGCCGAAGAAATCGTGCGCGATATTCACCGGCGCCTCAATTCGCCGGCATTAGCGCACCAATCAATCGGTGTTGTCACCTTCAATATCCAGCAGCGCAACCTCATCCTTGACCTGCTGGAAGACTCGCGCGATCCCCTCATCCGCGCCGCGATGGAACAGGAAAAAGATCCGCTTTTCGTCAAGAACCTCGAAAACGTCCAGGGCGACGAACGCGATGTCATTATTTTCTCCACCGCATTTTCACCGCGCGAACCCGGTGGCCCGCTTCCCCTCAATTTCGGGCCACTCAGCCGCGAGGGCGGTGAACGCCGCTTCAACGTCGCCATTACCCGCGCCCGCAGCGAGGTGCTGGTGGTCACCTCCTTTGATCCGGAGGACATCGACCTCAATCGCACCCGCTCGCGCGGAATGCAGGACTTACGTGAATATATGTTGCGGGCCCGCGCGCGTACTCAGAACGACGGCGCAGCTCCCGCACCGGCCGATTCGGCTGCGGAAGCCAGTTCTGCACTTCCCCGCGCCCTGAGCATTAATGACAACCCGGTGCGTGACCGACTCATGCGTGAGCTGCGCGAGCGTGGCTGGGAAGTGCAGGGCGATTACGGCCTCTCTAGTTACACCCTCGATATCGTGGTGCGCGAGCCGGGTAGCAAGGTGTGGCTTCTGGCTGTCATGTTCGACGACGAAAAATGGAGTTCGCTCCCCACCGTGACTGATCGTGATATTACTCCGCAGCTGCTGACCTCCATGATGGGGTGGCTCGCGGTGGAACGGGTGTGGCTTCCGGAGCTGCGGCGCGATCCGGCTGGGGTCATTGACCGCATTGATGCTTCGGCGCGGGCAGCCAAGGAACGGTATGCGGCAGAGGAACGGAAGGCCGAAAAACGCCAGGAACGGGCCGCGAAAAAGCTGGCCGGCCGCAAAGCCAAACTTGCCCGCAAGGCAACAGCGGATAGCGATGCCGCGGCTGGCGAGGAGCTCACCCCGGCCTCGGAAAGCAGCCGCGCCCCGGTAAGCAACCACCGGGCCCCGGATGCCGAACCGGCCCTCACCTGGCGCGAAGTCCCCTCGGCGCAGCGCAATACGCACACGAAAGCAAAACGTGCGGCTGAGCCAGCGCAACACGGAACCCCGGAGGATCCGCAGCCAAGCCCGCAATCTGCTCCGCAACCGAAGCGAAGTACAATTCGGGTCGCTCTCAAACCAGCCACCCCGGAAAATCCCAGTGATACTTCTGAGGGACGCTGGCGTTTTGGGGAAGCCTGGGAAAAACACGGCACGAAACCCGGAGAATCCGTCCGTCACATAAGCGAGAGCGTTGATGACTGGGGTACCGATATTCCGCCATGCCCAGCACCGTTAACTCTCCCGGACACGTCGCCCTTGGGGAGTCGGGAGGAGCTGGAATTTCCCATGTCTACCGCGCGAACAGCCGAAGTTCGCGAAGCTGTGCGAGAGATGATCGAAGAGAGTGCACCTCTTCCTTTGCAGTCCTTGCGGGTAGCGATTGTTAAGAGGTTTGGGCGGCAACGGACCTCTGAAAAGGTCAATAAAATCCTCGATACGTTCATCCCTCAGGATCAGATTTTCGTTGATGATTCCGATGGCCAAGAATTTGTATGGCCTGAGGATGTCTATCCGGAAAATTGGCATTACTACCGGCCATATCCCGGCCGAGGCATCAACGAGATTCCACTGCGCGAAATCTATAATATGGCACGCGTATTGGTTGACAAGTATCCGGGAGAATACCGGTGGGGCGAATATCCTGATGAGGATTTCGTGCGCCGTATTCTCAAAGAATTCAGCCTCTTGCGGCTCAGCCCGGATTCCCAAGCTCGGGTGAGCGAAGCGGTGCTTTTGTACGGTAACGAGCACCGGGACTAGCCGGCAGCAAAGCAGCTCCCGCACTGAACATAATGCGGGAGCCGCTTAGTTCCTACCATTCAAGCGGATCGCTTGTGCCGCCCTCGTGACGGGTCGCCTTAACGGATTCAGCGAAGCCGGGAGTGCTCACTAAGCGCAGAGTTTCGTGGAGGGCCAGCCAGTTATCCTCGCTCACCAAAACGGCGTTAACTGCCCGGCCGGCAATAATAACCGGCGCGCTGCGTTCATTCACGGCCTCGATGAGCTCCGGCAGATTTTCCTGCGCTGCGGTGGCGGAGATAACGTCCATACCGCGAGTCTACGCAAAGGAATAAGCCGGGGCGAGGGCAGTAGCCGATTCCCACAACCGAGCTCACCCCGGTCGCGCCAACTCACCCGAGCGGGCGGCGCTGGTAGAGGCGCAGTGCGAGCCAGAGGAGCGCGCAGGCCGCGAGCGCCGTCGTCGTACCTATCCACCACAGACCCGGAACCTCAGCACCACTCGCCACGGCGCCCACCGCATCATTCAAACCGAGCGGGCTGTAGCGCGCGCCCGCCTCCCACATGCCACCGAAAGCCAGCACGAGGTAGGCAACGAAACCGATACCGGCGCTGGCTAGCATATTTCCCGTTGCCACCGCGGCCAGCACCACCACGGAAAGCAAGAAAATAATCGCGAGCAGCCAGAGTGCCGCGGCTCCCAGGAGCGCGAGCACGGCGCCGTCGTCGAAAAGAATGCGGGTGAGGATGCCGGCCACTGTGCTGCCGCCGAAAGCCACCGCTGCCACCAAGAGCACCGTGCTCAGCATTTTCCCGGCGAAAACGGCCGTGCGGCTCACCGAGCGCGTCACGATCAATACCACCGGGCCGCCGAGCATCCCGGTGACGATCTGGTAGGCGCCGAGCATCACGAAAAGCATCCCGAAAATCTGGTGGAGGTTTTTCACCCATTGCGCGTGCGCCTGGATCCAGGTGGGCTCGGGCATGGCCGCGCCGAGCGCCGCCGCGGTATCCGGCCCGGCCAGCGCGGCAATAATATCGGGGGCGTAGAGCGCCGTCAGCGGGGAGACCACCGCGAGCAGCAGCGCCAGGCCGAGGACCACCCAGGTGCTGGGCACCCGCAGCAGGCGGCGCAGGTCGTAGCGCAGCATCGCGCGGTTGCCGGTGCGGATGTGCGTGGCGTTAGTGCGCGCGGCGGGGCGATCCGTAGCGCGACTGCCCGTAACGCGAGTATCAGCAGAACTCATTGGCTTACCTTTCCGCGCGAGAGGTATTCGTATACATGCTGGAGCGAGGGCGGGGCGACATCGAGCTGCGCATCCACACCCGCCTCCCCGCACGCCGCCGCGATGGCGCTGCGCGCCACTTCGGTATCCGCGTGCGCCACGCTGACCTGCACCGTTGCGCGTTCGGGCCGGTAGAGCGCGAGCACCTCATCGAGGGTCCCTTCGGCGAGGAGCGTGCCCTCGTGCAGCATCCCCACGTGGTCGCATACCTGCTGCACATCCGCGAGCAGATGCGAGGTGAGAAGCACCGTGGTACGCCCGGCCAGCTCGCGAATAATATTCAGCACATCGGCGCGGCCGAGCGGATCGAGGGCGCTCGTCGGTTCATCCAGCACCAGGAGCCGCGGGGCACCCACCAGCGCCAGGGCAATTCCCAGGCGCTGCGCCATGCCGCGGGAAAACCCGCCAATATTCCCCGGGGCGCGGGTCAGGCCCACCAGCTCGAGCAGATTGGCGGCCCGGCGGCGAGCCACCGCGCGCTGCACCCCGGACACCTCGCCGAAAAATTCGAGGGCCTGCGGCGCGCTCATCCATCCCGGCAGGCTGGGTACGTCCGGCAGGTAGGCGATGCCGGGCACCGGGGCAGCCGGCAGCGTGCCCCGCTCATACCCAAGCACTCGCGCCGTGCCAGAACTGGCGGCGATAAGCCCCAGCAAAATTTTAATTGTGGTAGTTTTCCCGGCGCCGTTCCCGCCGATCAGCCCGTACACCGAGCCCTCGGGCACGTGCAGATTGACATCCGTGAGGGCGGCGAGCCCCGCGAAATTCTTACTAAGATTTTCGGTGCGAACCGCGTACGTCTTATCCATAGAGCTCACGCACCGTTCCACTCGCGTTGGCAGCTTGAGTTGCGGGTGCTTGCGCCGCGGCGGCGCGGGTTCCGGGTGCTTGCGTGCCGGCACCGGTTACCCCGGGAGCGCCGCCGGCCCGCCGTTCTTCCCAGGCCTGCCGCTGCGCCAATGCCTTACGCGCCCGCGCGTACATAAAGAGGAACAGCAAGGTCCCCACTAGCGAGCCGAGCAGAACAATCACCACCCATCCCAGGCGCGGCACCCCGGCGAGCTGCCGCTCCGGCCACCGCGACAGCAGCACCAGGCTCGTGATGAGCAGGGCGAGTTGAATCAGTGCCACGATTCCCAGGGCGATCTGCGCCGCCGCGGGCAAAGCAAGAAAATCTTCCATGGTTATTCAGTTTCTTTCGTATCGGGTGAGGTTGTGGTGCCGTGCGCGGCATCGGCGGCGCCTGCGGATGCGTCCGAGTTTTCCGAGTGCTTGCGTTTAAGCAAACGGTCCAGATTCCGTAGCGCTCCGCGCGTAGTAGCGACGACGACGCCAGCTGCCACCGCGGGAAGTGCCACCGCGGTACATCCAGCCAGGAGGGATGCCGAGGCTTGGCGATGGCTGGCGTAGCGGTCCTGTGCTGCAAGCGAGAGGAGGGCCGTGGCCTGTAATCCGGCGGCGAGCGCGGTAGCCGGAACATCCACGCGTTCGCGATTACCCCAGGCCGCGAGCGCCGTGCCGGCAGCTCCGAGGAGCGCGGCGGGCGCCACGGCCCGTGCCGCCGGAACTATGCCGCGCGGGCGCAGATTGGCACGAAAACCGGAGGGAAGGAGCCGGTGGCGACGGGCCACCAGGGCGGCCGCTCCCACGGCAAGAGCTCCGCCAAGTGCGGGCGCGATGCTGAGGGCGCTGCGGGTTCGGGGAGGAATATAGTCTTCCAGGTCCGGGAGGGAATCATCCGGGCGAATCATTCCCAGGCGTACCGCGAGCGCGCCCATATTAATATCCCAGCCGATCCCGAAGCTACGCGGCACAAAAACCCGGGGATTTTCCGGTTCGAACCAGCGCGAGCGAGCTTCGCGGGAGCGCAGGGCTTCCAGGGAAGCGGGGATTCCGAAGATTGTGGGGGTTGTGGGCGAGTTAGGCTCCGGCATTGTTATCACCTCGGTCGGTTGTGAGAGCGGTGAGATGGGATGTGACGACGGCGGCAAGATTGCGCCATTCGCCGGCGAGTCGTTCCCCGTAGCTGCGGCCAGCCGCGGTGATCGTGTAGATCTTGCGCGGGGGCCCGGCCGGGGATTCCTCCCAATGAATGGCCAGGTGGCCGGCCTTTTTGAGACGGTTAAGAAGCGGGTAGAGAGTACCGGCCGATACCGCCATACCCGCATTTTCCAGGCGCTGGAGCAACGCCCCGCCGTAGGCCGGCGCCCTGGAAAGCGAGGCGAGCACGATGAGTTCAAGCACGCCTTTACGAAGCTGGGAATCAGCCACCACTCCCCCCTTTAGTCACCGCGGTGCAGGTGCCGTGCGAGCACGTTTGCACCGCTTGTATGCATCACATAGTAGTAGGGATAGCCCAGTAGCGCAGCAAGTTTTCAGGATATGAGAAATCCAGTTGTTTCTCTGCTATTATTGCGTCAATAGTTCAGCCCGCCCGAGGTTCCTCGGTGTGGGCTGATCCTCTATCCGCGGAGGAGTTTGGAGGCTAGCCCCCGTTTCCACCCACTCTCCCACGGATTCCCTTACTTCTTATCCAGGGAATAGGCGATGCTAAAACCCCGAACCTTTCGGAATTCTTGACGCGAGGTAGGGAAGGCATAGTGGCCACCCTCGAAGTTGTGGTAGATATCGAGGCCCCGGCCCAAGAAGATAAGCCATCCCGTATCGGTACGCAACCAGCGGTCGTGCGCACGCGAATCGAAAATCACGTCGAGGTCAATGCCCTGCTCAGAGGCATTTTTCGTGATCTTATCGAGCATCCGAACCTGAATTTCGTGATGCTCATTCTTCTTCGCCCTGAGTGTGAACAACCGAAAGCGGCATCGCTTTTCAGGATTTTTCACCAGAGCCACAACCGCCATGAACTCAACGAGGTTACGCCCCTGATAGGAATAGCTGATGAACGGGTCGTGCAATTCAACATCCGTACATCCCCGCAGATAAGAGGCAAATAGCAAATCGAAGGTAACGCCAGTTTGCCCCTCGTCGAAGATGCGGTAGCCCGGAAACGCGACACTGTGCCGGCCAGAACCATATCGATGCAAAGATCCCTGCACGCCGTGGTCGCCACTAGTTTCCAATACACGTTTCCCCATAAGGAAAATATAGATGACCGGCCAGGAGTTCTCGGCAGAGGTGGCTGATCCCACCCCGCAGCCCACAGCTTCCGCTTGCAGATCGCCGCGCGAATCGCGCCTTCTCCGCCTGCATACTTTCTGCATAGTGACATTTTTGTCACTATGCATGTCACTTAGCTCAGGCGCGGAAGCGGCGGCGTACCCCGCCAAAGCCCATCCCGCCAGCTGGCGGCGTCGTCGTAAAAAATAAAGGGCCCGGAAAACCGGACCCTCTACACATCTCGCAACAGCGAGCGCACCACTTTAGGAATTGGGGCGCTTGCCGTGGTTCGCCTTCTTCTTGCGGCGATCCTTGCGCTTACGACCACGCTGGCTCATGTTCTCTCCTCACGTAACGTTTTCTCAGCTCGTAAACGAGCAACCACATTAGCTTACCAAGGGCGACCGGTCAGGTAAATAAAACCGGCACAATGTGGCGAAACTACCCGAAACGGCGCGTGCAACAACCGGCGCGGCACCCGCGCGAAGCGTAACGCGCGCTACATCGTAGGCAACGCCGCAACGCGCCACGCGCGCTACCCGAAATCGCGAGTGGTACGCCGGTACACCGAAATCTGCTGGGCGATCCGCACCCGCAGCGTCGCCGGCGCGACCTCCCGGCACGAGGCTCGCAAAATATCGCGCACGTGGGTTTCCGCTTCCGCCCGTTCCGTACACCGCGAGCACCCCGAAATATGGGCCTGCAAGCGCTCGCTTTGCACCGCGGAAAGCTGGTGATCCAGATACTCGAAAAGATAATCAGTAATATCCCGGCAGGAACACTCCCCCGCGGCACTATCCAATTCAATCCCGCGGTTCCGGAACGAGTCTTCTACCCCGCGCTGCAACCTATCCTCACCGCTCACTTCTTCTCCTTCTTCCCATAGCCGAGTTCACGCGCGTAATCCGCGAGTAATTCCCGCAGCTGTTTACGCCCGCGATGCAGACGGGACATCACCGTTCCGATCGGCGTTTCCATGATGTCCGCGATCTCCTGGTAGGAGAAGCCTTCAATATCCGCCAGGTAGACAGCCATGCGGCGGTCTTCCGGCAGCGCGCTCAAAGCATCGCGAATTTCCGATTGCGGCAGATTCTCCAGGGCCTCCGCTTCCGCGGACATCATCCCCGAGGAAGCATGCGAAGCCGCCCGATACTCCTGCCAATCCTCCACCTCCGAGGAGTCAGCCTGCTTGGGCTGGCGCTGCGCCTTGCGGTAATTAGAAATAAAGGTGTTATTGAGGATGCGGTAGAGCCACGCCTTCAAATTCGTGCCCGGCCGGTACTGGTGGAAGGCCGAAAAGGCTTTGGCGTAGGCCTCCTGAACCAAATCTTCGGCGTCGGTGGGATTGCGCGTGAGGCGCATCGCGGCCCCGTATAACTGGTCGAGATACGGAAGAGCATCCCGTTCAAACCGCGCGGCGCGTTCGGCTGCGGTTTCATCGGGGGCGCTTCTCATTAGGTCTGTGCTCATCATGGTCTAGCCTAGTCCGTCTGCAGGACTGACATGGGTATAACGCCCGGAAAACGCGGGTATATTCCCCGATTTAGTGTAACAATATAGGTATGGGTATGATTCGATTCCTCGCGCGGCCCCTGCTTGCCGCGCCCTTTATTGCACAGGGGTTGTCCGCGGTACGCCACCCCGAGGACCACCAGGAACGGGCTGAGAACATCGCCGGGCTGGCCGGAATGGCCGGGGTTGATCTTGAATCCGTTGACACCACCACCCTCACCCGCGCGCTGGGCACCGTCCAGCTCATCGGCGGGGCTTTCCTTTCCATCGGAAAATTCCAGCGCCTGTCCGGCGCGGCTCTCGCCCTCACCCAAATCCCGGTGGCCCTGGCCAATCACCCGGTCTGGGCGGCGGAGAAGAGCGAGCGGCGTGAGGTGCTGGGCGGGCTGCTCGGCGCGCTCGGGTTGGCCGGCGGCGCCGCCCTGGCGTGGACGGATCGCAAAGGCAAGCCCTCCCTGGGGTACCGTGTGTCCGAATGGCGCGATCAGCGCAATGAGCTCGCGGATGTGCGCGCTCACGCACGCGAACAAATCAGAGAGGCGAAGCGTTCCTAAATGACTGACCTGTGGCCAGCACCGTTCCACCCCTCCCCCGTGCGCGGCAGCGTGGCCGTTCCCGGGTCCAAATCGCTCATGGCACGCTTCCTCATCACCGCCGCGCTGGGCGGGCCCGGCACCACGGGCCGAATCCTCGCGCCCCTGCGCGCCCGCGATACCGAGCTCATGGCCCGCGCCCTCGCGAGCATGGGCGTGGGGGTCGCCTGGCAGCGCGGCACCACCGAAGCTGAGGACGTCCTCGATATTTCCCCCGCCCCGCTCCACGGCGCCACCATTGACGCGGGGCTCGCCGGCACGGTCATGCGTTTCGTGCCGCCGTTGGCCGCGTTCGCGCGTGGTGAGGTCGTTATTGATGGCGACGACGCCGCCCGCGTGCGCCCCATGGACCCGGTGGTGCGGGCTCTTCGTGATCTGGGAGTGGAGGTTGATGCCGCCAGCGATAGCGCCGGGCGGGCGGTCCTCCCGGTGCGAGTGCACGGCCAGGGGCGCCTGGCCGGAGGAACGGTGGAGATTGATTCTTCCGCCTCCTCGCAATTCATTTCCGCGCTGCTGCTGGCCGGCCCGCGCTGCGAGGGCGGGCTGGTGCTGCGTTCGGTGGGGCCGAAGGTTCCTTCCGCTTTCCACCTGGCCATGACGGTGGACGTGCTGCGCCGGGCCGGTATTCAGGTGGAAGAATTCGCGGCCGGCGGGGCGCCCGCGGATCGCGAACACCCGGCGGTGGAATGGCATGTGCATCCGGGCACCCCGCAGCTGGGAACAGTGGTGCTGGAACCGGATCTTTCCAACGCTTCCCCCTTCCTGGCCGCCGCTATGGTGACGGGCGGAACGGTGGAAATTCCGCGCTGGCCGGCACGCACCACCCAGCCCGGCGCGCAAATCGTCGATATTTTCACGGCCATGGGGGCGCGCGCCCAGCTGCGCGATGACGGCGTCCTTGAGCTGACCGGGCCGCGGGATATTGCCCCCCTCGATACCGATCTCAGCGATGTTGGGGAGCTCACGCCCACGGTTGCCGCGGTGGCGGCCTTCGCCACCGGCCCGAGCGCGCTGCGCAATATCGGGCAGCTGCGCGGGCATGAAACCAACCGCCTGGCCGCCATCACCGCGGAGCTGAGGGGCGTGGGGATCCCCGCCCGCGAAGAAGGCGATGACATTATCATCACCCCGCCGGCTGGGCGGGGCGCGGCGGCGGGCGGCGCGGCGGCGGTTTCGGGTGCGGCGGCGGGCGGCGCGGCCGCAGGCGCACAGCCCGCGGCGCCCGCGCTAAACACCCCGGTTATCCGCAGCTACGAGGATCACCGCATGGCAACCTTCGGGGCGATCCTCGGCCTGCGCATCCCCGGGCTGCGGGTGGAAAATATTGCGACCACCGGGAAAACCATGCCGCGTTTCGCCCAGATGTGGACAGACCTGGTGGGCCGATGAGGGATATCGGCACCGACGATCCCCGCGTGCGAGTGCGGCCCGGAAAGGGCTCGCGGCCGCGCACGAAGATTCGGCCCGATTACTCCGACCGGCCCCTCGGCCAGGTCATCACCATCGACCGCGGGCGCTATACCGTGCTCATGAACGAAGGCACCCGCGTGATTGCGGTCAAAGCGCGGGAATTGGGCCGGGGCGCCGTCGTTGTTGGAGATAAAGTACGCCTGACCGGTGACCTTTCCGGGCGTAAGGACACCCTGGCCCGCATCGTTTTTATCGAGGAACGCAGTTCGCAACTCACGCGTTCCACGGACGAAGGCAACGAACGCGAGCGCACCATCGTGGCGAACGCGGACCAGATGGCGATTGTGGCGGCGCTCGCGCAACCCGAACCGCGGCGCGGCATGATTGACCGCTGCCTGGTGGCCGCGCGCGACGCCGGCATGGATCCGCTCCTCATCCTCACCAAAGCGGACCTGGCGCGCCCGGACGCCTTGCGCGCGTATTACGAACCGCTCGGGGTGCCGATTCTCGCAACGGCTTTGGGGTACGACGGCGCAGCTCCCGCAGCCGGGGACGCAGCCACGCAAGCGGGTTCTGACACGGTGCCCGCACCCGGAGAAGCGACCACGCACTCGGGCTTGGAGGCCGTGCGCGCGGCGCTGCGCGGGCGCACCACGGTGCTCGTGGGGCATTCCGGGGTGGGCAAATCCACCCTGCTCAATGCGCTGGTGCCGGCCGCGGCGCGCGAAACCGGGCACGTCAACGAGGTGACCGGAAAGGGCCGGCACACCTCCACCTCCGCTATCGCATTTCCGCTGCCCGGCGGCGGGCAACTCATTGATACGCCGGGGGTGCGCAGCTTCGGCCTGGCTCATCTGGACGCCGCCGATATCCTCCGGGGCTTCCCCGACCTAGAAGAAACCGCGCTGGAATGCCCGCGCGGGTGCAGCCATGAGGCCACCGAACCCGAATGTGCCCTCGATAGCCTCACCGATCCACGCCTGCGCGAGCGGGTGAGTTCATTGCGCCGCGTGCTCGCCTCGCGCGGCTTCGAAGAATGGGAGAAATAAATGGATGCCAGCTCCACTATCGCTTTTCTGCACACCGTTGCGGATGCCGTGGACGCCCTCACCCTGGAGCGTTATGAGCGCCGCCGCCTCACCGTGGATACGAAGCCCGATAATTCGCCGGTATCCGATGCGGATCGGGCGGCCGAACGACTTATCCGCGAGTACCTGGAGCGGGATTTCCCCGGGGATGCCGTGTACGGGGAAGAGGAGGGCGGCAGCCTGGAGCACGCCCCGCGGCGCTGGATTATCGACCCGATTGACGGCACCCGCAACTACGTGCGCCACAACCCGGTGTGGGCCACGCTCATCGGCGTGGAAGAAAACGGCCAGATGGTGGCCGGTATGGCGTCCGCGCCCGCGCTCGGGCGGCGCTGGTGGGCGAGTCGCGGCGGCGGGGCGTGGCTGAGTGAAAACGGGGGCGAGCCCCAGCGCCTGCGCGTCTCCGATATTGATCGGATGGACCGGGCCGCTTTCGGTTTTTCGTCCCTCTCGAGCTGGGACGAAACCGGGCGCATGGCCACCCTCATCGCCTTCGCCCGCGCCACCTGGGGCACCCGCGCCTACGGGGCTTTCTGGCCCTATATGCTGCTGGCCGAGGGAGCCTTCGATATTGCCGCGCAGCCGGGCCTGGATGTTTACGATATGGCGGCGCTGGTACCGATCGTGGAAGAGGCCGGGGGAACCTTCACCTCTATGGAGGGCAAACCGGGGCCGTGGTGGGGAAGCGCACTGGTCACCAACGGAAAGTTGCACGCCGCCGCCCAAGCAATTATTAATGAGACACATGTCCAGCCGGGTAGCCGCGACTAGCCGACCGGATAGCGAGGACGAGACTTACCCGCACAGCCGGGAACAGATCCAGCCGGGTAGCCGGAACTAAATCGAAGGAGGAGCCGTGGGAAGCAGTGATAAGGCCGAGCCGTTGATCGAGAACGAGGGTCTTCCCGGCAGCGGGCCGGCTAGTGCGCCCACTGGTACACCGGGTAGTGCGCCCACAAACGCGCCGGTCAACGCACCCGCGCATGCGCCCGCCAACACGCCCGCGCGCGAGGTCCTCACCTGGGACCGTTTCGGCGAGGTCACCCGCGAACTCGCCCGCGACATCTGGGATTCCGGCTACCGCCCGGAAATTATCGTGAGCGTGGCCCGCGGCGGGCTGCTTCCCGCCGGCGCAATTGCCTACGCTTTAGACCTCAAAAGCATGCTCGTCCTCAACGTCGAGTTTTACACCGGCATCGGGGTCACGCTCAAGGATCCGCGCCTGGTGGAACCGTCCGGTGACGTGCGTGGAATGGCCGGCAAAAAGGTTTTAATTGTCGACGACGTCGCTGACTCAGGGCGGACTTTACGCTTCGTGAAGGAACTCTGCGAAGAGTACGCTACCGAGATTCGGGTGGCGGTCCTCTACGAAAAGTCACGCTCGGTGCTCAAACCCGATTACGCCTATCTGCACACCGACGCGTGGATTGCCTTCCCGTGGTCGGATAAGGACCCGGTCAATGGAGGCCAGGCGGAAGCCTAAAGCAGAATGGGGTGCGCTGGACGTTCGCGGGCCGGTGCATTCCGTGGGCCGGAACCTCATCGGGCCAAAATTTTTGTCGTAGCCCCACAGTAGGCTGAAGCCATGAAGATCTTGCACACCTCCGATTGGCACCTCGGGCGCACCCTGCACCGGGCGGATCTCACGCCGGCCTTTGAAATGTGGGTGGATCACGTGGTGGATACCGTGCGGGAACGCGGTGTAGATGCCCTTCTGATTAGCGGGGATGTCTATGATCGCAGCGTCCCACCCGCTCCCATGGTTGAGCTTTTTTCGCGCACCCTGCGCCGGCTCGCGCAACTCACCACGGTCATTTTGATTTCCGGGAACCATGATTCCCCGCAGCGCCTAGGATTCGGGGCGGAACTTTTCCAGGAGCGCATTGTCATTCGCACCGATCCGCTGCGCTGCGCCCAGCCGGTAGAAGTGCGTGATCGCGCCGGTAATCTTGGCGCACTGGTTTACCCCATTCCCTATTTGGATCCCGATGTGGAACGCCGCCGCCTGGCAGGCGGTGCTGCTCACGCTGGTTACGCTGGCGCGGATCACTTGGAAGGTGCGGATAATGCGGATCGTATCGATCATGTTCATCACGTTGATCACGCTGATCACGTTGATCGCAACGATGGCGCAGAGCTGTTGGAACGCTCGCACACCGCGGTCATGCACGCAGCTTTGGAGCGTATTGCCGCAGATATTCAGCACGGCCCGCACGCTGGCAAGCCGGTGGCACGTATCGCTATGGCACACGCTTTCGTTGCCGGCGGGGCGGCCAGCGAATCCGAACGCGATATTTCGGTGGGCGGAGTGGAAGTTGTTCCCGCCGCGCTTTTCGCCCTGGGAAGCGCAGGGGCAAGCGCCACGGCGGGCCTGAGCTACGTGGCACTGGGCCACCTGCATTCCCCACAGCGGGTGGGCGGTGCGCCAGAACCGGGTACTTCTGAAGCTAGCAGGCTGCCGCCTATGCGGTACTCGGGTTCGCCTATCGCTTTTTCTTTCTCGGAAACCCGGCCCAAATCTTCTGTTCTTCTCACCTTTGAAGGCGGGACCCTGGTGGAAGAAGAACTCATTCCGGCTCCGGTATGGCGCCCCATCGTCACCATCGAAGCACCGCTAGCCGAGGTACTCAGCCCCGCACACCGTGACGATCGGGATAAATTCGCGCGTATTCTGGTAACCGATCCGGCCCGCCCGGCGGATCTCACCACCCGGGTGCGGGCCGCTTTCCCGCACGCTTTGGAAATTCGCCACGTGGTGGATCCGGCCGCCACCCGCCACAGCACAGCGGATACTCGCCGCCTTGATTCCCTGAGCGTGCTACGCCAATTCATGACGGAAAGTGGGCACCGGGATCTCACGGAAGAAGAAAACCAGGTCATGGTGGCGGCATGGGAAGCCGTCCGCACCGGGGAGAAGGAGTAGGGACTCATGCAGCTGCGCCGCTTAGAACTTCAAGGTATCGGCTCCTTCGCGGGGCGGGAAGTTATTGATTTTGACGCCCTGGGAGCTTCTGGGCTTTTCCTGGTGGAAGGGCCCACCGGAGCTGGCAAATCAACCATTATTGACGCCGTCGTTTTCGGGCTTTTCGGTACGGTCGCGGGCGGGAAAGAAAGCTCAACCGAGCGCCTGCGCTCCACGTATGTTGATCCCTCCACCATCAGCTACGCGAACGTTATTTTCACCATCGAAGCGGGCACATTCCGGGTGCGTCGCACCCCTAGCTTCACCAAACCGGGCAATTCCTCCCCCACCGCTGCTACCGCAAAATTATGGAAGCTTTCCGAAACTGCGGTGGACCTCGGAGATATAGATGGCGGTACCCCGATTGCTACCAAAGCTCGCGATGTCGGGGTGTATATCAGCAACCTCCTCGGCCTCAATGCGGAACAGTTCTTGCAAACTATCGTGCTTCCGCAAGGAAAGTTTGCTGAATTTCTGCGGCTGGAAAGCCAGGAGCGCACCAAGCTGCTCACCCAGATTTTCGATACCCGGGTTTTTGGTTCGGTCACCCAGTGGCTCACGGATCACGCCCGGGCGGCACGCGGAGCTATTGCGAGCGCTCAGGAAACTTTCGTGCGGGCCGTATCGAACACCGCAACCGCCTTGGAGCTCCCCCCTGAGGAAAGTGAGTCCCTCACCGCCGCCGCTCAAGGCGTGGATCTACCAGCTGAAGGCGAAGCTGTAGTCGCTAGTCTCGAACAGGCGCTCGCTACCACCGTTGGGTGTGCTAGCGATGCACTCGCCCAAGCTGAAAAAGCCGAGGCCGCGTTAGAGCTGGCTCGCGAAGCCGAAAACGCGCAACGCGCTTTGGCTGCCCGCATTGAACGTCGCCGGGTTCTGCACGCCCGGGCCGGCCAGCTCCGGGAACGCGAAGCCGTGATCGCCGTGGATCGTGCACGCCTCGCTGCCCACCGCGCCGCAGCCCCACTCCTGCCACATGTACATGCCCTTGACCGGGCTCGCCAAGAGAGCCGCGACTGTGCCGGCGCCTGCACAGAAGCCCACGCCCATCTCGTGGCTGTTTTTGCAGAATTCGGCACGGGCACCGGAGGCAAACACGGTCCCGTTACTGATCTCAGCCCTGCCGGGGTGGAATCCGGGCGCCGTCTGGTCACCGAGCTGAGCGAAGCTAGCGGGCGCTTGACCGAATTGGAGCGCTCAGAACAGGAGGTGGAGCGCAAACAACAGGAAGCTGCCCGCGCCACCGAACAGCTCGCCGAGCGCCAGAGCGCGGTGGAAGAGCTGCGTGAGGAAGCAACTACCGCGGCCACTGAACGCGAGGAAGTGGAGGGAAAGCTCGAAACTGCCCGCACCACCGCCAGCGGTGAGGCTGCTGCCGGGCAGCGGGTGCGCAGCGCCACCGAGCTCCTTGAAGTATTGGATCGGGTAGCCACCAGTGAAAATGCGCAAGCAGAAGCCCGGGCCAAGCTTGCAGATGCTCTTGCCCAGGTTCAGGAAAAGGAAAGCTCCGCCAGGGAAATCACCGACGCGTGGGTACAGTCCACCGCAGGTGAATTAGCGGGGCAGCTACGTGAGAATGAGCCCTGTCCGGTGTGTGGGTCCTGTACCCACCCGGCGCCTGCCCCACCGGAAGATGTGCGTGCCACTGCGGCGCAGGTGAAGGCCGCCCAGGCGGCTGCCAGCACCGCCCGCGAGCACTACAGCACCTGCCTAGCTCATGTGGAGAAAATAAAAGCCCAGCTTGCTGAGCAACGGGCCGTGGCCGGGGATGCCACCACGGAAGCGGCCAGTACGGAATTAGCTGCTGCCCGCGCTGATTTGAGTGCGGCACAGCAGGCAGCTTTGCGCGTAACAAACTTGGAGAAGCGGCTCGCGCAACTTGCCGAGAAAGCCCGCACACGGGAAACCTCCCTAGAGCAATTGCGCACCGAAGTGGCGCAATTAGAGGCTGAAAACACCTCTCTCGCACGTGAGATCAGTACCCAGCTCACCCGCCTCAGCGCCGAGTACGCCGGCTTTTCTTCTATCGCAGCGCGCCGCACGGCTCTTGATGAACTACGCGAAGCCCAGGATGCCTGGAACACCGCCGCGAGTGGGGTACTCGCTGCGCGCGAAGATGAACAGGCCCACGGTGATGAGCTCGCTGCGGCTCTGGCCGGCACTGAGTTCGCGGATGCCCAGGCGGTGAATGCTGCCATGCTCAACAAAGTGGAAGAGGCACAGCTCCAGGATTCCATCACCGCTTTTGATGAGGAATGCCGCGATGTGAAGCGCGAACTTGCAGAACCGGAACTCGCGGAACTTCCCGAAGATGCTCAGGCTGATGTCGCGAGGGCGGAGGAAGCCAGCGCGCTGGCACGCCACGCCGCTCAAGAAGCACGGGCGCAGGCTACGAGGGCGGAGAACCAGGCCCGCTCCGGCGGGGAACGCTTGCGCACCGCACAGCGGGATCTCCAGGCATGGCGGGAAGTTCGTGAGCATTCCGGAGCGGTTGTGCGTTTAGCTTCCCTGGCTACCGCGGGCCCCGAATCAGTAACGAAAGTTCCCCTGGAAACCTTCGTGCTGCAACACCGTTTTGAGCAGGTTGTTGATGTTGCTAATGAGCAGCTCGCGGATATTTCCCTCGGGCGTTTTGAGCTCATCCGGACGGACGAAAAGGAGAAGGGCAGTCACCAGTCGAAAACCGGCCTCGGGCTGGCTGTTATTGACCACGCCGGTCCCGAACCGGTCCAACGTTCCGTTCGCACGCTCTCGGGTGGGGAAACATTCTACGTATCTATCTCCCTGGCACTCGCCTTAGCGGAAGTAGTGCGCGCGGAAAATGGAGGGATTCACCTCGATACCCTCCTCATTGACGAAGGCTTCGGCTCGCTGTCGGATGGAGCACTTGATCAGGTCATGGGAGTGCTGCACGGCCTAGGGAAAAACGGGCGCACCGTAGGGGTTGTCTCCCACGTGTCGGAAATGAAACAGATGATCAGCGAACGCATCGCAGTTATCCCACGGGACGACGGCACCTCGCATATCCGCGTGACTGCCTAAGTTTTCTGGGTAAATCCACCGTTTAGAGCCGTGGATTGAATGTATTTCTACATGGATGAGGGGCTGGCAGACTGTCCTTGTGAAGGTTCGTCTGCCAGCCCCTCTCTTGCGTTACGCGATCAGTTCAGCACTTATGCCTTGCGGCGCCGCGTCACCACGAGCCCGCCAGCAAGCAGCAAGAATGCCGCCGTACCAGCAAGACCCACGCTCGTTGCACCAGTGACCTGAAGAGTCTTCTTGACCTTCTTGGTCTTCGGTGCAGGCTTGCCCGGGTCGTTCGGGTTCAACGGGTCGGTGCCGTTCTTAATCTCGTCACCATCGTTAATACCGTCACCATCCGTGTCGGCCTTATTCGGGTTAGTCGGCTTACCACCGTTCTTCGCGCCGGTTACCTCGTCACCATCGGTGAGCCCATCACCGTCGGTGTCAGGGTTGAGTGGGTCAGTGTTACCAGGCTTGCCGTCCTTATTGAACTTATCGTCCTGGAACGGGTTCTTGGTGCCGTTCACCTCATCACCGTCCGTGATGCCGTCACCGTCGGTGTCCGGGTTCTTCGGATCAGTACCAATCTTCTTCTCGTCACCATCGGTCAGGCCATCACCATCGGTATCACCCTTATTCGGGTCCGTACCGTCCTTGATTTCGTCAGCGTCGGTGACGCCGTCACCATCGGTATCGGCCTTGTTCGGGTTAGTCGGCTTGCCACCATTCTTCGCACCCGTCACCTCGTCACCATCATTCACGCCGTCACCATCAGTGTCAGGGTTGAGCGGGTCGGTGTTACCAGGCTTCCCATTCGGATCGGACTTGTCGTCCTTGAACGGGTTCTTGGTGCCGTTGACTTCGTCGCCGTCGTTGATACCGTCACCGTCGGTGTCAGGGTTCTTCGGGTCGGTCTTGGTGGCCTTGGAGTCATCAACCTTCGGGGTGCCATCCTCGTTGCGAGCAGGCTTGCCGTTCTCGTCGATATCCGTACCGGCTTCCTCACCATCGGTCAGGCCATCCCCATCAGTATCCGGGTTCTTCGGGTCGGTGCCCAGGTCCTTTTCACGACCGTCAGTCACACCGTCACCGTCAGTGTCCGGGTTCTTCGGGTCGGTCCCGTCCTTCTTCTCGTCACCGTCGTTCACGCCGTCACCGTCAGTGTCCGGGTTATTCGGATCAGTGCCGTCCTTCTTCTCGTCCCCGTCGTTCACGCCGTCACCATCAGAGTCGGCCTTATTCGGATTAGTCGGATTGCCATTGTTGTGCTTACCGGTCACTTCGTCACCGTCATTCACACCATCGCCATCCGAGTCAGGGTTGAGCGGGTCAGTGTTACCAGGCTTCCCATTCGGATCAGACTTGTCATCCTGGAACGGATTCTTGGTGCCGTTCACCTCATCACCGTCATTGATCCCGTCACCGTCGGTATCGGGGTTCTTCGGATCAGTACCAATCTTCTTCTCGTCACCATCATTGATGCCATCACCGTCAGTGTCCGGGTTATTCGGATCGGTGCCGTCCTTCTTCTCATCCCCATCCGTCACGCCGTCACCATCAGAGTCGGCCTTATTCGGATTAGTCGGATTGCCATTGTTGTGCTTACCGGTCACTTCGTCACCGTCATTCACACCATCGCCATCCGAGTCAGGGTTGAGCGGGTCAGTGTTACCAGGCTTCCCATTCGGATCAGACTTGTCATCCTGGAACGGGTTCTTGGTGCCATTGACCTCGTCACCGTCATTGATGCCATCGCCGTCGGTATCGGGGTTCTTCGGATCAGTCCCGATCTTCTTCTCGTCACCATCATTGATGCCATCACCGTCAGTGTCCGGGTTATTCGGATCGGTGCCGTCCTTCTTCTCATCCCCATCCGTCACGCCGTCACCATCAGAGTCGGCCTTATTCGGATTAGTCGGATTGCCATTGTTGTGCTTACCGGTCACTTCGTCACCGTCATTCACACCATCGCCATCCGAGTCGGGGTTGAGCGGGTCAGTGTTACCAGGCTTACCGTCCTTATTGAACTTATCGTCCTTGAACGGGTTCTTGGTGCCATTGACCTCGTCACCGTCATTGATGCCATCGCCGTCGGTATCGGGGTTATTCGGGTCGGTTCCGATCTTTTCTTCTTCGGAATCGGTCAGGCCATCGCCGTCAGTATCAGGATCATTGACCGTCACGGTTACGGTATCGAGTTCCTTGCCATCGCGATCCTTGACCGTGACGACAACTTCGTCCTTGTCCTTAGCATCCGGATTCGGGGTAACCGTGATTGAACCATCAGGATTGAGGGTCGCGGTACCCGGACCGTTCACTTCCACCGTTGTGCCGTCGGGTACCGGCCCGCCGGTATTAGGAAGGTCAACTGGAACACCCGGCTTACTGTTTCCGTCGTTCCACACAGGCTTTTCCGGCTCGGTAACCGTCACCTTGGAGGTATCGAGTGTCTTATCGCCGTCCTTAATGGTTACTGTGATTTCAGTGCCAGGGGTCGCGTCACCAGGAACCTTGACGACGACGTTGCCATCCCCGCCAATAGTGCAGGTGGCACCACCGGTTGCTTCGCATGTGGCCGAGGACGGAATCGGACCATTAGCAGGATCCTTCTCCAGCGTCACATCAGTGCCGGGCTTACCATCACCATCACCCCACGCAGGGCAACCGTTATTGGAAGCCGGACCGGCAATATCCGGGCACTGATCAAGCGCATCCGGGACGGTATCGCCATCAGTATCCGGATCGGTGACGGTCACCTTGGAGGTGTCGAGGACCTTGTCACCATCCTTGATGGTCACGGTGATCTCGTCCTTATCCTTAGCATCCCCAGGAACCTTGACGACGACGTTGCCATCCCCGCCAATAGTGCAGGTGGCACCACCGGTTGCTTCGCATGTGGCCGAGGACGGGATCGGACCATTAGCAGGATCCTTCTCCAGCGTCACATCAGTGCCGGGCTTACCATCACCATCACCCCACGCAGGGCAACCGTTATTGGAAGCCGGCCCAGCGATGGTCGGGCACTGATCCTTGCCATCGGGGACATTGTCGCCGTCGGTGTCGGGGTCAGCAATGGTCACGGTAGCGGAGTCAAGATCCTTACCGTTCGGGTCCTTGACCTTGACGACGATCTGGTCCTTATCCTTGGCGTTCGCGTTCGGAGTGACGGTGATCGAGCCGTCTTCGTTCAGGGTTGCCGTACCCGGCCCGGTCACCTCAACCGTGGAGCCAGCCGGGACAGGACCACCCTCATTAGGCAGCTTAACCGGTGCGGAAGGCTCGGTGGTCGTGTCATTCCAGATCGGGTTGTCCGCGGGAACAACGGTCACCTTGGAGGTGTCCAGAGTCGTGTCGCCATCCTTAATGGTCACCGGAATCTCAGTACCGGGGGCAGCGTCTTCCGGAACCTTGACGACGACGTTGCCATCCGGGCCAATGGTGCAGGTAGCACCATTGCCGGCTTCACAGGTAGCGGTGTTCGGGATATCGCCGTTAGCCGGATCCTTCTCCAAGGTCACATCCGCGCCAGGCTTACCATCACCATCACCCCACGCAGGGCAACCATTATTGGAAGCCGGCCCAGCAACATCCGGGCACTTATCCAAAGAATCTGGGACAGTATCGCCATCGGTATCCGGATCAGTGACGGTCACCTTCGACGTATCAAACGTCTTATCGCCATCCTTGATCGTGACAGTAATCTCGTCCTTATCCTTGGCGTCACCAGGGATCTTGACGACGACGTTGCCATCGGGGCCAATGGCGCAGGTGGCACCACCAGTCGCCTCGCATGATGCAGTATCCGGAACCTTGCCATTAGCAGGGTCCTTCTCCAGCGTCACTTCAGCGCCGGGCTTACCATCACCATCACCCCAAGCGGGGCAACCATTATTAGAAGCCGGCCCAGCAACAGCAGGACACTGATCCTTCAGGTCCGGAGTGCCGTCGTTATCACCATCGGCGTTCGGATCACGCACCGTAATCGGAGCAAGAAGAATCTTTTCACCCGTCGGGGTAGTCATCTTGACCGGGATGAGGTATTCGCCAACTTCAGCATTTCCAGCGGTCGGAGCAAGGGAAATTGTCCCATCCTCATTAACCGTCGCCCAGGGCTGCTGGCCAACCTTCACCTTGGCCTGGTCG
>NZ_JASOKT010000032.1 GCF_030216305.1 Actinotignum timonense | reverse complement strand
GTACCTGCCCCGCGCTCTACCGCAAGATCTACCTGCGCTACGTGCGCAGCACCTACGCCATCGCGGATTAATAGCGGATCGCGAGCAGATTAGGAACGCAAAAAGAGCGAATTGGGAGCGGCCTAGGAGCGGATGAGAGCGGCGCTTAGAAAGCCCAGCGCCATCCCGATCCCGGCACGCCCCAGGGATTGTAGACCAGGTAGCCGTGCTCCAGGGAGGTTTCCAGAACCACCTTGCCAGCCGCGCTTTCCCCCGGGTTGATAAACGGAGTGACCCGCTCCGCGGTGGAATAACACCCGTAGGATGGCACCGTGTGGCTATCTTCCTGAATATTTCCTTCCCGGTCCGTGAGATGGAAAGCATCCCGATCCAGGGTGAGGAAAGGAGCATCCGGGTCGTAGGCGGCATAATCAGCTGCCATCTGCGCGCTGAGATCAACCACGAGGAAAGTGCCGTTCTCAGGAGTGAAAACAGCTGGTTCCGCGATGCGCGAAGGGCACTCCTGTGCCCGGGTAATATCCGTGACTGTCAACGTGAATGCCGCCCGAGTGGCGCCGTCGACCGAAAGACCTACCGGCACCCCAAGCTGAGCTTCCACGTCGCCGCTGGGCGCAACCGTAACCGGGCGTCCGCCTTCCGAACCGTCAGAACCATCGGTCACTGCCGCCCGGTCTTGCATAGTGCGATTCCCGGTAGTGGATTCCCCGGAGACTCCCGGAACGCTCGGCGCGGCGGTAGCCACCGGAATTGGGGTCACCGGGTCAGGATCGCCCACCGCAACGCTGGAGCATCCGCCTAAACCAAGAACCGCTACCGCGCCGATAATGGCGA
>NZ_JASOKT010000010.1 GCF_030216305.1 Actinotignum timonense | reverse complement strand
TCACCCACCAACGAGACAAAACCCCAGGCCACAACGTCAATATGAATCACATCACGCCAAAATGAGCCAAGTCAGGTCGCGGGCAGCGTGGGATATAACCGGCGGACCGGGGTGATCGAATACGTTGATTACATGGTGGAAAGCCCGGATTTCACTCAGGAAGTGCGCGGGCCGGATGGGCAGGCTCGGGAGGAAAATATGGCCTGCCGCACCGTCTGGGATTTCCACTCCGTGAACGGCTCGGTGATTGATAAGCCGCCGGCAAGTTAGAGCTCTTCAACGAGGGCCGCAGCGGTGTAATCGTCGGTAATTAAGGCATCGAGATAGCCACCCACCCGCGCTAATAAATCGCGACCGGGCCGCAGGGGCCGGGGATCACGTCGATCTCCGCGTCGAAAATCGCGGAGAGGCGCTCCGGGGTCATAATATCCGCCGGGGTTCCCGCGTCCATGACGATGCCCTCCCGCATGGCAATAATGCGATCCGAGTAGCGTGCCGCGAAATTAATATCGTGGATAACCAGCACGATGGTGCGGTGGAGCTCGTCCGCGGCCTGGCGCAGGTGGCGCATCATCTGCACCGAATGCGAAATATCCAGGTTATTGAGCGGCTCGTCCAGCAGCACACAATCGGTTTCCTGGGTGAGGACCATCGCCACGTAGGCGCGCTGGCGCTGCCCACCGGATAGCTCATCCAGGTAGCGCCCTTCCAGTTCGGTCAGCCCCAGAAAATCAATATAACGGGAAATAATCTTTTCATCCTCGGCGGTCAGGCGCCCATTCGAATACGGGAAGCGCCCGAAGCCGACCAGCTGACGCACCGTCAGGCGGGTAACGAAGTGATTTTCCTGGCGCAGAATCGCGAGAATCTTGGCAAGATCGGCGGATTTCGTCGTCGTCACATCAAGACCTGCCACCGCAATCGCGCCCGCGTCCATACGCATGAGCCGCCCGATCATCGTGAGCAGCGTGGACTTGCCCGCGCCATTCGGACCCACCAGGGCCGTGACCCCGCCGTGCGGAATATCCAAGGTGACCGGGCCGATCCGCACTTCTGAACTGTAGTCACGGCGGGTGCCCTCCATACGGATCATCGGATCGGCGCAGCTCAGATCGGCCGCGCGCAGATGCGGGGAGACCACCGGCGGCACCGGCGCGGGAACCTCAAGATGCGTGCCTGCTGTTTTCTTGCGGTGGCGCATTACAACCGCCCCTTTCTCAATACGACGACGAGGAACGTCAGGCCGCCCACCAGCTCAATAATGATGGAGACCACGCCTTCCGCCGAGAAAATATTTTTCATCACGAAGAAGCCACCCATAAGCACCGCGTAACCAATCACGGCGGCCATGGGGAAGAGGAAACGATGATCGTAGGTATCCGCCGCCTGGTAGGTCAGGGTCGCCACGAGGAAACCGAAGAAGGTCATCGGCCCCACCAGCGCCGTGGACACCGAGACCAGCACCGCGATAAGCGTGAGCGAAATCAGCAGCATCCGCAGGTGATTGACGCCCAGCGACACCGCAACATCGCGCCCCAGCGCAATCGCGTTAAGGGAACGTGAAATGAGGAGGAGCGCCAGGCCCGCTCCGAGCGCCAGCGGCAGCGCCGCCACGAACACATCCGAGCGCGCATTCGCGATGGTGCCGAACATGCGCGCGGACAGCACATCGAATTCGGAGGGCGTGAGCATCCGCTGCATAAACGCGGACAGCGAGCCCAAGCCGGTGCCGATAATAATGCCGATCAGCAGCATAATATGCAGGCTGCCGAGCTTACCGCGCAGCAGCCAGCCGTACAGTGCCAGCGCACACGCCACCATAATTGCCACCTGGATGAGGAAGGCCCGCACCCCGGTGAAGGCCACGAATCCGGCCACCCCGAAGAAGAAAATCGTGGAGGTGTGAATCACCGAATACAGTGACTCAAAACCCATAATCGACGGCGTAAGAATCCGGTTGGTGGTGACCGTCTGGAACGCGAGGGTTGCCAGCGACTGGCAAAAAGCCACCAGCAGAATCGAAAACACCGCCTCGGCTCGCATCTGGGTAATAATCCAGAAGCCCTCGCTTCCCACCGCCACCGGAATATTCCACACAAAATAGAGCGCAGTGAAAGCTACGCCGAGCAGCGCGATGCCGATGAGGAGCAGCCAGTAGCGCCGCCGGGCTCGCGGGGTCGCGAAGGCACCCGCGTGGCGGGGAGCTGCGCCTGTGGCACAAGATTTTTCGGGAGATTGTGGTACGACGACGCTCATGAGAGCCTCCGGCGCTGCCGCAGAATAAGGAAGATGAATACGGCCGCTCCCAGGGTGCCGAGGATCAGTGACACCGGGATTTCAAAGGGAGCGATGAGGGTGCGGGATACCAGGTCGCAGACCGTGAGGATCCCGGCCCCGAAAACGCATACCCAGGGGAGGTTGGAGCGTAGATCATCCCCGCGCAGCAGCGAAATAATATTAGGGACGATGAGCCCGAGGAAGGGAATGCGGCCGATGACCACGGTGACCACCCCGGTGGTCAGCGCGATCACCCCGGTGCCGAGCAGCACGATGAGGTTGTAGTTCACGCCCAGGCCGGTGGCCACATCCTCACCCAGGCCCGCCACCGTGAGGCGGTCGGCCAGGATGAAAATAAGCACCGTCGCAATAAGAACAATCCACAGCGGTTCGTAGCGCCCGGCCACCACATTCGCGAAACTACCCTGGAACCACACTCCTAGGGTTTGCAGCGTGTCAGTTTTGAGGGCGAAGAAGGTGGAAATAGCGCTCACCACCGCGCCGAGCATAATTCCTACAATCGGCACAATGACCGAGGAACGCAGCGTGACCCGGCGCAGCACCAGGAAGAAAATAATGGTGCCGATAAAAGCGAAAAGGATAGCGGCCAGCATCTGCTCAATAAGCGAGGTATGCGGGACCAGGAACATCACGACGAGCAGTCCGAGGCCGGCCCATTCGGTGGTGCCCGTGGTGGTGGGTTCCACGAATTTATTCTGGGTCAGCAGCTGCATGACCAGCCCGCACATGGCCATGGCGGCACCGGCCAGCACTAGGGAGGCGGTGCGGGGAATGCGGGTGGCGAAGTACATGAATTCGCCGCCTTCGTGCTCGGCGATATTGTAGGTGCCTGTGGTCATGGATAGGTAGACCAGGCCGGCCAGAATAACAATGCCGAGGGTCAGGGGCAGGGCGCGCAGCAGCCTGCTCGCGGTAGGTCTGCGTGAGGAAAGAGAACTCTGCGGTGGTGTTGTCATGGGCGTACATGCTGCGGGGGCCGGGAACCCGGCCCCCGCAGGTTGGTTAGCCTCTAGCCTGAGCTACTTGGCGGCCTTGAAGGCCTTGGCCAGGTCGTTGAGGAATTCGATGTAGGTTTGCGGACCTTCATTGACGTAGGTATCCGCGGGCATGGTCAGGATCTGCTTCTTCTGCACCGCCGGCACATTGGCCATGGCGGGGGAGTTGGTTACCAGATCAGCGCCGTGGGCTTCATTACCTTCGCCCACGCCGGCATCGCGGTCCATAATGAGGATCCACTCGGGGTTGGCCTGCGCCAGGGCTTCGTCGGAAACTTCGTCACCCTTGTGGTTCGAGGTTCCTTCACCCAGATCGAAAGCCGGGGTGAGGTTGAGGAGCGGGTAAAGCGGCCCGAGGGTACGGCCCACACCCGGGGCGAGGTAGCCCATCTTGCCACCGTTGGTATTGATGGACAGCACCTTCTGGCCGGCCGGGTAGGCATCGCGCGCGGCGGCAATCGCGGCATCCAGATCCGCGTTGAGCTTAGCGGCTTCCTTTTCCTTGCCGAAGATCTTGCCCAGATCCTCAACGTCCTTCTTCATGCCGTCCATGAGGAGTTCGCCGGACTTATTGGCATCCGCATCCTGTTCTTCCTTGGGCAGCACGATATTCATATCGATAATCGCGGCGTTCGGAGCGGCGGCCTTGATCTTGTCATAATGCTGGGCGAAGCGCTGGCCCACGATAACCAGATCGGGGTTGGCCGCGGTAATCACCTCAAAATTCGGTTCGCGGTGGTTGCCGATATTCACGACCGAGTCATCCTTGACGTACGGATCGTCCTTCGGCATCACATCCTTGGGAGCCGCGAGGAGCTTGACGCCCCACTCATGCAGAGTCTCGAAAGTGCGGTTATCCAGGGAAACCACGCGCTCCGGATTGACCGGAACTTCCTGGGTGCCGTGCGAATCCGTAATCGAAACGCTGCTGGGGGCCTCCGAAGTGGCCTCAGCGGCGGGTTCCGAAGCGGCGGCCGAAGGGGAGGAGGTATCCTTGGCCGAGTCATTGGAGCAAGCACCCAGAGCGAGGGTGCCGGCAGCCACAAGCGCGAAAAAGCCGCGAACTGTCTTCTTCATCGTTTACCTTTGCGTAGAGTAAAAATACGTTAGGGAAGGAAGTCCTAACCCATCCATGAGTGTACTTATATGGGACACCTTAATTCAAGGCTATGTGCATAATGCGGCATTATGCCAGTTCCGCGCTGTGTATAGATCTTAACTAATGTGGCATTTTTTGGAGACACTGTCACGAAACAGGGTTTCGGCGCACTCGCGGTGCTGGCCCACTAGGACCCTCGGGCCGGCAGGCCGCGCGGTAGCGCGGCGGCGTCGTCGTGCTACTTAACGTTCCCGCGGACCGAGGCGGGGTAGAAGCACCTCGGCAGCAAGATGTGGAACGGATCTTGCCACCGAGGTGCAGTCGCTGTGGTGTATAGCCACTGGCGAGGGATAGTTATGCACTCCGGTGAAATCCGGGAGGCCCCGCGCCCGCGGTACTACTCTTCAAGGTTACGCTACCGAAGGTTACCGCGGCGGGAACGGCGCCCCGGGATATGTCACATCTATGGATAACTCAACAAACGTTGACCAGAACCGGCGTGCCCGGCCCTGGCGTTCTTAAACGCAGCGCCTTAGCCCCGGCGCGCCTAGTCCCAGCGCTCTTCCGGGCGGGAGGGATCCTGCCACACGGTGTGGAACACGCCCTCGGTGTCGACACGGTGATAGGTATGCGCCCCGAAATAATCGCGCTGGGCCTGAATAAGATTCGCCGGGAGGCGTTCGGCGCGCACGCCGTCGTAGTAGGCCAGCGAGGAAGCGAAGGCCGGGATCGGCACCCCGCGCTGCGCGGCGAACACCACAATCCGGCGCCAGGCCTCGACCGCCCCGGAAATCTCGGAGCTGAAATAGGGGTCGGCCAGGAGGAGCGGAAGATCGGGCTGGCGGGTGTAGGCCTCGGTGATGCGGTCGAGGAAAGCCGCGCGGATAATGCAGCCCGCGCGCCAAATCCGCGCCATCGCGCCCAGGTCAATACCCCAGGAATTCTCCAGGGAACCCTTGCGGATCAGCTCGAAACCTTGGGAGTAGGCCACCATCTTGGAGGCGTAGAGGGCCAGGCGAATATCCTCGATGAAGCGCTCGCGATCCTCCACCGTGACCTCGGTGGTGTGCCCGGGCAGGGCGCGGCCGGCGGCGCGTTCGGCGGCGTCCCCGGACAGGCTGCGCGCGAAGGTTGCCTCGGCGATCCCGGTGGCGGGCACCCCGAACGCGGCGGCGTTTTGCACGGTCCAGGCGCCGGTGCCCTTCTGGGCTGCGGCGTCCTTAATCACATCCACGAGGGCGGCGCCGGTGGTGGCATCGCGCTGGCGCAGCACCTCGGCGGTGATCTCAATGAGGTAGGAGTCCAGTTCGGTGGAATTCCAGCGCTCGAAAACGTCGCCAATTTCCGCGGCGCTCATGCCCAGGGCGGTGCGCATAAGGTCATAAGCTTCCGCGATGAGCTGCATATCCGCATATTCGATGCCGTTATGCACCATTTTTACGAAATGGCCGGCGCCGTTGGGGCCCACGTAGGTGCAGCACGGTTCGCCGTTCTTGCGCGCGGCAATCGCCTCAAACATGGGGCCCAGGCGATCGTAGGATTCGCGGGTGCCGCCGGGCATAATCGAGGGACCCTTGAGCGCGCCCTCTTCACCGCCGGAGACCCCGGTGCCCACAAAATGCAGCCCGCGCGCGGAAATCTCCGCTTCGCGGCGCATGGTGTCGGTGAAGAGTGAATTTCCGCAGTCCACGATAATATCGCCCGGCTCCATGAGGTCGGCGAGCTCCTCGATGACCGCATCGGTGGGTTTGCCGGCCTTGACCATAATAATGGCCACCCGCGGGCGGGCCAGCGATGCCACAAAATCCGCCATGGATTCACTCGGGTAGAACTCCCCTTCGCTGCCGTGCTCGGCCATCACCCGCTCGGTTTTCGCGGCGGTGCGATTGTGGATAGCAACTTTGTAGCCGCGGCTGGCGAGGTTGCGGGCCAGGTTCGAGCCCATCACCGCCATCCCGGTCACTCCGATATCTGCAACGCCAACGGGCGGGGTGGGAATAGACATGCGGCTCCTTCTTCTACGACTTCTCAGAACGCCTGATTGAGGTTTCTAACGGATCTATTCTAGAGTCCCGCGCGCAGATCGTGGATGGGCGTTCCGTTCGTTTTTGTGGTGAGAGCGCGAAAAATGACAGTCAGATGAGAATCTTGTCATTTTTCCTTGAAATACGGCCGGTTTCGCGGGTGCTTGTTAGGCTGGCGGTATGAAAATAACACGATTCACGGCCCTCTTTGCCGCCACCGCTACCGCCACCGCGCTGACCTTGAGCGCCTGCTCGAATGACGCTGCCACCACCGGGGATACCGGTTCCACGCCCCGGGCCACCGCCACGGCGCCGGGCTCCGGTGCTGAGAGTGGGAAGAACGACGACGCCGCCACTGCCGCTCCCGCCACCTCTGCCGCGGCTGCTGGTGGGGCGGCGGCCCCGGCCGCGGGCGCTTGCGGCGCGGCGAATCTGGCCGCCACGTTCGAGCCCGGGGGTGCGGGCGTGGGTGCGGCTGGCGATGCGAGCAATAGCGTGGCCGGCACCTATATTCTCACCCTCACGAATTCTTCGCAGGCGGCCTGCACCCTGCATCCGGATGTGGACATCGAGCTGAAAGACGCCGCCGGGGATGGCGTGTCCGAGAATCTGGAACTGAGCTCCCAGGCTGGCAGCATCGCTCCGGGTTCCAGCGTGAGCTGGACTGTGGCGGTGGCCGATGCCGGGAGTGTGCCCGGGTGTACTCCCACCAAGCCTGCCACCCATCTTGAGGTGGATATCGAGGATGGCGGGGAGGATATTGACATTCCCGTCAATCTCACGGGCTGTCAGGATGATGATATCGACCTGCTGAGCGAAGTCCGCTAGCGGGGAATCAACCGGGGCGGGTGGCACAGCCACCCGCCCCGCGTCTCCACTTATCTACGCCATAAGGGGTCATTCCGCCAGTTCTCAGGTGCTCCTAGTCGCGTAAACGGAACCAAGGTGTTATGCGGAAAGCTCTCGAGAACGTCGAGAATTGCGTCGTTGTGAGAAATATTAAGCACTCGTTGAAGGTGACGGATGAGCGTGAGTTGACCGAAAACACGATTAGTGGATTGCGCGAATCGGGGGTAAAGATCTTTTGGAAGTTTTGGCTTGATATCGAATGTCTTGTTGAAAACTCGCGCGTGGTGGGCCGCATAATTGCGGAGAATATTGAGACACTTGAGCCAGGACTCAAGCTGTGGGGCACGTAAGTGACAAGTTGTCGCCACCTCATTCCGGGCGCGTGAAGGGGACATACGGTAGAGATGGGAGAGCGTTCCCCAATCCATTATTTCAACAGCGACCCAGATGGGAAGCTGGCCGCCGTATCGCTCCCTGTGGTGCTTCACGAATTCTTCTTGTGAATTTTTTACGGCGTTTTCGTATTTCGCCAACCATATTTCGTGGTGGGTCGAAGCTGTTTTACCTGTTCGCTGGCGAGCCGGTGCACCGAGTTTTCTCGAATCAAGGTGGATGAGCGGGTCTATCGCTCCTAAGCGATAACCGATGAGCGCACGCATCGCAAGTTCGATGCTGCTCAAATCCGCGAAAACTACCTGCCGAAGTCTCTCGTCGAATCGATAAAGTTCCGCGGCGAGTTCGAACGAAGACCCTGGCCGGAAGGTGTTGAGGCTCTTGCGTGTTTCGGGGTCTATCTGCCGCATGGAGTGCCAGTAACCGGAAAGCCGATAGTAGTTTAGTGTGGCAAGCTGCCGCTCTGCCTGTTGTCGGTCGGCGATCACCATACCGCGGTTTATAAGTAGATCGACCTGCTGGGCGTAGGGTAGAAAAGGCTTCACTTCAATCTGGCGCACCCTCGCCTCCCGATGGAGAAAAAGGACCGGCCCTGGACTCCCGCCGAAGCGGGCAGCGGAACCGGTCATGTTGCCGTAAGTGTAACAAGTAATAACGCTGAGTGAAAGATCCCTGGATTCTCAATCGGCATGCTCAATCAAGAAACGCATATCACTTTTCAGAACAGGGTTGCCGTCAGCATCGTCCGGCACCCGCGTGCGCACGGTGTAGTCACGTGTCTCGTCGCCCGGGTAGGTCACCGCTGTAACGGGCGCCCAGATTTCTGGAAGGCGCTTTGGCAATTGTTGGTCGCCGCACGGGGAAGAAGCTACCTGCCATTATTGGGCTGTTGGCAAGGGAACGGGGCGGGTGGCACAGCCACCCGCCCCGCGTCGTCGTCGTCGTTCCTATGTAGTGACGTTCTTAGTTACCCAACGCGGCCGCGACCACGGCGCGCGCCTCCTCCTGGACTTGGGCCAGGTGCTCCGGGCCGCGGAAGGATTCGGCGTAAATCTTGTAGACATCCTCCGTGCCGGAAGGCCGGGCCGCGAACCACGCATTCTCCGTGGTGACCTTGAGGCCGCCAATCGCCGCGTGGTTCCCGGGAGCCTCCACCAGCTTCGCGGTGATCGGCTCGCCGGCCAGTTCCGTGGCCGTGACATCCGCCGGGGAAAGCTTGCCGAGCTTGGCCTTTTCTTCCTTCGTGGCGGGGGCGTCGATCCGGGCGTAAGCCGAGGAGCCGTAGCGTTCCACCTGCTCGTCGTGGAGCTGGGAGGGGGACTTGCCGGTTACCGCGGTGATTTCCGCCGCGAGCAGATCAAGCACAAGGCCGTCCTTATCCGTGGTCCACACCGAACCGTCCTTGCGGAGGAAAGAAGCGCCGGCGGATTCTTCCCCGCCGAAGCCGATCTCGCCGCTCACCAGGCCGGACACGAACCACTTGAAGCCCACCGGGACCTCAACGAGAGTGCGACCAATGCCGGCCACCACCCGGTCGATAAGCGAGGAGGACACCAGGGTTTTCCCGACGTTCACCCGCTCGGACCACTGCGGGCGGTGCGTGAAGAGGTATTCAATGGCCACCGCGAGGTAGTGGTTGGGGTTCATGAGGCCGGCATCCGGGGTGACGATGCCGTGCCGGTCGGAATCGGCGTCGTTCCCGGTGGCCAGATCGTAGGGGGCGCGGCCGCTCGCATCCGGTTCCATGCGATGGAGCAGGCCCGCCATCGCGTAGGGCGAGGAGCAATCCATGCGGATCTTGCCGTCCCAATCCAGAGTCATGAAAGGCCAGGCCGGGTCCACTTCGGGATTGACCACGGTCAGGTCAATACCGTAGCGGTCCGCGATTTCCTGCCAGTATTCGGCCGAGGCGCCGCCCATCGGGTCCGCGCCAATGCGCACGCTTGCCTCGCGGATCGCCTCGAAATCGATGATGGTATCCAGCGCGGTGACATACGCATCGCGGAAATCATAGGTGCCCACCTTCGTGGCCGCATCCTCATAGGGCACGCGGGCGATGTTTTTCCATCCCGCGGCGATGAGCTCATTGGCCCGCGCCGCGATCCACTTCGTGGCATCGGTATCCGCCGGGCCGCCATTGGGCGGGTTGTACTTGAAGCCGCCATCGCGCGGCGGGTTGTGGGACGGCGTAATAACAATGCCGTCGGCCAGGCCCGGGCCGTCCAGGCGCAGCGCGTGCGGGGCGCCGTTCGCCTCCAGGATGGCCAGCGAGACCGCCGGGGTGGGAGTCCACGAGCCGCGAGCATCCACCCGCACATCAGCGCCGTTGGCTACCAGCACCTCGATAGCGGTTTTTTCCGCCGGGAGGGACAGCCCATGGGTATCACGGCCCACGAAAATGGGGCCGTCATAGCCTTGCTTATTGCGGTAGTCCACGATCGCCTGCGTGGTTGCCGCGATATGGGCTTCATTAAAGGCGCCATCGAAAGCTGAGCCACGATGGCCGGAAGTTCCGAAAACCACCTGCTGGAGGGGGTTGGTCGGATCGGGTTCGATATCGTAATATGCCGCCACCAACTCATCAACATTGATGAGATCTTCGGGGCGGGCCGGGGTTCCTGCGCGTTCGTTCATACATTGAGTATCCCACGAATTGCGCTCCAATCGCGGGACTTGTTCCGCGGGTGGATAACATCGCCGTTGCTGCCGTGCGTGCGGCTGTGTTCGGTTCCCTGCGCGCGGCTGTCCGCGGCTTCTGTGGTGCGCGCGAGTTCTTCGTGGAAATTCCCCCAGTGCCCGGCGTGCGCGGCCAGTGGAACTTCCTCGCCGGGGGCGACCGGCCCGGGCGCGGTGGAGCGTTCCCCGCGGGTGGCCGGCCCGCCGAAAGGCGCACCACCCAGGGCTTCGCGGCCGTGCGGGCTGAGCCATCCGGAGGTATCCGGGCCCAGCGGCACGATCTGGTTGGGGTTCACATCCAGGTGGACTTGGTAATAATGCGAAGTGATGTGCTCAAAATCCACGGTGTCCCCGAAACCGGGGGTCTGGAAAAGATCGCGTGCGTAGGACCAGAGTACCGGCATCTCGGTCAGTTTCTTTTCATTGCATTTAAAATGCCCGTGGTAGACGGCATCGAAACGCACCAGGGTGGTAAAGAGGCGCACATCCGCTTCGGTAATGTGATCGCCCATGAGGTAGCGGCGCCCCGCCAGCAGCTCGGAAATATTGCGCAGTGCGGTGAAAAGGCGCAGATAGGCGCGGTTATAGGACTCCTGGCTGCCGGCGAAACCACAACGGTAGACGCCATTATTAATCTCGGTGTAGATATAGCGCATGAGCGCGTCCATGGGCTCGCGCAGTTCCGCGGGATAGAGATCCGGGGCGCCTTCGCGGTGAAAATCGCGCCACTCGGTAGAAAAATCGAGCGTCATCTGCGCAAAATCATTTGTGGCGACGGCGCCGCTAGCAAGATCCACCAGGGCTGGAACCGTAATTCCCAAGGAGAAATTCGGGTCGCGGGCCAGGTAGGCATCGCGTAGGAAATGGATCCCGAGCACCGGATCCACCCCGCCCTCATCGCGGTCAAAAATCCAGGACCGCTCATCGTGGGTGGGCCCGGGTATGCCCAGCGATATAGCATTTTCCAGCCCGAGCAAGCGGCGCACAATCAGCGTGCGATTCGCCCACGGGCAGGCGCGCGCCGCGATGAGGCGATAACGCCCCGGCTCCACGGGGAAACCGGCGCTGTCGCGGCTCACGCGCGTGGTGATATAGCGAGCGTCGCGGCTGTAGCCTTCGCCGCGGCGAGTAAATGTTGCTCCGATGGTCATTTCGCCTCCCTGCGCGTCGGTGAGTATTGGGTGTTGATCGGGACATCGGTCTCTGATGACCCCTGATCGTTGAAGAATATATCAGATTGGGTGGGTGAGGGCCAGGTCTCCCTGCGCAGTAAGTCGGGTGAAACATGTAGGTTAGAATATAAGTAATGTAAGTCACTATGGATACGGTGTGGGACTCGCGAATCAAAGGCGATACGGAGGAGGCTTGCGGCAATGGCGGTAGACGTGATCGGGCTTGATTTCGCATATAAAGCCCAGCAGGAACAACGCATTATTTTTTCGGGCGCCACGGCGAGCTTTTCATCGGGCCGTTTTTACGCACTCATGGGCCCTTCCGGTTCCGGTAAAACCACGCTCTTCCGCATTCTTGCCCGCGAGTTAGAACCTGACGCGGGAAAAATAGTCATCGCAGGCAAAGACCTTGCCAGCATTCCACCGCGTGAATTGCGGGCATCAGTCATGTGCCGGATTTTCCAGGACTATCTTCTCATTCCGTTTTTATCACCCCTCGACAACCTTCTTCTAGCGGCTGAGATCACCACGGGCCGCTCAGGTAAAGAAGAAGATAAAAAACGTGCCCTTGAGCTTTTAGACCGCGTGGGGCTAATAGAGCACGCGTATAGGAACGTTGATTTACTCTCCGGTGGTGAACAGCAACGAGTCGCTATCGCACGAGCATTAATGGGCTCGGCACGAATCCTCCTTGCGGATGAACCCACCGGGGCGCTCGACCGTGACAACACTGAACATATAGCTCTTTTACTCGCTGACCTTGCTCACGAAGAGGGCCTTATTGTTATTGCGGGGACTCACGATAGCCAGTTCGCTGCTCATGCCGATGCCATTGTTCGCATCAGTGAGCATCAGCTGATTCTGGAGTCATGACCATGGGTAAACAGCGCGTCCTCCTTATCCTAAAGATGGCGGGGCAGCGTTCTTTCGCTACCTTGCGAACCGCAGTCCTGGCGCTTATTGCCGTAGCGCTAGCGGCCACGGTGGCCGCCTGCGTATCCGCACATGGGCGTGCGGTGGAACGCGGTGCTACGGCTTCGTTTGGCTCGTATTTCCAGCAAGTGACGGGAAATGCCGCAGTGCAAAGCTATATGGAAAAGCTTGGGAGCAGCGGGCGCGCGGTGGCCCTTTCCCGAACCCGGGCGAATCTTCTCTCTGCACAAACCCAAAGCGCCACGGTTGCTGATGTGACTATGACCAGCGGCCCGGCAAACATCGGAGTATTGCGCCAGGGAAGTTATCCGGCGCGGCCGGGGGACATCTCCATCAGCGTGGAAGCTGCCCGGCAACTGCACCTGAGCGTGGGTGATGTTCTTCAACTCATCGATACTCAGGCCGCAGAAGGGGATAAGACCGGAACCGCTGCGGAATTCCGGGTGAGCGGCGTGACCGAAAACCCCGCCTCCATTCGGGAGCTAAGTGCCGTTGCATTGACAGATAGCTCGGATGTACTCGGTCAAGCCGATGTGTGGCTTACCAATGAATCGTTGGCGCCGATTGAAGTTGAGCTTACCCGCGGTGGCGGTCAGGCGACGACGGCCGCGGTAACGTCGGCACGAATGGGCGCATACACACTCAGCAATCAGACTATCCCGCCACAACTGGCATGGTTTATTGGCTTGGTGATGCTCAGCGTGGTGATTGTGGCTCTCTACGGATCGGGCCGGTCGCGACGGCGTGAGATCTACCGGATCCTCCTTTCTCTCGGGGATACCCGGTGGAAGGCTTCCGCAACAACGTGTGCATCCGCCACTGTGACCGCCCTGGCCGGAGGAATTCTCGGGTGGGTTAGTGCTGCCGCTGTACACGTGAGCTTTGCTGGGGTCCTCGGAGAGTATGTCGAACAGCGCTGGGAAGAACCGGAATGGGGAGCCATTAACTCAACAGCGGTAGCGGTGCTTCTTCTCATGCTTATCGGTGGTGTGCTTGCCGCTGGTGCGACGGTTTTCTTCGAGGCACACCGGCACCGCAGCAAACTGCACGGTGAGATATTTTCACGGCGGCTGTTATTGGGGATTGGGATTATCGGCACGGTGCTCACCGTAGCTTTCGTCGCAGCACGGCAACTGTATATCTTCCCTTACGGGCACTACGCGGCGATGATTGCGGGTGCTTTGAGCATTCCGAGTCTCGCCCACGCACTTCAGCCTGGAAGCCGGCGTTACCCTGTCACCGCGCGTCTGGCACAGCGGATGCAGAAAATGGCGTTATTGGGTATGGCTGTGGTTTTTGTCCTTTCCTATTACGCTTCCCTCTACGCGAGTAGTGTGGCGGTGCTAAGTAACTGGACTAGCCGTCAGGTGAGCGGCGAAACAAGTTATCTCTCCATCACGGGTGCTAATAAGAACGCGGTTGATAATCTGATGCAGCGCTACCCAGAAATCTCGGAGCGCACCGCTATTTTCGGTGACGTAGCAACACACGACCGGATGTATAGAATCGTAGATTCGGCGGGAGCTCCGTGCATTAAAAGCGCATCTGATCTTGGTGATTGCCCTACCGTGGCACTGGACTTGGTCATGGTCGCTTCTGGTGGGCTTCTTGACCGTGGGTACGTTAACCATGCTCCGGCTTCTTTCGTTTCCGAAAGTGGGGCGACGACGCTACTCGGAATCGCGCTCTCTGACGGGCAGGTAACCGGGACTTTTACGGCTGATGGGCTCATCGCGGATGAGCGCCTGGAAAACAACGTGCTCAGCGGTTTGATTCTCCCACCCGATTCTCCGCTACTCACGCAGTTAGGCGTGGGGGAACCATATTCGTACACGGTTATTATTTTTGGCTTCGGAAGCCTTTCTGATGAAGTCCGCGACGGTATCCGCTCCACGGTTTTATTGGAAGCGCCCTTCGCGTTTCTCGTTGATCCAGATGAACCAGGAATACGGCAATTGAAGGCACAAGCGGTAGTGCGCCAGCTGCTGGCCCTGTTGGTAGCACCGATCGTTCTGCTAGCAACCGTGACGGCCGTGGTCTCTGAACAAACGACGGAACGCCGGCTCATTGAGCTGGGAGGCGGAGGGAATCGCGCTCGTTGGCGTTTGGTGGCTCCGTTGATCACCAGCTACGTGCTCAGCCTTGGCTCCGGGGTTGTTTTTGGCCGGTTGGCCGCAATGGACCGCCTGCCCTTCACGTATTCTCCGGTGACGCATGACTATGGATGGCTGTGGGCGCTCACGCTCGTGGGGTTGCTTGCCGTACTTCCGGCGCTGCGATTGGGAATCCGACCTTTCGTAGAAAATGTGAACCGCCGGTGAGCTCCCTAGCGTATCGCTTCATGAGAACTCGCTCTACCTGGCTCTACCCGAGCGCCAGGCCGGCGAAGAAGGCTGCGATGCCGAGGAGGAAATTCCCGAGCAGGAGGCTGATGCAGGCCCAGTAGCGGTGCTTTTCGAAGAGGCCGAGGGCGTCGGTCATCGCCGTCGAAAAAGTAGTGAAACCACCCAAAAAACCGGTGGTGACGTAGAGACTGTACGAACCGATCCAGGCGGAAAGGGCCCCGCCGCCGGTCACGAGCCCGAAGAGGAAACAGCCGATCACATTCACCGTAAAAATCCCGGCAGGCCACGTCGGCTTCAAACGCGCGGTGAGGAAAGAATCGAGAATCCCGCGACACAGGGCACCCAGCCCGCCCGCTAGACCAAGAAGCAGGAGCGTCACGCTGCATCACCGCCCGCGCGCCGGCGCGCCGCGAGGAAGCGCCGGCCTAGCGCGCGCCCGCAGGCCATCCCGGCGAAAGCCAGCAGGAAACCACCGAAAAGAGTGCCTCCCGCAGCCAGCCCGGCCAGGCGCGCTAGCTCGCTAGGTGCACCGCTGAGGACCTCGCCGGTGGCCAGGTGGGCGCTGAGCGCCACGAAACTCGAATAGGTGGTGAAGCCTCCGCAGAAACCGGTGCCGAGCAGCAGCCGCAGTCGGGCCCCGTACCGATGCACACCCGTGATGAAGCAGCTGGTGATGAGGCCGAGGAGGAACGCCCCCGCGAGATTGACGATAATCGGCGCCGCCACGCTCGGGACGAGCGCGCGGGCTACCGTGCCGGCCCCGCCGCCGAGGAAAACGAGGAGCAGCCCGGTCGCGTCCCGATAGAGTGGGCGCGTTTTATCCGTAGAAGTAGACCCAGATGTAGCCGTGTTATTTTCCTTCCTCGCGCGCGGGGGCTTCGCCGGGTAGCACGGTCACGTAGCCGCCCTTGTCGCTAGCAATATGCCAGGTGCCCCCGAAGGTTGCGCTGGCCCAGTCGAGAATCTGCTGCGCATCCCCGTGGTTGGCCTTCGATTGGGGTGCGAAGACCACCGCGTTCGCCCCGGCATTCCCACGGGTTCCCTCCCAGTACACCGTATTATTCGGCACCAGGTAGGCAAGCATATGAATATCGGTAACCACGTGGGAGCCATCCGGTACCGCGGCCAGGGCTTCCCGCGCGCCGGCGCGCTCCTCCGCGCTCGCTCCGTTGTAACGCCCCTGGATCCACCAGCCCACCGCGTTGGCGCGGGTACCGACCAGCGTGGCAATCACGCTGGCGGCCAGCGCGAGCGCAATCAAGCCGCGCTTGACGTGCCCGCTGCGCGTGGCGCATTCGCCGCGCGGGGAGCACTCGCCATGCGTCGCGCGCTCGGCATGCTCACGCCGCGCCCGAATCCTTATAGAACGCTCCAGCCGCCCCAGCCCATCGAGCAGCGCAATGGTGGCAATCGGCATGAGCACGGCGGAATAATGCCAGTCCAGGCCCCAGTAGAATTCCACGTTTCCCGTGAAACGCCAGGCGAGGGTCGGGAGCATAAGCAGAATCCACGGGCTGACCAAGCCCACCACTCCGGCGCTGCCCAGCAGCACCGCCAGGGTCATCAGCTTCGTAGCCGCGCCGGTGAAAAGCCCGGCATCGCCCGTGAGGCGATCCGTGTAATCCCAGGCACCGTCCGGATTGAAAGCCGGCAGCAGCACCCAGATAGAAAGTACAAACCACACCGCGCCCCATATCGCCAGGCCCACCGCCCAGCGCCCCGCGGGACTCGCCCAGAGTGCCTGAGCTCGCGCGCTCCGAGTTTGCGCCGCCGCGGCGGCGCCGTCGTCGTTCTGCACCGCCGCGCCGCAAACCGTCCGCCTCTGCGCGAAAAACTCCGCCAGTAGCGCGGCCGCACCGAAAGCGATGAGCGTGAGGCCGAGGTCTTCTTTGACGAAAACGAGCGTTCCGAGCGGGAGCGCGGCGCGCCGGTAGCGGCCCTCCACCCAGGCCGTCAGCCCGTAGGCGAGGAGGGGTACCGCGAAGGCGATCTCGTGGAATTGCGCGGCCACCGCGGCCGATAGCCCCCAGGACACCGCGTAGAGCAGGCCGAAAGCGGTCCCTGCCCCGGCCCCGCAGCGTGCCCGCGCCAGGCGGGTGAGCGGAATCGCGGAGATCGCGAAGAGCGCGTTTTGCACAATAAGCAGAGTGGCGCCGCTGGGCCACAGCGCGAAAATCGGGCCGAGCACCACCAGGATGGGATGAAAATGATCGCCCCACAGGTTGAAGCCGGGGCCTTTAATATCCACGATGGGCGCTTCGAGATGCGCGTAACGCTGGGCGAGCTGCGTGAAAATGCCCAGGTCCCAGGAGGACGTCTGCATAGAAGCCCATTGGTGCAGCGAAAAAGCGGTAAAAATAATGAAACTGAGGAGTGCCACCAGGTAGGGAACCGGGTCGGTGCGCAGCGGGCGGTACCAGGTCGCGGTGCGAGCCAGCCTCGTGCGGCGTGAAGCCGAGGTCGCGGTGCGAACCAGCTTCATGCGGCGCGGTACCGCTGTGCGGCGAGCCATCATCATGCGTTCCTCACCTTCCGTCCGTGCCATCGCGAGCCACCACCACATAGCCGGCGTCCTCGGTGACAATATGCCACCGCCCGCCCACTTTCGCGGTAATCCACGCCACCACCTGGGCGCCGTCCCCGTGGTTGAGCCGGTTGGAGAACACCACCGTGTCAATATACGCGCCGCCGTAGCTGTGCTCCCAGTACACGGTATTGCCCGGCACCACGTAGGCCATCATGACCACGTCGGCGAGGATATGCCGCCCGGTGCCGGCCGCCGCCACCGCCGCGCGGGCACCGTCGTGTTGCTCGGCGGTCTGGGTGGCGCCGTAATCGGAAAAATACACGTATTGCTGGGTATTGGAACGCCCCGTGAGCCACGAGCCGAAGCCGTTGGAGGCGGTGCCGAGCACACTGGAGGCGAGCGCAAGGGCGAGGGCAGCTGCGGCCAGGCGGGGGCGGCGAGCCAGCACACCCAGGGCATCGCGTTGCGTGGTTGCGGCCGCGGGAGCTTCAGATTCTTGCGCCTCCGGTGGTGGTACGACGACGCCGCGCGCACCCGCCCGCGCGAGCCCATCGGTCAGCGCGACGGCGATCATCGGCGCGAGCACCGCCGAATAGTGCCACAAAATAGTCCAGTAGTAGGGGTTGTCCCCCACGAAACGCCAGGCGAGAGTGGGGAGCAGCAGCGCCGCCCACGGGCTGCGCAGCCCCACGATTCCCAGGGCGGCCACGATATAGCAGAGGGTGCCCCAGCGGTTAGGCTCGAGGAGCATGCTCGCCAGGTCGAGGCCTTCGCGGACCCGCCCGGCGTAGTCCCACTGCCCGGAATTATTGAAAGCCGGGAGAATAACCTGGGTGGCGGCCAGAAACCAGGCGGTGCCCCAGGCAGCCAGGAAGGCGCCAATGCCGGCCAGCTCGCGCGCCCCGCGCCAGCTGAGCAGCGCCACCAGCACCCCGAAGCAGGCCACCGTGAGGCCGAGATCCTCCTTGACGAAAACCAGCAGGGAGATGAGCACGGCGGCGCGCCGGTAGCGGCTCTCCAGCCAGGCGGTCAGCCCGAAAGCGAGCAAGGGCACCGCGAAGGCGATTTCGTGGAATTGCACCACGAGCGCGGACGTGAGCCCCCAGCTGGCCGCGTAAGCCACCCCGATGAGGGCGCCCGGCACGGCCCCCACCCGCGCCCGGGCGAAACGTGCGATGGGATACACCGAGATCCCGAAGAGTACCGCTTGGAGGGTGAGGAGGCTCAGCCCGGAAGGCCAGAGCCAGAACAGCGGCCCGGTCAGCAGCAAAATGGGATGGAAATGATCGCCCCACAGGTTGAAGCCCGGGCCTTTAATATCCACGATGGGCGGGAATTGCCAGCGGGCGTACTGGTCGGCCAGCTGGGTGAAAATGCCCTGATCCCACGACGGGGAGGAGAAGTTCACCCAGGTATACCAGGAGAAGAACATGTACACGGCGAAAGCACCCGCGGCCAAGAGCAGCGCCGTCGTATCACAGTGCTTGCGCGCCCACGCGAGTACCGCGCGCGGCGCCCACGCGCGCACCGTTGCCGTTCGGGAATGTGCCCGCGCCCCGCGCGCGTCCAGCTCCCGCGCCGGCCCGCCGCGCATTAGATAATGTCCTTCTTCTGGAGGTGACGCAGCGCGAACCAGCCGATGGGAACCCGCGCCCAGAAGGTGAGCAGGCGGTACAGGATTGCGGTGGAGAAGGCCACCGAATACGGCAGGCCAGCGATGGTGAGCCCGCCGGTGAGGGCCGCTTCCACCGGGCCGATACCGCCGGGGGAGGGCACCAGGGAGCCCACCGAATTGGAAACCAGGTAGGTGATCGCCAGAGTGACCACCGGCAGGGTCTCCCCGAAGGCCGCCAGGGAGAAACCGAAAGCCGCCACGAAACTCACCGTCATGAGGAGGGAACCGCCGAAACCGGCGAGAATCCGGGACGGGTGGGTAGCCAGCCACACCACGCGCGGCCACACCTGCTCGATGGTGGGGCGCACCAGCTCAATGACCTTGCGGCGCAGCGGGCGAATGAAGTAGACGGCCGCACCCAGGGCCGCCACCGCCGCCACGATGAGCATCACGGAGGTGCTCGGGATGGAAAGATTCCCGAAGTCGCCGGTGAGCAGCCCGAGGGCCAACAGCAGCAGCACCGTGGTAATAAATTGCGCGATCTGCACCAAGGACACGGTGGCAACCGCCACCGGGGTGGCCACCTGGTTGCGTTGCAGGTAACGCAAATTGAGGGCGAGCGGCCCGATACCGGCCGGCATAACCAAGCCCAGCACCGAAGCGGCGATCTGCACCTCGCTGGTTTCCCACAGCGGCAGGCGTTCGGCCGTGTAGGCCTTCAGGCACAGCGCCGCGCCCACGTACGTTGCGAAACTGGCGATAAACGCGGCGAGCATCCACCACGGGTTGGCGTTGCGAATCGTTTCTTGCAGCTCGGTGAAATTAATCGAACCGAGCAGAATAAAGATGGCAAGCACCCCGATGACGATGGTAATAATCGTCTTCGCGGAGAATTTACGCAGCTGGATGGTCTGGGTGGCGGTGCCAATATCCTGCGGGAGGACCTCCAGGAGCACCTCGCGCATGCGCTGCACGCCCTTTTTATCCTCAAGTTCGGCCAGGGTTTGCGCCGGCATAATGGTGCGCTGGATCGTCGGGGCCACCGAGGAGAGCCGGTCGCGGGAAATGCAGCGCAACGCGGAAGCAACGGCGCGCTCGGGGCCCACCGCCACCGCCTGGAGCAGGTACAGCTGCGCCAAATCAATATGCCGGGAAAGCTCATTAGAAGAAAAACTGCCGTTGCGCCAATGGGTGATGAGGGCTTCGTCCCCGCGCACCGCGACCACCCCGGCGCGAATATCGTGGTGGGTGAGCCCGCGTGCGTGCGCGCGTTCGAGCGTGGACCACATGGAGTCCAGCGCCGCGTCGGAGATGTCTTCCGGCTCCAGATCCGTGAGGGGAACGGCCTCGATATCAGCAAAAGCGACGACGGCGGACGCGCCGGCCGCCGCGTAATGTGCATCGCGCCGCGGGGCCACCCCGGCGTTCACCGCGAGGGCTTCCATGAGGAGGGTGCGTTCGGCAGTTTCCTCCACGTTATCCCCGGTCCGCTGGGTGACCTGGGTGAGGGTGGCTCGCTGCCAAGCACTGGCCAGGCGCCCGAGGACCGCGCGATCCGAGTCAATGAGGGCGGCAACGTAATGGGCGCCGTCGGCCAAAGTAACCACGTAGTGGCGGGAATTGACGTCCCCGATAAGCGGGCGGACCTCGTGGCGGGCCCGGGTGATGAGGGCGCGCACGTTAATATCGTCTTCCGGTTCGCCCAGCTGGTAGGCGCCCGCCGCGCTCGCGGGGAGCACGCCCTCGGTTTCCGCGCTCGCATCGGCGGCGAAAGCGGCGTTGGTTTGCGCGCTGTGGCCGGTATCGCCGCCCAATCCGCTATGCCCGGTGAGCGCCTCGCGCAGTTCTTTGAGAATCGCGGTATCCACATATCCGAGCGGGCCGGTTACGGGAACGGACCACGCGTGCATATCGGCGTCGTCGCCCGCATCCACGCGGATAATGCTGCGCGCATCCAGGCCGGCGCGGCGAATGAGAGTGACGACGGCGGCGCCGGTGGCGCGGTCGGGCGAATCCCCAAAAGCGTAGAGCGCGAAATATCCGCAGGCCATCCCCACGAACACGGTGGTGAGCGCGCCGGTCAGCGTTTGGGCGCCCTGGAGCACGGAAAGCACCAGCACGATTCCCAGCGCCCACCAGCCGGTGCGCACCAGCCGGCCCTGGCGTTCGGAAGCGGCCACCACCAGGATGGTGGCGATAATCGAAACGTAGGGGAGCATGCCCACGGCGGCTTGTTCTTGGATGGTATCCGAGAGGTCGATGGTGATTTGGGAGGTCGGCATAAAACGCTCGAAAAGCCACAGGGAGCCGTAACAGATAGCGAGTGCGCCGGCCATAGCCACCAGCGCGGTCACGAGGGTGCGCCAGCGCCGGTAGCGGATGATATCGAAGAAAAGCAGGAGGGGGAGGAAGAGCGAGACGAGGCCCTCCAGCACGTTAATGGGCATGGAGAAAATGGTGCGGAGGGTATCCGGGGCGGCGTTGGCGACGTCGTGCGTGACGGCCACGGTGGTGGTGTAGCCGAAGCGGGAGATGAGGAGCATCCCGGCGACGGCCAGGGTGAAGAGGATGCCGCGCAGCAGGTTGGCGGGGCGGCGGGTCCAGCGCGCGATTTCGTCCACGAGGAGGACGCGGTGCACGGCGGGTTCGGCAGGCTCCGCGGGTTCGGTGTGCTCCTCAAGGGAAGTTTCCGCAGGCGCCGGTGAAGCGGTGGAAACGGAAGCCTGTGCTTCTGGCGCGCTTACCGCAGCCGGGGCGGCTTCTACCTCCGCCGGCTGGACCGGGCTCGTTTCCTCGTTGTGGCGCACCAGCCCAGTCTAGTTGATAGGTATTAGTTTCTCCTGTGACCCGGCGTGGTTATTCGGCCCGGCGCAGCGCCGGCCGTGGTGCGCGTGCGGCGGCGTGCGCCCAGCGATTCGGCGCGGAACTACTCGGCCCGGCGCAGCCGCAGCGAATTGAGCACCACGATAACCGAGGAGGAAGCCATGGCCGCCGCGGCCAAACCCGGCAGGATAATCCCGGCCACCGCCGCCGGAATAGCGATGAGGTTGTAGCCGAAAGCCCAGGCCAGATTCTGGCGGATGACCCGCAAGGTGGCGGCGGAGATGCGCAGCGCCGCGCCCACATTGCGCAGATCGGAATTGACGATGGTGATATCTGAGGCGGCCTTGGCCACATCGGTGCCCGAACCCATCGCGATGGAGAGGTCCGCGGCGGCTAGAGCTGCGGCGTCGTTCACCCCGTCACCGACCATCGCAACCCGCGCACCGGCTGCGCGCGCCGCTTCCACCACCAGGACCTTGTCCGCGGGGAGGACCTCGGCGTGCACGATGTCAATGCCGGCGGCCCGGGCCACCGCCCGCGTGGTGGCCGCGTTATCCCCGGAGGCCAGAATCGGGGTGAGGCCCAGGTCTTTGAGCTCGGCGACGGCCGCGGCGGAGGTGGGGCGCAGCTGGTCGCGCACCGTCACGAGGGCGAGCGCTTCGCTTACCTCGCCCTCGCGCGCCAACATCACCAGGGACGCCCCGCCGCTCGCGGCTTCTTCCAGCACGCTCTCCCACTCGGAGAGATCCACTCCGGCCTCCCGCAGCGCCCGCGGGGATGCCGCATAGTAGCGCTGCCCGCCGATGGTGGCGCGCACGCCCTGCCCGGCCAGATTCTCAAAATCGGTGGCGGGGGCGAGCTGCAGCCCCTCCTCACGCGCCCGGGCCACGATGGCGCGGGCGAGGGGATGCTCGGAATAGTTATCCACGCTCGCGGCCAGGGCGAGCGCTTCTTTTGTAGCGACGACGCCGCCAGCCGCGCCATCAGCCCCCGCCGGCGGGAGGGTCACCCGGTCCACGGCCATGGTTCCGGTGGTGAGAGTGCCGGTTTTATCCAAGATGATGGTGTCTACGCTATGTGCGCTTTCCAGGGTTTCCGGGCCGTGGATAAGGATGCCGCGCTGGCTGGCCCGCCCGGAACCCACCATGAGCGCGGTGGGTGTGGCCAAGCCTAGAGCACAGGGGCAGGCCACCACCAGCACCGTAATGGCGGTCATGATGGCCAGATCCAGGGGGTTGCCGAGCGCCAGGCGCACCCCGAATGTCGCGAGCGCAATGAGGATAACGGCGGGCACAAATACCGCGGAGACCCGGTCCGCCAGGGCCTGCACCGGTGCTTTCCCGGATTGGGCGCGGGTGAGGAGGCGGCCCATCTGCGCCAGGGTGGTATCGCGGCCCACCCGGGTGGCCCGCACCCGGATCGCGCCGGCGGTGGTGAGGGTTGCTCCGGTCACCTCATCGCCCGGGCCCACGTCAATGGGGGTGGATTCGCCGGTGAGGAGGCTGGCGTCCACCGCGGTAGTCCCGGAGACCACCACTCCGTCGGTCGCAATTTTCGTGCCGGGGGCCACGAGGAATTCGTCGCCGACGGCCAGGTCGCTGGCAGGAATAATTTCATCAACATCCGCTCCGGAGGCGGTGCGTACCCGGCGTGCGTCGTCGGCCCCTAAAGCGAGGAGGGACCGCAGCGCATCGCCGGCGCTGCGGCGCGAGCGGGTCTCTAGCCAGCGCCCCAGCAGGAGGAAGGTGACGATCATGGCCGCGGTTTCGAAATACACGTGGGAGCCGTGCGCGGCGCCGGTGGCGAGCGCGTGGATGCCGGTCATGGACATGCGGTAGTCCGCGCCGCCGGCTCCGCCCCACAGTAGTGCCCAGATCGACCAGCCCAGCGAGGCCAGGGTGCCCAGCGAGATGAGCGTGTCCATGGTGGTGGAGCCGTGGCGCAGCGCGGCGGCGGCCGAACGGTGGAAGGGCCAACCGCACCAGAGCGCGATCGGGAGGGTGAGCGCACCGATGACCCACTGCCAGTACGGGAATTGCAGGGCCGGGATCATGGAGAGTGCCACCACGGGGATGGAGAGGGTCAGCGAGATCCAGAAACGGCGCCGCAGCGAGGCGATGCGGGCGCTTGCTTGGGCGTCAGCTGCTTCACGCGTAGCGGTTGCTGCGCGGGCGGCATCGGCGTGCGTGTTCGGGTTGGTGGTAGCCGGGTGCGCGTCGTCGTGCGGATTGATAGTGCCCGTGCGGGAAATGAGCCGGGCTTCGTAGCCGGCCGCGCTCACCTGGGCGAGGAAATCTGCGGTGTCCAGCTGCGCCCCGGTTTCGCTGAGCTCGAGGCGGGCTTCGTCGGTGGCGAGGTTGACGGAGGCGCGCACTCCGGGCAGTTTATTGAGTTTCTTTTCCACGCGCGCCACGCAGGAAGCGCAGGTCATCCCGGAAATTGCGAGGTTCACTTCGGCAACGGGGGCGGCGTCAAGTTTTTCGCTCGCGCTGCTTGTGGTGTTGCGTGCGATGGGGTACGACGGCGCAGCTGCGGCCTGGGAGGGCTCGGACACGAAAAATCTCCTTACGTGGGCGCACTGAGTGAGCCGCCGCGGGTGGTGGCGCGCGGCAGTGTGTTTGTTAAGGCAGCGGGTGCCTACATTATTTGTGCGAGTGGGTGGTGTTTAGCGGATGATCTCGGTCACGGTGTAGTCGCCGGCTTCGGCTACCGCGGCTTTGAGGTCCTCGTCGGAAAAATCGTGCGGGGTGTACACGAGCACCGAGGAGGTACCTTCCGGGTTCAGGGTGACCAGCACGCTGTTGACATCCGGGAGAGCATCGAGTTCCGCGCTCACGTGCTTGACGCAGTTTTCGCAGGTCATCCCGGTGACTTTCAGCTCGATAGTGCGATCAAATTCTTCTGTTGCCATGGTGCGCCTCCTTCTTCAGCCCCGAGGTGGGGTGCACCCGGTTTAACACGAATCCTGGCGGTGCTATTCCCGCATGGCTTGTGGCTCAGGGAACCTAGTAGCGTTCTTCTTCGCGCATCTGTTGCAGAATCTCGCTGGCCGTTGGCCCATCGGGCGTCGGCTCGGCGGGCGTAGACGCAAGTTCAACAAGGTCCGGCCACGGAATTGTTGCTTCCTGTACTTCCCCGTTTTTCCACAGCCGCAGCAGTGGCGAATCTTTCTGCTCGAGTGGCTTTTTATCCATGTGTTTCATTGTATGGTCCGAGGAATCGCTTGCCATTGAAATGAATCATATGCGTTGGATCGGTAGCGACCCACGCTTCTGTTTCCCATGCAAGATCGGTCAGGAACCTGCGCATAGTGACTAAATCCGGAAAACAGGATACGTAGACGAGATCTGCTGTACAGGAGGCGAAAAGTCGTGACAATTCGTTTTTACGCGTGTGGTCAACTGGGCCGTGTGTGGAAGCAGCTTCCATGAGGAACAGCCAATTTTTACCCGGGTCGTAGACGATCAGATCGGGAAGTTTTCCGTGTGTATCGAGCTGAACCCCGAGCACTCGCAGCCGATCTTCGTCGAAGAGCAGAAGTTTCGAATCGGCATCTCCTACGTACAGCACTTCGCCGCCAGGAATGAAGAAGCCGCAGAAATCCTCGATCATGGCCTTCAGGAGAGTATTTTGCCCACCACCTTTGAGGCTTATGCCTTTCCCGTTCGGGAGAGTCACGGGAATCCTGGTGATCTCTCTGGCTTGGGCATATCGCGTAGCAAGCCCGGGCATATCAGCGAGGTACTCAGCAACAGCAGCATCAAAATCAGGAGTTCCGAATTGGCGTATCGCGAGTATCACTTCGGGGTTGAGGCGGTAGTTATTCAGGGATGAATTTGTTGGGCGCGATGGGTCGTCGTCGTTATAAAGACAAAATCCCGCCTCAATGAACTGGTGCAGAACAAACCTACGTACTGTTTCACGTGAGTTTTCAGCAATCGGATAGTCAAGTTTTTCGCGCATCCAGTCCATGATGGCTCGCACGCCCATCCTCTCGGTGGTTGCCTTTACCCAGGGGGTGTGTGCATCTACACCGGCTAATGCCATGAGCGTACGCCCGGACATGGCGTTTGTGCGTTTGTCGTCGAATTCCAGCGCTCTCAGGATGGCGCGCGCTTCTTCTAAAGTACTCATGCTGCTTTTATTCTCCCGTCACATAAGTGCTGTACGTTCAGCGCTGGATTGCCGTTCTGCCGAGCAAGGCTGACCAGCGCGTCGCGGTCCGGGAATTTCAGGAGGCGCAGATCGGTGGCATTCACTTGAGTATGGCCACTGAAAACACGGAAATAGGCATCAACCTGGGGGGAGTTGAGCCAGAGTGCGATCCCGCGGGCCAGCACCGGATCGAGGCCGCCACCGGATTCGTGGATGTAATTGAGCTTATTGTCGAAAGCTGAGGGTTCTGCGCTGGTCCAAACGGCCGATACAATCCTGCGCGCTTCTTCTTTGGAGGAGAATCTTTTTACCAGCACATAGCTGCCGGCCGGGCATAGCAGTTTTAGCCCGGCACTATCTACCGGGTTAATCCACTGCGGCTTTGACAGTGTGGCTCGCGGATGAACAACCCGGTGATCGACGATATTCGTCGGGTAGATCAAGCGTTGAGAGTGAAGGTCGGGATTGGGATGCACTATTTCTTTGCAGCGAAAACCAACCACCTTGCCAGTTGAAACATTGAGCCCAAGATCAGCCAGGGTATAAGGGAAACTTTCCATCCAGGAAACCGCATCGCTATCGCTTTGCGAGGCCGGCACAAAAATAGCGTTGGACCGGATGACCTCCGCTGTTGCTACGGTACGTTCACGAACCGGAGCGTAAGCATCCATGGAAGAACGGATGAGGATCCGATCCCCTTGGATTCCTGCGCTCACACACATAATGATCGACTCTTGCAGGACATCCATATCCCCAAAAATCAGGGACCGGGACTCAAAGGTGTGAATCGCGTCAAGGGAAACCCGGCTGATGAGATCCTTGCGGAAGCGCGAATAGTAGGTGCCATTCATCCACGAGCGCGGCGAAATAACTACCATCTGGCCCCGTGGCCCCAATTGACGAATCCCCAGTGCCATGAAGGCCGCATACACGTTAGGAACCTGGATTCCATGCGCGCGCAGCGCTACATCATCCGGGCTTCCCACGCGGAGTTTGTGATACGGAGGATTCTGAATAATGAGATCGAAATATTGCCGCGCCCGCGGAGCCCATTCGAAGTAATTTTCCGGGACAAGCGTGACCGTGGCACCCAAGTGTGCGCAGTCCGCCAGGGCTTCCCTCAACGCGGGGAGAAGGGCCGGATCGTTCTCAACCGCGGTGATCTCAAGCGTGAGATTCGGGCGGGCCGCGCGCAGATAACTAGCCACCGCAACGCTGAGCATTCCGGTTCCTGCACCGGGATCAAGGATGCGGATCACGCCAGATTCCGGCAGATGCGACATCCGCACCATCCGTGCCATGATGTCAGCAACGGCCGGTGGGGTGAAGAACTGCCCACGCGCTGCTTGTTCGGTGGAATCCAGGCAGGCTAGAGCGGCGTCACGCCTGTGTTCAGCCCGCTCCATCATCTCCATGGGGCAATCCTAACGTAGGGCCCCGACACAAAATACGCTCAGATTCGCATACCCCGGAGTGGCACTTGCTGCAGTGCTGTCCTACCGTTAGCAGATGCCCTACGCTACCATTAGCCGGCTTTCTATCCTACTTTTAGCCGGACTTCTACGCTACCTTGAGCCGAAATTGCTTGAGGGTTCTACTTTCTAACGCCCGCGCCGGTTCACAACCACTCGATGAATAATCCACCCCACCGCGATCACCAGGCACACCACCGCCACGATCTTCGCGAAAATCCCCACGTAATCTTCCACGATGGTCCAATTCGCGCCCAGCAGATAACCGGCGTAAATCAGAATCGTATTCCAAATCGCCGAGCCCACCGCCGTCAGCGCGGTAAATTTCAGCATCCCCATATTTGTCACGCCGGCGGGAAGCGAAATAAGGGAACGGAAAATCGGCACCATGCGCCCGAAGAACACGGTCCAACTGCCGTGCTTATCGAACCACGCCTCGGTTTTATCCACGTCGGATTGTTTGGTGAGCGGGAACCACAGCAGAATTTTGCGGGTGCGTTCCCGCCCGAGCCAGGCGCCCAGCCCATACAGCAGCCACGCCCCCGCCAGCGACCCGGCGGTACACCACAGAATCGCGCCGATCAGCGTCATATTCGAGGTGGGCGAGGAGGCCGTGAAACCGGCCAGCGGCAAAATCACCTCGGAGGGCAGCGGCGGGAAAATATTTTCCAGCGCAATAAGAAGCGCCGCCCCGAACCCGCCGATAGCGTCCATCACACTGACCACCCAGCCGGTGATCCCGCCCATCGCGCCCGGGTCACCGCCCGGCGCCGGTGCGGTCGCCAGGACGCTCGTCCATGCTGCTACGTTCACGCTTCTCCTCTGGTTGCGAACGCCGCGAAGTGCGGCACATATGCCGTATTTTTTACGACGACGCCGCCGCGCTGCCGCGCGGCCTGCCGGTTACCTTAGCAGGCTTAGCTGGCTGCGGTCCCGGGCGTGTCCTCCAGGAAATCCACGAGGCGGGCAGCCAGGCCGGTGTACCCGGCCGGGGTGAGAGCAAGAAGACGTTTCTCCACGTCCCCCGGCAAACCCAAGCCCGCAATAAATTCCCGCATATCTGCTGCGGTGACTTTCCGCCCGCGGGTCAGTGCCTTGAGCCGCTCATAAGGATCTTCCAGGTGTTCGGCACCACCCAGGGCCGCAGCCCGCATGGCCTGCTGGATCGGTTCGCCCAGCACTTCCCAATTCGCGTCCAGATCCGCGGCGAGTTTGGCGGGATTGGGATCCACCCCGGCCAGCCCGCGCCGTAAATTATCGAGGGCCAGGTAGGAATGCCCGAGCGCCACCCCGATATTGCGTTTCGTGGAGGAATCGGTGAGATCGCGCTGCATCCGGGAGGTCACCAGCGTCTGGCTGAGTACCCCGAAAAGCCCGGAGCTGATCTCCAGATTCGCTTCCGCATTTTCGAAACGAATGGGATTGACCTTATGCGGCATCGTCGAGGAGCCGGTCGAGCCTTGCGCCGCCAGGTTCTGATGGAAATAATCCAGAGAAATATAGGTCCACATATCGGTGGCGAGATTATGGGCGATGCGATTGACGTGCGCAATATCGTCGAAAAGATCGGCGAGCGCATCATAGGACTCAATCTGGGTGGTGAGCGGATTCCAGCTCAGCCCTAAGGATTCCACAAAATCGCGGGCCAGTTCCGGCCAGTTCACCTCCGGAATAGCGGTGGCGTGCGCGGAGAAAGTCCCGGTGGCCCCGGAGAATTTCCCATAATATTCGGCGACTTCCACCCGGCGCAGGGAACGGTGCAGGCGGTGCGCGAAAACGGCAAGCTCTTTGCCAACGGTGGTGGGCGAGGCCGGCTGCCCGTGCGTATGGGCAAGCATGGGAAGCTCCGCGTGGGTGCGGGCCAGCTCGCTCAAATCAGAAACCAGGCCCCAGGCGCGCGGCAACCAGCAGCGGCGCACCGCATCGCGCACGCCCAGCGCCCAGGCCAGGCTATTAATATCCTCCGAGGTGCAGAAAATATGCACCATTTCGCGCAGGTGGCCCAGCCCGCCAGCGTCCATGCGCTTCTTGATGAAGTATTCGACAGCCTTGACATCGTGCCGTGTTTCCGCCTCAATGGTGGCCAGCTCGCGTGCCGCGGCGTCGTCGAACTTTTCAGGAAGTGACCGCAAATATACGACGGCGCTGCCGGGCAACGCCCCCACCCCGGCAATCACCGCGCGTTCGCACAGGAAAATCAACCATTCGACTTCCACGTGAATCCGGTAGCGGTTGAGCGCGGCCTCGCACAGGTAAGGCTGGAGCGGGGCGGTGGCGCTGGCGTAGCGGCCATCTAAGGGGGATAGCGGCCCGGAAATATTCGGGACGGCGGTGGATTCGGAAGCTGGTTCTGGCGCGCGCTGCTCACTCATGGCTCTATTCTGGCAGATCCGCGCCCGGCTGGCAGAACCGTGCGGGCGTATACCGCTGCGTCCGGTGCCCGTTGGTGGCTGGGAATGCACGTCCGGCTGGCAGAACTAGAGATAGGGCCGGGCGGCGCTTAGCGTTTCGGCGCCGTAGGAACCGCCGAACAGCGCGGCGTGAAGGATGAGGATGTGGAGGCTGTGCAGGCCGATGCGGTGCTGCCACCCGGAAGCCAGCGGGGAGACCTCGTTATAGCCGGCGTAGATTTCCTCCGCGAACGGCGCGCGGAAGACCGTGAGGGTGGCCAGGTCGGTTTCCGCGTGCCCGCCGTGGGAAACCGGGTCGATGAGCATCCCGCCGAGCTCCGTCCACATCACATTGCCACTCCATAAATCACCGTGGAGCAGGGCGGCCGGGCTGTGCACCAGGGCCGGCTGAGGTGAATCGAAATCGCCGTCGCGCAGGCGCTCGCATAAATGCTCCAGGGCGTGGGTGCCGCTCGCATCCAACGCACAGTTGTCGCGGGCGGGGCCCAGGTAGGGCTCGATGCGATCCTCGGCGTAAAACTCTCCGAAGCTGCGGGCGGGGAAATCGGCGGGAACCACCGGCAAATCCCAGGAGCCCAGCCGGATCCGGCGGGAGCGGTCAGCCGTGGACGGAGCCGCGTTGGAGGGAGCAGCCGCGCCACCGGGAGCCTGCCCGAAAATCCGATGCCCGGTGGGATCCCAGGCGTGAGTGTGGGCCAGGCGCGCCCCGAATTCCCGCGCGGCCACCGCGGTGGGGCGCACGGAGCGTAAGCGTTCTTCACGAATAACACCGCGGTCGTGATCCGCGGCGGTGGACAGGAGGGGCACAACGGGCGCCCCGCCATGCGGCGTCGCCTCGGCCAGCTCCGCCAGCGAGAGCGCCTCACCCCAGATCTCAGCCGGGTCGCCGGTTTTCACAAAGGTCTCCATACCCGCATCCTACGGCGCCCCGCGCCGGGCGGCGCACCGTTCCGGATAACGGCGCGGGCGGACGGGATGGGACGGCGCGACGGTGCGGCGGCGCGGAACGGCCCCGGGGTGGCTCGCGGTGATGGTGCACAATAGAAGAATGCAATGGTTCCGCCCCGAATTAGCCGATCTGCCCAGTTACGTTGCCGGGAAACGCCCCCGCAACGCCGATAGCGTCAAACTCTCCAGCAACGAAGTTCCCTTCCCGCCCACCCCGGCGGTGGCCGCCGCGCTCGCGGCCGCGGTCGCTCAGGGCGGGGAACTCAACCGCTATCCCGATATGTCCTGCGCGCAGCTCACCGCCGCGCTCGCGGCCTACGAGAATTGGGATCCGGCCGGCATTGTGGTGGGCAACGGCTCCACCGCCCTCATCGAAAAATTCTTGCAAGCCGTGGTCACCCCGGGTGGCGACGTAGTCAGCCCGTGGCGCTCCTTCGAGGCCTACCCCATCGCCACCATCGCCGCGGGCGGGCGCTTCGTAGGCGTGCCGCTGCGCGCGGATGGCACCCATGACCTGGAAGCGATGGCCGCCGCCATCACGGAAAATACTCGCGCCATCCTCCTGTGTTCGCCCAATAATCCCACCGGCACCACCATCCCGCACGCCGAGCTGGCTAGCTTCCTGGCCAAGGTTCCCGCCCGCATCCCGGTGCTTCTCGACGAGGCCTATATTCACTTCGCTCCCGCGGTAGGTGAGAGCCAGGCGAGCCGCGCCGTCGTACAAAATGGGAAGGAACTCGCGCGCCAGTACCCGAATGTGGCGGTGGCGCGCACGTTTTCCAAGGCTTTTGCGCTGGCCGGGCTGCGGCTGGGCTACCTGCTCACCAGCCCCGCGCTGGCCGAGCCGCTGCGCCGTATCGCCACGCCTTTCGGCATCAATCGCCTCGCTCAGGTGGCCGGCCAGGCGGCGCTCACCGAAGCGGATACCGTGCTGGAACGCGCCGCGCAGCTCGCCGGCGCCCGCGATGAGCTGGCCACCCAGCTCGCGGCGGCCGGCTGGCACACGCCCACCTCGCACGCGAATTTCCTGTGGGTTTCGGCGGCGGAACTGGACCGGCACGGGGTGAGCGCCGCGCGTTTCGAAGATGCTTGCATGGATGCCGGGGTGCTGGTGCGGGTGCTCGGCGAGGGCGTGCGCATCAGCGTGGCCGAGCCGGAAGGCAGCACGCGGGTGCTCGCGGCCGTGCGCGCGCTCGGCGAACGCAGCAGCTAACGCCGCGCCAACTAGACCAACGGTGCGGCCGCCCCACACGTGCCGCGTACCAACAAGCGCCGCGCCAGCTAGAACACTTCTTCGGCGGCTCGCCGCACCGTAAACCCGTGGCCGGTCAGCTCTGACCAGCAGGAAATCCCGGCGTATTGGTCGGCGGTGCAGGCGAAACCGTGCGCGGCCACCACGCTGCCGTAGGGCACTTCTTTGGCGGTGCTCACCTGGGTGGAACACCCGGCGGTGGTGGTGCCCGTCAGGCCCACGGTGTAATTGGCCGGTTCGCCTTCGCAGCCGGGCGGCGACACATAGTCGTAGGTGAAAATCGTGCAATTGGCGGCTTTTTCGTCGAGGGAGCAGCGCACGTTATTCATCGGGGTGGTGAAAGATTCCAGCCGGGTGGCCTCCGGCGGGGCGGGCCGCACCAGTTTCCACCACTGGCGCGAGGCCGCGAACGATTGGAAATCCGCCGGGGCGGCAATATCGCCGAGCGCCGTGCTCAAGCTCAGGGTGTATTCGGCCCCGCAGCTGGAGGAGAGGGTCCGCAGGGCCTCGGTGAGCAGCGGGGCCTCCGCGCTATAGGTGCCGCCCGCGGCCGCCGCGGTGGCGTAATCAGCCAGGGTTGCCGCCGCGCTCTCCGGATTCGGGCAGGAGCCCGAGCGCAAGTCGTGGACCTGTTCGCGCAGCTGGGTGAGATCAGCGGAGGCGCTGCGCCCGGGTTCGGAACCGGCGGCGGTGGGCGCCGGTGCGGCGGCGTCGTCGCCAGAAAAATACGAAACCCCCACCAGGGCGAGCACGCCCGCGAGAACGGCAGCGGCGAAAAGCAAGAAATACAGCGGCCATCGCGCCGGGCCGTGCGCGCCGTGTTTCATGCGTACTCCTTGTGCTGGGGATTGTCCTCCTAGGTTACGGCACCGCGCGCCGTGCGTCATCTTAGGTACGACGGCGCAGCTAGGAAGCCTGCCCTACGTGGCCCCGCCGTGGCCTTCGGCTAGCGCCCACTCAGGGCGGCGCGCAGCACGGGCAGAATCTGAATATCGCCGGGCAGCCACTTCACGCTATCGAGCTCCGCGGCGGTGAGGACGCGGGCATCGCGGTGCGCCGGGCCCAGGGTGATCTCCCCGAAGGGCCGCGCCAGCCACACCATCATCCGCAACCCGGCGTTATGCTCCCCGGAACTCAGGTCCCAGGAGCCGTCCGGGCTATCGGGGTTGGCCAGTTGCCGGCCGATATCAATACCGCAGCCTAGCTCCTCGGAAATCTCCCGGTGCAGGGCCTCGCGCGAGGTTTCCCCGGGTTCCACTTTGCCGCCGGGGAATTCCCACAGGCCGTCCGCCCATTCAGGGTAGGAACGCTGGGTGGCCAGCACGCCGCTGGGATTGGTGAGGTCGGCGACGAGGGCCGCGCCCACCACCAGGCGGGGCGCAGATTCGGATTCGGATGTCATATCGGATACCTCCTCGCCGCCCATATTAATTCCTGGGGTGGGCGGTGCGGATATGCGTTCACCTTGTGAGTGAGTTCTGCCACCGGATAAACTGGCCGCGCATTGCCCCTCCCTACGGGCGCCGTTCACGCACCGTCCCCGCGCGTATCCGCACCGCTCCCATTTTGCCGATCACAGGAGATCACCATGACCCACCACTGGAGTTCTGAGGCGCTTTTCGGCTCGGGGGAGTTCCTCGCGCAATCGGTTAACCGCTCGTTGATTGCCTGGCCCGCGGAGCAGATCGCGGAGGGCGACAGCTTTGAGCTGTGGGCCTGCCCGGATGGGGCTGGGGTGCTCGGGGGCAGTGCGCGTGGCGATAGGCGCGCAGAACAGCTCGGCGTCAAGCGGCTTTGCGCCCTCACGGCGGACCCGGGAGGTATCCCGGCCGCGGCCATTCCCACGCGCGCTCATCTGGCCGGCTATGCCGCGCTGCGCCTGAGCGGCGTGCCGTCCCACCAGCTGCGCGAGGCCCTGCGCGGGCAGCTCCTGGTGGCGCGCCACACTGGTGCCGGTGAACTGAGCGCCCTGACCGGGGTGCAGATCGCCGGGATGATTGATGATCTTTATGCGGGTGCCCGCCAGGCGCGCCTCGGGGTTACGTGGAATGGGGATACGCCCGCGGTGGCGCTGTGGGCGCCCACCGCCCGCCAGGTTCGTATTGTGGTGACGGGTGCGGGCGACGGCGCTGGTGCGGGGCCCGCTGGCCCCGTCACTGGCGCCGCTGCGTGCACCGCCGCCGCGCGCGACGCCACCCGCACCGCCGCCTCGCGCACCACCACGCACGCCATGACCCGCGATGAGCTGGGTATCTGGCACGTGCATGGCACCCCGGCCTGGAAGAACGCCAGCTATCTTTTCGAGGTCGAGGTTGTGGAACCCCGGGCGGGCACCGTGGTGACTTACCGGGTGACCGACCCCTACGCGGTGGCCCTCACGGTGGATTCCGAGCGCGCCGTCTTCGTGGATCTGAACGACCCGGCCTACCAGCCAGAAATCTGGCGCACCGCCCCGCAGCGCACCCTCACCAACCCGGCCGCCCACACCATTTACGAGCTGCATGTGCGTGATTTTTCAATGTCGGATCCCACCGTTCCCGAGCACCTGCGCGGAAAATACGGTGCGTTCACGCTGCCGGACTCGGCCGGGATGCGCCACCTGCGCGCCCTGGCGGAAGCCGGGATGACCACCGTGCACCTCCTCCCCACCTTTGATATTGCCACCATTCCCGAACGCCCCGAGAACCAGAAGATCCCGCAGATCCCGCCGGCCGCCCCGGATTCCCCGGCCCAGCAGCAGGCCGTGAGCGCGGTGGCGGATTCCGATGCCTATAACTGGGGCTACGATCCGTTCCACTACCTGGCACCGGAAGGTAGCTACGCGGTGGAGCCCAATGGCGGGGCGCGCATCGAAGAGTTCCGTGCCATGGTGGGAGGGCTGCATGCGGCTGGCCTCGGCGTCGTACTAGATCAGGTCTACAACCACACGGCCGCAGCGGGCGGGGCGCCGGCCTCTGTCCTCGATAAAGTGGTGCCCGGTTATTATTACCGGCTGGACGCGCGCGGTGCCGTCGCAACGTCGACGTGCTGCCCGAATGTGGCGACCGAAAATCTCATGGCGGAAAAACTCATGGTCGATGCGGTGGTGCTGTGGGCCAAGCACTATCGCGTGGACGGTTTCCGTTTCGACCTCATGGGCCACCATACGCGGGCAAATATGGAGGCGGTGCGGGCAGCTCTCGATGCCCTCACGGTGGAGCGCGACGGTATCGACGGCGCGCGTATCTACCTCTACGGGGAGGGCTGGAATTTCGGGGAGGTGGCCGATAACACGCGGTTCCGCCAGGCCACCCAGCTGGAGCTGAACGGCACCGGGATCGGGGCCTTCAATGATCGCCTGCGCGATGCCGTCCACGGCGGCGGGCCTTTCGATTCCGATAAACGCCACCACCAGGGCTACGGCACCGGTCTGTTCACCGACCCGAATGGCCACAGCCCGTGTTCTCCGCAGGAGAATCGCGCACGCCTCGGGCACGCCACCGACCTGGTCAAACTCTCCCTGGCCGGGGCCCTGCGCGATTTTCGCTTCCGCACCCACACCGGGGAGTGGAAAAGCGGCGCTGAGCTGGATTACGGCGGGCGGCCCGCCGGTTTCGCCTCCCAACCCCAGGAAGCCGTCAACTACGTGGACGCGCACGATAACGAAACCCTGTGGGATAGTGGCGCCTACAAACTGCCGCTCTCCCTGAGCACCGATGACCGCATCCGAATGGCGCTGCTCTCCCTGGCCACGGTGGCGCTCGGCCAGGCGCCGGCTTTCTGGCACGCGGGCACCGAGCTGCTCCGCTCGAAGTCCCTGGACCGGGATTCCTACAATTCCGGGGACCATTTCAACCGCCTGGATTTCTCCGGGCAGAGCAATAATTTCGGGGTGGGCCTCCCGCCCGCCAGCCGCAACGAAGCATCCTGGCCGGTCATCCGGCCGCTGCTGGCGCGCCCCGAACTGCGCCCCAGCCCGGAACAGATTGCCCGCACGGAAGCCATCGCCCGCGACCTGCTGCGCCTGCGCCATTCCAGCCCGCTCATCACCCTGGGAAGCGCGGATCTCATCCGCGCGAAAGTGAGTTTCCCCAACGGTGGGCCAGGCGCCACCCCCGGCCTCATCATCATGCGCATCGACGACACCGCCGGCCCGGATATCGATCCGCAGCTCGACGGCATCATCATCGCCTTCAACGCCTCCCCGCGCCCCATCACGGAAAAAATTGAGGGCGTCACGGAAACCTATGAGCTTTCGCCCATTCAGCGTTATGGGTACGACGACGCAGTTCGCGCCGCCACGCTTATCAGCGGCACCGTTACTGTGCCAGCGCGCTCCGTCGCGGTCTTCCTGCTCAGCGCCGCCCGCTGACGGTGGGATCCCCGGGCAGCCAGAAGCGCAACGGTGCCTCTTTATTTCGGGAAATCCCGATGCGGGGACCCGCCCGGTAGGGCAGCGGCGCCGGCGGCAACTCCAGCCACAGCGCCCGCCCCGCCAATCCGGCGGGAGCGAGCACCCCGCCATCCGTATCCCGCACCGTCAGCGGCAGCCCGCTCATGGAGGTATCCAAAGCTAGCACCTGGCCCAAGTTGCCCGGCCCGCGCGCCAGGGCCTGGCGCGCGGGCGGAGCGGCGCCTGGCCGAGTCCGGCGCATCAGGGCTTCCTCCAGCCCGGCCACGACCTCGCCGGCGCGCAAAAGTACCGCGCTGGCCTGGCCATCCGCCCCGCAGACGATATTGCCGATGCGATGGATGCCGTAGCTGAGATAGACATAGAGGTGGGCGGGTGGCCCGAACATGACCCGGGCGCGCGGGGTGGGCCCGGCGAAAGCATGCGAGGCCGGATCGCTCGCCCCGAGGTAGGCTTCCACCTCGGTCAGGCGCACCGCCACGGTGCCGTCGCCTATCATCGCGCCCAGTAGCAGCGGGGCGAGCTCATCGGCCGGCCGGCTCAGGTCCGCGACGCTTGCCGCAGCGATGCTCACCGCCTCGGTGCCCGCCGTATTCGCGCCCGTCATACCCCTCCCGCTGTTACGCCCACCGAGTCCGATGCTCGGGTGAGTACCGCGTGCCTCCTAGGCGTCGTCGCCCATACCCTCGAGGTTGGAAAGCGCTTCGCGAATCTGCGCGGCGCTGGCCCGTAGAGATTCCAGTTCCGCATCCGAGGGCTTCATATCGATCTGCCGGATCGCGCCGCGCGCCCCCACGATGGTGGGCACGGACATGCACACCCCGGAAATCCCGTTCCAGCCGGTCATAAGCCGGGAAACGGAAAGCACCACGTGTTCGTCGCGCAGCACCGCCTGGATAATCCGGGAGGCCGCCAGCCCGATGGCGTAATTCGTGGAGCCTTTCCCTTCGATCACTTCGTAGGCGGCGTTGATGACGCGGTCGGCGATACCGTCGAGGAGTTCATCGGTGACCGGGCCGGAACGCAGCTCCCATTCGCGGATCGGCACCGTGGAAATCGAAGCCATCGACCACATGGGAGTCTCGGAATCCCCGTGTTCGCCGCACATGTAGGCGTGCACATTCGAGGTCGCCACGTGGAACTTCTGCGAAATGAGCTGGCGCAGCCGCGAGGAATCCAGCACGGTACCGGTCCCGAAAACGCGCGCGGGCGGCAGCCCGGAGATTTTGAGGACGGCTTGGGTGACTACGTCCACAGGATTGGCGACGACGACGAAAATCGCGTTGGGGGAGAGCTCAACAAGTGGGGGAACAATGGAGCGCATCATTGCCACACTCGCGCCCGCAAGGTCCAAGCGGGACTGGCCCGGCCGCTGGCGTGCCCCGGCGGTAATGACGATAACATCGGAATCCGCGGTGGCCTCCACGTTATCGGTGCCCTCAATTTTGGCGGTCGGCATGAACTGGCCACCGTGCATAAGATCGAGAGCTTCGGCATGCACTTTTTGTGCGTTGATATCTTGGAGAACAACATGCCGGGCCACGCCTTTAATGAGCATGGCGTAGGCGAGGGAAGTTCCCACCGCCCCGGCGCCAATAATAGAAACCTTTGAGCCTTCAGTGCGCTGGTCAATCATATTTCACTATTTTAGCCGCTACGGGTTGACCCGCACCGCCGTGCGCCCGTAACGCTGACCGGCCAGCAGCTCGCGCCCAGCTGCGGGAACCTCCTCCAGCTCAATAACGTGGGTGAGGGAATCGAGCACGCCCGTATCCACGTGCTCGGCCAGCAGCTCCCAGGCGCGCAGGCGCAGCTCGCGCGGGGCCCGTACCGAATCCACCCCGGCCAGAGTGACGCCCCGCAAAATAAAGGGCAGCACCGTGGTGGGCAGCGCGGTTCCGCCGGCCAGGCCGCAGGCGGCCACCGTCCCGCCCCAGCGGATTTGCGCCAGCAGATTCGCGAGCACCTGCCCGCCCACGGTATCCACCCCGCCCGCAAAGCGGCTCTTCTGTAGCGGCCGGGCGGAAGGTTCCTCAAATTCCGAGCGCGAAAGCACCTCGCTTGCCCCGAGCCCGCGCAGGAAATCCCCGAAGCGCTCCGCCCGCCCGGTCAACGCCACCGGCTCATAGCCAAGCCGCGCGAGGAGGTGGAGCGCAATACTTCCCACCCCGCCGCTCGCCCCGGTCACCACAACGGGGCCGTCCTTCACCGCGTGATCACTGAGTGCCAGCACGCACAACGCCGCCGTATACCCCGCCGTTCCCAGGGCCGCCGCCTGCGCGGCGCTAAAAACTTCCGGCACCGGCACGCACGCCTCCCCGGGCACCAGCAACTGCTGGGTGTAGCCACCGTGCCGGAATTCACCCAGACCCGCCCCGTTCACACTGACCAGCTGCCCCGGGCGCACCGGGCTATCCGGGCCGGCCTCCCGCACCGTCCCCACTGCGTCAATACCGGGAATAAGCGGGCTGACCCTCGCCACACCCCGGTCCCCTTTCAAGCACAGCGCATCTTTGTAATTGAGGGAAGACCAGGAAATATCGAGGAGCACATCGCCTTCCCCGAACGGGGCCGCATTCGCTCCACCGGCCTGAGTGTCGAAAGTGAGCGTGGGCGCGGCTGCGTCGTCGCACCGCACAAAAATAGTAGCCATGCATTAAGCGTACCGGCGCGGCACGCGAGGTGCTTTTACCGCTACTATCTGAAGTAGACCCGGCGCGTGAGCCGGGCACAAGGCGCAGATAGGGCCGGCCGCTACTTCCACGCATTCGCAACGATGGCGGTCCCGCCCTATCCTGGCGGAAAGGTGATTCATGATCAACATTAAAGAGGCGGTGGATTCTTTCACCTCCTGGCAAGAAGAGCTTTATGTCCACCTGCATCAGCATCCCGAACTTTCTATGCAGGAAAAAGAAACGTGTGACACTATCGACGCGGAACTGACGCGCCTCGGGTACGCAACGCAGCGGATCGGCGGCGGCGTCGTCGGCGTGCTGGAAAACGGGGAGGGGCCCGCGGTGCTGTTCCGCGCCGATATTGACGGGCTCCCGGTCAAGGAAGCGACCGGGCTTGAGTACGCATCCACGCAGACGCGCACGGACGCGGACGGCAATGAAGTCCCGGCCATGCACGCCTGCGGCCACGATTTCCATATTTCTTGCGCCCTGGGTGCGGCCCGTATTTTCGCGGAAAATCGCGAGGCCTGGGCCGGCACCTATATCGCGCTGTTCCAGCCCGGGGAAGAAACCGCGGCCGGGGCGCGCTCCATGGTGGCCGACGGGCTGGTCGATAAGATTCCGGCGCCGGATGTGGCTCTGGGGCAGCACGTGCTGGCCGGGCCGATGCGCGCGGGGCAGGTCGGCACCCACGCCGGGGCGATTCTCTCCACCGGTGCTTCCGTTAAGGTGACGCTGCACGGGAAGGGCTCGCACGGCTCCATGCCGCATCTGAGCATCGACCCGGTGGTGCTGGCCGCCGCCGTGGTGACCCGGCTCCAGAGCGTGGTGGCGCGCGAAATTAATCCCTTCAAGATGGCGGTGCTGACCGTGGGCTCCATCCACGCCGGAAGCAAATCAAATATTATTCCGGACACGGCCACCCTGCTTATTAATATTCGCGCGTACGACATGGACGTGCGCGAACAGCTCCTTGATGGCATTAAGCGCACCATCACGGCCGAATGCGAAGCGGCCCGCGCCCCGCAGGCACCGGAATTTGAGATCTACGATTCCTACCCGCTTACTAATAACGACGACGCAACTACCGCCAAGGTCACCCAGGCATTCCTGGCACACTTCGGGGAAGAGCGCGTGATGGACTGCGGCGAAGTATCGGCTTCCGAAGATTTCAGCGTGATCCCGGACGCCTTCGGGATTCCCTACACCTACTGGGGCTTTGGTGGTTTCGCGGAAGGCGCGCCCACCTACCCCAATCACAACCCCGCCTTCGGGCCGGTTCTCCAACCCACCCTCGCCACCGGCACCGAAGCCGCGGCCGTTGCCGCGCTCGCCTGGCTGGCGCGGGACTAGCGGGACCACATTTCCACGATGACAAAGGATAAAACTATGGCTACCACCAATGGCGCAAAGGCGCCGGCCGGTAACCCGCCGCAAGAAACCGGCTACCGCGGCACCGAAAAACTGCTGTGGGGCATCGTCCTCGCGGTGGTGACCTTCTGGCTATTCGCCGGAACTGCCGCCACCGTGGCACCCAATATTATGGAGGACCTCGGTAACGTGGACGCGGCCGGGATGAACCTCGCGGTGTCCATTACCGGCCTGTTCTCCGGCCTCTTCATGGTGCTCATGGGCGGCCTGGCCGATAAAATCGGGCGCGTACGCATCACCCTCCTCGGGATTGTGCTCAACGCGGCCGGTTCGCTGCTGCTCATTTTCGCGGCCGGGGGCGTGGCGCTGCCGCTGCTGCTGACCGGGCGCGCGATCCAGGGCCTGGGCGCGGCCTGCATTATGCCGGCCTCGATGGCCCTCGTGAAGGCCTACTGGGATGGCCCGGCCCGCCAGCGCGCGGTGTCCATGTGGTCGATTGGTTCCTGGGGTGGCTCCGGCCTGGCCGCGATCTTCGGCGGCACCGTGGTGCAATTCGTGGGCTGGCGCGGAATCTTCATCGCCTCGATTATTATTTCCGTGCTCGCCTTCCTCATGATCCTGGGCACCCCGGAAAACCGGGTGGAAAGCACCGGCCCGCGCAAGAGCTTCGACGCCATCGGCCTGGTGCTCTTCATCGCCGGCACCCTCGGACTCATGATCGTGCTGCTCTACGGCTCGAAACTCGGCTGGGGCAGCGCGGCAACGCTCCTGCTCACCGCGCTCGCGGTGGTTTCTTACGCGCTCTTCTTCGGGTGGGAACGCAAGCAGGCGAACCCCTTCATTGATTTCGCGCTTTTCAAGAACACCACCTTCACGGGTGCCACGATCTCCAACTTCCTGGTAAACGGCACCATCGGCATGCTCATTATTAGCCAGCAGGTCATCCAGCTGGCCGGGCACAAGGCGGACGGTTCGCTCTACACCGCGTTCGATGCCGGCCTGCTTTCGCTGGGCTACGGCGTGTGCATTATCGCCTTCATCCGTATCGGCGAGAAACTCCTCCAGCGTTTCGGGCCGCGCAAGCCGATGATCTGGGGCTGCCTCATCACCATCGTGGCCTGCGGGCTGCTCATGACCACGCACCTGCTTATCGGCCAGTACGTGCTCATGGCGGTAATCGCCTACTGCCTCTTCGGTCTGGGCTTGGCCTTCTACGCCACCCCGTCCACGGACGCGGCGCTCTCGAACCTGCCGGCTTCCCAGGCCGGTTCCGGTTCGGGTATCTACAAGATGGCCTCCTCGCTGGGCGGGGCGATCGGTACCGCGATTTCGCTGGCGGTCTTCTACGGGCTGCAGGGCGCCCCGGTGCCGGACGTGATCGCGATGTCCGGGCGTACGGATAACTCCTCGATTCGCCTGGCCGCGATGGTCGCCTTGGGTGTTTCTTTGGTGTTCTTGCTGCTCGCCATTGTTTCTATTACGACGACGGTACCCAAGGGCGGGGGCTCTGCCACCGCGGGTGCTTCGGCTCCCAGCGCGGCTCCGGCACCGCAGCTCGCCCCGGACGACGAGCGCCAGGAGATTATCGCGCGCCTGTCCGAGCTGCCGCTACGCGATCTCCAGCGCCTGGAGCGCCAGCTGCTCGTGGATGAACTCTCCGGCTTGGACACCAAGGCTTTGCAGACCCTGGTGGAGAAGCAGAAGGCGTAGTTCTTCGCGCGGCGCGCTCGCGGAGCGGGTGCGCGGGCGGCGGGTGTGACTGCCGCACGCGTAGGCATATTTACATAGGTGTGGGTGCGTATTGCAGATTTCTGCGGTGCGCACCCACACCCCGTTAATGCTGATGTGCTTTCGAAGCGGTCCAGATTCCTCACGTGGCAATCCCGATGATGGTATTTTCCCACTGACCTCAATAATCACATCACACCCTGCGGGGGCATGTGTTTTCAGAGCTGTAGTGCATATGTCGTACATGCGAAGTACAGCTCAGAAAAATACCACTCGCCCGGTAATCTTCGATGGATGAGGTGTGAATTTTGGGCGGTTAGCCTCGCACAGTCAGCCGCGCATACTCCGCATCGCTCACCGGCTCGAGCCATTCGTTGGAGGTATCCGTGCCGGGAACTTCCACAGCCAGGTGGGAGAACCAGCTATCGGGTGCGGCTCCGTGCCAGTGCTTGGTGCCCGCCGGAACGTTGATCACATCCCCGGGCAGCATTTCTTCCACCGGCTGGCCCCAGACCTGGTGGAATCCGCGGCCGGCCACGCAGATAAGGATTTGGCCGCCGCCGCTGGAGGCGTGGTGAATATGCCAGTTATTGCGGCAGCCCGGCTCGAACGTCACGTTGTACATGGGGACCTGGCTGGTGGAAACCGGCGTGAGGTAGCTCTGCCCGATGAAATACTGAGCAAAACCGTCATTGGGTGCGCCGATGGGGAAGAGGCATTCGCGCGCGTGGCGTTCCTTGGCGCTCAGCGCATCCGTGCCAGGATTGGAGCCAGCGCTACCATCCGCACCCGCAACCTCGGTATCAACACTCCACACATTCTTCGCCAGATTGAAAACCGCCCAAGCCTTCGGCCAGCCTACGTACATGGCCGCATGCGTAATAATCGCGGCGATCTCCTCCCGAGTCACCCCGTGATTCTTGGCGTTCTCCAGGTGATAGCGCAGCGAAGAATCCGTGATACCGGAGGCCATGAGAGCCACCACCGTGACCACGCACTTCGTTTTGAGAGACAGCTCGGGCTGATTCCACACCCGCCCAAAAAGAACATCGTCATTGAGCTCGGCAAAAAGCGGGGTGAAATCTCCCAGCTGGTCGCGGCCTGCGGTTTGGGTAATCTTCTCACTCACCTGAGATCATCTCCTTCACGTATGGCCGACGCCTTTGCCCAGCCAAAAACAGACTACACCCCGGCGCATCCGGTCTCGGGTGCGCCGGGGTGTAGGGGGCCTTAGTGGCCCGGTCCGTTTATAGGAGCGTTACTTGCGTCGGTGGCGTTCCAGGGCGACGCCGCCGCCCAGGCACAGGGCACACAAAGCGATGACGCCCATGATCTTCGCCAGGGTGCTCAGCTTAATGCTCCGATCCCAGCCGCTTGCCGAAGCATCCGCATTCGCACCAGCAGCCGCCTGGTTACCCTGGCCCGCCGCGCCATTGGGCATACCAACGAAGGCGGAACCGGAGGGCGTGCCGGCACCGGGCGTGGCACTCGCCGACGGAGTGGCGGAGGGGGCGGTCGCTTTACCGGCTGCTGGCCCACCGGCCTTCGCCGGAGCGGGGGAAAGGGGACGCGGTGCCCCGCCGCCACCGGCCTGTGGTGCGCCAACTACCCGGTTGCCCGTGAGGGTGGCGCCGCCACCGGGGCCGAGCGGTGCGTTGCCGCTCGGTGGCAGCACCTTCGCCCCGGGATTCTCCGGAAGCGGGGCGGGCGCGGGCGGCCCGCCCGGAGTTAGCGGCTTATTCCCGGGATTAGTTCCGGGGCCGGGTGTACCCGGCTGCGGATTCGGGTTCGGTGTGCTAATGCCGCCCGGGGTTCCGGGTGCGGCCGACGGTTGCGGTGCGGGAGTGGCGCCCGGCGTGGGCGCACCATCCGGATTAACGGTGCCGCCCGGGTTGCCACCGGGGTTGCCGCCCGGATTCGGATCCGCGGAGGGATGATCCGCACCGCCCGGTTCGGGAGCGGTGGGATCGCCGGGGATGCTCACGATGCCCTGCTCGTAACCGGCGATCGTCTCATCCCCGACCAAGAAAACTAGGCGGCCCGCCCGATTGGCCCCGCCCGCGCCGGAATTTTCCGGCGCGGCTGCGGCGTCGTCGTACCACACCCGCAACACGTACACGCCCGGCTGCGTGAAGGCCCAACCGGCGTGCTGGTGCGTGGGATCGGGCAGGTCAAGGGCGGTGCGCGAGGCGTCGAAGAGGCGATCCACGTTCCCGAAGCCGCTCAGCGCGTAGGCGTGATACTGCGCGCCCGCCGGAATCGACTCCGGCTCCACGTGGAAACGCGTGGGCTTGCGGTAGCTCTCCGTGGACCACCCGGGCCAAATATGCGAACGATCCCAGTTCTGGGGCAGCTGGTAGAGCCGCTCGCCCTCCGCGCCGAGGAAATCAAAAGCCGCGCCCTTCGCCCGCGGGGACTTCGCCGAATCAGGAACCGCCAGCGCCACCGTGCTCACATCGCGCTGCACCGAGGTGGTGGCGTGCTCGAGGGTGTCGTCCTTGAGGGTAACGCCCGGGCCGCCCTCGCCCGGCACCGCCTGCAGGTCCACGTGGCCGCGGCGCAAAATGGTGCGCGACGGGGCGGGCTGCGGTGCGGGGGCTGGTGCGGGAGCGCTAGGCGACACAGAAGGTGTAGGCGCCGGCGCGGGCGGATTCGGGCCGGGATTCGGTCCCGGGTTCGGGTTTGGCGCAGGATTCGGACCTGGGTTCGGCCCGGGCTCAGGCCCCGGCCCCGGCGCCGGTTCGGGCTGCGGCTCGGGGGCTGGCTGGGTGCCGGTACCAATCGCGGGAGCGGCGGCGAGCCGCCCGGAATAGCTTTGCGGGGCGCTCAGGTCCATGGTGCCGAAACGCGCGTCCGCCGCCGCGCTCATATTCACTTCCGGATGCGGGTCGATGCTGAGCTTGAGGTGGTAGCCCTCGCACCAGGAATCACCCTGGGTTACGGTGGCCACGCCGCGCGAATCCGTCACCATATTCACTTCGCAATCCGGGTACTTATCCTCCGGTTTCGCGTAGTAGCCGCCGTGCACGTACGCGCGCACCTTCGGATCCGCGAAAGCAACCGAGGTGGTTACGTTTCCGGTGGCCGTCTTTTCCGTGCGTACCGTGTAATCGAAGGACGACGGCGTATACTCCCCGCCCTCCATGGCCGGCGCCGGATCCTGCGAATGGGGCTCGGGCAGCTGCGCGGCGCTCTCCGAGGTGCTGGCCTCGGCCGCCCCGAAGGCGTAGGAGACCGGGGCGGATATCCAGCGGGCCCCGGTGGTGGCCTGAGCGCCGGGAGCCGAATTGGCTGCGCCGTCGGCCTTGGGCGCGCCGGCCGCGCCCTGCGTTCCCGGGGTGGCGGGCACGAAAACCGCCTGGAAATTCGAGGCGCCCGAGCCGATCATCTCCGCCCAGCGCGCCTTCCCCTTCTCCACCGGGACTTCAGCCAAGAAGTAACCATCCAGGAAGAACTGCACCTTCCCCGCCACCGTTTCCGAACCGGCATCGAAACGCAGCTCGGTGAGCTGGTCATCCGCGTCGTGCTCGCGGCCCTCGTACGGGGCGAGGGAGAAACGGTAGCCGGAGGTATCCCCGGTGGGGGCGGCATTGAACGCGGTAGCCAGATCGGGGCCCGCTTCCTTGGCGGGGCGGGTGCCACCCACCTGCCACACAAACGGAATCTCCTGCGAGGCGATAATCTTGCCGTCCACCCCGCGCGCGATGGCGCGATAGGTCAGGGTGTAGCGCCCCGGCTTGGTAAAAGCGGTCTCGTTATGGGTGTGGCTGCCGGGCACCAGGTAGGAGACCCGCCGCCCCGTCTCGTGGCTGGAGAACAGCGGGAGGTAGAGGTCCATATTGGTCATGAAGGCTTCCATGCGCCCCGGGCCGTCGAACTTGGTCAGCTCCAGCGCGAAAGTGCCGTTGCGGAATTGCTCCACTGGAATGGCGGCATCCGCACCGAAACCGGCCCAGATGGGGAAGGGGCCGCTGGGCATACCCGGCGCGGAATACCAGCGCTCGGCCACCTTGCGCAGATGCCCGTAAGCCTCGTTATCCGGGGGGAGGAAAATGTACTGCTGCCCGCCCTGATTCGAGCCGGAGCGCGCGTAGCCGCGCCCCACCCAATTGACGGTCTTCTCCAGCGGATACAACTCGTCATAGGCTTCGTTTTTCAGCACGAACGTACCGTTTTCCCAAAAAACCTTGGGGGCATCAACGTGCGCCGTCGTTGTGACAATCTTTCCGTCATCCGGGGCGGCCGCGGCGGCCGGAGCTATCCCGGCGGTGAGTGCGGCGGCGGCCAGGGCCGCGAGGAAGCGTCGTGCCATTCTGTCTCTTTCCGTTTCGGTGTGCGGCAGTCCGGGTGAGAGACAACCGCATCACCCCTTATTGATAATCATTATTGTTATCAAATAGGCTAGGTGGCGCAAGTACCGCAAGGAAAGGAAAGTCATGACAGCACTCACACGGCGTGCTGCGGCGGGGCTGGCGGGCGCCATGGCGGCGCTCCTGGCCGGGTGGGGAGCATTCCTTCCTGCCGCCCAGGCCGCACCGGCGCCGGCAGCGCCCGCGGGGGCGGGGGCCGGGCAGTCCACCGTTCTCACCTCCGGGCATATGGACCTCTTCAATATTGCCGCGGGTGCAGATGGCGCCATCTCCCTCAATCTCAAAGAAGACGCCACCGGTACCGGGGTGGAGCGCGCCCCCGAAGAAACCGTGATCGGGGTAGTGGAGCGAACGTTCATTAGCAAATCCGCCGAGGTTCCGCAGCTGGGTACACCCGGCTTTCTGCTCGACCAGGTGCAGCAGCCCGGAATTGTATGGCCCGGCTGGGATTCCGGGGCGGCGCGCCAGCTCGGCGGCACCGCGGCACGTTTCGTGGTGGAGCAGCTCGAAGGCCCCGGCAAGGTCTTCCTATGGGAAACGAATTTCGCCACCCTCAACCCGATTCTGCGCGACGCCGCCGGCGCCCCAATCTTCCAGATGGGGCCGGGCAGCGTGATCGCCCAGCCCGAACCCGCGCACCAGCACGCTAATTGGCTCTTCTCCGCGCCCGGCACCTACCGCATGACGGTGCGCGCCGAAGTGGATACCCCCGGAGGTACCCTCACCGCGCCCGCCCGCACCTACACCTGGGCGGTGGGTGACGCCGCGATTGCGGCCGCGCAGGGTCACGATAACGGTGGCTCCGGTAGTGGGAACGATAGTGGGAACGACGGTGCCGCTGGCGCGCCGGGCAATACCGCTACCCCGGGCGGCGGATCCACCCCGGGAGCTGGCAAGGGGGGAAGTGGTGCGAACGGCGCCAACGGCGGGAACGGTGCCAACGGTGCGACTGGCGGGGCTAACGGCACGCCCGGCACCCCGGCGCCGAACGGCGGCGCTACGCAGGCGCCCCAGCCCCCCACGGGGCAAGCACCCCAGGCGCCGGCCGGCCAAGCACCCCAAGCCCCGGCCGGCCAAGCCCCGCAAGCGCCCGCCGCGCCGGTGTGCATCCCTACCCCGGTGGAGCGCGCCGCGAGCGGCGGTGCCAGCGGTTCGCATAAGATACCGGCCAATACCCATGTGCACCCCAATTGGGTCTTCACCCAGCCGGGCACCTACACGGTGGGCTTGGCCCTCAACGCCACCGCAACGGACGGCACCCGCCTGTCAACCACCACTACCCTCACCTTCAACGTCGGGGGAAGTGGCAACGCCAATAGCGGCCATTACGACCTGGGTGCGGTGGTGGACGGCGGGCAGCTGCGCGCCGCCGTCAAGGACGATAATTCCGGGCAGTGGCTCGACCCGGCTTCCCTGAGCTTCGGGCTGGGGGAGGCCGCGGCCACCACCGCCCCGGCCGGTATTGATTTCGTGGCGAGCGCCGGTGAGCGCATCTACATGATTTCTTCCAGCCAGGTCTCCGGAGTGCCGTGGCTCGGCGCGAATACCCAGCATCCCAGCTTCCGCGAAGCGACCACCGGCGAGCTCACCCTGAGCGTCACCAGCGTGTCCGGCCCCGGCAAGATGGCCGTTTTCGAATCGGGTACCTTCGGGCAGTTGGTGGGCCAGCAGTGGTTCGGTTCGAGCGGCGGCGGTACCGAAACGGTGTGGGAAGGCCGCACCGCGGATGGCCAGCCCTGCGAACTTTCCGCCGAGCAAATCGCCCAGCTGGAACGCGAAGGCAAGAAGCTCGGCAATAACCTCGCGCATTCCGGCTCCGAGGTGATTGACCCGCTCTCGGTTACCCTGGCCCTCCTCTGCGTGGGTGGGGTGGTGCTGTATACCCGCAAGCGGGCCTAGCCTATGATGGTGGCAGCGTCCGCTTCGGCGCCTGTGGCGGCGGCCGGGCGCGGCACACCCAGTCAATATACGAGTGAAAAGCGCGGGATACTTATGAAGATTTCAATTCTGGTGGGTAGTTTGCGGCGCGGTTCCTACGCGCGCAAAATCGCGAGCGAAGTGGCCGGCTATTTCCCCGAAGGGTACCAGGTGGAGATTGTGGAGATCGGTCACCTGCCGCTCTACAACTTCGATTACGACGACGCAGCTGTGACGGACGTACCCCTGCCGGAAAGCTACACCAGCTTCCGGGAAACCATTAAGGCCAGTGATGGCATCCTCTTCGTCACGCCGGAAAATAACCGCACCGTGCCGGCCTGCCTGAAGAACGCCGTGGACATCGGCTCCAAGCCCAATAGCGATGTGGCCTGGAAGAACAAGCCGGCCGGCATTATCAGCCATTCGGTGGGGCGGATGGGTGGCTACAGCTCGCAGAAGAACCTGCGCCTGGCCCTTTCCTACTTCGATATGCCCATGCCTGGCCAGCCCGAAGTGTTCCTGGGGCGCTCCCCGGAACTCTTCGAGGAGTCCGGCAAGCTCAAGGCCGATACCGCGGACTTCGTGCGCGGCTATATTGACCGCTTCGTGGCCCTGGTTGAGAAGAAGTAAATCTCGCTTATCGCGTAGCGCACCCCCGAGTTGGTTTCCGGCCGGCTCGGGGGTGTTTTTCGTGGCTCGGGTGCTCGCGGGAAAGGAGCGGCGTCGTCGTTATGACATACACCACTGCGGCGAGCCTTAAGTCCTAGGCGCCCACAATGCGACACTATATCTAGTGGTCTAAATTGAAGTGACCACAATATCTAGTGTTTTGATGAAAATTGGAGAAGTCATGAGCGCACCTGATGGACGGCATTACACCCTGCGTTCCTTTATGCCGCCGCAGTACATCCAGCATCCCGAGGGGCCTTTCCGGCCGATCAACTGGAATTACGTCCCGGAGGAGAAGGACTTGGAGGTGTGGCGCCGGCTCACCGCGAATTTCTGGCTGCCGGAAAAGGTGCCGCTCTCCAATGACCTGCCCTCCTGGCAGCGCATGAGCGAGGTGGAGCAGACCCTCGTGATGCGGGTCTTCACCGGCCTGACCTTGCTGGATACCGTACAGGCGAGCATTGGTGAAATCAGTCAGATCCAGGACGCGCATACCGAACACGAGCAGGCCGTCTACGCCAATATCGCCTTCATGCAGGCAGTGCACGCGCGTTCGTATTCCTCGATTTTCTCCACCCTGGCCTCGAGCGCCCAGATCGAGGAAGCTTACACCTGGGCCGTGGATAATCCGCTGCTCCAGCAGCGAGCCAAGGCGGTGCTGGAACACTACGTGGGCGATGATCCGCTCAAGCGCAAGGTCTCCTCCACTCTGCTGTCCTCGCTGCTGCTCTACGCCGGGTTCTTCCTGCCCCTCTACCTGTCCTGCCGCGGCAAGCTCATGAATACCGCGGATCTTATCCGCCTCATTCTGCGCGATAAGGCGGTGCACGGGTACTACTCCGGGTACAAGTACCAGTGCGGCCTGGAAGAATGCAGCGAGGCGCGGCGCGCGGAAATGGAAGAATTCACCTTCGAGCTGCTCGAGAAGCTCTACCAGATGGAACTCGAGTACTCCGGTGAACTTTACGAGCCCGTGGGATTGATGGACGACGTCGCAATTTTCGTCCGCTACAACGCCAATAAGGCACTCATGAACCTTGGCTACCAGGCGCGCTTCAGCGGCGAAGAAACGCGGGTGAGCCCGGAAATCCTCACCGCACTTTCCCCGGCCGCCGACGAAAACCATGATTTCTTCTCCGGTTCGGGCTCCTCCTACATTATTGGGGAGTCGGAAGATACCACCGACGACGATTGGGATTTCTAAAGTAGCCCGAAGCTGAGTATCCGAAGCTGAGTATCCGAAGGTGAATAGCTCAAGGTAAGTAATCCATAAGCGAGTAGCCCAAAGGTCCTGACCTGTGGTGCGATGATCGGGGCGGCCACCTGCGCGTGTGCTGTGTGCGGGTGGCCGCCCCGAGAAAACGAGAGATTGGGTACATTTACCGGAGCGATGCCCCAGGTAGGGGCCGTGGCGGCACATAAGTATTCACGCGGCGGGGCGTGGTGTGAATCGGGGAATGTACCGCGCGTGTGCCCGCCCTTTCGCCGCGCCGGCACGGGACTTTAGTACCGTCCGGGCGGTGTGGGTGGTGAGCGAAGGCCCGCGCCGCTACGGAAAAGTATTATTATTCACGCCGGCGCGGGCGGCATAATGGCGAGGTGGACGCGCGGCCGCGCCGTCGAAAAAGCGGCCAGGCAGGCCCGAGCGCAACGAAGCGCCCGTCTCAAAACCGCGCGGTGCCGCGGGTTAATACTTAGTAAATAATTCTGAAACAGCCTGATAAAAAGTTAGTTATCTCCGCGAGGGAAGCCGCGTTGCTACGCGGTTTATATAACCTTTGGTACTGAATAATTGAATACGGCTCTTTGTGCTAGGCTCATGAATTGTTTAGGCGATTTAGCTGACAGGGTCGGTTGAATTGCGGGGGGGGGGGCACTCCAGCGCTACCCTCCCACAATTGACGCTCTCCTCATGCTTCACCCTAACGATCCATAAACCTACTAATGGAGAAATAATGTCCCAACACACGGAGTCGACTCAGTCGGCGCCCGGAGTCTCCGCGTCTGTGTCCCGCAAGGGTGGGCATCGTCGTCGCACGAAAGTGTGGGCCGGTCTCACCGCCGCGGCGCTCATGACGACGTTTGCTTCGGGAATCGCCTACGCTGCACCGCAAGGTAATTCCGGTGCGGCGCCGACTGCTCCCACGGCGCAGTGTCCGACGTATGTCGGTGACACCGCTGTCGAAGCAGGCGCGAACCAAGCTGGCGCTAACCGACCGGATATTCCTTTCAAGCAAGATGCCATTATCGAAGCCGATGCTTTCAAGACCGGCTGGATTAAGAGCACCACCGATGCCAGTAATGCCAAGAACACGCTCTCGGGGCGTGCGTTCTTCGGCGGCGTTGGCACGCCGGCAACCACCTCCAATGGTGCAACCCCGGTTCCGGACGGAACCAAGGTGTACCTCCAGTGGCGTGATACCGACGGCGCGGCCTCCCCGATTTACTCCACCACCGTCAAGACGATTGACGAGAGCGACGGAAGCCAGATCGGCCCCGGCGCCTACGCTTTTGATCTGCGCGTGCCCTGGGTAGATAACACCGGCAAGCAGCACCTTTACAAGGCCGTTGCTGGCCAGTACTACCGCCTGTGGATTAATGATTTCACCAACCCGGCCGGCAACCCCGTCACCATGGTGCGCCAGGCCGGCGGCTTCTTCCCGGGTGCCTTCGTCAATAGCGTGACGGCCAATAACCTGGGCCAGTTCCCGCTTATCGGCACCAATATGCAGCGGACCGCGGTGTTCATGTACACCGATCCGAATGACTACCTCACCCGCCCCAAGAACGAATGGGTCAATGATGACAAGGGTCCCCTGACCGACCCGGCCGTGACCCTCTCCACCCGGGACTCCGTTTCCGGCAAGGTGTGGTTCGAATCCGGTGCTGGCGATCTTGCCAACTCCGCCACCGGCCCGAACTTCAATACCTCGGGTGACGTGGTGGCCTCCGGCTACACCGTGGTGCTCTCGCAGCTGACCCCCGCGGGCAAGGCTGCGCTCCAGGAACTGCGTAATGCCACCCCGTCCGTGAATGACCGCGAGGTCAAGGTCCGTGACATGCTCACCGAGCACCCCGATTACATCGAGGGCACCTACACGGCCACCACGAACGAAAAGGGCATGTACACCATCCGCCTGCCGAAGAATGCCGGCGCGGACGTGGACCGTATTTACATGTACGTCCTGGACCCGAACGGGCGAGTAGTCCCGAACTACTCCTCCTTCATGCGCCAGACCTTCAACATGTTCAACTCGAATGCTTCGTGGACTCCGCAAACCTCCGCGGCTGTCAATCTGATTACCAATAACTGGTACAACGTCAATCTGGCGCTGGTGCTCAGCGTGCAGGTGGAACTGGATATCACGAACTTCGATGCCCAGGAAAACTACGCTCTCCCCGGGCAGACCGCTGAAGTCAAGCTGACCGGTAAGGATCTCTCCCCGCTGCCCAACCGCATCGAGTGGACCGATTCCAAGGGCAAGGTTGTGCAGACCAACGGCGGCCTGAAGAAGCTGAGCGATGCCAGCAAGGCATACTTCAAGGTTCCGGATAACGCGAAGGACGGCGAAATCTACACGGCAACTCTGTATGCCGCTGAAAACGCTGTTTCTTCCGATTCCTTCATCGTGCGCGCGATTCCCGTCAAGTACGACGCCGTCCAGGTGAAGAAGACCCAAACCGAGAAGAGCAAGGCTCCTTACGCAACCCGCGAAGCCAAGGGCTTCACGCAGGCCGGTAATAACAAGTACCAGCTTCCTGCCGATGCGACTTATGAGCTGGGTGAAGGCGCGAAGGTCTGGGCTACTGTTGATCCGGCCACCGGCGTGGTGACCGTCAAGCCCGGCGCGGACGTGGCTCCCTGTGACTACCGCATCCCGGTGGTTGCTACCGTGACCGATCCGCTCAACGCCAAGAACAAGCTCAAGCTCAAGACCTGGGTTCCGGTCAAGGTGCTGGCGCAGCTCACCGATACCTACGATCCGAATTACAAGCAGGACAATACGGTAGAAGCGGGGCAGACCATTGAGGTCCCGGCTCCCACCTTCGATAAGCTCGCTACCAAGAAGGTTGAAACTGACCCCGCTCCGACGGAGAAGGGCAAGAAGACCACCTTCAAGCTCGGCGAGAACTCCCCGATTACCGCCACGGTTAACCCCGAAACCGGCGCCATTACGGTGACTCCGGCCGCGGGCACCGCCGCTGGCCCCTACGAGGTTCCCGTTGTTGTCACCTACCCGGATGGCAGCACCGATACCGTCAAGGTTCCGGTAACCGTCACCACCCCGGCCCCGGTCGATACTGACCGCGACGGTGTGAACGACGACGTAGACCAGTGCCCCACCATCGCCGGCCCGGCTTCCAATAATGGTTGCCCGGCGTGGAACAACGGCGAGGGCAAGCCCGGCACTGATGTGACGCTCACGAAGGACCCGAAGAACGGCCCGATCCCGAGCACCGCGACCTGCGAAGCCGGCAATGGTGCCACGTGCACCATCGGCACCGATGGCAACGTCGTCGTCAAGGTTCCGGAAGGAACCGCCCCCGGCACCGAAATTCCGGTGACCATCAAGAACGAGGGCAAGACCCTCCACACACCCAAGGTGACGGTGACGGCCCCGGATCCGGTTCCGAACCCCGATACCGATAACGACGGTGTGAACGACGACGCAGACCAGTGCCCCACCATCGCCGGCCCGGCCACCAATAACGGGTGCCCGGCCTGGAACGACGGCGAAGGTAAGCCCGGTGCGGATGTGACGCTGGCGAAGGATCCCGCTAACGGCGAGATCCCGAACACCGCTACGTGCGTTGCGGGTAATGGCGCGAGCTGCACCATCGGCCAGGATGGCAATATCACCGTGAAGGTTCCGGAAGGTGCGACCCCCGGTACCGAAATCCCGGTGACCGTCAAGAATGACGGCAAGGATCTGGACACCTCCAAGGTGACCGTGCTTGCCCCGAATAACCCGGCCTGGAATGACACGACCACCAAGCCGAGTGAGCCGGCGCAGCTGCCTAACGCGGGTGGCCCGGTTCCGGACGGTTCCACCGTTGAGGTGACCGGCCCGGGTACCGCCAAGCTCAACCAGGATGGCTCGATTACGGTCACTCCGAACGCGAATGCGAAGGATAAGGACCAGATCGTTGTCAAGGTCAAGGACCCCAACGGTAAGGACCTGGATACGGCTACCGTGACCATTGCTGATCCTGATCCCGATCAGGATGGAGTGTCCGGGGATGCCGATCAGTGCCCGACCATCGCCGGCCCGGCTTCCAATAATGGTTGCCCGGCGTGGAACGACGGCGAAGGTAAGCCCGGCACCGATGTGACGCTCACGAAGGATCCGGCCAACGGCCCGATCCCGGCTTCGGCCACGTGTGAAGCAACCGGTGGTGCCACGTGCACTATTGGCGGGGATGGCAACGTCGTCGTCAAGATTCCGGCGGGTGCAACCCCCGGTACCGAGATTGCGGTGACCATCAAGGATGGTGACAAGGTCCTCGACAAGTCCAAGGTGACCGTCACGGCCCCCGCTCCGGTTCCGAACCCGGATGGCGATAACGACGGCGTGCCCGATGCTCAGGATCAGTGCCCCACCATCGCCGGCCCGGCTTCCAATAATGGTTGCCCGGCGTGGAACGACGGCGAAGGCAAGCCCGGTGCGGACGTGACGCTCACGAAGGACCCGGCGAACGGCCCGATCCCGGCTTCGGCCACCTGTGAAGCAACCGGCGGTGCAACCTGCACCATCGGCACCGATGGCAATGTTGTGGTCAAGGTGCCCGCGGGCGCTAAGGACAAGTCTGAGATCACCGTGACCATCAAGGATGGTGATAAGGTCCTCGACACCTCCAAGGTGACCGTCAAGGATCCGGATACCGATGGCGATGGCCTGACCGATTCCGAAGAGGAAAAGATCGGCACCGACCCGAATAACCCGGATACCGATGGTGACGGTATCAATGACGGCGACGAAGTCAATGGCACCAAGAATCCGTTCAAGGACGATAAGTTCAATAAGGACGGTAAGCCTGGTAACACTGATCCGCTCAACCCTGACACTGATGGTGACGGGGTGAACGACGGTGACGAAGTGACCGGTAAGAATAACGGTGGCAAGCCGACTAACCCGAACAAGGCCGATACCGATGGCGATGGCGTGACTGACGCTGACGAAATCAAGGACGGCACGGACCCGAATAATGCTGACACTGATGGTGACGGCATCAATGATGGGGATGAGAAGAAGGACGGGACTGATCCGAAGAATCCGGATACTGACGGTGATGGTGTGAGTGATGGTCGTGAAAAGGACCTGGGCACCGATCCGAAGAACCCGGATACTGATGGTGATGGCCTGACCGATGGTGAGGAAGCCGGTACGGATATCGACGAGAACGGTAAGCCTGCTCGTAATGAGGATGGTACCCCGAAGGTTGATGATTCCAAGGCCACCAAGACCGACCCGAAGAACCCCGATACTGACGGTGACGGCCTGACCGATGGTGAGGAAAAGAAGATCGGTACTGACCCATTGAACCCGGATACTGATGGTGACGGGCTCACGGATGGTGATGAGGTCAATGGCACCAAGAACCCGTTCCAGGACGATAAGTTCAATAAGGACGGTAAGCCTGGTAACACTGACCCGCTCAACCCTGACACTGATGGTGATGGTCTCACCGATGGTGACGAGGTGACCGGCAAGAACAACAACGGCACTCCGACTAACCCGAATAAGGCCGATACTGATGGTGACGGCGTCAATGATGGCGACGAAATCAAGAACGGTACGGACCCGAATAAGGGTGATACCGATGGTGATGGCCTGACCGATGGTGACGAGAAGAAGATTGGTACTGACCCGAAGAACCCGGACACCGACGGTGACGGCATCACGGACGGTGATGAGGTCAATGGCACCAAGAACCCGTTCCAGGACGATAAGTTCAATAAGGACGGCAAGCCTGGTAACACTGACCCGCTCAACCCTGACACCGATGGTGATGGGCTCACCGATGGTGACGAGGTGACCGGCAAGAACAACAACGGCACTCCGACTAACCCGAATAAGGCCGATACCGATGGTGACGGCGTCAATGATGGCGACGAAATCAAGAACGGTACGGACCCGAATAAGGGTGATACCGATGGTGATGGCCTGACCGATGGTGACGAGAAGAAGATTGGTACTGACCCGAAGAACCCGGACACCGACGGTGACGGCATCACGGACGGTGATGAGGTGAACGGCACCAAGAACCCGTTCCAGGACGATAAGTTCAATAAGGACGGCAAGCCTGGTAACACTGACCCGCTCAACCCTGACACCGATGGTGATGGGCTCACCGATGGTGACGAGGTGACGGGCGTGAAGAATGGTGGTAAGCCGACTAACCCGAATAAGGCCGATACCGATGGTGACGGTATCAATGATGGTGACGAGATCAAGAACGGCACCGACCCGTTGAACCCGAACGATCCGGGCAAGGCTGCACCGAAGACTAAGAAGGTCAAGAAGGCCAAGGGCCTGACCGCGACCGGTGCCGATGTGGCATCGCTGGCAGTCTTCGCTCTTCTGGCCGCCGGTGCGGGTAGCGTGGCAATTCGCCGCCGCAAGAAGTAACACAATGTTGCTGAGGTAGCTGAAAAGCTACCCAACCAGCCGCGCGGCTGCGGAAGTTTCCAATGGGTTACCCAAGCAGCCGAGTGGCTAACGCAAGGGGCCGCTCCTGAAATATCAGGGGCGGCCCCTTTGCGTGCGCGGTGCGTAGTCCTGCTATGCAGTTTCTCGGCGTGTGGATCGGTGGCGGGAATGACGCTTCGATAGCATCGGGAGATGAGCGGTTACGAACCACCACTGCGCATAACACCTGCCTGCGAGGCGCTGGTCGGGCAGGTCTGCAACCTTGTTGAAAAACTGGAACGCCCGGGGGACGGCGGGAAATTCTGGCTGGATTCTTTGGGAGAGCTTGGGCGGCGCGAGAACCGTATTCGCGTAATCCACGCCACCCTTGCCATTGAGGGGAATACCTTGCCGCTGGAGACAGTCCGGGCCATTCTTGGCGGTGAATATATCGCGGACGTGACAGCTCAGGTTCTTGAGGCGCATAACGCCGGCAGTGCATATGACCTGCTCCCCGAACTTGATCCGATGTCAGCGCGCGATGTGCTACGTGCGCACGGAACCATGATGAGCGGGCTAGTTCCCGAGAGCGGGTGTTTCCGCTCTGGCGGTGTGGGGGTCTTTGCGGGGAGTGTGGTTGTGCACGCGGCTCCGCCGGCGGATCTGGTTCCGCAACACATGTGCCATTTGCTCGCGTGGTATCAGGAATCCACGTTGCACCCGCTTATAAAGAGCGCGGTTTTCCATTACGAATTCGAGTTCATCCATCCCTTCGCCGACGGCAACGGGCGTACGGGCCGGCTCTGGCATTCTCTGCTCCTTGGCCGCTGGAAAGAGATCTTCTTCTGGCTTCCCGTGGAAGAATTCATCCGGTCACGCCAGCAGGATTATTACCGAGCTTTCGTTGTTGCGGGTAAGGAAGGGGATAGCTCGAATTTTGTTGAGCTTATGTTGGAGATAATCCGCGATTCCTTGACCGAAGTCGATGTACTTGGTCGGTCGACCGACCAAGATACCGACCAAGATAGCGTCTAAGTTACCGGCCAAGATAATGGTTCAAGTTACCAGTCACGGCAACGTCGATTCCGATACTCCGAAATAGCCCCTTGCTGCCCTGCCTCTGCCGGGCTATCCTTATCGCATAACAGTGTTATGTGAAATGGGGTTGCGGTGGCGGCACGTGGAAATAGCTCAACACGGGAACGGATCCTTGCCGCGGCTTTGCGGACTTTTTCCGAGCACGGCTATGAAGCAGCCAGCTTGCGTGTGATTGCCAAAGAAGCCAATGTCACCACCGGCGCCCTCTATACCCATTTTGATAATAAACAAGCCTTGTTTGCGGCTCTTGTGGAACCCTGTTGCCAGGAATTACGCCAGCGGCACCGCGAAGGTATTATGCGCGGTCTTGCCCTCACGGAAAAGTCGCTCGGCGAAAAGTCGCGCGCGGAAGAACCGCGGGAGGGTGGTAGCGGTGCAGGTGAGGATCTTGGTAGCAGCATCACGGACTGGATGATCGATTACGTCTATGACCACCTCACCGTATTTCAATTAGTTCTGTGGGGATCCGCGGGCACTCCCTATCAGAGCTTCGTAGCTGACCTAGCCGAATACGAAGCCCGCCTCTATATCGAGCTCGGCCCGGAAGATGCGGTATGGCCCGCCTTCGCGCAGGTCATGTGCGAAACCGGCTGGTATGGCTTCTTTGGCGCTCTCAGGCAAGGCCTCAACCGTGAGAACGCCAAAAAATACCTGGGCTTACTTCAGAACTTCCGGGAAGCCGGATGGCGGAGTCTCTTGGAAGAGCCGGTACATTCCGGCACGCATGTGCTCGGGTAGAAAGAAGATCCCATGGCTCACCATCAAGGGAAAAACGCGAAGCAGGCTCCGAAAACGACTACGTGGCAGCTGGTCGCACCCGTGCGCACGTCAATGCTGGTTTCCTTCATTATTGCCGGCATCGGATCCGGCGCTTCGGTCATTCCGTATATCGCATTAGTTGGCTTGGCTGATGACTGGCTCGGCGGCCACGGCGCGGCACGTATCTGGTGGTGGTTGGGGCTCACCCTGGTGGGCTTGCTGGTACATCACATCTGTTACAACTGGGCAGTTGGTATCACCCATATCAGCGAAGCAGGGCTGCGGCATCGGCTGCGCCGTCGTATCATCACACATTTAGGCGCCTTGCCTTTGGGGCGCGTGCGGCGGCTGGGCCCTGGTGAAATCCGGAAAATCGTGGTTGATGACACCAGCGCCATCCATACCCTGGTTGCCCATGCCAGCGCCGAACTCGCCAGTGCGCTCGTGGCACCGTTGGTGGGCGGCATCTACCTGTGTGTGCTCGACTGGAGGCTGGCACTCCTCCTGGGCGGAGTATTTATTATTGCCGTTGGCCTGGCCATGGGGATCGCTTTCCGTGGCGGGGATCAAGCCGTTAAAGACTACGACGTCGCCCAACGGAAACTCGCGGACGCAACCGTGGAGCTTGTTGATGGCATAAAAGAAATCAAAAACTACCAACTCCCCGCCACCGGAGTCGGCGGGCGCTTCACCACGGCGCGGGAAGAAAATTCCGACGCGTCCTTCCGGTGGTTGGCCGGGGCCGGTAAAGGAATTGCGGTGGTATCCGCATTGAGCCAGCCGGGCGTGATCCTCGCGTGGAGCGCCCCGCTCATTTGCTGGTTCGTGTGGAGCGGCTGGATCACACCCGCGAGCAGTCTGGCGTTCTTCACCATTTGGCTCGGGCTGCCCGCGGGGCTGGGGCAACTCATGACGCTCACTCAGAACCTGCAAGGCTCACTGCGGGCCGGGGAAGATACAGCGGCGCTGCTGGCGGAAAAACCGCAGGAAGTAGGGGATTACCAGGTTCCTGCCCTGGCTGCGCGCACTACGGATTCGGCCGCTACGGATTCGGCCGCTAAGACTACGGGCGTCACGGCTTCGGCCGCTAAGGCTGAGACCGTTATAGATTCGGCCGCCCCGGAGCTACGTTTCCAGAATGTGTCCTTCGGTTATGCTCCAGGCCGCCCGGTCTTGCACGATATTAGTTTCACCCTCCCATCCGGAACTCTGACCGCCGTGGTCGGGCCCTCGGGAGCTGGGAAAACTACCATCGGTGCACTCGCGGCACGTTTTTGGGATCCGGAAAGTGGCTGCATTACCCTGGGCGGGCACGACCTGCGCGAATACAGCCGTGCGGGGCTCTACAGCCAGGTCGGGACAGTATTTCAGGATGTGTCCTTAGCGGCGGTGAGTGTGCGGGATAACCTCCTGCTCGGCAACCGGGAGGCTACCGATGCACAGCTACAGGAAGCGGCGGCCCGCGCGCATATCGCCAAACGGATCGCCGCACTCCCGGCCGGGTATGACACGATCCTGGGGGAGGCCGCTGTGCTTTCCGGCGGTGAAGCGCAGCGCTTGAGTATCGCCCGTACCTTGTTAGCTGATCCTCCGCTCCTTATTATGGATGAAGCGAACGCACACCAAGATACTCATACCGCGCAGGCTCTGCACCAGGTCATCGCGGCGCGGCGCGGGCATAGCTCCACCTTGGTGATCGCCCACCGGCTAAGCGGTCTCGCCCAAGCCGACCAGATTCTGGTGATTGCGGGCGGGCGAATCGTACAATCCGGCCGCCACGACGAACTCGCGGCCACCGCGGGCCTGTACCGCGACATGCTGAAAGAGCAGGGAATCCCATGCTGAAAATGCTCACGGCGATGCGCACCGTACTACATGTGCGCCAAATAAAAATCTTGATAGGGGCCTACACCGCGGCCGCGGTGGCCCAAGGCATCACCTTAGCGATGCTCATCGGGTTCCTCCGGGCACTGCTCACCGAAGGTGGCGCTGGCGGCGGTGCGCCGGCCGATGGGCAGCTATCCTCTTGGCTCATTGCGATATGCATCAGCGGAGCCATCACGTTTTTCCTCTACGTGGTGACGATGAGCTGGTCTTACCGGGTGAGCGTGTACGCGATCTGCGACGAGCTCATGAAAAAAATCGGCGCGGCGGTAGTGCGCCTCCCGGTCGGGTGGTTCACCCCATCCCGCCGCACCGCGGTTATAAATGCCACTTCGAAAGACGTTAACACCCTCTCCCACCTGGCTTCCCTGGTTTTCCCTGCGGTGATATCCGGCGTGGTGGTTCCTTTCGTCATGGCGGTGGTGGTCACGGTGGTTGAATGGCGCCTCGGGGTGGTTCTCGCGGTGACCAGTATCGGATTGTGGTTTATCTGGGGATGGATGCATCGAGCAGTGCGCGAAGCCCAAGCCAGCGAAGCCCGGCTCTCACGCCGAGTAGCCGGGCGGATTATCGAATTCGCGAAACTCCAGCAAGTCCTGCGCGGCAGCGGGCAAACCCAATGGCAGCCCCTGGATGAGGCGCTCGCTGCCGAGTCCACCGGAATCCTGCGGACGCTGCGCAGCCAAAGCCGCCCGGCCTCCGCATTCCTCCTGCTGGTTGAACTGGCTTTCGCCGTATGCCTGGGCTGGGGCGGAGCCCTGGTGGTTGGTGGCGGCCTGGATTTCCTCAGCTTCCTGGCCATCGCCGTTGTTCTCACCCGTATTAATCTGCCGCTCTCGCAATCAGTCTTATACTCCACCGCGCTCACGGATTCTATGCAAGCCCTCGAGCGGGTGCGCGAAATTATCGCGGCCGCCGAGGAACAGCCCGATATCTCGACTGTCGCCGAGCCCGTGAACGCGGATTCTGGCGTGCTCGCGCCCTCCCACGCGAACCCAGGGCCGAGCGTATCTCCCGAGGCGGATCCAGGCGTGCTCGCCGATAGCACCATCGAATTTTCCGGGGTGACCTTCGGCTACGATCCGCGCTACCCCGTGCTGCGTGATCTCAACTTGAAAGCCCCGGAAGGTAAAGTGACCGCTTTAGTGGGCCCGTCAGGTGCGGGGAAAACTACCGCATTGGCGTTGGTCGCCGGCTTTTGGCAGCCACAGGGCGGAACCATCACTCTCGGCGGGCGCGATATTCGCGAATGCAAGCCCATGCGCCACATCGCAATGGTGTTCCAGGATGTCTACCTCTTCAGCGGGTCCATCCGAGAAAACCTGACGCTGGCCAAGCCGGATGCCACGGAGGAAGAAATCCTCACCGCGGTAAGCCAGGCCGGGCTGGATCCAGTTATCGAGCGGCTGCCCGCCGGACTTGACACCCAGGTAGGTCCGGGCGGAAATGCGCTCTCCGGTGGGGAGAAACAACGCGTTGCCATCGCCCGAGCTTTCCTCAAAGACAGCCCGATCCTCCTCCTCGACGAAATCACCTCCGCGCTGGACAGCATCACCGAGGCAGTCATCGGCGAAGCGATACGACGCCTCGCCGCAGGCCGCACGGTACTCATGGTCGCCCACCGTCCCTCCACAATTGCGTGGGCAGACCAGGTCATCGATTTTTCGCAGCTCATGGCACGCTGAACCTGCGTATATTCGGTAGCGCAGCGCGCCCAGTGGGAAGCAAGCTGTCGGTATTTCCGACAGGTTCTATCGCTTACGAATTTGATGTGGGTACTGGTACGACGACGCTGCCACTCAGTAAACTGGCCCATGGGAAAATACCGTTCACTGAGAAGAGCGCCACCAGCAACGAAGCTGGCAGATGGGAGGGGTCAATGACCTGGCAGATCGCGGTAGTTATAGTGGTTATCTTATGGGGATCTGCGGTGGTTAGCGGCTGGTTTGCCTACGCCTCGCGCAAAAAGACCCTCAAGCTTAACGAACTCGTCGGGTACCGCACTGACATCATCATGACGAACCAGGAAACGTGGCAGGAAGCGCACGCCGCAGCTTGGCCGTGGACAGCCGCCGCCACAGCATGCCTAGTCTTCAGCGGTTTCGCGGTATTGCTCCCGCTCTCCGACGGGGTGATCGCCACGATCATCATCCTCAGCATGGTGGTGCTGCTCGCCTGCGTATTTGCCGGTGCACACCGCGCTCAGAAGGTTGCGAAACAGATTCTTTGCGAGCAAGAGCGGTGACCGAGCCAGGCAATAGGCTTCTGCTGCTATTCCTAGGGTAAGAAATGGGTGACGGCTTCGCGTGCAGCACTAATTGTCTTGTACATCGGGAAGGTGGAAGCCTGGCTGCTGTGGAGCGAAGTGAAACCATACTCACGCTGGTAGTAATTAGCGACGGATTTTACCTGTGTTTGCAGGATGATATAACGTACTCCGATAATCTCGCTTACCGCTGCGGCCTTAGAAAATACGTGTGCCATGAGTAAGGGGCCCAGCGAGCTCTTTCCTGCATAATCCGCGTGGAGAGCGAATTTACCTAGCAGTAAAGCAGGGTGATGATCGTAAGCCGCCTATAGGCTGCCGTTCTCAGGGAAATGATATCGATCTCGCTTCAAGATGCGCGTAGTAGGGACGTTTGTGCTGGTAAGCGCGAAATATCCGAGCGGCTCGCTCGAGTTCTCTTGGCAAAGTACCCACACCACGCAGGTATCCTCTTCCTGGAGTTTGCGAGCTTTGTCGCGGAGCCACCTTCCGAGCGAGTCGTTGTCTTTTCCTGTAATGAAAGAATCGAGGAAAATATCTTCGTTCAGGCGAGTCAGATGGAAAGACATCCCAAATCCCGAAGTTTCTCAAAAAACGAAGCCGGCGTTGGGGTTTCTTCGAAGGGGAAAGGATCGTAGATGATCTTGCGATCCGGTAGCGCAAAATCAGGACTCTTTCTCGTGACGAAGTAATCGATAATCTCGAAGCTTGACAGCGCCGCGCGCTTTGCTCCATGTGGGCGAGACTGCCATGCCTCAACCCATGGTTCCTCCTGCTGTGTGGCGCGGGTCAGTTCCTCAGGAGTTATGTCACCATACCGATCCCAGACTGCCTTCAGAATATCGCTGGTGTAAAGATCGAACTCCTTGGTTTCTTCTTCCCAAGCGGCATGGACTTCTTCGAGAAGCTTTTGATCCACAGTTGCGCGGCAAGCAGACGCCGTAAGGAGATCGCCTACAACGGGACCGTTCTCCATTGCGCAGAAGGCATCATCGAAGAGGGCTTCGCCTGTTTGGTAGCCGTACCAGCCAAAGGCATAGAAGCACAGTTTTTGCAGTTTGGGCGCGGACAAGCTGCCGGATGCTGACTGGGAAACGAAAAACTGGGCTACGTCAAAAACGCTCATGGGGAGACCTCCTGTCCCATCATTCTGGCATAAGACAGGTGGCTTGTATGCAGTCAGGAGCATCGAAATTATCCTTTCGTTAGTTGGCCGGCGCGCTGGTACGAGACTCCGAGAATGGCGCCGATATCGCGCAGAGTTAGGCCGTTTTCTTTAAGTTCGAGTGCAATGCTGCGTGTTTGTGCCGCAGCCTGCCGGGTGAGTTCTTCCGCCTCGTGGCGGAGACGGTATGTTTCTGCAATCCGGATATCGAAACCTTCGGGCAGGATGATATCAATGGAAGTATCGAAGCTATCGGCTGCGAGTCCAATTTGAGATGTGATAGCGCGCCGGATTACCTCTTCAGCCTGATCGAGCTTTGGACATTCTGAAACATGATCAACCGCATGGCATTCCAGGTGCCACTGTTTACCGGCACGTTCGGCGCTTGCTTTGAATACGGGGCGATTCATGTTTTCTTCTTTCTTGTAGGTGGTTGGCGGAATTCTAGCCCGGCTTGAAACTGTAGTCAAGCCGGGCTAGAAAAGATGCAGTGTTTTACGAGCGGACTTTAGAAGGGAGTGCAGTCTTCCCGCCGTCGAAGCCTTGCCGTTGCGGCGTCGTACTGTAAGCAGCCAATGTCAAAGGCGCGGTGATGGTTCCGGCACAGTAGCAATCCATTGTCGCTGGAGTCGGGTGCGCCGTTTCCTCTGGATGCTTCAATATTAGCGACCTCATGCGTGCGAGGTTCCGGGCCATTCTCCTAGGGTAGAAAAGGTGGGCGCGCGACATCTCGCACGCCCACCCGATTGCGTTCTCGACTAAGAGCCGCGCTCGCGTACAGCCAAGGCTGCACGCCAGCGGCACCGGCCGCACCGGCCGCCCGGGTCTCGCCGACCGCTCCGGTCGCCCCGGCCCGCGCCACCCGCCCGCGCTAATCCCCGAGCCACTCCAGCATGCGGTAGAGCAACTGGGTGGCGCCAGGCATGAAACCGGCCCCGTGGTGATAGGTGGCATCCATCGTGGATACCACCAGCTCGGCCGCGAACGTCACATTATCGTGGTAGAGCAGCATATTCGGGTGATCCGGAAGTGCCAGATAATACCCGCCCCAGGGATCAACGCCCGGCCCGGTTTGCTCCATCTGCGTGAGCACCACCAACGGCGTCGCCCCCGCCGGAGGCGCGAGCACCCCGTGATAATGCCAGTGGACGGCCTCATCGGAAAGATACTCCCAGAGCGGATGATCAGTATTCACCGAACGCCGCCCCAGATCCTCACCCGTGCGCCAGGACCAGAAATTCGTGCCGCGCGGAGTCTCGGACGTCCCCGGCAGCCAGCTATCCACCTGGTTAATTCCGTCGATAAATACTTTATTACCGGCCTGCCCCAGGAAGTCCAGCACCTGGCCGTGCTTCGCGGCCACCACACCCGGGTGATTGCGCGCGGCCAAGTAGACGGCGTCGAACTCCGAAAAATCTCCCGAATAGTCCGGCCAGTACACGGGGGTGACCGGGCGTGCCCGCACCGCGGGATCCTTCACGGTCGCGAGATGGAAAAACGAACCGGTGTGCACAAATGCTATTTTCTTCATCGTTACTTCTCCAGGTACTCGGTGATGGCGCGGCGCAGCCCGGCGGCGGACGTCCCCGGGAACGCGAAACCGCTGAGGTCGTTACCGTTGTGGACAATCACTTCGCCTTCGCCCAGCCGGTAGCTGACGTCCACCGGCAGCTTGCCGGGCCCGATTCCGGTGATCACCCGCGCGCCTGCGGGCAGGTCCGATAGGAAGGAACGCGCGTAAAAACCGGCCACCCCGATCTCGCGTAATTCCTCGAAAGAATGCTCGCCGGGCACGCCGGTGCGCAGCAGCATATCGCGGCGCTCAACACCCTCCCAGATCGGATGCGGCTCCACAGCGCTTAGCCACACATCATCCAACCCGTGAAATTCCATTTTCCGGTGGGTGGGTAGCCCGTCCACCCAGCGCCGCATCGGCAGGCCGTTGGCGAGCAGTTTCCCGCCCGCGCGCACCCAGGCGCTCAGGCGCTCGCGCTGCCGCTCTAAAAATACCTGGTCGGCGCCCATGGACACCACAATTCCGCGGTAATTACCCAGGTCAGTGCTGGGTAGCTCGTAGGTATCAATAAGGTCAGGTGGCGTGCTCGCATCGCGCACCATATTCATAATCGTGAGGATATTACCCATCGTGGTCCTTTCTTTGCGAGGGCGGTGTGGAAGCGGAAGGGGCGGCGTCGTCGTTCGCACTAAAATCCGGAACGACGACGCACTGTGAGCCACGGTCAACCGGAACATCACGAACCCGAATCGGCGTGCGGTAAAGCGAGCTCAGCCGCGCTTCGGTGAGTTGGCGTTCGGTGGCGCCAATGGAGAGGTCGTCAGCGTCCATGACGAGGGTGGTGCGCGAGGTCAGGAAGGCGTGCGCCGGATCGTGCGTGGTCATAATAATGGCCAGGCCCTCGGCCGCGAGCGTGCGAATAATTGTGAGGACACGGCGTTGATTGCGCAGGTCCAGCGCGGATGTCGGCTCGTCCAAAATGAGAGTGCTCGGGGTGGCGACCAGCGCGCGGGCAATGAGCGTGAGCTGGCGTTGCCCGCCGGAAAGCTCGGCGTACGTAGCCCCGCCCAGGTGCGCGATCCCCACCCGTTCGAGGGCCTCCCACGCGGCCTCGCTATCGGCGGCCGAGGGGCTGGCGAAAACTCGCATGGTGCGGGCCCGACCCATGAGGACCATGTCATGCACGGTGAACTGGTGGTTTGCCGCGTGGGATTGCGGCACGTAGCCGATGGGCCCGTCCGAATGCACGGTGCCTTCCACCGGGGTGCGCACTCCCGCCAAACAGGTCAGCAGGGTGGTTTTTCCGCGCGCATTCGGCCCGAGCACCGTGAGTACTTCGCCGGGGTGGGCCTCCAGCTCCACCCCGCGGAACAGCCACGGCCCGCCGCGATAGTGGTGCCCAAGATTTTCTGCCTTAAGCAAGAGCCCGCCCCTTTCGCGCGCGCCGAATGAGCAACCCGATAAATACCGGGGCGCCGATCGTGGCGGTCAAAATTCCCACCGGTATTTCCACCGAGGTCGCATTGCGCGCAATTGTGTCAATAATGAGGAGATACATCCCGCCCATGAGGAAAGATTCCGGGATAACCACGCGATTATCGTGCCCGACCAGCAGGCGCACCAGATGCGGGATCACCAGGCCCACCCAGCCAATGATTCCGGCGGCTGCCACCGAAGCTGCGGTAAGGAGGGCGACGGCGAAAATACACACCCAGCGCATCGCACTCGGATTAATACCGAGAGCCCGGGCATCCTCATCGCCCAGCGAGAGCACATTAATACGCCAGCGCAGCGCCACCACCACGATAAGCCCAATAATGACGGGAATAATAATGGTGGTGACTTTTGCCCACGACGCCGCAGCTAGTGAGCCCATGAGCCAGAAGGTAATCGAGGGGAGTTTACTGTACGGGTCGGCCACGTAGGTCATGAGGGAAACCATGGCGTTGAAGAACGCGGAAACCACCACGCCGGCCAGCACGATAGTGAGCGTGGCCGAATGGGAACGGATCCGCCCGATGAGCATCACGCAGACCACCGCGGAAAGCCCGAAAATGAAGGTGGATCCCATGAGGATGAAGCTTGAGGTGCCCACCAGAATCGCCAGCACCCCGCCGAACGCAGCCGCGGAGGAAACCCCCACGATATCGGGCGAGACCAGCGGGTTGCGGAACAGGGACTGGAGCACCGCGCCGGAAACAGCCAGGCAACCGCCGAGCACGACGGCAAGAATGACTCGCGGGGCTCGAATTTGGTTAATAGCCACGAGGGCCGAGCGATCCACATCGTCCGGACTCGAGAAGAGAATACGCACCACGTCCGGAGCGCTAATGGAGAGCTGACCCATGCCCATCGCCACCACCATCGCGCCGAGCAGCGCGATGGTGGTGATGAGCAGCACCGCGAAAGCCGCGGTGCGGCGCCGGGCGATGGTACTGACGGCTGTGGTTGGCGCGCTGGCCGCGGGTGCGGGGGCGGTAGCCCCCGCCGTCGTCGTACTCATCGTTCCCGGCACTGCACCGGGCGCACCGGATGCGGCCATTGAATCTGCGGATTTAGCGGACAACGTCATAATTAGCGCTGCCGGCATTAATATCGGTGCGCAGAACCAGATCGATATCTTCGTCGGTGAGATCGTAGTTGTAGACCCACTTCGTCTTCTCGCGCATGAGCGCGGGCATATCGACCTTAAATTCTCCCGGGTAGGCGAGGGCCGCCACGTAATTCCAGTACAGCGGCGATTCCGCGCACGGAACCTGCCAGCGGTACACGCCCAGCGGGGCGCGGTAGACGCGCTTATTCTTAATAGCACTTACTTCGGCCAGGCGCGGATCGTTATAAAGATCGTCGGGCACGGCCTTATCGAAAGCGGAAAGGAAAATAATTTCCGGATCCCAGGCCAGGATCTGCTCCGGGGAAACGATGCCATCCTGCACCACATCCGAGGTGGCCATATTCTGAATCCCGGCCACATCGAAAACGTGCTGCCCGTAGCTCTTTTCGGTATTCGCGGACATCTTTTCCGCCGAGTAGCTCAGCTGCAGCCCGCGCGGCTTGGGCTTGCCCAGCGCTGCGACCTGCTTGGATATCGATTCCTGTTCGCTGTGCATATAGTCGATAAGCTGCGCGGCGCGGTCTTCCTTGCCGAGGATTTCCCCGAAAAGCTTGATCCAGGTTTCCAGATTTTCCTGGGTGCCGTACTTGAGCCCGAGCACCGGAATGCCGGCCGACTCAATCGGGGTAATAAGATCCTCGCTGCGGTCACCCCACTGAATAAATACGTCCGGATCCTGCGCCAGAATGGTTTCCATATTCGGGGTGAATTGGCGATCCGCGATCACCGGGGTGGTCACCGAGGCGGGGAAAATCTTCGAAATAATGCCCTGTTTATTGGCGACCAGCAGCGATTCGTTAATCCCAACAATGCGATCCCAGGATCCATCTACCGCGGCAATAATGGTGGGCGCGGGAATCACCGCGGAGGCAATTTTTTGCACCGGGCGCGTGACTTCCACCTGGTGGCCGCGCTGATCGGTCACGGTGATGGGGCCGCTTGCGGCATCGCCCGTGGCGGGGGAGGCCGACGACGCAGCTGCGCTGGCACCACTCGAGCTGGTAGGTGATTCGGTAGAGGTGGAAGATGCGGAACAGCTCGCCAGTAACCCGGCGCAGAGCGCGCTCAGGGCAACGGTCATGACACGGCGTTTCACCAATGCTCCTTTGTTAGCGGCCGGGGCGTGAAACCGGCTCCCGACCTAGTGGTTAGGTGGCCCTAACTTTATGGAGTGGAGCGCGGGGTGTCAACCGTTATGTGGCGTGAAAATCCTTGTAAATGCTTGAAAATCCGGGAGTGGGTATGAGTATGCGCGGCGTTGGCTTGGCGTGGCGGGGGCGGCGTGGATGCTCAGTGTGGCTGGCTTGACTTCGACGCCCGCCCAGACGCCGCCGGGCAATTCCAGCACCGCATCAATTTCATGGCCGTAGGAATCGCGGTAATGCCGCACGTGCCCGCCCAAGGTCTCGGCAAAACGCTGAGATCGTGCACAACCGCTTACGTTGCAAAATGTAGAGCCCTTACGTTGCATTTTGTAGGCTCTCTACGTTACAAAATGTAGGCCGGTTGCGTTGCAAAATGTAGGATGGGGCCCGCCGGGCGTTTTCAAACGTACCGGCGGGCCCGCGACGTGTACGCGAAGAGCGGCACTAATCCGCCGAAGCGGCGCTATTTCGCCGAGGCGGCGGCATTCCGCCAGGCCGGCACTAATCCGCCGCGGCTCCCAGCTGCCAGCCGGCCGCGCGCCGTCGATCCTCCCAGAACTTCCGGTACAGTCCGCCGCTTTCTAGCAGCTCCGCGTGGGTGCCCACTTCGCGCACGGTCCCGCCCGCGTCGAGTACCACGATCTGGTCCGCACCCTGCACCGTTTCCAGCTTGTGAGCAATCACCAGCACCGTTGCTTCCTGGCGCAGCTGCTGAATGCAGGCGCGGATAGCGGCGGTATTTTCCGGGTCGAGGGCCGAGGTTGCCTCATCGAAAAGCACGATAGGGGCGTGCTTGAGGAGTGCCCGCGCGATGGAAACCCGCTGGCGTTCCCCACCCGATAGCATCCCGCCGCGTTCGCCGACCGGACTCTCCCAGCCATCGGGCAACCGCGCGGCAATATCGCTTACCCCGGCCATATCCGCGGCCGCCCGCACTTCGGAATCCGTGGCGCCCTCGCGCCCCACCCGAATATTCGCTTCGAGGGTGTCGTCGTACAGATAAACATCCTGGAACACCATGGACAACTGCGCCATGAGCTGCGCCGTCGTTTGATCACGCACATCCACGCCACCGATGCTCACGCTGCCGCCGTCCACGTCCCAGAACCGGCACATGAGCCGGAACAGAGTGGATTTGCCGGCCCCGGAGGGCCCCACAATCGCGGTGAGGGTGCCCGGGCGGGCCGTGAAACTCACACCGTCGAGTACCGGGGTATCCGCGCGGTACCCGAAACGAACGTCCCGGAGGGCAACTTCGCCGGGCGTGGGAAGGGCGACGTCGCTGGCCGGCTCGCTCGGGACAGGTGCATCAAGCACCTCGCGCATGGAGTCAAGCGGGGTGCGAGCCACCTCGGTCGCCATAACGAAAGCGGTGAAATCCTCCAGATTTCGCATGAAACGCAGTGCCACCCCGAGGAAGGCGAGGGTGGCCGCCGGGTTGAGCAGCCCGCCGGTGCACAGGTGCACCGCCAGCGCGATAAGACTCACCACCAGCAGCTGCGCGCCCACCCCGGAAAGTAGATTCGCGGCGATGCCCAGCCACAGCGAACGGCGCTGGGCGGCGAGGTTCGCGTTCACAGCGGTGTGGAGCGGCGCGAAAGTGGCGGCCTGGCCGGTGGCCCGCAGGATCGGCTGGCACCGGGCGTATTCCACGATCCGGTCAGCCAGATCGCTTTCGGTAGCACTGGTGGCTAGCTCGGAGCGGCGTCGTAAAACCCGGGCCGCGCCGGCCAGCGCGCACAGCAGCGGGAACGCAACCGTAAGGGCAAGCCCCAGCTGCCACTGCCAGATCCACATCCCCACCAGCAGCACCAGGGCTGCGGTGGCGTTGCGGATAATTGGGGTGGTGAAATGGGCGATGCCCTGGCCGATGGCCATGAGGCCGTCGGTGACCAGGCGCGAGAGGGTGCCGGCCCAGCCGGAGCGGAACCATCCCAGCGGCAGGCGGGAAAGCTGGTCGCCCAGCAGGCTGAGGCTGTGGCGGATCACGTCCATGGCGGCGGTGTAGGCCATGACCGCCTGAACGTAGGCGGTGAGCAGGCCGGTCACCGCGAGTCCGGCAAGCACGCTCATCCAGCCGCCCACGCCGAGCCCGAGGGTCGGGGTGCCGGTGGACCATGTCAGCGCCAGGGGCACCACGGTGAGCAGCGCCAGGCCCTCGATCATCCCGGAAAGGATGACCAGGATAATCGAGCGGCGGTAGTAGCCGTGGCCTTCCTTAGTGAGGACCGAGCCGTAGGCGTGCACGAGGAGCGGATCGGAGAAACGCCCGGTGTGCGTGTGGGCGCCGTACGTGGCGGGTGCGCTCGCGGTGTGCGTGTGCCCGCCGCCCGCGCGCCCGCCGTAGGTGTTCGTGGCCTCAGAGTTCTTAGGCATGTTCGCGTCCTTCCATGAGCCGCACCCAGAAGGGATGCGTGGCTACCTCGTCCGGGGTGCCCAGGGCAGAAATCCGCCCCTGTTCCAAAATGCAGACCTGATCCACACCGAGCACCGATTCGGCGTGGTGCGCGATCACCAGCACGGTGCGCCCGGCCACCAAACGGTTGAGGGCGCTTTGAATTTCCGCTTCGCATTGGGGATCGGTGGCCACGGTCGCCTCATCCAAAATAAGAAGATCGGCGTCGGCCAGCAGCGCCCGCGCGATGGCCAGGCGCTGGTTTTGGCCCCCGGACATCGTGGTATCTTCCCCGAGCACCGTGTCCAGCCCCTTGGGGAGGGCGCAGATATCGTCCCAAATATTGGCGGCGCGGGCCGCCTGCTCGATGGCGGCGTCGTCGGCATGGGGACGCGCGAGGCGAATATTATCGCGCACGGACATGCGCAGCATTTGCGCATCTTGGAGCACGAAAGCGACCCGCGCGTAGAGGTCTTTTTCGGGGAGGGTGCGCAGGTCGCGCCCGTCGAGGAGCACCCGCCCGCTATCCGGATCGCGGAAGCGCGCGAGCATGGTCGCCAGCGTGGATTTGCCCGAACCGGAGGGCCCGAGCAGCGCGGTCACGGTGCCGCGGCGCAGCGTGAGGGATACGCCGTCGAGCGCCTGGATGGTGCGCCCGGCGCGCGGATAGGAGTAACTCACGTTCTCGAAAACAACATGCGCGGGTACGACGCCGCCCGCGGCTTCCTCGGTACTCGCGGCCGCGGGGGCTGCGGGATCTGCTGCGGGATTTTCCGCGGGGGCTTCCAGCTGCGGCAACTGTTCCACGCTCGTCACCTCGATAATGCGCAGCGCGGAATTCCCGGCCAGCTGGTAGGACCACATGCTGGTGGAGAGGGTGTCGAAGGTGAGCGGCACGATGAGGCCGATGAGGGAACAGGCGATGACCTCGGGGAGGGTGGCGCCGCCGGCGGCCAGGATCAGCGAGCCGAGCCCCATATTGACGAGCAGCACCACCGGCGCGGAAATGAAGGACATCGCCAGCGCGGAGCCTTTGAGCAGCGGCCCGCACCAGTCCCAGTAGAAATTCCCGAAATCATCGGCGGCGCGAGCGAAAGCGCGATGCGCGTGGCCGACTTTCCCGAAGCTTTTGACCACCTGGATGCCTTCCACGAATTCCACCCCGCGCGCGGCGAGGTAGCCGAGCCGGTCGTCCATCTCCGCGGTCTTTTCGCCCATATCGCGCATCATGAACATTTGCGCCGCGAAATAGAAGGGCAGCGGGATGATGGTGAGGAGCCCCAGGCGCCAATTCACGGTAAAAGCAAAAATAACGAGGGCGAGCGGGGTGGCTACCGCGGCCGTGGTTTCCACCGGGGCGTGCGCCACCAGGGTGTGCAGCGTGGTGGTATCGGCCTGGATGGCTTTGCGGATCTGCCCGGAGCGCGCCCGGGAGAACCACGAGAGCGGCGCGCGTGAAATCTGTGCGATAATGCGCTCTTGGAGCAGGCCGCGCAATGTGAGATCCGCGAAATGCGTGATGGTGAGCGCCAGGAAGTAGAGGAGCAGCTGGGTGCAAAAAGCCCCGGCAAGTAGTTTCACATTCCAGCTGAGCGCCGCGGTATCTATCGGCGTTCCCGCGCGCCAGGCCGGCAGCAGAATATCGCCGATGCGCACCAGCGCAATAAACGGCGCCACGGCCACGAGCGAGGAGCACACCGCCACGAAGCGGCCGAGCGCCAGGCGCGGGGCAATCGGCGCCATGAGTTCTTTGAGGGCGCGCTGTCCTTGCGCGCGTTTTTCTTTATACGTATCGACACGCGTGGCGACGCCGCCGTTCGGGGCGGTGCCGGCATCTGCGTGGGTGAGTTGAGCCGTCATCCCATTCCTCCGCGAACAGTAGGAGAGGTGCCCCGCGGGCGATCCGCGGAGCACCTCCATATTAGGCTTCCCTTACTTCGTGGTAAATAGGACTCAGAAATTACGGTGCGGGGGTGGGTGCGGGCCCGGCGTGCGCTCCTGCGCTTTATCGTGCCGTAGCGTTTTACCGTGCCGTCGCGCTCCTGCGTTTTACCGTGCCGCGGCGGGCGCCTCCTCATTTTTTGGTACGACGACGCCGCTACCGGCTTTCGCCTCGCGGGGCCGCGACGTGCCGGCATGGCCATCGCGGCGTATTTTGATGATGGCAGCAAGGACGGTGGCCAGCACCGAAGCGGCGAACCATATCCCGAGCGCGCTGGCGTAGGCCGCGGTGTCAATCGGGCCACCGGCAATCGCGGCACGCAGGGCGTTAACCGTGTGGGTGACGGGCAGCAGCGGGTGGACGGCCTGGAAGAAGCCCGGCGCTGTTTCCACCGGGTAGATGCCGCCGGCCGCGCCCAGCTGGATCACGATCATGAGGAGCGCGATGAAACGACCCGGGGCGCCGAAAAGCGCAATAAGTGCCTGGTTGATCGCGATATACACAATCGAGGAGGTGACGCAGATGGCCAGGGTGGCGCCCGGGTTAATGAGATCCACATTCCCGAAGAGGTGGAGTATCCCGACCAGCAGGCCCGCCTGCACGATTCCCATGAGCGCCCCGCTAGCAACCGAACCGAGCCCGAGCCGCAGCCCGGATACGCGCGCCGCCGCCAGGCGGCGCGAGAGAGGTGGCTTCATGAGATAGAGGCCGATAGCGCCCACCCACATCGCCAGCGCGATGAAGTAGCAGGCCACTGCCGCACCGAAATCACCGACGGGGTGAGCGCGGGTGGTGCTCAATTCCACCGGGGTGGCCCCCACTCGCTGCATCGTTTCTGATTCGCTCGGGGTGTAGACCGGGATTTTCTCCGCACCTTCGGAGAGCTTCACTTCCAGGGTGGCGGCGCCCTCGCGCAGGGTGTGCAAACCGTCGCGCAGGGTTTCCTGGTTGGTCGCGAGGGTGGTGGCGCCGCTGCTTACCTGAGTGGCCCCGCTGTGGGCGGCGCGTGCCCCGGCGGCTAGTTCAGGGGCACGGGCGGCTAGTTCGCCGCTTCCGGTAGCGAGGAGCGCGGTGCCTTCCGCTAGCTGGGTGGCCCCGGCGGCGGCGCGGCTGCTCCCGACGGCCAGGGCATCGAGTTGGTCCGCGAATTCCGTGGTGGCGGCCAAGGCTTGCTGGCCTCCCGCGGCGGCACGCTGCGCACCGGCGGCCAGCTGGGCGGCACCGTCCTTGAGCTGCGCCGCCCCGGCGCTCGCGGCCTGCGCCCCGCTGGCAAGCGCGCTCAACCCGCCGCTTTCGGCACCCGCGCCAGGCTCGCCGCTCGCGCCGGTGGCGGCGCCCGCGCCAGGTCCGCCCCCTGTTCCATTGTCGCTACCCATGCCGGACCCGCCCGCCGTTCCAGTTTCCTCGCCGACGAGGGCAGCTATCCCGCCCTGGAGCTGGGTGGATCCCTCAAGAAGTTGCGCGGTGCCAGCCTGTGCCTCAGCGAGCTTCGCCTTGACCACCTCCGGGGGCAGCACATCGTACATCGCGATGAGGGTGCTCAATCCGTCATTGAGGTTATTGAGCCCGCCGCTGAGTTTCTCCGCGCCGGTGCCCAATTGCTGCGCTCCGGCAAGGGCGCGGTTGGCTCCCTCCGCCAGCGCGGCATTCCCCTCCGCTACTTTCTGGCTGCCCGCCGCCACATCCTGGCTGGCGGCCGCCAAGGTATCCAGGCCCGCGGCGCTGCGCTCCGCACCATCTCGGAGCTGGCCGGCCGCCAGGCTCGCGGCACTGGCCCCACCGGCTACCTGGGAAACCCCCTCGCTGAGGGTGCTGGCCCCGCCCGCGGCGTCGCCTGCACCGGCCGCGAGCTGAGCTGCGCCGTCGTTCATACGCCCCGCACCGGAAGCTAAAGTTTCCGTTCCGGTGGCGAGGCTCCCGGCGCCCTCGGCCAGTTGGCCGGCGCCCTCCGCGAGCCGAGTTGCGCCGCCGGCCGCGTCACGCAGCCCGGCGCCCAGCTCTCCGGCCCCGCCCGCCGCGGCGCTCAGCTGCTCGCTCAGCGTCCCGAAGGAAAGGTAGATGCCATCAAGATATTCGGCCGACACCTTCTCCGAAACCGCCGCGGTGGCGGTGGAGGCGATGACGCGTCCCACATTGCCGACAATATAGTTGAGGGCATCGTCGGTGACGAAGGAGAGCCGGGCGCGGGTGGCGGCCCCGGGGCCGCGCGCCACGGAAGTGGCATCGCTGGAAAACGACGCCGGGATGCTGAGCACCGCGTAGATATCGCCGTTAGCCAGTTTCTGCTGGGCCTCCGCGGCGGAGTATTCCCGCCACTGGAAGTTCTGGCGTTCTTCGGTTTCCAAGAGCTTGGTGGTGATGCTTGCGCCCAGGTTCACCTCGGAGCCGCCCAGCTGTGTGCCGCGATCCTCGTTCACAATCGCGGCCGGGATCTCATTGAGGTTGCCGAGCGGGTCATCGTAGGCGCCGGTGAGAATCAGCGCGTAGATCATCGGGATAATGGCGAGCCCAAACATAATAATCGCGGGGCGGATGCGCTCCCGCCAGCTGCGGGCGGGAGCCGGCTGCGCGGACGGCGCGGCCGGCCCGGTTTCCGCGGTGGTGCGCGGCGTCGTATCCGGCTGCGGGGCGGTGTTTCGTGATTCGCTCATGAGTGTTCTCCATAGGCGGCGCGGGTAAAACTGCCCACTTCGGTAGCGAGGCGGGGAAGATCATCGGGGTCGGCGGGTTCCTCGGTCATCCAGTGGAGCACACGCCAGAGCAGGCCGGCCGCCACCATGGAAGCGAAGTCCATTTCCGCTTTCGAGGGCGGGGGATAGGTGCCGTTCGCCCCGGCGGGCATGCTTGATTTAGCGGTCGCAGGCGCAGGCGCGCCGTCGCCCGAAGTTTGTTTTTCGGGTGTCGGCGTACCGAACATGACACGGCCACGGGCGCGAATGGCCGGGGCACTGAGCAGGCGATCACGAATCGCCGCGATAATCGGGGCTGCGCTCCCGAGAGCCGCGGAACTGGTGAGAGCCGCGGCAATGAGGTGGCGGTGCTCCAACAGAGTGGTGAGCATGGGGAGCAGCACCTGCAGCTGTACGTCGAGCGACGGTTCTTCTGAGGTTGGCACCGGGGTGGCGTCAAAAATTGCGTGGAGCCGTGTAAGAACGACGGCGCGCACCAGTTGGCTAATCCCAGAAAAATGCTGGTAGAAAGTGGGGCGGGTGACCCCGGCTTCCCGCGTGATCCAAGAGACGGTGAGATCATCAATCGCCGCGCCGCTATCAATGAGCGCGCCAGCAGCGTGCACCAGTGCATCGTAGGAGCGCCGGGCCCGCGGATCGTCTGCGGCAGGGCCGAGGGGGCTGTGCTGGTTTGCGGCGGGGCCGAGGATGCTGTGCTGATTTGCGTTCGGCATTCCGCTCGTGCCGCCGTTGGGAGCGTCTGTGTGTACCTCTCTCATGCCGCCTAATTTACACATGTAAAATAGGCGGCGCAAGGGGAGGCGGGGTGGTAGGTGTTTTCCGAGCTGTAGTGCAGATGTCGTACATGCGAAGTACATCTCGGAAAAACAGTCACCCATGTACATTTTGTGAGTCGGCCTGGTCTCCCTCCTCCTCAAGTGCGCATTTCGGACCATCACCCTCGTCAAGTGCGCGTAAGAGACACGAAATAGCTCCGAAACGGTGCTCTTACGCGCACTTTGTTTTCGGGGCGGGCTGGACGGGCCCGGGCTGGACGGGCCTGGGCCGCCAGATGCCAGATCAGCTCCGGGTGGTGGCTGGCCGCCAGGCCCGCGGTGCAGAGACAAAGTGGTACTGGAGAACTGCGGGCCTTACAGAGTGGTACTGCACGACAGAAAATCGGGTGTTGACTGTAGCTCCAGTACCACTTTGTGAGCCGGCGTGATGGTGGGCGGTCGGTGCCTGTCGTTCGCAGGCCCGCCCACCGGCTTAAATTCACCGAACCCCCGGCCTGTCACTCGGCCGAGGGTCCGGGAGAAAAGCGCGCGGCGCGCGCGGCGCACAACCAACCGCCTACAAATGCCAGGCGCGCTCCGGCTCAGTGGACTCGAAAAGCAGCTCGCCGCGCCGGTAGGAAGCCAGCACCGGGGCGTGGAAAGCCAGGGCCTCGCGCCACGACGGCGCCCCCAGCACGATGAAGTTCGCGGGATTACCCACCTTGATGCCGTAATCAGGCAGGTGGAGGGTGCGCGCGCCGTTATGGGTGATGAAGCGATAGGAATGATCGATCTGCGAAGCCCCCATCATCTGGGTCACGTACAGCCCGATGAGGGTGACATCGCGCAGCGAGCCCGTGCCCAGCGGATTCCACGGATCGACGATATCGTCCTGCCCGAAGGACACGTTGATTCCGGCTTCCGTCAGCTCCTTGACCCGGGTCACCCCGCGGCGCTTCGGATAGGTATCCGTGCGCCCCTGCAGGTGGGTATTGACCATCGGATTGGATACAAAATTGATTCCGCTCATCTTGAGCAGTCGCAGCAGCCGAATGAAATAGGCATTGTTATACGAATGCATCGCCGTGGTATGCGAGGCCGTGACCTTCTCCCCGATACCCGCCTCGTAGGCCCGAGTCGCCAGGGTTTCCAGACCGCGCGAAGCGCCGTCGTCGATCTCATCACAATGCACGTCCATGAGGAGGTTGAATTCCTGCGCGAGGCCCACCGCGTAATTCAGCGAGCTCACCGAGTATTCGCGCGTGAATTCGTAATGCGGGATGGCGCCGATGGCGTCCACGCCCAGCTCGGCGGCGGTGCGCAGCAGTTCGCGTCCGTGCGGGTAGGATTCGATGCCCTCCTGCGGGAAGGCCACCAGCTGCAAGGTGACGCGGTCGCGCAGCTCCTCGCGCAGCTCGAGCAGGGCGCGCAGCGCGGTGAGCTTCGGGTCGTTGATATCCACGTGGGAGCGGATGTATTGGATGCCGAAACGTACCTGCTGGCGGATCGCCCGCATGGCGCGCTCCTTGACGTCCTCCACCGTGAGCTTCGCCTTGCGCTGCGACCAAATCTCGATGCCCTCGAAGAGGGTGCCCGATTCGTTGGGGTGCGGGTCACCCTCGGTCATCGTGGTGTCCAGGTGCACGTGGGATTCCACGATGGGCGGCAGGGCCAGGCGCCCACCAAAGTCGCGGACGGTGGCGGCCGGCGCGTGGCTCGGCTGCGCCGTCGTACCGGAAACGGGGGCGGGCGAAACTGCGGCGGAACCGGCAACCGGCCCGGCGGGCGTGATCGCGGTAATGACGCCGTCGGTCACGGTGATATCGGAGAGGTGCTCAGCGTTTTCGATGCGCAGATTCCGGAAAATCTGGGTGCTCACGGGTGCTCCTTTCGGGTGCGTGCGATACGTTACGGTGCAGCGCGCGGGCGCTTACTTCATTTTTGCGACGACGCCGCGGCCAGCGAAGAACACGGCCAGCGTGGCCACGATAGCGTTGAGCGAGGCAATCCCCACCGGGATGGTCCAGCCCACCAGCGCCCCGGCAGCCACCGCGATAACCGCAGGCCAGGCCACCGCGCGGGTCGCTGAAGTGTTCGAGGTATCCGCGGCGCAGATCCGACCGGTTTCCACCGCCTCCACAATGGCGTGGTAGGCGCGGCGGTTAGCGAAGTAGTCGGCCACCAGCACGGTGCCGATCGGGGGCAGGGTGGCGTTGAGGAAACTCAGCCAGCCCACGAAGTTGTCGTAGAGCCACAGCGCGCACAGGGTGCCGAGGATACCGGCGATAATAACCAGCGGCTTCTTGGGGCGCTTCGTCATATTCGCGAAGCCCAGGCCGGTGGTGTAGAGGGCGTTGTTATTCGTGGTCCAAATATTGGCGCCCAGCACGATAAGGGCCGGGATAGCCAGACCCTGAGCGATCATCACGTAGAAAATATCGTCCTTGCCGGTGAAGGCACCGCCCACCGCGCCGAAGGAGAACATGAGGGTGTTGCCCAGGAGGAAGGCGATAACGGTGGTGATAACCGCGGATTTCGCGGAGCCGGCGAAGCGGGTGAAGTTCGGGGTGGCCGAGCCGCCCGAGATGAAGGATCCGACCACCAGGCCAACTCCCACCATCACCGGCATGCCGCTGGTGTTGGCGAAGATGCGGGTGAGGCCGCCGCCGTCCACCGTGGCGGTCACCATCGAGTAGGTGCCCAGCCCGGCGATGAGCGGCACGGAGATGAAGGAGACGATCTCGATGGCCTTGATGCCGTAGTAGGCGGAGGCGGTCATAAGGCCACCGGCGATCAGCACGATCGGCCAGGGGCTAATATTGAGGATTTCCGCGGTGGGGATGGCGAACATGGCCACCCCCACGCCGAACCAGCCCATCTGGGTGAAGGCGATGAGGAAGGAGGGAAGGAAGGAACCGAAGCGGCCGAAGGAATGGCGGGCGAGTTCGTCCACGCCCATCCCGGTTTTCGCGCCCACGTAGGCCAGCGCCCCGGTGAAGGTGGCGAGGATGGCGCCGCCGATGGAGACGGCGGCCACGAAGCCGCCCAGGTCTAGGCCGATGCCGAGCTTCGCTCCCACCGACATGGACGCGGAGAAGAAAGTGAAGCCGAGCATAACAAAGCCGACGGCCCAAAAGGAACGTCGGCTTGAAGTGGGAACAACTCCGAATGAGAAATCCTCGTCCGGCCGGTTGTTAACTCCTGCGGAATCAGGAACACCGGAAACGCCGGAACTGGCGGGAACGGTGAGATTCCCATCGATAGGGTGATCAATCGGGTAAGTGGCGGTCGTGGTTGTCGTTTCCGTCACGGACATAAGTGCGTGTGCCTCCGAATTTTCCTGAGCCTTCCTGATTTTGGCTCAAATTGCCAATAGCATATTCCTCTCCCGGGCCGGAGGGAAGTTTTTTCGGCGTGAAACGGCTCTCAGTAGCGTGGCTGGCATTTAAAGGTACGACGACGGCGGGGGTGGTACATCGCGGTG